>JANPIK010000065.1:0-57404 GCA_031424935.1 Polaromonas sp.
CGTAGATCTCAAAAAAATGAGACCACGCTAGCGCACTGAAAAAGCCGGTATTTGAAATCGCCGGAATCTTAAATCGTCTTGAAACCAGCACCAGGGCTAGGTTTGCTCAACTTCTGGATGAAATTTACCGGACAGTAGTGACTTTTTGCAGTATCAGCAGCGTCAACCGTTTCAGGGAGTAGCGCAGCTGTAACTGCTGGCCAGGTTCAAATCCCCTGCGCCCTTGTACTTGGGGTAGCCAGGGTAATCACACAGCGGCCGGGTTCTGCCGGGCACCCCAGCGGTGTCAGCCACGGTTTGCGGCGGTGGCGCGATGCCTTTTTCAACCCAGTTCTCTAGCGTCGTCAACGAGTCCCAGGCGGCGTTAAACACACTGCTTACGGCATGCCCATAACCGGGGATTTCATAGTAGCGGGCAAAGCTGTCGACTTTGGCCGGCCCCATCGCCGTGCGGATGCGTTGCCAGTATTGCTGCGTAGCGCGGGGGCTGACCAGTGCATCGTGCGCGCCGTGTGCCATCAACAGTTTGCCGCCCTTGTTGGCAAAGGCCGACAGGTCTGTCTTGTTGGTGTCTTGCAAAGCGGTTAACTGCACAATGCGCGCTTGCCACGGACCGGGGTTTTGCGGGTCCAGACTCAAAGCGTTGTAGTTAGCGTCGCGGGTCACAAAGTGCTTGACCCATTGGTCCCAGAACGTCGCGCCGTAAGGTGGGCTGGTGGCGAGGGTTGAGGTCGTTGCCGGCTTGACGGCGGGCATGGGGTTGGCGGGTTGCTCTGTGCCCAGTGCCAGTGTGAGCACCGTAGGTTGCAGCGGACTAGCACTTGGGTTGCCAAAGTCAGTACCCCAGGTGTTAAAGCCGGGGTAGGTCGTTTCGCCGCTGGCCAGTGTGTAGTTCAAGACCAGCGGCGTGCTGGTCACGTTATAGCCCGCAATCTGTGCGTCTGACAAGCAGATATCACCTGCATCAAGACCGCCCGCGCAGCGCAAAGGCTGATTGCCCAGTGTGGCTGTCATCGGGTTAAAGCTTGCGTTGCAGGCGCTGACATGGCTGATCAAACCGTCCATCGCGCCATCCAGGCCGTCGCAGGCCGCCAATGCGGCGTCGTACACCAGCTTGCGCTTGGCCCGGCTGGGGTAGGCACCAGGTTTGGCCAATTCCCGAGTAATGCGGCCAAATTGCAAATCGAGTGCGGCTGCGTTCCAGGCCGGGTACAGTGCAATCGCGCCATCAAAGTCCTGGGGCCAGTTTTGGACAGCAAAAAGCGCTTCGCGCCCACCCGTGGAGCCCCCTGCAAAATAGGTTTTTTGTACAGGGGCGGCATAGCGCGTTGAAATGATGCCCATGGCTGCATCCCGGGTCTTTTTGATGGCGTCCGAGGCAAAGTTTCTCAACGCTTCGTCGTTAATACCAAAAGTGCCATCACGGCTGCCATTGGCATTGGCCTGGTGGCCTGAGTCACTGCCAAAAGTGGCATAGCCCCGCGCCAGCGGTGCAGGTTTATCAGCTGGGCCCGCAGGTACGTTGCCCAAGCCAGTAGCCAATACGCCGTTGTAGCCGCCCCCGCCAAACATCACGGCCTTACCATTCCAGTTGGTCGGCAGGTTGACTTGAAACTTGATTTTTGGTGCGGCTGGGTCGACCGGGTTGATATCGCCCATCACCTTGCAATATTCAGCAACCGCAGCCGTGCCAGCGCCTGCTGCGGGTATAACGACCGCACTGGTGACGGCCGCACCGGTGGTCGGCAAACCGATGGCTTGCGCCCGCACAGCAAAACCATTGAGATCTGCGCATGCGGTGGGTGCAGGCGGCGGGGCAGTGACGGTGCTGGCACAGCCCCCCAACAGCATTGCGGCTATCGCGCCAGCCAATACGCTGCTGCTGTGGCTCCGGCTGGGTTGAATGGTAGGTTTCACGGGGGTCTCCTGTCGTGTGTGTCATCGGGACGTACGGGCAACCATCAAGCTGCCTGCGTCCCAGTGTGACACCATCAACCCCTCCTGGCAAAAGGGGTTTCCCCTTGCCATTGCAGGGCGCGGCAGGGGTCTCGTCGGATCAAATCAACGCTTGAGCCAGCCGTTGATTTGATCAATCACTTCAGTTTTTGGTCCGCCCGCCAGCGCTTGCAGTCGCACGCGCGAAATCAGGTACACAAAGCGGGCCTGTGTCAGGTCGCGTTGAGCGGCGGCTCGTTGTTGCTCGGCATTCAGCGTGTCTACCAAGGTTCGGCTGCCAGCCTCAAAAGAGCGGCGGTTTGACAAAACCACTTGCTCGGTTGAACGCACCGCTTGTTCCAGCGCTTGAACCCGCAAGACGCCCTCGGTGACGCCGCGAAACTCGCGGTGCAGGCGCACACCGAGGTCGCGGCGCATGCCCTCAAGCGCTTGCGCGACACGCTCTTGCTCTGCCAGCGCCTGCCGTACCAGTGAATTGACATAACCGCCCGCAAAAATCGGTACATTGAGCTGCAGGCCGATGGACTTGTTGACATAGCGGTTGTTCACACTGGTGACGGTATCGCTGTCACTGCGGGTCCATTGTGCAATAGCGTCGAGCGTCGGAAAATGGCCGGCCTGAGCCTTGCGTACTTCATAGCCCGCCGCTTCAAGTTGCGCTTTGAGGGACTGGATCTCGGGGCTGCTCTCCTCGGCGCGCGCAATCCAGTCCTCCACACGGTTGGGCTCCGGCTGAAGCAGTTGTATCTTCTCGGCATCCAGCGTGGCCAGCGATTCTATGGGGCTGTTGATCAGGGTTTGGAGTTGTCGGCGTGTGAAGTCGACGTTCTGGCGGGCTTCCAATTCTTGAGCCACATTGAGATCCAGAGCGGCTTGCGCTTCGTCAATATCGGTTCGGGTGCCGACACCGGCAGTCAAACGTTTACGCGCCGCTGCCAGCTGGGTGGTGTAGGCGATTTTTTGTGTCTGTACCAGGGCCAGTTGCTCGGCAGTTAGCAAAGCCTCGAAATAAGCACTGCTGACACGCACCGCAACGTTTTGCAGCTCTCGCTCCAAAACGGCGTTGGCATCGTTGACCTGCGCTTGCGCCTGAAAGTAATCAGCCACTTGGTAAAGACGCAAGATCGGTTGGCGCAAAGTCAATGCGTCATTGCCACTGCTGTAACGGCTGCTGGTGGTGACCGGATCACCCTGAAAGTCGGGTGTGGTCCGTTCAAGCGAATTACGCGTGCGGGATGCGCTGGCCGACAAGCTTGGCAAGAGCTGCGCCCTGGCCTGGGGTATGCGCTCTCGCTTAGCATCAGTTGCCGCCCGCGTAGCGCGTAGCGATGCGTCCTCTTGCAGTGCTGCCTGGTAGGCCTGCGACAAGTCAAGCGACCATGCAGGCGCGCTTGCGGCACCAAAGGCCAGCGCTACCGCGAGCGATACGGCTGCCGATAAGCCCCGGCGAGCTGATCTTCGGGGTGTTGTGGCGCGAAATTTGTTTGGCATCTTGTCACTCCTCATTCATGGATGCGGCGATGCGCTTGGTCAGCGGGTGCAGCAGGTAAGTCAACATTGAGCGTTCGCCGGTTCTGAGCACCACTTCGACGGGCATACCAGGCTGCATTTGACGTTTGCCCAGCATCTTCAAGCCCTCTGGCGTCAAGGCCACTCGCGCCAAATAATAGGCCATGCCGTTTTGGGGGTCAGTCAGCAAATCGGCTGAGATTGACACGACCTTGCCCTGCACCACCAGCTGGGGTGACCGCGCAAACGAAGAAAACCGCACATCCACCGGCATACCGGCCTTCACGCTGTCAATCAGGTTAGGCGGCACCCGCGTCTCAAGCAGCAAAGATTCGTTGGCCGGCACCACATCGAGTAATTTTTGTCCCGGAGCAATCACGCCGCCCACCGTCTGGATGGCCAGAGCCACGACCTGGCCTGATGCTGGCGAGCGAATTTCGGTGCGTGCCAGCTCATCTTGCAGGGCGAGAAACCTACCAGAATCAATCAGCGCTTCCCGCGTCACATCGGCCAGCTGCGACTCAACTTCTTTGCGGTACTCTTGCTGGCGAACAATGGCGCGTTGGCGCAGCTCGGCCACGGTGCGCTTGGCGCGGATGGCGTTTCCTTGAAGTTCCGCAATCGACGTGCTGGACTCGGATACCTGGCGCTCCAGCTCTAACTGGCGGTTGCGCGGCGCATAACCTTCCTTGACCAGACCGCGGGTGTTGTTTAACTCTTCGTTCAGCAAAGACAGCTGGTTACGCCGATTGCCCGACATGCCTTCGTACGATTGCACCAAACCTTGCTGGCCTTGTATGCTTTCCTCGATGCCTTGCAGGTCGGCGCGCAAAGCTGACCTGCGCGACTGGAACAATTGCTCTTGATTCAACGTTTGTTGCCGGATCAGGGGGTCGCTGGCGGCAGCCAGTAAATCCGGGTGATAGGTAATGGTGCTTTGACCATTTTGTTCGGCCATAAGACGCCCCTGCGACGCGCGCATTCCCAGGTAGCGCTGCCGCACGGACTCAAAGTTGGCTTTGGCCGCGGCATCGTCAAGCTTGATCAACAATTGGCCTTCCTTGACCTGGTCGCCTTCTCCAACCAATACTTCCTTGATGATGCCGCCGGTTAAATGCTGCACACTTTTACGTTTGGTATCAATCGCAACGTGCCCCTGACTCGGAATGCCCTCGTCCAGTGGGGCAAATGCTGCCCACAACAAGAAGCCCCCAAAACCGATACCCAGTGCCCACAGGCCAATGCGCCCGGCGCGGCCCAGGTCGGAATGGGGGGTGCTTTCCCGTGTCGGTTCTACAGTGGTGATCGTTGCATCTGGGCGGATCAGGCGATTCAAAATATCTGGTTTGGCCATGGCTAACTCGGGTGAAAAGTAATTAAAAAGGGCGCTTGACGTGTCTTGCTTTGGCTTTTAGCAAGCTCAGGCAGGCTGGGGCGACAAGGGCGGGGGCGGCATGGTTGCTGCAGCAGCTGGTGGCGCAGCAGCGGGTGGCGCAGCTGCAGGGGCGCGCATCGATGCCAGCACGGCGTCTTTGGGCCCGTCAACATAAATTTCGCCATCGCGAAGCACCATGAGTCGATCCGCAACTGCAATCGCGCCAGGTCGGTGCGTGATCAAAAAGACCGTTTTACCTTTGGCTTTGAGCTCGCGCACGGTCTGCAGCAAGGCGGCTTCGCCTGCATCGTCCAGATTTGCATTAGGCTCGTCCAGAACGATCAATGAAGGTTCGCCATAAATCGCGCGCGCCAAGCCAATCCGTTGACGTTGTCCGCCAGACAGCAGGTTGCCAGCCTCGCCGATGGGGGTGTCATAGCCCTTGGGGAAGCGCAAAATCATCTCGTGCATTCCTGCGCTGCGCGCTGCCGCAATGACTTTGTCAGAATCGACTTCGCCCAGACGCGCAATGTTCTCTGCAATCGAGCCTTCAAACAACTCCACATCTTGTGGCAAGTAGCCCAGGTGTGGACCTAGATCAACCCTGTTCCAGGATTGGATCGGCAAGCCATTGAGCAGCGTGTTGCCCGCTACGTCTGGCCAAATGCCAACCATTACCCTGGCCAGCGTGGACTTGCCTGACCCCGACGGCCCAAGCACGGCCACCACCGTTCCCGCAGGCACAGAAAACGTGATGTTTTTCAAGATAGGTGTCTTGCGTCCGGCTGCATTGGCAAACACCTGCTCCAGCGTCATCTCGCCAGTCGGCCCGACGCGCTTTAAAACAGTGTCACGTTCAGGATGTTCTTTGAGCAGCGTTTCCAGCCGGGCAAAAGAGTTTTTGCAGGTGACGAAACCGCGCCATGTGCCCACCAGCTGGTCAATCGGAGCCAGCGCGCGCCCCATAAGAACGTTGGCGGCAATCATGGCGCCTGGTGACAGTTGGCCATCAATCACCAACAAGGCACCAGCGCCAAGTGCCAAAGACTGTTGGCTGTAGCGGATAAATTTACTCCACGCCGTCACCCGATGGCTCAGGCCTTGAGAAGCACTGTTTTTGTCCATCCAGGCGACGTATTTGTTGTTCCATCGCTTTTGAAGGTTGGCAATCATGCCCATGGATTCCAGTACCTCCACGTTGCGCAATTTGCTCTGCAGGTAGCTGCTGGTTTCGCTGCTGACTTTAGAGGCTTCCTCGGCAGGCGCAACCGTGTGCCGGTGTCCAAACCATGCCAGCGCTGCCTGGACCACAGCAAACAAGAGCGATAAAAAGCCCAGCAATGGGTGCAGTAAAAATGTCACGCCAATATATATGGGTGCCCAAGGCGCATCAAACAGCGCAAATATGCCATTACCGGTCATGAATTGACGAATTTGAATCAGGTCGTTGAACGCCCGTGACGGATTGGTAGACGACTGGCGAAGGTAATTTTCAAAGCTGGCATTGAACACCCGGGTACTGAGTTGCTCGTCAAAACGCATGCCCGCCCGAACCAGCACCCTGGAGCGCAGCCATTCTGAGCACGCCATCACGCCGAACAAAAACAAAGTGATCAGCGAGACCGCCAGTAGCGTCAGTTCGCTTTGGCTGATCAAAACCCGGTCAAATACCTGCAGCATGTACAGGGTCGGCGAGAGCATCAGCAGATTTGCTAAAAAGCTCAGCAGGCCAACGATCATGAATTCCTTGCGGAAAGCCCACAGCGTGGCCGTTAACTCGCTGCGATTGAAGAATTGAGGTTTTTTCATGGGTAGTTTCTTTTTAGCGGGACTGGGCACTGGCCTCTTCGTTGGCCTTCTTCAAGGCAGCCAACACTTCATCTCGAGGGCCAAAGGCATGCATGAGACCGTCTCGCAACACGAGCATCTTGTCCGCCACCGCCAGCACACTGGTACGGTGCGTCATGACGACAAATGTCGTCCCGCGCGCCTTGAGTTCCTGGATGGCCGAGGCCAGAGCAGCATCGCCTGCCTCGTCCAGACTGGAGTTGGGTTCATCCAGCACCACCAGTACCGGGTCGCCATAAATGGCGCGCGCCAAAGCCACCCGCTGCCTTTGACCGCCGGACAACATGGCCCCTTCGCGGCCGATGGGACTGGCATAACCGTCGGGCAGTCCCATGATGAAGTCGTGCAGACCCACGGCATTGGCTGCTGCCTTAACCTTGGCATTTTCGATCTCGCCAAAGCGAGCGATGTTTTCAGCCAGCGTGCCTTCGAGCAGCTCCACACCTTGCGGCAAATAGCCGATGTGCGGTCCCAGCTCGCTTTTGTCCCAGGTAAACATGTCAGCACCATCAAGCCGCACCTTGCCGCCTACCGCAGGCCAAAGACCCACCAGCAGCCGCGCCAACGTGGTTTTGCCCGATGCGGATGGCCCGACAACGGCCAGTACCTCGCCGGGTGTCAAATTAAAAGCGACATTTTTGATGATGGGCGGGCCGCCGTTGGGCGCACCTGCCATCAGGCTCTCAACTTGCAGCGTGCCGCGCGGAGCCGGCAGAGCCATGGTTTCCGGTCGGGCCGGCACCGTCTTTAAAAGCCCCTCCAGGCGTTGCCAGGCGTCTCTGACGTTTACCACCGTGCGCCATTGGGTCACGATCTGAACCAGAGGCGCAAGGACGCGTCCGCCCAAAATCGAGCCGATCACCATCATGCCTGCACCGCCGTTAAGCTGGTTGTGAAGCAGCAGCCAGGCACCCAGGCCCAACAACAACGACCCCATCGTGGTTTGTACGAATTTTGTGACTGCCTGATAAATACCTGCCTGGTCAGACGCAGATGCTTGCAAGCCTAAAAACTCCCGCTGCTTGCTGATCCAGCGGCGGTGAATGTCACGCAGCATCCCCATTGACTCAATGACCTGCGCATTGCGTAACGAACCATCTGCAAATTGCTGCGCTGCAACCGCCTTGCGATTTGCGGCTACCAGCGGGGGCTGGGTATTTTTCTCGTTCAACCAGCCGACAAAGACCTGCACCAAAGAGCCCACCACCGCCGACCAACCCAGCACTGGGCTAATCGCAAACATCAGACCTAAGAAAACCAGCGATACCGGCGCTTCCATCAGCGCCAACAGCGGTGGTGAATACAAAAACTCTCGAACCGCCCGAAAATCATTTAGGGGTTGTTCGGTACCGCCAGGCACACGTTTAAGGTTGGCCTCAAAAATCGCACCAAAAACCCGGCTGCGCAGCTGATTGTCCAAATCCATACCTGCTTCATGCAAAATTTCTGCACGCGCCCATTCAAGAATTTCCATCAGCACATATGCACCCAACACCACCAAAGTAAGCATGACCAACGTCAAATGGCTGCGGCTGTTGACCACCCGGTCATAGACCTCCAGCATGTAAGCGCTGGGCGCAAGAACCAACAGGCATGAACAAATGCTGAACCAGCTGGCCCTCACAAAGTAGGGCCTGAGCGAGGCCACAGCCTGGCGCAATTCGGAAGGTGTTTTCAGGGTGCTCATGGGGCCTCGTCAATCATCACGTATTCTGGGATTTCGCCCGGGTCTTGGTTTGGGGTGGTGGCAGCTTCTTCAGGCGTTGCCGGATTCAGTAAAAACAAAAACGACAATTCAAAGCCGCCTGTGGCGGTGCGCGACAAGACAATTTCGCGTAATTTATTTTCATGAAAGCTGACCTCGTCTTCAGCGCGCAGCGCCAGGTGAAAACGAATCCGACCGTCCAGCGTGTACATCGACAACTGTCTGTCTTTAACGCTGAGCGTATGCCTGTCAAAGTAAACCGGGCACGTGTCTGTAAAGCGCAACAGTGGCAGTGGTTTGTCGCCCAGTCGGCTCAAGTTAAACGGACTTGCGGGGTGTTGATAGACCAATCGGCTGGTGCGCGACACAGAGTAAATGGCGTTACACACCATTTGCGATCCCATCGCCGGAAACTGCTCCCGCATCTGGTTATAAGCCAAATGATGAAGGGTGACGCGATTCCAGCAGCGTGACTGCTGAACCATAGGCGCTAATGCATTACAAACTTGAGCAAACGCTTCCTGAAGCGAGCGCAAACTGGCAAGTTGCTCGGGCGAGCTGTTGAGCGAAATGCGGGTGATGGAATTCATATAGGAAATGAGTGTAGCATGTCCTATATGAATTTTTGAAAGTTTTTTTCGTTAAGATGGAGGCAATGTCATCACCACACCGTTCTTTTATCCCCATCCGCAACCTGTCATTGCTCTGGCAGTTTGCCCAGCGTGAGGTTCTGGGTCGTTATCGGGGGTCGTTACTGGGCCTGACTTGGTCTTTTCTGACCCCTTTGCTGATGCTTGGGGTTTATTCGTTTGTCTTTGTCGGCGTTTTTCGAGCCAGCTGGCCTGGCGCGGCCAAAGGCGGCGGGTTAGAGTTCGCCTTGCAGGTTTTTGCCGGCCTGGTTGTGTTTAATTTATTTGCTGAAGTCGCCAGCAGAGCGCCCAACTTGGTGGTTGAGCAGCCTAATCTGGTGAAAAAAGTGATTTTTCCGGTGGAGCTGCTGACCTGGGTCACGGTGCTGTCGGGCCTGTTTCACCTTCTGGTCAGCGTTGCCACCTTATTACTGGTGTTGTTGATTACCCGAGGCAGCTTGCCGGTAACAGCGGTGGCGTTGCCCTTGGTGCTGTTGCCTTTTTTGCCGTTTTTGTTAGGTTTAGGCTGGTTTTTGTCGGCGTTGGGCGTTTATGTGCGCGACGTCGGCCAAATGATGACCATGATTGTGAGCCTGACCATGTTCATGTCGCCCGTTTTTTATTCGATTGCCAGCCTTGACGTGCGTTGGCAGTTTTGGATGAACCTCAATCCCCTGACCCTGATCATCGAGCAGGTCAGGGCGGTGGTGCTACAAGGGCAATGGCCGGCCTGGGGAGGCCTCGGGCTCTACACACTGCTGGCCTGTGGCTTTGCGGCCGCAGGCGCAATGTTTTTCCAATTGACGCGCAAGGGATTTGCCGATGTCCTCTAACCCCGTCATTGCTGCGCATCAGCTGGGTAAAACATTTCAGCTGTACACACGTCCGATTGATCGCCTTAAACAAATGTTGGCCTGGGGCAACAAGCGCTATTACCGGGAGTTCGTGGCCCTGCACGATGTGAGCTTTGAACTCGGAAAAGGCGAAGTTCTGGGTCTGGTGGGGCGCAATGGCGCAGGCAAATCCACCTTGCTCCAATTGATTTGCGGCACGCTGACGTCAACGTCGGGGAGCATCGCGGTTCGCGGCCGCATCGCAGCGCTGCTTGAGTTGGGAGCAGGCTTTAACCCTGAATTCACAGGACGAGAAAATATTTACCTTAACGCGTCGATATTAGGTCTGGGGCGGGCCGAAATCGATGCGCGTTACGATGCCATCGTCGAGTTTTCAGGCATCGCTGACTTTATTCATCAGCCGGTCAAAACCTATTCAAGTGGCATGTACGTACGCTTGGCATTTTCTATTGCGACCAGCGTCGACCCCGATATTTTGGTGATTGACGAGGCCTTGTCTGTCGGCGACGGTGCTTTTGCCCGCAAGTCCTTTGACCGGATCATGCAGTTGAAAAACAAGGGTGCAACCATCCTTTTTTGCTCCCATTCGATGTACCAGATTGAAGCGCTGTGTACCCGGGCCTTGTGGCTGGAAAAAGGCAAGGTTCAGCAAGCCGGTGATCCAGCCAGTGTGGTGGCCCGTTACCAAAGTTTTCTGGACCAGGATGCGGTTCAATCCCGCTCGGTCCCCTTGGCAGCGTCAGTACCCACGGGGCATGCACGCATTTTGTCAGTGCAGACCCGCGTTGACGGCCTGGTGGGCACCTCGCTGGAGGTGCAAAGCCGGTTGCAAACGCTTGCGATCAGCATCACATTTGCGTCTGACCTTGCATTGCCTGCGCCCGTGACAGCCGTCAGCATCAATGCGCCCGACGGCCGTATTTTGGCCAGCAGCAGCACGCAGGTCGACGGCGTACCCCTTGTACGAGACGAATTTGGCCGCGGCACTGCCAGCATTTCGTTTCCCAATATTCCCCTTCTCAAAGGCGAGTATTTTGTC
This sequence comes from Polaromonas sp., assembly GCA_031424935.1. GTDB lineage: Bacteria > Pseudomonadota > Gammaproteobacteria > Burkholderiales > Burkholderiaceae_C > Polaromonas. Next base: position 10,916 of record JANPIK010000065.1, read on the forward strand.
TGGGCCTACTTGCTCAGTGAGGACGGTATCCACACTTATGACACGGCGTCTAATGTCGCGTCACTTCATTTCAGCCAGCAAGGGCTCGAACAGGGACTGGTAGCGCTAGCGCACAGTTGGAGCGCCGAAAAAGGTGTGGGTACCCAGCCAGCGGCGGTGGCACCCGACACCTTTTTAGCTGAGGCACAGCCTTCTGATGACCCGCTCGACGTGTTGACGACAGCCGCTGGCGTGCTCCAGGTTGGTGACCCGCTGCCCGCATCACAACAGGGCCTTGCAGACCAACACGAGGCACTCGCTGCCCGGTTGGGTCTGTCACGTCACCCGCAAGGCGACTGGTTCAAACAACGTCAGCCGCGCTGGCAACCAGGGTGGGTCAGGCGTGCCCATCAGGCCGAGTGGCTTGATTTGTTCACGGCATCGTTCGGACACGACATGTCGGCCGAAAACTTGCAATGGAAATACCAAAACACTGAAAAATTCGGCGTCGGCGTGTGGCAGGACAAGCAGCTTGTGGCCTTTTACGGTGGTATGCCCCGTGCTATCAGTTACTTCGGTCGGCCTGCCATGGCCATTCAGATCGGCGATGTCATGGTGCACCCAACTCAGCGAGGTGTTTTGACCCGAAGCGGCCCATTTCAAATTGCCGCAACGAGCTTTCTTGAGCAGCAAATCGGTCACCTTCAGCCGCACCTGGTCGGCTTTGGCTTTCCTGAAAACAAGGCTCTGCGGTTGGCACAGCACTTGGGCCTTTATGCGGCGGTTGACTCACTCACCGAAATCCGCTGGCCCACGCTGCCCGGGCAGCCTAGACTACGTTACTTCGCGCGTCCAGTCATCGAGTCCAATGCCGCACAAGTTAATGCACTTTGGCTGGAAATGAGGCAAGCACTGCAGAGCAGCATCGTAGGCGTGCGCGACTGGGCTTTTTTGCGCAGCCGCTACCTCATGCACCCGCTGCAACCTTATGCCGTACTTTTGGTTCGGCGTCGATTCAGCGGTGTGCCGGTAGGCGTCGTGGTGCTTCGTGATCGACAAGAGCAGGGTGTTGAAATGGTTGACTTTGTGGCTCCCCCAGCGCGTTTTCAGGAGTTGCTCGACACGGCGAGACGTTTTTCGGGCCGGTTAGGCGGCCCTGATGTATTTGCCTGGATCACCACCAGCCATGCAGACATGCTGATGCCAGGGCACAGCCATACACACACACAAGCCAAAAAACTTGACATCGTGATCCCCGCCAATACATGGTCGCCCGGCCCTTCGGCAGACGAGCTTCAAGACCGTTGGTGGTTGATGGCGGGCGATTCTGACTTTCGATGAGCAAGTTGCGATGACCCTGCAAAGTCATGCGGTACTCATGGTTACCCGCGAACTGGCGGATGACCGGAGATATGGCCTGGGCCGTAGCCTCATGCCGCTCGTCACAGCACTGCAGCACCAAGGTTGGAAAGTTCGTTACCTCAGCCAAGAAGACTTGTCCGATGCTGCTTTGGCCGGGCGTAAAAACTGGCTTGCCCGGCTTGGCAAGCTACCCGGCATTAAAAACGCACTGCATCGAAAATTGCTGCTGGGCGCTATGACCGAGCGACTCCAGATGGGATGGTTTGCAGCCAAAATCGCCAAAACACAAAATTTTTCAGTGGTGTATCTGCACGATCCTTGGCTAGCTTGTGGCTTCTGGCTGGGTATTAAGTGGTGGAGGTTGCACGGCATTCGTTGGGGAATCGCTGAACATGGTTTTGGTTGTTACAGCCGCGCAACACACGAGGACGGTCTAACCCAAGGCCCACGCGCCCAAAGATTTTTACGTCGCCTGGAGGCAGGCATTCTGAGCACAGCGCATTGGGTCACCTCGCCAAGTCAGCTAGCGCTGGACCAGCTTGCCCGCGATTTAGCGCTGCCTCTTGTTCCAGCGCATTGGCACGCCATTGCTCATGCGACGCCGCATTCAGCACCCCAAAGCCGTAAGCAGGCGCGTATTAAGCTAGGTTGGGCAGAAGACGACTTTTATATTTTAGGTGTCGGGCGTTTGGCGCCACTCAAGCGCTTTGACCTGTTGGTTAATGCATTTATCAGTTTGGCACCGTCTCACCCTGGCTTGCATTTGCAACTTTTGGGCGGTGGCAATCAGTTGCCATTTCAGCAGGCAGCGGACGCAGCAGGCCTGGGTGACCGGATACATTTTCTGCGCGTTGACGACGTCAGCCCCTACCTTTGCGCTGCCGATATCTACGTCAGCACTTCAACCACCGAGTCGTTTGGCCTGGCTAATCTGGAGGCTCTCGTGACTGGGCTTCCTTGCATTTGCACCGCTGTGGGTGGGGTGCCTGAAGTCATGGGCCTGGGAGCCTGGTTGATTCCTGTTGATCAAGCCGCTTTAACGGGTGCTTTGGCTAAACTCCTTGACGATCCACTCCAGAGGCGCGCGCTTGCCGCACGTGCCGCCTTACAAGCAGCTAAGGCACCTGATCTGCAACGCGTGACTGCCCAATATGCGCAACTTTTTCAAAACCAGACAGCTTAAGAAGCTCGAGCGGCTCAATCAGCAACTTGACAGGCTTGACGCCTGCCCATTACCCCGCCTGCTTGACTTGACCCAGGCAGCCAAGGTGCTGGTGTTCGCCCCCCATCCCGATGACGAAACGCTCGGTTGCGGCGGTACTTTGGCTCAACTGTCGCAGCGCTGCGCTGTGAAAGTCGTGTTGGTCACCGACGGCAGCGGTGCAGGCGCGCTGCCTGCCGGCACAGCTGGCGTGCGCCAGGCTGAGTTTGTTCGCGCGCTGGCGGTGCTGGGCGTTACCGATACTGTGCAGCTGCAGCAACCTGACGGCGCTTTTCAAACCACCCCCGAACTGGTCAAACAGATGCAAGCCCTGTTGGCTGACTACCAACCTGACTGGGTATTTTTGCCTTCGCCGCTCGACTATCATCGTGACCATGTGCGTATCGCAGCATTTTTAGAGCCTTTATGCCGCCAAGCAGCCAGCGTGACCCATCTGCTGTTCTATGAGATTTGGGCGCCCGTACCCGCCACCCATGTTGTAGACATTACAGATCAGGCTCATCTCAAAAAAGCCGCTCTGCGCGAACACGCCACCGCCATGCCGCACGGAGACTACGAACGTGCCATTGACGGACTCAATCGCTACCGCGGCCTATACCTGGGTCGCAACAGACTTGCCGAGGCTTTTTGGGTAGAGCCGGCTAAAACTGGCAATTTGTTCCAACCTGTCCAAGACATGGCGCTTTTGTTATTGGTCCGGTTACAGAATCACTAAAAGCGAGTTTCCATCTGCAACGCCTCGTCCAAACGCTCCAAGACCTGCTCATGATTTAAGGTTTGCAGCCCGTTTTCCCGCCAAATGTAATCATCATGAATCAGCAAGCCATTTTCTTGATAAAAACTGGCCACGCTCTTGAGCATCATTTTCGGGTTGTACCGGTCACGCATGTATTGCTCCCGCATTTCCGCCTTCGGCTGAAAGGTGATGTGGTCATGCCAAACCAGAGAGCCGGGCGAATTAAGCAGCTTCAGGCCTTGCTTTTTCAGCGCAAAAGATACGCCCGCGTCTTCAAAAGTATTGGGGTAACCATCGTGTAAGTACCGCGCGATGTTCTGCGTGAACAAAGTCGCTCCGATGGGGCACCAATCGACTTCACGAAAACCGCAGGTTGACAGGTCGTCATACGGAACGCCGCGGTCGAACAAAGCCAGATCTATCCCGTTATCGCCAATCAAATCAGCCTTGCCACCACTGAACTGCAGGTTTTTATCTGGAAACGCCACCCGGCAGCAGACCGCGCCCACATTTTCCATGCTTTGAGCACGCAGCAGCAGTTCTTCTAGCCAGCCAGGTTCAGGAATCTCGTCATTGTCAAAAATAATGACCCACTCGCCGACGGCTTTTTCCAGCGCCATGCGGCGACCCAGAGCTGGCCCCAGATTTCTGTCACCGTAAAACACCCGAATCTGTGCAAACTTACCGTCAATTTCCTTCCTGATAAATTCCACCGTCTCCGCGTCAGAGCCGTTGTCATAAAGAATGATTTCATGAGGTATGTGCACGGTAGCTTTCAAACCCTCAATCGCTTTCAGTGTTTGAGAGTGTTTGCCGTACGAAAGCATGATGAAAGATATAAACCGGCTGTATTTGCCCTGCCGGATGCTCTGCCTCAGCCGGGCTTCATTTTGTATCAGCAAGGTCATGCGGTCTTGCTGGTCCCGCTTAGTCTGGGTGGCTTGCGCTTCATGCAATCTGTGGCAGTAAACAAAATCAGGCACATGTACAAAGCTGCTAGACGGATAGTGGTGTGCAATCCGCATCAGCATTTCATAGTCCTGCGCCGTGTCAAATCGTGGGTCAAACAGGCCCACCCGGACAAAAGCATCCCGGCGTATCAGCTTTAAATGCGTCGCGTACATCGCATTTAAGTTTTCAGCAAAATAATCCTGTCTTGGCAAGCTGACAAAGTTAATTCGATTGATTTCCTTGTCGTGCTCGTCCACATTGATCCGGCCAGAATGCAAGTACACCGTATCGTCTTGCCAGGCCCGCATGCAGGTAGAAATGGCGTCTGGCAACAAGTAATCATCGCAATCTAAAAACGCAATCACGCTGCCGCCAGACAACGACAAAGCACGGTTTTGCGTCAAGCAGATACCCATGTTTTCCGTGTTGTGCGCTATTTTTAGTCCGGGCAAGCCCTCTAGCCGGTCCAGCACGCTGCGCACCGCAGGGTCAGGTGAGCAGTCATTGACGACAACAACTTCAAAATTGGGCCAGTCTTGCGCGAGAGCGCTGGTAATGCATTTTTCAATGTAACCCGCGTGGTTATACAGCGGTATGACGATCGACACTTTAGGCAAAGCCTCGAGCTTCACATGGGTTTGAAGCCCGACCTGTACCGCTGCGCCCGGCGCAAAAGTACCTTGCAATAACGTGTTGCGAATCTTTTGTTTAACCGTGGGCGGGACAAGGCGAACCACCCCTGCAAGGGCTGGCGACCGGTAAGCGCCCATGGCCACCCCCAGCAGGCCGCGAAACAGCTGGACCTTAACGTCCGCTAAACCGGTCAACTCGTATTGCCGGTGTACCGACCTTCTGAAGTCACGCAACGGTTTTGTTAACTGCCAGGAACGGCTGTTTTCGTAGTGCGCGATCAGATTGTCATGAGCCCGTTGAGCCGCCTGACTGTTAAACAGTGCGGTTTCCCGTTCGTCAGACATTTGCTGCTCAAATGATTCGCGCACCCTGGCAAGCGTCACTTCAGCCGTCTCTTGTTGTACGGCCAGTTGATGCTCAAAGGTTTGACGCTGACTGAGCATTGCATGACGAGCCGACTCGCGCTCTGCACTTGATTGCGCCTCAAACATCTGGCGCGCTGCGTCCAAATTGGCTTGCGCAGTTTTTCTTTCATTGGCAAGTTGAATTTCGTTTTCCCGACGTGCTGTTTCCAGTTCGCGTGCCGAGGCCTCTAAAAGCTCTTGAAGCGCCATGCCGGATTGCTGAAGCTGATAGCCCTTTCTTGAAAAGCCCACCATGTTGTGCAAGCCCTCAATCGACCAGTGCCCCCGCCATTTGTTCAGTAACTGATCAAGCGCGGCATCCGCTGCATCGCCGTCGTCCATGCGAACGCCCACCCCTGCGTCGCCATGAATACGGTAAAAAGCACTGATACCCGGCACGTGCTCAAACGACCCGTATGCTTGAAGCTGTAGCCAAAAATCCCAGTCTTCAAACAAATCGAAATCTGTATCAAATTGCAAGCCTTCGGTGCTGCGAATCAGCGCCAGGTCAAAAAGCATCGCATTGATGGGAATATAGTTTTCAAATATCAAGCGCGCCGGATCGTACGGTTCGTCAAAACGGCGGACTTCTGTAAAACCTTCGCTAAGCCCGCCAATGTCATCGGTATTGGGCTCCACACAACTCACCCCAGCATAAGCGCCTACCAGTTGCTTGCCAGATTGCACCGCATCAACCAGCCGGTCAATGTGGTCTGGGGCAAGCCAGTCATCATCGTCCAGAAACAAAGCCCAGCGGCCTTGCGCCGTTTCAAGCAAAGCATTGGCGGCAGAAGAACGCAACCGGCGCTGCCCATTTAAGACCCGCACCGGCACGCCAAGATCTGGCGGCAAAGCTATCTCACCCTCGCCAGTCGCATTGACAATGATTATTTCTAACGCTTGGTAGGTTTGTGACGCAATCGATTTCAGCGCATGGGGCAATTCGGGCCGGTTCGTGCTGCGGATCAATATGCTGACCAGCGGTTTTTCTTTCGGTGCCTTGTCAAGCGCTTTGATGTGTGCCCCCGCATCAGCCAGGCCATTCGAATTTTTATCCATGCTGCATTTTAAGCATCACGCTTTCAGCGGACTGACCCGTCCATTGGCAATATCTTTGAGCACATCTGGCTGTATTAACTTCAGCGCGTTGCCTTCGCGCACCAGCACTTTGTTCAAAAACAGCAACTGAAACGAGCGTGTCACTGTCTCGCGACTGGCGTTGATCATGATGGCCAGTTCTTGGTGTGTAGGCGACTGGTCCACCTCAATCACCCCGGCCACCACCGCTTGGGGCAACTGCAACAGCAACACACACAGCCGTTGAAACGGACTGGCCAGGCTGAGCAATGTTCGCTGCGCCATCACCGTGCGTACCCGGGTTGCCAATCGCGTCATCACCGCCTGTGCCAAGTTAGGGTTGTTCAAAATCAGTTCTTTAGCCGTCGGCACATCCAAAAAAGCCACCGTTGATTTCACGGCTGCCACCACAAACTCAGACGGCGGCTTGCCATCGACCAGCGACAGTTCACCGCAATAATCACCGGGCTCCACAAAATACAAGCCAACGCTGCGGCCGTCTACCGTAAAGTCCAGCCCCTGCAAGCGGCCCTCGACTAAAAAACCAAGCTCCTGCGCCGGTAAGTCTTTCGACATCACCATCGCCCGCCTCGCAAATGACCGCAGCGTCATTTGTGTAGACAGCAGTTCGAGCCGCTCCATCGGCAACGATTGCAGCAACGGAAATTGCGAAAGAAGCTGAACTGAAACTGGCATTACTGCAGAGTTTAACGACACAGCACAGCCTGAAATGCCGTAAAAATGACCGGGAAAGGCCGTTTTTACCCCCAAAACGTACAGAAGTTGTGACCCGGCGCACACCTTGATTTAGCCAAAAGTCGGGCAAAACGGTTACAGTCAAATATGGCATTTTGATCCGGCATGAGTTATTACAGAATCTAGTATTCGTTCGCCTTGAGCTTGGTCGTTTGGCTTCGACGAGTTCAGCGTGAACGAGCTTATGAATAACTCGTACCGAGACAATAAAAAAGCCCGGCTTTCTTCCGAGGACCTCACATGACTTCCCATTCAATTGACCGTTCAATTCTCCGCTCAAGCCCTCATTTCAGCACCGTTTTACCGGCGAAAAAGGTGCTTGTTGCGTCGTTGGCAGTGGCCTTGGCAGTGCTAGGTATGCCTGCGCAAGCCCAGGGCCCCGCCATCGTGGGCGAGGCCACTATGGTGATTGGCGTCGCAAAACTCATCGGCTCAGACGGTGTCAGTCGCACGGTAGAGCGCGGCACCACCATACGCGTGGGTGAGCGAATCCAAACCCAGTCAGGCGGCCACGTTCATTTGCGTTTCGTCGATGGTGGGCGCCTCAGCATACGGCCGTCCAGCAGCTTGCAAGTTGAGGACTACAGCCACTCCGACCAGCAGCCCGTACTCGGTGCCATCAAGTTTCGTCTCGATGAAGGCGTGGTGCGTTCCATCACGGGCAGCTGGGGCGAGGCCGCGCGAGACCGGTTTCGTCTCAATACTCCGGTCGCCGCCATCGGCGTTAAAGGCACTGACTTCGTGGTCAAGTCCGAGGGTGAGAAAACCACGGCTTCGGTTTATACCGGCGCCATCGCTCTAACGCCATTGGTGGGTGCCTGTAGCACCAGCGTAGGCCCCTGCCTGAATGGCTTTGAGAAAATCCTTTCAGAAGACATGAAAGGGCAAATGGTCGAATTAAGCCGCCGTCAGGCCACGCCTCAATTGGTGCCGTTGATTGACTTGTTGGCTAAAAACACCCGTAACGCCGCGACCGTGGCAAGCGCCGATGTGGTCACAGCCCGACTCGACAAACCCCTGACCAGCGAAGACACACAAACCGAATCACGGGCCGCCAAAGCCCTGATTGCTGACAGCCAGGCCGTTGCCATCACGGCAGCGCCTGCAGCCGCCGCGGTTACTGCGGCTACTGCGGTGGCTGCAGTAACGGCCAGCGCAGCAGTTGTGCCAGTGACGATTCCCGCCTCTCCGGCTCAGCCTCCTCAAGTTAATCAGCTTTTTTGGAGTCGTTACATTTGGGTGCAAACCATGGACGGTGACACCTTCACCCGCAATTTGGGCCAGGCACTGGCCACTGCCGACTACGACCGGCTGCCCGACAACGGCAACTACCTGATGTTTCGCCCCACTGCAAGCCCTGCGTCAAGTGGTGTCCTGAAGTCAACCGATGCAGTGGCCAACTTTCGTCTGGCCAACAGCACGGCGCAACTGGCGCTTGCCAGCGGTAAGCCAAGCGAGGCGGTCAGCGTTAACAGTGGTGCTTTAAGTGTTGATTTCACCCGGTCAACCTTTGCCACCCGCTTGGGCTTGAGCAGCAACACCATCGGCACTGAATCGATCGTTGCCAACGGCAACATCACGTCCAGCGGTATGTTGCAAGCCGTCAGTACCAACGCCGCCATCAATGGTGCGCTCACCCTGGACGGTAAAGAAGCGGGCTATGCTTTTGACAAAGCCGTTGCCGCCGGCACCCTACGCGGTGTCACGCTCTGGGGGCGATAGTTGCCGGCAATGTCATGGCTGCGTGCGCGTGCACAGCGGTTCTCGCTGGTCGATGTTCGCTACAGCCTTGTAGGTGTCAGCCTCCTCCTTGCATTGGTTGCCTGGGGCACCCTTAGTGCGTTGTCGCCAGCATCGCTTCGCGCCCTTGAAGAGCGCGCGGGCGACTGGGCCTGGCGGGCCACGGCCACATCAACCGACGAGCGGCGGCTCATCATTGTTGACATTGACGAACGCAGCCTGGCTGAAATCGGCCCCTGGCCTTGGCCACGATCCACACAAGCCAAGTTGCTGCAAGCCTTGGCAGACGCAGGCGTGCAACAGCAGATTTTTGACGTGGTGTTTTCTGACACCCGCCCAGACGACGCGCTGCTGGCAAGAGCCATTCAACAGCACAAGCCTGTGCTGGCACAAGTGTTTGCGCTAGAGCAGGGCGGCTCACCTTCAACCGGGCAAGTAGCAGGTGCACTCGACTGGGCTGCCTGTCCGGGCCCCTTTGCCCTGGCTAAAGGCTTTATAGCCAACCAAAGCTTGTTTTTGTCCCCCACGGCTCCCCCTACTGCGACTCCGGCTGCAACTTCCACAAATGCGCCGTCCGTCACTGCCGCTAATTCACCTACAAACTCTCTTTTAACTCCCCCATCTGGCATCCCCCAGTTCGCCAAACCCTATGTCGGCCACATCACGCCGCGCATTGCAGACGACGGCGTTGTGCGCCATCAGCCCGCCATCGTTTGCTGGGCCGACCAGTCCTACCCTTCGCTCAGCATCGCGGCCATGATGCAAGGCAATGCCGAAAAAACCCTCAAACTGCAGCGCGGCGACTGGTTTGAGGCACCTTGGTACCTCACTGGCGGCAACCAGGCTTTGTCCAAAATACCGCTCGACGAGCGCGGCGACGTCCGCGTGTCGTGGCGCTTATTGCCCGACAGTTTCATCAGTATTTCGGCTGCAGACTTGTTGTCTGGGCGCGCCCGCAGCATCTTGCCCGCCGACCTGTTGCCCGGCGCCTGGGTGTTGGTGGGCAGCAGCGCCTTTAGCTTAAAAGACACGATTGCCACCCCTTTTGGTGGGGCTCAAGCAGGCATGCAAGCCCACGCCCAGATGATTGCCGCCCTGATTGACGGCCGCACGCCTTACACCCCGCGTGCCGCGCCGTTAGGTCAGCTGCTGGTCACATTGCTGGGTATCGCCATGCTGTTTCGCCTCAGCAAGGCCGCACCTGGCAGCCGCCGTTTTACCGTCCAGTTGCTGCCAATTGCTGCCATCGCCTGGTGTTTGCTGATCTGGCTGGTGCATGCTTCGCTGTTGATTGGTGCCGCCGTCTGGATAGGTTGGCTAGCGCCCGCGCTGGTGGTTTTGCTTACCGGCATGTTCACCAGCATTTTGTTTCATGCCAAAAGCCGTGTTGACCGTGACCGCCTGTACACCCATTTGTCCAGCTACCTGCCCGCACCGGTGGCGGCCTCGCTTGCGCTGCAGTCACCGTCGGGTGCTATCAAGGCCAGTACGGTGCAGGTCAGCGTTTTGTTTGCCGACATCCGCAATTTTTCTGCCTACTGTGAAGCCCGCCCCCCTGAAGAAGCCGCCGCCGTACTGCACGCTTTTTTCTCGGTGGCGACCCGCGTGGTGCAGGCCCATGGCGGCGTGATTGAGGCCTTTCAGGGTGATGCTGTCATCGCCGTCTGGAACGCCGACCCCCAGCCCTACGCAGCGCCAGGCAAAACCAACCCTGATCCTGACACCGCCCATGCCCACCACGCCTATCAGGCCCTGCAAGCTGCCATCAAGCTGCAAGCCGCCATGCAAGACGTTTTGCCCGACCCTGCCCCCGCCGGGCTAGAGCCGCTTAGCCTGGGTATTGGTGTAGAAACCGGCCCCGCCATGGCGGGCTCGTTTGGTCTGGCCAGCCGCCGCACCCACATGGTGATGGGCCGCACCGTTACCATTGCCAGTCGTTTGGTAGAAATGACCGCCGACCTCGCGCACCCTATTTTGTTGGGCGAAGGCCTGGCAGGCCAAATCGGCGCCTCAGGCCTTCAGTCAATGGGCACCTTTTTGCTTGACGGCATGCGCGTCCCTCATCACGTTTACGCCTACCCTCTTGATCGTGCACTACGAATATATTAAAAAAAGCGCACAAAATGGCGCGGCCAAAAGTACACCGGCGATGACGTCCACCAGTACGCTAACGAGTACGCTGAAGAGCACACAAAACCCCTCACAAAGATGTACCCACAAGCGTACATGCGGTACGGTGGCTTTTGCTGCGTTTTTTATAGCTGCTGGCGCACAGGCTGCCTGCGTGTTGCCCGCTTTTAATGCCCCATTGTCAGATCAGCTTGCTGTACTGCCTGACTGCCAGCGCAACGCCAACTATCTGGCCAATATCGGGCGTCTTTTAACTGCCCAAGGCCAATACACCGATGCGCTTGAGCACCTGGAGCGTGCGCTCATGCTGGAGCCCAATTTGCCAAACGCCCAGCTTGACTACGCCATTGCTCTGGCAGGCGCAGGCGACTTGCTGTCGGCCAGCCAGCTGATAGAAGGCATATTGAGCCAACCCGACCTACCCGCCGACCTGCGCCAAACCCTTGCCAACGCCCGGCAGCGCATCATCAGCCAACAAAACCAGTTAGACCAACAAACTCAACTCGACCAACTGAACCAGCAAAATCACTCATTGCTGGCTGGCAACTCGCCGTATGGCTTGGTTATAAGTACCAACCTGCGCTACGGGCACGACAGCAACCTGCTGGGTACGCCCAACATCAGCAGTTTGGCATTGACCACCCCTGGCGGCATCATTGATTTGCCCCTGGCCGACGGCAGTGCCCCGCGTTCAGGCGCTTATGCCCGGGCTGACGTCAAGCTTGAATACACCCACCGCCAGCCCGATGGCGGCCAGTGGGAGCTGGCACTTGGCGCCCTCAAGCGCACCAGCCCCAACGCACCCGATGCCAACACCCAGCAAACCGAGCTGACGGTCGGTTACAGCCAAAACCCCCGTACCCCGTGGGCGGCCTACGCCAATACATCGTGGGTCAACATCAACACCACGGGCGGCACACGCTACACCAGCCAGGGTATGGCGGCAGGCCTTCAGTTACCGCTGGCACCTGGCGCTTGCACCGCCAAGGCTGGGTTGGACTGGCAAAACCGCGCCATCGCCAGCAACCCTGTGCTGTCTGGTTATTACGCGGGTTTAAACGCCGTTTTGGCTTGCACGGCCGAATGGGGCGGCCAGTGGCAAATCATTGGCAAACTGGGCCATGACCGCCCCAAAGACGCCAACCGCCCCGGCGGTAACCAAACCCTGGCCAGCCTGCGCGGGGTAGGTCTTTGGCCCACCGCTGGCTTGGGGCTAACAGGCACCGTGCTGGTCGATGTTGAATACAACACCACCCGAGACACGTCGGGCTACAGCCCCTTACTGGACAATGACGCCGTACGTCAAACCCGCCGTGTCAGTACCCGGCTCGAATACCAACGCCCCCTAGCCTTGATCAACCAGCGCACCCTGTTGACCTTGGGCGCTGAATGGTCAGGCCAAGACGCCAACCTGGCGCTTTTTCGTGTCCGCAGCTGGGGCCCGTATGCAGCGGTGCGGCTGGCCTGGTAAGCAGTGACTGCACATTGGCCGCACAGTAACTACCTACCCACTACGTAGTTACTAAAAAACAACAAAAAAACAACAGAAAACCGTAGAAACTGCTGAAACCTGTGACGCCAGTCACCCAAGTGCAGCCCCGCCCTGACTACAATGATGCCTAAGCTAGCCAAAGTGGCCCTGTGGGTTTGTACTCCAAAGTTCAATCTACCAAGGCCAACACGGCAAACTTGAAAAGTGTCGGTAACTGTCGCTAAGTACCTTGGTGTTGAAAAGCTGGGGTTCCAAATGGCAATTTTTCATTGTTTAACCTTTAAGGTAAAAGATTCATGCCAATCATCACTGCAAACCAACTAGCCGTTGGCTTTTTTAACATCGCTGCAGGCGGTTACACCGCTGAAGCCAACGCCAATTTGCTCGCAAACGAGGCACTGGCTGCAAACTCTTACATCAACCTGCCGATTTCTTTTCTGAACCCACAGATCGCTGGCGGCAACCTGTATTCAAATGACGAGTTCGCATCGGGCCTTGTTGCGCGCTTCATGCCAGCGGCTAGCCCAGGCTTGGCCATTTCGTTAAGCAAATTTGTTGTCAATTACATGGCAGCCAACCCAACAATGGGTCGTGGTCAAGTCGCCATTGAGATGATCAAGGCTGTTGTCGCTATCTCCCCAGCAGACGTCGTACTGAGCGCAGCTGCTGCACCTTTCAAAGCCAAGATTGCCCTGGCTGATGCATCCACCAGCACATCTAAAGACCTGGCTGTATTGGGCGTTGTGGTCAACGGTGCTGCACCTGCACCTGTCACCACATTCAACTTCACAGCACTGGCTGGCGAAACCCTCACTGGCACCGCCAGCGACGATATTTTCAATGCCCGCATTCTGGACAACGCCAACACGGCACAGTCTGGCGACAAGATCGACGGCGGCGCAGGCAATGACCGCATGAATTTGGACATCGGCAATTCACAAAACTTCTCCATTACCCTGGAAAGCACTGGTGTTGAGCAAGTAGCCGTTCGCGCACAAGCCGTTGGTGTTGATACTTCAAACAACAACATTTCTAACGGTGCGGCTCTTTCGAAGACAAACCCCGGCCAGATCAGCAGCACACTTGACGCACAGCGCATGGTTGGCGTGACCCAGTGGGAAAGCAACAACAGCCGTGGCGACGTCATCATTGAAGACGTCCGCATCGCCAGCGGTAACGCCACCAAGACAGTCACCATCGCCATGGTCGAAACCGATCCAGGCAACGTTGACTTTGGTGTGTACTTCAACCAGTTGTCACTGCGTAACACCAGCTCTGGTACTGGCACACTCAATGTGTTCTTGATGGACACAGCTGCTGCTAACGATCCATTGACCGCAGCTACGCCTCTGTTGAACCAAAACTTCAACTCATACACCTTCTTCAACAATGGCGTTCGCATTGTTCTGGGTGGAACAGTTGCTAATGGCGCCAGCGCAGGTGCAGCAGCAGCCGGTGTGTTGATTGACAACGCCACAACTTATGCTCAACTCGCTGCAGCATTCACAGAAGCCCTGAAGTTTGCAAACGTCGGTGGTTCAGTTTCTTCTACGCCAGCTGGCAACCAAGTGGTTGTTGGCGGTGCAGTACAAGACTTGAGCAGCGCTGTGACAGCTACTTTGAGCGCGCCACAGAATTTGACAACTGCAGCTGCAGCCAGCACGACTTCAGCTTCAGTGGCAGCCAGCTTCTTGAATCTGACAGGCCAAATCTTGATTTTGACGGCCAGCAATTCGGTGGCGATCAGCAACCAAACCAATACCCCAGGCCAAGCGCAAGGCGGTTGGGCTGCAGCAGGTACAGCACCGAGCACCGGCGCTATCGTGCAAACGTTCAACTCTGGTTCAACCACTTCAGGTGAGTTGGTTACCAGCAAAATCATTCTGGACGACGTGGGCATGGGCTCCACCGGTGGTGACTTGGTCGTGGGCGGTATGTCTGTGGGTGAAACCTCTGACTCACGCGGTGTTGAGCGCTTTGAAATTGAAGTGCGCGACAATAGCAAACTGCAAACCATCAACGGTACCAACAACGCTCTGCGCGAAGTTACCATCGTTAATGGTGTCACAGACAACGTGAACCGCACCACAGCTACCAGCACAACAGACAGCGCTTACCGCACAGTGACTGCAAACTCTGGCGACTTGACAGTGAACGGCAACGTTAACTTGACATCACAAGGTACAGGCACTGCTGCTGGCGCGGGCAGCGACACCATTCTCAAAGGTGTCAACAGCGCCAACACCATCACCGGTTCTAACTACGCCGCTGATCACCATGGTGCTTTCGGTTTCACCGATGTTCGCCTGATTGACGCTTCCGCTATGGCCGGTAACCTGGCTTTCACAGCGCAAATCACCACTGACTCCATCGCCAAGTACATCACCCGCGTTGATACGGCTGCTAACCCAGCAGCTGACGTGGCAGGTACGGGCAATGTCAACTTCAACGTTGCTGGCGCTAACTTTATTTACACCGGTGGTGCTGGCAACGACACCCTGGCTGTAACTATTGACGGCAATGCAGCCGGTAGCCGCAGCTCAATCGTGTCTGGTCAGTCTGATTTCACCTTCAACGTGGCTGGTGGTGCTGGTAACGACACCATCACAGTCAATGTGGTTGGTGGTACGCAGAATCAAGGCGGCCTGCAAAATTGGGCAGCTAACCAAGACCTGAACAACAACATCACCATCAGTGGTGGTGCTGGTAATGACACCATCCGCACCCCAGGCGCTGGTGATGTCATCATTGACGGTGGCGACGGTAACGATACGGTCTACACCGACAACACAGGTCGCCAGACTGTTGCTGACTTGAACGGTTCTGTCGGTATTACAACGGCCACAACAACGACCAATGGCCGTTGGGTGTTCAACACGTTCGATCAAGTCAATGCAGTCGCTAACGGTGCTGCTCGTAACTTGAACGACCTGCGCTCTGATGCCAACAACAGCACCAACTTCTACAAAGGCACGGTCACTGTCACGTTCAAGGACATTCCGTCAAAGGCCATTACTTTGGCGAATGCGGTGACCTACAAGGCAACTGACTTAGAGATCAACCAGGCCATCAAAGAAGCCATCAACCTTGACCCTACCCTGTCGAAGTTGCTGATTGCCCAAGACGGCCCAGGTAATACCCTGGTTGTGTCTTCGTTGATCGACGGTGTCATGACCACGACTGACCTGACAGTTGCTTTCGCAGCTGCACCAGCTACCACCGTGTACTCAGCCGCTGAGATCTCGGGTATGGCTATCGCCTACGGTAGCTTGGCATTGACCACCAACGCCCTGGCGTTGGCTGCTCAAGTGTTGCCAAGCACCGCCCGTACTGATTACGCAACTGCCCTTGCTCAAGACACCACAGGCTTGAACATCGTTGGTGCAGCCAGCACGTCAACCAGCGACAACTTCATCACACCGGGCACCGGCAATGACGTGATCGTTCTGGGTACCACACTGGGTGTTGATGCTCCACGTTCAAGCAACGAAGTTATTACTTTCGCTGCTGGCTTTGGTGACGACGTCATTGTTAATTTTGCTGCTACAGGTTTCGGTGCTGACCACCTGAACTTTGCTGCATTCTTGACACAAGGCACACCGCAAACCGCCTCAGCAGCCGCCATCCCAGCAGCTGCAGTGACAGTTGGCGCTTTGGGCAATACGGACAACTTGGTCACTGTAGTGGCACAAGCCGCAACTGTGAACGACACAACCGCATTGGTGACTGCCATCATCAAAGCTGCGATTGACGGCGCTGTGCAAGCAGCGGCTACCAAGCAGATTTATGTTGTAGTTTCTGCCAGCAACGTGGGCACTGTTTACTCAGTTGTCA
The DNA here is from genome assembly GCA_031424935.1 of Polaromonas sp. GTDB lineage: Bacteria > Pseudomonadota > Gammaproteobacteria > Burkholderiales > Burkholderiaceae_C > Polaromonas. Next base: position 27,232 of record JANPIK010000065.1, read on the forward strand.
ACGGTACTGCAGTGGGCGACGTCGTTGTGACCCGTGAAGGTTCGATCGATTTGGCCGACACACAGTGGACCACATTGACAGCAGCATCGTTAACCGGCGTCGGCGCACAAGCTGAAGGCGCTTCATCAGCACCTATCGCTGCTACTTTGACAGCTGTTGTTAACAACCAGGTTTTGGTAGGTACACCAGGTATTGACACACTCAACAATGGTGGTTTCGTGAACATCACGATGACTGGTTTGGCTAGCGGCGATACGTTCAATGTCACTGGTGGTTCTGCCACGATTACCGACCTGGCTACAGGTGACGTCGTTAGCCGTACGGGCGGTATCGTAACTGCTGGCGCCACGAACGCAGTCGGTGTTGCGGCTTTCGTTGCTACCTCAGCTACAACAACCAACGGTGTTGCTACTAACTTTATTATCAACAGCTTGACAGCCGGCTCAACCATTAACATGGCTGCCGCTAGCGTAACGGCTGCTACCTTCGGTTACACACTGAATGGCGGTACTGGTGTTGACAATCTGACAGGTTCTGCTGGTGCTGATGCCATTACCACTGCTGGTGGTGCTGACGTAGTTTCTGCAGGTGCTGGTGCCGACACCATCAATGTGTCAGTGTCTGGTATCGTGTCTGTTGCAGGCGGTGCTGGCGCCGACACCATCAACGTAACAGGTACGGCAACTGCCAATGTGTCTGATTTGTTTGTGGGTGACATTTTCACAGTGGCTGCAACCAGCTTCTTGAATGCCACCGGTATCACTTCGTTTACAGCTTCTGCTGCAACTACCAATGCCGCTGCTAACACAGCAGTGGTGTTGACCAGTGCTGCAGCTGGCTCGACGATCAATATGGGTGCCGCTACCGGTACCACTGGTTACACCATCACTGGCGGTGTAGGCATTGACGTGTTGTCGGGTTCAGGTTTTGCTGACCTGATCAACGGCGGTGCGGGTGCTGATACGTTGACGGGTAATGCTGGTGCAGATACGTTCACCTTTGCAAACACAGCCACTGGCACACCAACTGCCACGAACCTGGACACCATTACTGACTACGCGACAACAGTTGACATCATCAAAGGCCCAGGTGCATTGACCTTGGTTGCTGAAGGTTCGGCTGCTGCTGCTGGTCAGGCTGCCATCTCGGCAACTGGTCTTGCAACATTCAATGCTGCGGACACCACGTTGGCTCAGCGCTTGACCGCAGTTGAAGCTGGTATGACTGCAGCTACTGCAGTTGCTAACGAAGCTGCAATTTTCGCAGTTGGTGCTGACTCTTATGTCTTCATCTCTGACGGTACAGCTGGTGTTGGCGCAACGGACGTTTTGATCAAGCTGACTGGCATCGTAGCTGCCACAGGCCTGGTGCTGACCGCTGGTGACATCACTGCAGCCGCCTAATTACTCCTTCGGGAGGCACCTCTTATCTCGGTAATAGGTGTAGGTAGCAGCTGATACAACCCCGATCTTCGCGAGAAGGTCGGGGTTTTTTAACGACAACTTTTCAAGATACTGACTATGCCAAACCTCATCATTGACAACAAAACCTACGACATCGACCAACTGCCAGAAGACGCCAAAGCACAAGTGGTCAGTCTGCAATTTGTAGACGCTGAAGTCGTGCGCCTCAACGCCCTGGTCGCCGTGTGTTTAACCGCCCGCAACGGCTACATCAACGCCCTGCGCCCGCACCTGGCCCAGCTCCAGGGCGAAGACATCAAGCCGATTCAGCACTGAAAGTAAGTAACTGCTATGTACTCCTAAATATATAGCAGTAAGCGTATATATACCGCGGGCCGGGGTCGCAATTGACTATCTTTTTACTTATTTTCCATCTGTTGGTGGGTGCAGAGATAAGTTAAGGGTGTCTAATGATTGCCGGCATTATTCACTTCACACCGTCACTCACTACCTTGTCACTCTTGCAGCACTATGCCGAACATTCAAGCTATTTCGCGCGCACGCCACGGCAATAAATGCTGGCTGCGTTCTCCTAACTATGCGTTTGCTGGCAACGACGCAATTGCTGCGGTACAGATGCACGAGCTACCCAGCGCAGTGCTGTCGATGCCGATTGCTTTTTTTGAAGCGGGTACGGGTTATTCACTGGTGGCGGTGCAGAGCTTTCAGCCGGGTAAAAACCTGTTTGTCGCGCCTGATGGGCGTTGGGTGGGGGGCTATATTCCGGTGTTGTACCGGGGCTACCCGTTTGTGCTGGGCACAGACCCAGAGGGCAAACAGTTGCTGTGCATCGACGAAGACAGTGGCCTGTTGACGGATGCGCCCGCTGCGGATGCGCTACCCTCAAATGCTTCAGCAGCAGCGACAACCACGCCAGCAACTGAGGCTTTTTTTGCTGAAGATAACCAGCCCAGCCCCGCCGTGGCAGAGGTGTTCAGCTTTTTAACCCAAGCCGCCACCCACCGCCAGGCTACCCAACTCATTTGCGCGACCCTGCAAAAGTACGCGCTCATCAAGCCCTGGCCCATCAAAGTGCAAACCGACGCGGGTGAGCAAAACATTGAAGGGCTTTTCTGCATTGACGAGTCGGCACTAAACGCACTGCCGGAAGCCGCGTTTTTGGAACTGCGCACCACCGGTGCTCTGCCACTGGCCTACTGCCAGTTGCTGTCGATGCAGCATTTGCCCTTGTTGACTCAACTTTCAAAGGCCCATGCCACCGCCCAAGCTGCTACCCAAGCCGCTGCTGCCAAAGCCGCACCTAAGCCCTTGTTAACACCCAAGGGTGACCTTGACCTGGAGTTTCTCAATAACAATGGCACCATCAGCTTCGGCAACCTGTTCAAATAGGCGTTTAGGAATTTGTCCTTATGAACGATGAACCGTTCGCCCTGAGCTTGGTCGAAGGGTTTCCCTGCTCCGACACCGGCTTCGACGGGCTCAGCCCGAACGGGAAATTAAATACCTCACCGGGTCAGACCAGTAAATCAATGAAAACAACGTAAGCAATGACTCACTTTCTAAACCGCCCTAGCGTAGCAAGCTTCATCCCTCGGTGCTTTTTATCTGCATTAACGGTTGCGCTTGTTACTGTTTTATCCGCCTGCGGTGGCGGCGGAGGCGGGAGCCCTGACGACAACCAGCAAGTGACTGGTTTTCAGGTCAGAGCGATGGGCTACAGCCAACTGGCCACCATCAATGTGGCGGGCGTTTACTTGCGCAGCGGCATGACGGCCACCAGCCCGGCCTGCAGAGACCCCGTTTTTAACATCGCCCGCAGCACCCCTGAGCTGGCGGTGCTTAACTGCACCGTCATCGCCACCGGCGTACAACCGTTAAGCATTTACAGCACCAATGGCAAACTTTTATACACCGCCAATGTCACGGTGCCGCAACCGCAGGTTAACGTCACCACCTCACAGGGCAGTTTTATTTTGGAGCTTAACCCCACTGCGGCCCCGCGTACGGTGGATAACTTTTTGACCTACAGCAGCATTGGCTACTACAACGACACCTTGTTTCACCGGGTCATACCCGGCTTTGTGGTGCAGGGCGGCGGCTACACCCGCAACCTGGTTAAAAAGCCCGGCCAACTGGGGCCCATTACGCTGGAGTCAAACAACGGTTTGTTGAACACCCGCAGCACCGTGGCCATGGCTCGTACCAGCGTACCCAATTCAGCGACTTCAGAGTTTTTTATTAATCTGGTCGACAACGCTTCTCTGGACTTCAAAAGCACCACCAACCCGGGCTATGCGGTGTTTGGCAAAGTCATCAGCGGTATGGATGTGATTGACAAAATTGCAGCCCAACCCACAGCGCCCCTCGCAGGCTTTCAGGACGTGCCCACTACCGACATCACCATTCAATTGGTGCTGCAAATCCAGTGAAGCCACCGGACACCCACAACGCCGACTATTTGCGTGAGCTCAAAGCCATTGAGGCCGAGTCGATGGGCTGGCTTCCGCTAAATAGCCACACTTATTTGCATCGCGGTGCCCAGCCCGACACAGCGCAAGACGCTGTGATCGAGGTGGTGGGCATCATGGCCGACGCCAGCCTGGCAGACGCCAATGTGCTGTGGCTCGTGTATTAGCCCGCCCACCCCATTTAGCTTACCCGCCCTATGCGTTTAGACCAGGTTATAGAACGTAACCACAACAACCTTGACTTTTTTCGGGTGCTTTGTGCGGCCCTTGTCGTCTACGGGCACTCTTTTGCATTGTTCCCGGATGTGCTCAAAACAGACGCTGTAGCCCGGTGGGTAGGTTTTACTTACTCAGGTGCTTTGGCGGTCAAGGTGTTTTTTTTCATCAGCGGGCTGGTGGTAACCAACAGCTTGCTGACCAAAAAAGACCCGGTTGCATTTGTCATCTCTCGCGTCTTTCGCATTTGGCCTGCGCTGGCGCTGGTGTTGGTCATGTCGGCTTATGTGATTGGGCCAATGTTTACCACTCTCGATGTGGCAGCCTACCTGCAGCAGCCTGGCGTTTTTAAGTACGTGGCCGACGGCCTGAAGCTCAACACCCAATACTATTTGCCGGGCGTTTTTGTCGGTACTGGCAGCGCTGCGGTCAATGGCGCGCTGTGGTCTATTTATTACGAGGTGGTGGCTTATGTGGTGTTGCTCACCGTGTTTTTGCTCGGTGTTTTAAAAAGCCCGCTCGCCGCCGTGGTAGTTTTTGCCATGGTGGTGGTGGACTCGGTGCTGACCGACAAGTTTTTATTCACAACCATTTGGAACAACCCAGAAGTCACGCAGCTTGCGCCTTGCTTTGCATTGGGCGTGCTGGCGGCATTGTTCAAGCAGCGGATTCCCGTCAACTTTCAGGTGGCGCTTGGGTTTGTGTTGCTGTATGGGCTGTTTCGCAAACATACCTACAACTATTACTTTTTTTACTTGTGCGTTTTTTACGTCGTGGTCTATTTGTCAAGCCTGGATGTGTTTTTAAAAATCAAGTCACGCACCGACATTTCGTACGGCATGTATTTGTGGGGATGGCCGGTGCAAAAAATCGTGTTTATTTACCTCGCGTCATACGGACTGCTCGCCAACCAGGTGGTGTCGGTAGCGTTAACCGCGTTAATGGGTTTTGTGTCTTGGCACGTGATTGAAAAGCACGGTGTGCGCTGGGGGAGCGCGCTAAGTTTGAGATGGTCGAAAACCACGAAGCTAACCAGCGCTGGCTAGGCGCCTGGGTACGGCGCGTTTGATGGTTTAAGTGGGAGGACTTTGGGGCATGACTGATTGGACTTCTGGCTATGTCGCTGACATTGGCTACACCTATGGCTACTATGCGCAACTTAATCCGCTGCGCATCAAACTGGTTTTTATCAACGCGGGGCTGGTCGCCCCTAATGTGCTGAATGCTTGCGAGTTGGGCTTTGGCCAGGGGATGAGCGCCAACGTTCATGCAGCTGCGTCGTTAACACCGTGGTACGGAACAGACTTTAACCCGGCGCATGCAGGCTTTGCGCAAGAACTGGCAGCGGCGTCAGGCGCAGGGGCGCAACTGCACGACGACAGTTTTGCCGAGTTTTTTGCGCGGACTGACTTACCGGACTTTGATTTTATTGGCCTGCACGGCATTTGGACCTGGGTGTCCAACGAGAACCGAGCCTTGATTGTCGACTTCATTCGGCGCAAGTTGAGGGTGGGCGGGGTGGTGTACATCAGCTACAACACCCAGCCGGGCTGGGCTTGTTTTGCCCCGGTGCGCCATCTGATGACGCAGCACGCCGACAGTATGGGCGTGCACGGCCAGGGTATTTTGAGCCGCATCGACGGTGCGCTGGACTTCACAGAAAAGATGCTCGCCACCCACCCGTCATTTGCGCAGGCCAACCCGGCCATTGCCGAGCGGGTGACGAAGATCAAGGGGCAAGACCGGCAGTACGTGGCACATGAGTATTTCAACCGTGACTGGGAGCCGATGCACTTTAAAACGCTGGTCGACTGGCTGGCCCCAGCCAAGCTGGAGTTTGCCTGCTCTGCGCACCCCACCGACCATGTTGACGCGATGAACCTGACCGAGGTGCAGCAACAGTTTTTAAAAGACATCCCGGATGCGGTGCTGCGCGAAAGCGTACGTGACTTCATGGTGACCCAGCACTTTCGGCGTGACTACTGGGTCAAAGGCGCGCGCAAAATCGGGGGTCTTGAGCTGACCGAGCTGGCAGCGGTGCAGCGGGTGATGTTGGTCACGCAGCGGGCCGATGTGCCGTACAAGGCCACTGGCGCGCTGGGCCAGGCCAATTTAAAAGAAGCCATTTATGGCCCGGTGCTGGACGCCTTGGCCGACCATAAGCCCAAAACGCTGGGCCAGTTGCTGCTAGATGTGAAGGACAAAGGCATTAACTTTATTCAGCTGCTCCAGGCAGTGACCGTGCTCAATGGTGAAGGCCATGTGGCGGCTGTGCAAGACGATGCGGTAGTGGCCAAGGCCAAAAAACACACCGACATGCTGAACCAGCACCTGATGAACAAGGCACGCTCGACCTGGGACATGGCCTACCTGGCCAGCCCGGTGACGGGCGGTGCGGTGATGGCTGGACGCTTTGTGCAGCTGTTTTTGTTAGCTGCCAAACAGGGCAAAAAGCGGCCGGCTGAATGGGGTGAGTTTGCGTGGCAAGTGCTGGCGTCCCAGGTGCAAAAAATTGTCAAGGAGGGCAAGTCGCTGGACACCGCAGAAGAAAACATCGCCGAGCTGACGACGCAAGCCTATGAGTTCCACAAGCGCCAGTGGGCGCTGTTCAAAGCCCTTGGTATTGTTTGAAGATTGAGTTTTATAGAGGATTGAGTGTGGCGACAACCCCCAAACTTTAATCAAAATTAAAGGGGGTCAAAAATAACCGGGGTCAGACCCAATTCTGTTCGGTTAGCCGTTTGCTCGGAGCCTACCGAAGGGTGTGCTCGCATAAAAAAAGGCTGCGACAAGCTCAGCCCGAACGAATTTGGCATGTAACCGAACAATCTTGGCGAACAGTATTGGGGTCTGACCCCCATTCACCTTGGGGTCTGACCCCCATTCAGTATTCATGCCCCAATTCGATGTGCACCGCAACCAAGGTGCCCTGAAAGACGCTATTGCCTTTGTCGTGATTGTGCAGTCATCACTGTTTAACGGTTACAAAAAGCGCGTGGTGATGCCATTGGTGAGGCGCACGGTGTTACCGCTTCAAGCTAAAAGCGCGGGGCAACGGTTGAATCCCGAATTTTCGATTGAAGACATTTCAGTCGTTCGTCATCCGCCGGACATGGTCTCAGTTGCCAGTGACCAGCTTGGGCCATATGTCCTGTCACTTGCGCAAAGCGGTCAAGTCATCACCGATGCGCTGGACGAGTTGCTGACCAGATCCCAGGCTTAAGAGATTTTAAAAAAGGTGCTTGCGGGCCAAGGCAAGTTCAAACCTTTAAATCTCCAGGTTATCAATCAGTCGCGTATTGCCCAGCTTGGCTGCGCCAAGTACCACCAGTGGCTGCGTGGCCAAATCGCCCCAGGGCGGCATGAGGTCGGCTCTGCGGCGTACGGTCAAATAGTCGGGCTTCCAGCCGCGCCGGGCCAGGGCTTGCATGGCTTGGGCTTCTAGCGCTGGCAGCTCTAGCGGGGTGGCTTGTTTGGCAGCATCGCCAAGGGCTTGCAGGGCTTTTGACAATTCAACTGATTCTTGCCGCTGGGTATCATTTAAGTAGCTGTTGCGCGACGACAGCGCCAGGCCATCGCTGGCACGCTGGGTTTCGCCTGCCAAAATCTCAATCGGCAATGCAAACTGTTGCACCATGCGGCGCACGACCATGACTTGCTGGTAGTCTTTTTTGCCAAAAGCGGCCACACCGGCTGGCATACCTGCAAACACGCAGCTGAACAACTTCAGCACCACCGTGCTCACCCCGATAAAAAAGCCGGGCCTGAAGTGGCCTTCCAGTATGTCGCCCAGGTCGGTAGCCGGGTGGACTTTGTAGGTTTGGGGTTCGGGGTAAAGCTCCTTTTCACGCGGGGCAAAAAGAAGGTTGCAGCCTGCGGCCTCCAGCCGCTGTGCATCGGTATCAAGCGTGCGAGGGTAGCTGTCAAAGTCTTCGTGCGGCGCAAACTGCAAGCGGTTGACGAAGATGCTGGACACCGTGACGTCGCCCAGCGGTTTGGCCTGCTTGACCAGCGCAATGTGGCCGTCGTGCAGGTTGCCCATGGTGGGCACAAAGGCGGGGCATTTGTAGCCGCTGAGCTTTTCGCGCAGCTCGGCAATGGTGTGGACGATGTGCATGTTTGTCTCCTCGTTTTTATGGCGGTGATGGGGCGCGCGGTTTCACCAGGCATGCAGGGCGTTGACCGGAAAGCTGCCATTTTTAACGGCTGCGACATAAGCCTCCATTGCGCCGCGCACGCTGCCGGTGTCAAGCATAAAGTTGCGCACAAACTTGGGCATTTTGCCCAGGTTCATGCCCAGCATGTCGTGCAGCACCAGCACCTGGCCTGCGCAGCCGTTGCCTGCGCCTATGCCGATGGTGGGGCAGTTTGTCAGGGTGGTGGTCAGGGCGGTGGCCAGTACCTCTGGCACCATCTCCAGCACCAGCATGGCAGCGCCTGCGTCTTGCAGGGCGCTGGCTTCGCGTTTTAATTTGGCGGCGGCCTCGTCGGTTTTGCCCTGTACCCGGTAGCCACCCAGCGCGTGCACGGTTTGCGGCGTTAGCCCCAAATGTGCGCACACCGGTATGCCGCGCTCAACCAAAAAATGCACCACCTCGGTTGTCCAACCGCCGCCTTCAAGCTTGACCATGTGCGCGCCCGCCTGCATCAACACCGTGGCGCTCCTCAAGGCTTGTTCTTTGGACTCGTGGTAACTGCCAAACGGTAAGTCGCCAATCAGCCAGGCCGTGGCTTGTGAGCGGCGCAGGCCGTTGGCCACGCATTCGGTGTGGTGGCGCATGGTGTCGAGCGTCACGCCGACGGTGCTGGTCAGCCCCTGGCAGACCATGCCCAATGAGTCGCCGACCAAAATACATTCCACACCCGCCGCATCAGCGACAGCGGCAAACGTAGCGTCGTAGGCGGTGAGCATGGCGATTTTTTCGCCCGCAGCGTGCATCTCGCGCAGGCGCGGCAGGCTGATGGGCTTGCGGGCCGAAGGGGTCGAGGTGGGGCTGAGGGTGCCGTAAGGGGAAGACGCAGCAATGGGGGCGGAAGTAGGTGTCATGGTTTGGATCTCAAGGTGTGGGTCTCAAACGGTTTCAGGCGCCGAGCGCTGCATACCCAGGCGTTGCAGCAGCAAAACATCGGCATGCGTGTCGGGGTTGCCGGTGGTCAGCAGTTTGTCACCATAAAAAATCGAGTTGGCACCCGCCAAAAAGCACAGCGCCTGCACACCATCGCCCATTTGCTGGCGGCCTGCTGACAGGCGGACTCTGGCGGTGGGCATGGTGATGCGGGCGACGGCAATGGTGCGCACAAACTCAAAGGGGTCTAGGTCGGCCTGATTCGCTAACGGTGTGCCTTCGACCTTGACCAGGTTGTTGATGGGCACGGATTCTGGGTAGGGCGTGAGGTTGGCCAACTCTGCCACCAGGCCAGCGCGCTGGCGGCGCGTTTCACCCATGCCCACAATGCCGCCGCAGCACACCTTGACACCGGCGCTGCGCACGCGTGCCAGCGTGTCAAGCCGGTCCTGGTAGTCGCGCGTGGTGATGATGCCTGAGTAAAAATCAGGTGCGCTGTCCAGGTTGTGGTTGTAATAGTCCAGCCCGGCGCGTTGCAGGGTTTGCGCGTGGCCGTCGTCCAGCATGCCCAGCGTGGCACAGGTCTCCAGCCCCAGCGCCTTGACGGTGCGCACCAGCTCGGCTACTTTTTCAATGTCGCGGTCTTTGGGGCTGCGCCAAGCCGCGCCCATGCAAAAGCGGGTGGCGCCCGCAGCTTGCGCAGCCTTGGCAGCCACCAGCACTTGGGCGGGGTCCATCAGCTTGCTGGCTTCAACGCCGGTGTCGTAACGGGCGGCCTGCGGGCAGTAGCCGCAATCTTCTTCGCAGCCGCCGGTTTTGACCGACAGCAGCGTGGCAAATTCAACCCGCGTCGGGTCAAAGTTATCGCGGTGCACGGTTTGCGCGCGGTGCATCAGCTCAGGAAAAGGCAGGTTAAACAGCGCCTCAATCTCGTCAACGCTCCAGCGGGCAGGTGGTTTCGGCCGCATGGCAGGTTGGCGTGGGGCGTGGAGCTTGATGGGTTGTTCAGTTGCGTTGATCATATTTTTTAAAATTTTTTAAGAAAGGTAATTTTTATTCGAGTTGGCTACAGCCGCTCGCTGTCGATGTTAAAACGTCTGCCGATGTAAATGCGCTCCAGCATTTTTCTGCGGCGTTCATGGGCTGGCCTGATCAAGTGGGGTAGCTGGTAAGCACTATGTCGGCGTGTACGCCAGGCGCACATAAATTGGCGCGTAGGCCTCGGCCTGCGTTACTTCCAGGAGGCCTTCCTTTGACAATTCAAGCATGGCTATAAAAGTAACGACCAGCACGCCCATGCCGCGCGCGGCGTCGAACAGGTCTTCAAATTCTAAAAATTTACGCCCTTGCAACTTGCGCAAAACAATGCTCATGTGTTCGCGTACCGAGAGTTCTTCTCTAGAGATGACGTGGTGCTGCACCAGCCGGGCACGCTTGACGATCGCTGCCCAAGCCTCCTGCAAGTCCACCAGATGCACTTCGGGGAAGCGTGGCGTCATCGACTGCTCAACATAAACCTGCGCGCGCAAAAAATCGCGGCCAAACTGCGGCATGGCGTTCAGTCGGGCAGCGGCCAGTTTGATTTGCTCGTACTCCAGCAGGCGGCGCACCAGCTCGGCGCGTGGGTCTTCAGCCTCCACGCCCTCGGCTTGGCGTTTAGGCGGCAGCAGCATGCGCGACTTGATTTCAATCAGCATGGCGGCCATCAGCAAGTATTCAGCGGCCAGCTCCAGGTTGGTGGCGCGGATTTCGTCAACATAGGCCAGGTATTGGCGCGTTACCGCCGCCATCGGAATGTCCAGAATATTGAAGTTTTGCTTGCGTATCAGGTAGAGCAGCAAGTCCAGCGGGCCTTCAAAGGCCTCTAAAAACACCTGCAGCGCGTCGGGCGGTATGTACAAATCGTGCGGCAGTGCAAACAGCGGCTCGCCGTACAGCCGCGCCAGTGCCACCTGGTCTACCACACTGGGCATGTCATGGCTGGGCACGAGGGGAAACGCTTCTGCCAGGACGGGTTCGGTGGTCACGTTGGTATTAATTTGACTTTTGCTATTTAATCAGGAGCTGCTGGCGTATATAAACCGGGGGCCAAGGGTATATTTATATCTGAACTGCAGCTATTTGGCGATGATTTGGCGACTGTTTGACAATTACTTGGCGTTGGGGTGGCTGCTGGTGCCGTACACGTAAGACTTTTGAGCCACGGTGGCATCCAAGAAGTCAGCCTGCTCGGCGGCTTTGAGGTTTTTGTCCCACAGCAGTGCACGGCCAGCGCGCTGCTCGGCCTCCAGGGCTGGGTTATTGACTTTGAGCTGGTCAATAAACTGGGTAATGTCTGATGTGTAGTCAGCGCGGCGGAAAATGGACGAAAGCTTCATGGGTGGCCTTGGCAGAGTCGGGGAGTGGCGGGGTCGTATAGTTATGGCATTTTACCGGGGACGGTTATGGCAGCAGTGACGCAGTTTGGGTTAGTCAAGAAAGCGGTGATGACCATGGGTGTGTTGTCTGTATTTCTCGGCCTGGTGGCTTGTGATCAGCAGCGGGTGGCCGAGCTCGAAGAGGGCGTGGCGACTGAATCAGACGTGCGCGCCCGCTTTGGCCAGCCTGAAAAGGTCTGGGACGTCGCTGACATGGCCAGCACGCCCCAGCCGGGCGCAGCGGGCGTGACAGGGGCAAAAACCCTGGAATACAACCGCCAGCCTGCGGGCAACGTCAATTACATGATCACTATCGGTACCGACGGCAAAATGAGCGCCTTACGGCAGGTGCTAAGCCCGCAAAACTTTGCGAGGGTGTTGCCCGGTATGCCGATGGAGACGGTGCGCAAAATGCTGGGCAAGCCCATGAAGGTCACCCCCTACGCACTAAACCAGACCACCCACTACGACTGGCGCTACCTGAACCCGCCCAGCACCACGATGATTTTTACTGTGGTGTTTGATCAGGATTTAAAGGTGGTGAGCACCGGGTCGATTGAAGAGCAATTCAGCAACCAAAGACCCGGAAATTAAGTTTAAAACGCCATATTTCGGGTAATCAGTTGGCCTGTCAGCGCCACTGGTGTAGCCGCTGCAGCACATCCAGCGCCAGTGGGCGGCACACCAACAGCAGCAAGGTGAGCGCCAGTGGCAAGGTCGTGACATAACCCAAAAATTTAAACCCAACCGCGCCACTGACCGCGCCGATAAAAAAGCTGCTAACCAGCAGCAGGTGCAGGCGCAGCTTTTGGCGGTTGGCGCGTACCGGCTGGGCCAAGTCGATTTGCAGGCGATTGACATACAGCAGCTTGCCCAGCTCAATGCCCAGATCGGTCACCAGCCCAGTCAGATGGGTGGTGCGAATCTCAGCTTTGGATATTTTGGTGATGACCGCGTTTTGCAAACCCATGATGTAGCAGAGCAGCAAAACGGTAAGCGGTACAAAAAAATTCGACCACAGGTTGATGGCTGCGCCAAACAGGCCAAATATCAGCAGCAAGGCTGATTCAAGCAGCAGTGGCAAGCCGTAGGCGCTGGCCAACTTTTCGCGCAGCCCCCAATTGACCAGCCAAGCTGTTGTCATGGCACCCAGCACAAACGCCGCCAAAGCCGCAAAACTGGCGGTTGCCAGCGCCAGATTGCCCAGCACCAAGTTGTCAGCCAGGCTAGAAACCACGCCCGTCATGTGCGAGGTGTAGGTGCCTACCGCTAAAAATCCACCCGCGTTGATGGCACCCGCTACAAAAGCCAGCACCGCACCGAGGCGCGCATTGGCTTTCAGTGTGCGGTTGTCAATGTCGGTCCAGCCGTGGATCAGGGGGTGCATGCGGCGGTCCTGATGGTGCGGCTGGCTGTCTGGCTAAAACTTAAAAAGCTTTGGCGTGGTAGCTCACGCCGGGCAAGTCTTTGTAGTCAATGTCTTGCGTCCAGAAGGTGGCGTTAAATTCACGCGCGATGCTGTACATCACCGCATCGGCCATGGCCAGACGGTGTTGTTGCGCCATGTTTGAGGCGGCTATGGCGCGGGCCGTGGTCAGCTCCACCACCTTGCTGCGCCGCATGATGTCAAGACAGGTGTCGCGTTGGGAGGCATCTACCGTACGGCTTAAAAAGCGATGGACCTCAAAAAATGCCAGCGCAGGCACGATGAGCTGGTTGGTTTGCTCAATGGCCGAAGCAAAATTGTCGGCGCTGGCTGTGTCAAGGAAGTATTCGATCCAGCCGGACGAGTCCACCACGTTCATCAAAACCGGTCCGGCTCTTTGGGCATATCGGTATTGATATTGCCCAAATGCCGCAGAAACCCGCGGTAGTGACTGACAGGTAACTCGGGCTTGAGCGTGGCTTCTTTGTCACCGCAGAAAAATTTTATTTTTGAGCCTTCTACTAACCCGAGGCGCGCACGCAAGGCAGCGGGCAGGGTGATTTGGCCTTTGCTGCTCACGGTGGCATCTAATTCGAGGATGGCTTCCATAAAAACTCCTGTTATTGAATAAAGTAAGTCTAAATTTAAAGTAAGGCGTTGTCAAATTCCTTACTTTTTTACGAATGACTACTTGACTCGCATCCCGGGCATCGCACCCGGCAGCGGTTCGAGAATATAAATCCCCGGTTGCGCTTTTTCATCTGCATGGCTGGCGGCTAGCACCATGCCCTCACTGATGCCAAACTTCATTTTTCGGGGTGCCAAGTTGGCAACCAAAAGCGTGTGTTTGCCGATCAAATCCGCAGGTTGGTAGGCACTGGCAATGCCGCTGAAGACGTTTCTCAGCTTACTTTCACCCACGTCCAGCGTCAGCCGCAGCAGCTTGACCGAGCCTGTAACCGCTTCGCAGTTGACGATTTTGGCAATACGCAAGTCGATTTTGGTGAAGTCGTCAATCGTGATTAGGGGGGCGAGGGCTTCACTATCCGGTACAGTTGCTATGGTTTCAATAGCTGGTTGCGCAGGCGATTCAGGGGCTGCAGGCTCAAACAATGCCTCAAGCTGCTCTGGCGTGACGCGTTGCATGAGGTGGGTGTATGGCGCGATCTGATGAACGGTGCCGGTCACTGTCCATTGGTCCATCGGGGTTCCGACAAAGCCCTCCACCGCTTTGGCCAAAGCCGGGAGTATCGGAGCCAAATACCGACTCAGTTCTGCAAAAGCATTGATCAGCACAGAGCACACCTGATGCAGCGCGGCATTGTGCGCCGGGTCTTTGGCAAGCTCCCACGGTTTGTTTTGATCAACATAGGCGTTGACCTGGTCAGCCAGCAGCATGATCTCGCGCGTCGCCCTGCCAAACTCGCGCGCTTCATAGGCTTGCGCCAGGCTGGTTTGGGCGTGGTGAATGTCAAACAGCAGCTTGTCGCCCTCAGCACCAAATGCTGTGACCAGCTTGCCATCAAACCGTTTGGACAAAAATCCGGCCGCCCGGCTGGCAATGTTGATGTACTTGCCAATCAAATCACTGTTCACCCGCGCCATAAAGTCATCGGCATTGAAGTCAATGTCTTCGTTTTTAGAATTGAGTTTGGCTGCCAGGTAGTAGCGCAGCCACTCGGGGTTCATGCCCAGCTCCAGGTATTTGAGCGGGTCCAGCCCGGTGCCGCGGCTTTTGCTCATTTTTTCGCCGTTGTTGACGGTCAAAAAGCCGTGAACATGAACTTTGTCAGGTGTCTTGCGGCCGCTGAACTTGAGCATCGCCGGCCAAAACAACGTATGAAAGGTCACGATGTCTTTGCCAATAAAGTGGTGCTGCTCCAGGCCCGGTTGCGCCATGTAGGCATCAAAATCTTCACCCCGCTGCTCGAGCAGGTTTTTAAGCGACGCGAGGTATCCAACAGGCGCATCCAGCCACACATAAAAATACTTGCCCGGCGCGTCTGGGATCTCGATACCGAAGTAGGGTGCATCGCGGCTGATGTCCCAGTCGCCCAAGCCTTCGCTTTTTGATCCGTCAGGGTTGGTGCGCACGCTGAACCACTCTTTGACCTTGTTGGCCACCTCTAGCTGCAGCCTTGGATGGCCGCTTTCGTCAATGCCTTGCGTCCAGGCTTGCAAAAACTCAACGCAGCGTGGGTCAGACAGCCTGAAGAAAAAATGCTCTGAGCTTTTGAGGACGGGCGTCGCGCCCGACAAGGCTGAGTACGGGTTGACCAAGTCAGTGGGCGCATACACCGCGCCGCAGTTCTCGCAGTTGTCGCCGTACTGGTCTTTGGTGCCGCATTTCGGGCATTGCCCTTTGATGTAACGGTCAGGCAAAAACATGTTCTTTTCCGGGTCAAAGAACTGGTCAATCGTTTTGACATCAATCAGGTCATTGGCCTTCAGGTCGCGGTAAATTTGGCGCGCCAGCGCATGGTTTTCAGCCGAGTCGGTTGAGCTCCAGTTGTCAAACTTGATGTGAAAGCCGTCCAGATACTGTTTGCGGCCAGCCGCAATGTTGGCCACAAACTGTTGGGGCGTTAAACCTGCTTTTTCAGCGGCAATCATGATGGGCGCGCCGTGGGCGTCGTCTGCACCTACAAAATTAACCGTGTTGCCCTGCATGCGCTGATACCGCACCCAAATATCAGCCTGGATATATTCCATGATGTGGCCAATGTGAAACTTGCCATTGGCGTAGGGCAGGGCGGTGGTGACGAAAAGTGGGCGGGACATCAGTGGTGCTTTATCAGAAGGGCAATCTTGTATTTTAAGTGTCTTGGCTACACTGATCACTCACAAGAAATTTCACCATGCCCACCACAGATCAAGTCCTCCACGCCCTCAGCACCATCATTGACGAGAACACCGGCAAAAGTTTTGTCAGCAGCAAAGCTCTAAGAAATCTACGGGTTGAGGGCGACTCAGCCACGATGGACTTGGTCATGGCTTATCCGTGTCAGAGCGAACACGCTGGGCTCGTGCAATTGCTGGTTGCAGCTGCTGTCAAGGTTGAGGGCATTCACCAAGCGGCTGTTAACGTCATCACGCAGATTGAGTCCCATGCCGTTCAGCGCGGCGTTCAGTTGTTGCCGGGTGTTAAAAACATCATTGCGGTCGCCTCCGGTAAAGGTGGCGTGGGCAAAAGCACGACTGCCGCCAATCTGGCTTTGGCGTTGGCGGCGGAGGGTGCCAGCGTTGGCCTGCTGGATGCTGACATTTACGGCCCCAGCATCCCGATGATGATGGGCGTGACGGGCAAGCCCGACAGCATCGATGGCAAAACCATGGAGCCGATGCTTGGCCACGGTTTGCAGGTCATGTCGATTGGTTTTTTGGTTGAGCCTGACCAGGCCATGATCTGGCGCGGCCCGATGGCGACCCAGGCGCTGGACCAGTTGCTGCGGCAAACCGCCTGGAAAGACCTGGATTATCTGATCGTCGACATGCCGCCCGGCACCGGTGATATTCAGCTCACATTGAGCCAGCGCGTGCCCTTGACAGGCGCGGTGATCGTCACCACACCGCAAGACATCGCGCTGCTGGACGCCAAAAAAGGCATCAAAATGTTTGAAAAAGTCGGCGTGCCGATTTTGGGCATCGTGGAAAACATGGCGATACATATTTGCAGCAATTGTGGCCACGCCGAACATATCTTTGGTCAAGATGGCGGTAAAAAAATGGCGGCAGACTACACCATGGACTACTTGGGCGCGCTGCCGCTGGACATGCAAATTCGCCTGCAAGCCGATGGCGGTACACCCACGGTGGTGGCTGACCCGCAAGGTAGCGTGGCCGGCCTGTACAAAGCCATTGCCCGCAAACTGGCAGTGTCGGTAGCAGCAAAAGCCAAAGATTTTTCAGCCAAGTTTCCGACCATCACTGTCTCAAAAGACACATAACAAGACACGTCACAAGACACGTCATAACACACGGCGCACAACTCAAAATTCAAGACTGGCAACAGGGCAGGCACCATGAACACACTTTTCATCACACTGGGTTGGCGCACGCTGCTGCGCGACTTGCGGGCGGGCGAGCTCAGGCTGCTTATTGTTGCGGTCACGTTAGCGGTGGCGGCATTGACCGCAGTCGGGTTTTTTGCCGACCGGCTCAAAGGTGGCTTGCAGCGCGACGCGCGGCAATTGCTGGGCGGTGACGCGGTACTGCGCAGTGACCAGGCCACGCCCGAAGTGTTTATTGCCAAGGCAAAAGAGTTCGGTTTGCAGTCAGCAGCCAGCGTCAGCTTTCCGACCATGGCGCGGGCACTGGATGCAGATGGCGGCGCCAGCAAGCTGGCAGCTTTCAAGGCGGTGCCTGCGGGCTATCCGCTGCGTGGCAGTCTGGTCACATCTGAAACACCGGACGGACAGGCCCAAAAAACGCGCGATATTCCAGCGCCGGGTACCGTTTGGGTGGACGCGTCTTTGCTCGACGCACTGGGCCTCAAAATCGGGCAAACATTGCTGATGGGCGATGCCAGTTTTAAGGTGACCCGCATCATCACCCAAGAGCCCGACCGGGGTGCGGGTTTTGTGAGTTTTTCGCCCCGCGCCATGATCAACCAGGCCGATGTTGCCGCCACCGGATTGATTCAACCGGCCAGCCGTACCAACTACCGATTTGCGGTGGCGGGCGACGACAAAACCGTTGCCCGATATGTTGAGTGGGCCAGTCTAGAGATTAAAAAGCCGTTCGAGCAATCGGGCATTCGCGGGGTGCGGCTGGAGTCGCTGGAATCTGGCAGCCCTGAGATGCGGCAAACTCTTGATCGGGCAGAAAAGTTTTTAAATCTGGTGGCACTGTTGGCCGCGTTGCTCAGTGCGGTGGCGGTAGCGATTGTGGCGCGCGGTTTTGCCGCCAAACACCTGGACGATTGCGCCATGTTGCGGGTGTTAGGCCAGCCGCAGCGCACGATTGCCGCGGCTTATGCGTTTGAGTTTGTGCTGGTCGGCCTGTTTGCCAGCGCCTTGGGTGTGGCGATTGGTTTTGCGGTGCATTATGGTTTTGTGTTGCTGCTGGCTGGACTGGTAGAAACTGCCTTGCCCGCCGCCACGATTTGGCCGGTGCTGTTTGGTATGGGCATGGGGCTGACGCTGATGTTGGCTTTTGGCTTGCCGCCCGTGCTGCAACTGGCATCAGTGCCGCCACTGCGGGTGATTCGCCGTGATGTTGGTAATTTAAAACCCGCGTCCATTGCCGTGCTGGGTGTGGGCATGCTTGGGTTTGCAGCACTGCTGGTGGCTGCCAGCAGTGACTTGAAATTGGGGCTGATCGCGGTGGGCGGTTTTGCCGGGTCGGTGCTGCTGTTTGCCGCTGCCAGTTATGCGGCCGTCAAGTTGCTACGGGCCAGCGTGAACGAAGACGTGGCCCCGCGCTGGCTGGTGCTGGCCACCCGCCAGCTGTCAGCCCGGCCAGCTTACGCCGTGGTGCAAACCAGCGCACTGGCCGTCGGGTTGCTGGCTTTGATGCTGCTGGTGCTCCTGCGCACTGATTTGGTTGACAGTTGGCGCAAAGCCACGCCGCCGGATGCGCCCAACCGTTTCATCATCAACGTGCAGCCTGAGCAAGGCGAGGCGTTTAAAAAGGCCTTGGCTGACGGTGGCGTGACCCGGTACGACTGGTACCCGATGATTCGCGGCCGGCTGGTGGCCGTCAATAACAAGCCCGTCACGCCGGACGACTTCAACGATGACCGCGCCAAGCGCCTGGTAGACCGTGAGTTCAATTTGTCTAACGCCGCGCAGGAGCCTGCGCACAATAAAACCGTCGCAGGGCAGTGGACGGTAGAAGAAAAAGGCGCGATCAGCGTAGAAGAAGGCATCGCCAAAACGCTGGGTTTAAAACTCGGTGACGTCATGAGCTTT
The DNA here is from genome assembly GCA_031424935.1 of Polaromonas sp. Lineage (GTDB taxonomy): Bacteria > Pseudomonadota > Gammaproteobacteria > Burkholderiales > Burkholderiaceae_C > Polaromonas. Next base: position 46,161 of record JANPIK010000065.1, read on the forward strand.
GACATTGGCGGGCAAGTCAGCAGCGCCAAAATTACCAGCCTGCGCAAAGTAGACTGGGGCTCAATGCGAGTGAACTTTTTTGTGATGTTTCCGGTCGCCAATGTGGCTGATGTGCCGGTGTCTTACATCAGTGCGTTCAAAGCACCGCCTGTCGCAGCCAAGGGCCTGAGCTTCGACAACAGTCTGGTCAGAGCCTTTCCCAACATCACCAGTATTGACACCACCAGCACCCTGGCCCAAGTGCAGCGGGTGCTGGATCAGGTGATTCGGGCGGTTGAGTTCTTGTTCGGTTTCACGCTGGCCGCAGGGCTGGTGGTGCTGTTTGCCGCCATCACCGCCACGCGAGAAGAACGCGCCAAAGAGTTCGCCATCATGCGGGCGGTGGGTGCGCGGGCATCACTGCTGCGCCAAGTGCAGCGTGCCGAACTGGCAGGCGTTGGTTTGCTGGCCGGCTTTTTGGCATCGGTTGTCGCGCTGGCCGTGGGCTGGGGCTTGGCCAGGTACGTGTTTGACTTCGCCTGGACCGGCTCATGGACCGTGCCGTTGTTCGGCAGCTTGGCGGGTGCCGCCCTGGCGTTGGCGGCTGGCTGGTGGGGGCTGCGGTCGGTGCTGAACACGCCCGTCGTTGAAACGCTGCGAAAGGCGCCGTAAAGTGCCATGCAAATTCAAGAAAAACCAAATTTCGACACACCCTTTGAGTGGATAGGCGGCGAGGCCAACGTCAAGGCGATGGTCGAGCGCTTTTACGATCTGATGGACTTGGACGAGCAATACAGCGCCCTGCGCGCCGCCCACCCCGGCCCGCTAGACAACGCTCGGCAAAAAACCTTTTGGTTTTTGTGCGGCTGGCTGGGCGGGCCACAGTACTACACCGAGCGCTTTGGCCACCCCATGCTCAAAATGCGGCACATGGCGTTATTGGGGTCAGACCCCAAAAACTCCCGGTCGATTGGCATCAAAGAGCGCGACCAGTGGCTGGCCTGTATGGACCAGGCGATGGTGGAGACGGGTGTCGACGAGGTGCTGCGCAAGCGACTGAATGCTTCGTTTTTTCAGACGGCGGATTGGATGCGGAACAAGAACGAATGATTTGCTACTGATTCGGGAGCTGCCAGCGCACGATTTTATTGGGCTACAGGCTAATCCAGCACTTTACTTTAGGGATTTCTCAATAAAATCAACCGCTGCCGGCACGTCGGCCCCCGCGTTGCAGTACCAGTCCTTTGACAAAACATAGCCTTTCCGATGCCTGGACAGGTAAAAAGCTTATCCCCTTGACCGACCCCGACTTCACCCCTGCCGACCCCCAAGCCATTCAAAAAGAGCTGCGCCACGTGCAAGCCCTGATGCAACTCGAGCAAAAGGAAGACGCGGCGCAGTTCAAACTCAAAAACGCCAAAGCCACCATCAAAGAGCGGCGAAAGCGTGGCTTGACTTGGTACCCCGTCACCCTTACAAAAGAAGACATTGGCTTTGGCGGCAAGCTGGTGCTGGAGCTGGAACGCCCCGTTGACAAGCAAGACCTGCATCTGTTTCAGGTGGGCAGAAATGCGTCGCTGTTTGGCAACTTGCCCGGTTACTCAGAGGCTGACCGACCCACGCTCAGTGGTGTGATCATCGGCGTGCGGCGCAACAAGCTGTTGCTCGCCACCTCTAAAGAAGACCTGCCCGATTGGGTGCAGAACGGCGAGACGCTGGACGGCAGCAAGCTTGGCATTGACTTAACCTTCGACGAAGTCAGCTACCGCGAGATGGACAACGCCCTGGCTGGAGTGCTGCGCGCGCGTGACAACCGACTGGCCGAGCTGCGCGATGTACTGCTGGGTGCGCAGCAGGCACGTTTTCGCGAAGCAAATGTTGACAACCTGTACTACCCCAACCCGCTCAACGAGTCGCAGCTGGCTGCTGTGCGCCATGTGATGCTGGCGCAAGACATCGCCATCATTCACGGCCCGCCCGGCACCGGTAAAACCACCACGCTGGTGCAAGCTATTTTAGAAACCACCCGGCGAGAGCGGCGCGTGCTGGTGTGTGCACCGTCAAACACTGCCGTGGACCTGCTGACCGAAAAGCTGGCCGAGCGCGGCGTCAATGTCATCCGAATGGGCAACCCCAGCCGGGTGTCTGAGCTGCTGCTCAAGCACACGCTGGATGCGCGGGTGATGGCGCACGCCAGCTACGCCAAGATGCGCGCGATGCGCGAAACCGCCGCGCAGTACCGCGAAACTGCAAGCGAGCCCGTCAGCAGGCGCATCAGCCGCAGCGTTGGCGACGCTGGCTTTGAGGACAGGCAGCAGCGCCGCCAACTGCGTGACGAAGCGCGGGCGCTCATCCAGGCGGCCGACGAGCTCGAACGTTTTATGACCGAAGACGTGGTCGACTCGGTGCAGGTCATCACTTGCACGCTGGTGGGCGCGGCCAACCGCAACATTCGCCATTTGATGTTTGACACCGTTTTTATTGACGAAGCTGCCCAAGCGTTGGAGCCTGGCTGCTGGATTCCGATTGCCAAGGGCGAGCGGGTGGTTTTGGCAGGCGACCACCACCAGCTGCCGCCGACTGTGAAAAGCAAGAAAGCGGCGCGTGAAGGTTTGCGTGAAACGCTGTTTGAAAAATCTATCAAGCGCCAGCCAGGTACGGCCCGCATGCTGAACGTGCAGTACCGCATGCACGAGCAAATCATGGCGTTTAGCGCTGATCAGTTTTATGGCGGCCAATTGGAGGCGCACCACAGCGTGAGGCTTGCTGGCCTGGAGGCCTACGACGAGCGCTTTGCGCCAGAGCTGCCCGTTGAATTTATCGACACAGCCGGCTTGGGCTTTTTAGAGGTCACCATTCCTGAAAGCCGCTCCATTGCCAACCCAGAAGAAGCGAATTTGCTGCTCAAGCGGCTGGCTCAACTGCTGACGACCTACGACCAAATCGAGCATGAGTATGCGCAAGGGCTAGATCACACGCGCAAACCGCTCACCATCGGGGTCATTGCCCCCTACCGGGCCCAGATCAATTATTTGAAAGATGCCATTGAAGGAAATGACTTTCTCAACGGTTTGTTGCAGCGCCGCATGCTCAGCGTCGGCACCGTCGATTCGTTTCAAGGCCAGGAGCGGGGCATCATTGCGATTTCACTGACCCGCAGCAACGCCCAAGGCGAGATCGGTTTTCTCTCGGACATCCGCCGCATGAACGTCGGCATGACCCGCGCGCGCCGCAAGCTGCTGCTGGTCGGCGACTCGTCCACGCTTCGTGCTCATCCGTTTTTTAAGGAATTGCTGGCTTACATTAAGCATATGGGTGGCTCCCGCACGGCCTTGGAAATCGAGGATCCGGTGTCAACAGGTGTGAACCCTACCGGTGACTTTGCGGCGTGTCCCCAAGTGGTGAATACTTAAGAACCCTCTGCATAACTCCCTGCGGTCTGTGGTCAGCCGGACTCGGGCGGTCTGCTACGTTGTTTTTCTTGCCAATAGCCGTGCTATTGGCTGCAAAAAGACGCCTTGCAGCCCATCCCGATCCGACTGCCACAGCCTCGCCAGAGTTATGCAGAGGGTCCTTAAGTTGTGGTGTGAGAGCCATTCTTGTGCTAAAAACTACTGATTCAATAGCACTTGTTGCGTTAAATGCGTGGGCCATGGCCCTTAAAGGCTTGAAATCTAGACGGTAACATGACCCTGCGTCTTCATCGGGTGTAGACGTAGACTGGTAAGTATTGACGACGGTTACGCCCCTTTGTTTTTAATCAGGAAGCTTCATGAAACTCGTTCGCTACGGTAAACCCGGCAAAGAAAAGCCAGGCCTGATAGATGCTGATGGCTTTCTGCGCGATTTGAGCGCGCACGTCTTAGACATTGGCCCGGCCCAACTGGGGGATGCTGCGTTGGCCAAGCTGAGCAAAATCAAAACGGCCAGTTTGCCGCGGGTCTCAGGCTCGCCGCGCATGGGTTGCCCGGTGGTGGGTACACCCAAATTTATCGCCATTGGTTTGAATTACGCTGACCATGCCGCAGAGGCCGGATTGCCGATTCCCAAAGAGCCGATCATTTTCATGAAAGCCACCAGTTGCATTCAAGGCCCTAACGACCCGGTGATGTTGCCCAAGGGTTCCGTCAAGACTGACTGGGAGTTGGAGCTTGGCGTGGTCATCGGCACGCGTGCCAGGTACGTCGCGCAAAAAGACGCGCTTCAATATGTCGCAGGTTATTGCACCATCAACGACATCAGCGAGCGTGAGTTTCAACTGGAACGCGGCGGCACCTGGGACAAAGGCAAGGGTTGCGACACGTTTGGCCCGGTGGGGCCTTACCTGGTCACGCGCGATGAGGTGCCCAACCCGCAAAGGCTCGGCATGTGGCTGGACCTGAACGGCCAGCGCATGCAAACCGGCCATACCAAAACCATGATTTTTAGCGTGGCCAAAATCATCAGCTACGTCAGCTGTTTTATGACGTTGGAGCCGGGCGACATCATCAGCACGGGCACGCCGCCTGGTGTGGGGATGGGTATGAAAAAAGACGGTAAACCCGCGCCGCTCTACGTCAAAAAAGGCGATGTGATGACGTTGTCAATTGACGGTTTGGGTGAGCAGCGACAAGTGGTCGTACCGTTCAAGCTCTAAATCGCGTCTTTTTGAATGCCAACTATCAAAAAGTCGCGACTTATTGATAGTTGTATGTAAGATTGTCGCATGAAGCGCTATCTTGACGATCTGATCGCCCGCGACCTCGCCAAAAAAATGGTGTTTGTCACGGGCCCGCGTCAGGTGGGTAAAACCACGTTGAGCAGGATGTTGTTATCCAACACGCCGGGACAGTACCTGAACTACGACGTTTCTAGCGACCGTGCCGTCATCAGCAGCGCCAATTGGAATCCGCAAACCAAGCTGCTGGTGCTGGATGAAATTCACAAAATGCCGAACTGGAAACCGTGGCTAAAAGGCGTGTTTGATGGCAAGCCTGCCCAGCAGCAATTGCTGGTGAATGGGAGTGCGCGGCTGGACACGTTTCGCCAGGCGGGTGAATCGATGGCGGGTCGTTTTTTTGCATCACGTTTGCATCCAATATCGGTGCGCGAATGGTGCGACCAGACCGGAGCGGGGCCGGACGATGCGCTCGCGCATTTGCTCACACGCGGGGGGTTTCCTGAGCCTTGTTTGGCGATCAGCGATGACGAGGCGCAGCGCTGGCGCAGACAATATTTTGATGGCTTGCTTCGCAATGACGTGCTCGAGTTTTCACGTTTGTATGAGCTGACGGCGATGCGCCTGTTCACTGAGCTGCTGCGCCAACGTGTCGGGTCGCCGTTGTCTCTGGCTTCGATGGCGCGCGATTTAAATGTGTCGCCCATTACCTTGAAACGGTATCTTGAAATTCTGGAAGCGCTCTACATTGTTTTCGTTGTCAGGCCTTGGCACCACAACATCGCGCGGGCCACTTTGCAGGCTCCCAAAGTATATTTTTTTGACACCGGCCTGGTGCAAGGTGACGAGGGTATTCGATTCGAAAACCTGGTCGCCTGCCATTTGCTAAAACATGTGCATTGGCAGCAAGATGCCAAAGGCAAAGAGGTTGACTTGCATTACGTGCGCACAAAAGACGGTGCTGAGGTTGATTTTTGCCTGAGTCACAAAGCCCCCGCTGGCGATACCCTGACGCACCTGATTGAATGCAAGCTGGGCGATAGCAAACCGCATGCTGCCTTGAAGCGTTTTGCCGACCAATGGACGGATGCTAAAGGAGTACAGGTGGTGCGCAACTTGCGCCACGATGAAGACCACGGCCGGGTTCAGATCAGGCGGGCTGCAACGTGGTTACAAGGGTTAGACGCATGACAGTTGGCCAAAATAGGGTTTACCCCTTTGCCGCCTAGATAACATCCTCTAGAAAACGGTATTTCGCTTAACTTGCGCGCACAAGCAAGCAAATTACTGCAAAATAGCACGACCGTTCGTTTTATTTTCTTTTCTTCCATTCTCTTTTTACTCAGCTGTCATCCATGTCCGTCGTTGAACTTTCCGCCAAAAGCAACCGCGCTGCGGCTTCTCAAGCCAGTGGCGCAGCCCTGCAAAAAATTCAACACAAGGGCCAGCAAACCAAGGCGGCGATTGTTGATGCGGCACTTGGCCTGGCGACGCAGATTGGTCTGGAAGGCTTGAGCATAGGCGCGCTGGCAGAGGTCATGCGCATGAGCAAGTCGGGCGTGTTTGCGCATTTTGGTTCACGCGAAGAGCTGCAAATATCTGTGATTCGCGAGTATTACGCCCGTTTTGAAGAAGAGGTGTTTTACCCCGCGCTGCAGCACCCCAGGGGAATGCCGCGCTTGAAAGCCCTGTTTGAAAACTGGATGAACCGCACCTCGGTTGAGATTGACTCAGGTTGCCTGTTCATCAGCGGCGCGGTTGAGTTTGACGATCGCCCAGGTCCGGTTCGCGATGCGCTGGCGGGGTCGGTTAAAACCTGGCTGGCCGCCATGAACCGCGCCGTTGTGCAAACCCGGCAAGCCGGTCCTTTGCGCAGCGACCTGGATGAAAACCAGATGGCGTTTGAGATTCATGGCCTCATTCTGGCGCTGCATTACGAAGCACGATTTTTAAAAACTCCCGGCTCCATTGCCCGAGCCCACACCGGATTTGCCAATATTTTGATGCGCTACGGCTGCGCACCCACCGCTTAATTTAATTTTTCTAAGGAGCTATTTCATGCCCGTTTACAACGCCCCGATACGTGATATGCAATTTGTGATGCACGAAGTGCTCAACGTTTCTGAAGAGTTAAAACCCATTGCCAAATACGCCGATGCCGACATCGACACCATCAACGCGGTGCTAGAAGAAGGTGCCAAATTTGCCACTGAGGTGATTTTCCCGCTCAACATCAGCGGCGATGCAGAAGGCTGCAAACTAGACATCACCACCCACGCGGTGACCACGCCCACCGGCTTTAAAGAGGCCTATGCCAAGTATGTTGAAGGCGGCTGGCCCGCCTTGAGTGGCGACCCCGCCTATGGCGGCCAAGGCCTGCCGCTGGTGATTAACCAGTGCTTTTATGAAATGCTCAACAGCGCCAACCAGGCCTGGACCATGTACCCCGGCCTGACGCACGGCGCACACGCCGCGCTGCACAGCCACGGCACGGAAGAGCAAAAGCAGACCTACCTGCACAAAATGACCAGCGGTGAATGGACAGGCACCATGTGCCTGACCGAGCCGCATTGCGGCACCGACCTGGGCCTGATGCGTACCAAGGCTGAAGCTTTGCCCGACGGCACCTTCAAAATCACCGGCAACAAGATTTTTATCAGCGCGGGTGAGCACGACATGGCCGGCAACATCATCCATCTGGTGCTGGCACGTTTGACAGACGCACCTCCCGGCATCAAAGGTGTGAGCCTGTTCATCGTGCCCAAGTTCATGGTCAACAAGGACGGCACACTGGGCGAGCGCAACGGCATCTATTGCGGCGGCTTGGAGCACAAAATGGGCATCCACGGCAACGCTACTGCGCAAATTGTCCTGGACGGCGCGATCGGCACACTGGTTGGCGCGCCCAACAAAGGCATGCAAGGCATGTTTGTGATGATGAATGCCGCCCGCCTGGGCGTGGGTAACCAGTCGCTCGGCTTGACTGAAGTGGCTTACCAAAACGCGCTGGCGTATGCCAAAGACCGCATTCAGATGCGCTCGTTATCGGGTGTCAAGGCCAAAGACAAAGCGGCTGACCCGATCATCGTGCACCCTGACGTGCGCAAAATGCTGCTGACAGCCAAAGCCTATGCCGAAGGCGGCCGTGCCCTGGCGACTTACTGCGCGGTGCTGCTCGACAAAGAGCATTACCACCCTGACGAGGCGGTGCGCAAGGAAAGCGGCGAAGTGCTGTCGTTGCTGACGCCCATCGTCAAAGCGTTTTTAACGGACAACGGCCATATTTCCACCAACGCGTGTTTGCAAGTATTTGGTGGCCACGGTTTTATCAAAGAGTGGGGCATGGAACAGTTTGCGCGCGACAACCGCATCAACATGATCTATGAGGGCACCAACACCATCCAGTCGCTGGACTTGCTGGGCCGCAAAATCTTGAGCAACAACGGCGCGACTCTGAAGAAATTCGGTAAGCTGATTGGTACGCTGGTGGCTGAGGAAGGTGTGAATGAAAAAATGGCCGAGTTCATCAACCCGCTGGCGGTACTGGCAGAGCAGATGACCAAGTTCACCACGGAATTGGGCTTCAAAGGCTTTCAAAATGCCGACGAGGTAGGCGCTGCAGCAGTCGATTATTTGCGCGTTGCTGGGCATCTGGTGTTTGGTTACTTCTGGGCGCGCATGGCGCAAGTTGCGCTGCGCGAGATAGCCGCAGGCAACACGGACAAGTTCTATATTGCCAAGCTGCAAACCGCCCGCTTTTACTTTGCCAAGCTGTTCCCCGAGACCGCAACCCTGATGCGCACCGCGCGCAGCGGCGCCAAGTCGCTGATGGAAACTGACGAAGCGCTGGCTTGATCGTTCAGGAAATCGACATGCAAAAATTTACTGTTAAAAAAGTCGCCGTTCTGGGCGCAGGCGTGATGGGTGCGCAAATCGCTGCGCACTTGGTCAATTGCAAAATCCCGGTTGTGCTGTTTGATTTGGCTGCCAAAGACGGACCAAAGAATGGCATCGTTACCCGCGCAGTTGAAGGTTTGAAAAAACTCAAACCAGCGCCACTCGGCGTTTCGGAAGACGCGGCGTTGATTCAGCAAGCCAACTACGAAGAAAACATGGATGTGCTCAAAGAGTGCGACCTGATCATCGAAGCGATTGCCGAGCGCATGGATTGGAAGACTGACCTGTATCACAAGATAGCGCCTTTCATTGCTGAAGGCGCGATTGTGGCCAGCAACACCTCGGGCCTGTCGATCACCAAACTCAGTGAAGCATTGCCCGAGTCGATTAAACCGCGGTTTTGCGGTATTCACTTTTTCAACCCGCCACGCTACATGACACTGGTCGAGCTGATCAACACGCCGACCACCGGTGCGGCGGTGCTGGACGACCTCGAAGCATTTGTCACCAGCGGCCTGGGCAAAAACGTCATTCGCGCCCACGACACGCCCAACTTCATTGCCAACCGCGTTGGTATTGCGGGCATGCTGGCCATCATCAAGCAGACTGAAGCGTTTGGCCTGACTTATGACGTAGTCGATGACTTGACGGGCAAAAAACTTGGCCGCGCCAGCTCGGGCACCTTCCGCACGGCGGACGTCGTGGGCCTGGACACCATGGCGCATGTGATCAAAACGCTGCAAGACAATTTAGGCGAAGGCGAGGGCAAAACGCCCGATCCATTCACCAGCATGTACGGCACACCGCCGGTGCTGGCCAAGCTGCTGGAATCAAAAAGCCTGGGACAGAAAACAGGCGCTGGTTTTTACAAAAAAGTCGGCCGCGACATCCTGCGGCTTGACCCTGAAAGCATGGAATACGTCGCAGGCGGCGCCAAGTCCAACGACGTGGTCGGCCGCATGTTAAAAAAGCCTGCGGGTGAGCGCCTGGGCCTGCTGCGCAACGCTGAGGGCGCTGAAGCGCGCTTTTTGTGGGCCATCCTGCGTGACCAGTTTCATTACGCTGCCGTGCACCTGGAAACCATTGCCGAAACCGCACGCGACATTGACTTAGCGATGCGCTGGGGCTTTGGTGCCAAACAAGGCCCGTTCGAGCTGTGGCAGCAAGCGGGCTGGCTGCAGGTCGCCACCTGGATCAAGGAAGATATTGACGCGGGTAAAACCTTGTCTGATGCACCACTGCCAGACTGGGTGTTCAACGGCCCGGTGGCTGATGCCGGCGGAGTGCACACACCGCAGGGTTCGTGGTCCGCCTCAAGCAAAAAATTCATCCCCAAGCGCCAGTTGCCGGTGTATGCGCGTCAGCATTTCCCTGAAGACGTGCTGGGCGCAGAAGCCCCTTCGTTTACGACTGCAGGCACCACGCTGCATGAAGATGATGCAGTCCGCTTGTGGACATTGGACGACGACGTGTTGATAGCCAGCATCAAAACCAAAATGCACGCCATCAGCCCCGATGTCGCTGAAGGCTTGGCGCTCGGCATTGACATGGCCGAGAAAAATTACAAAGGTATGGTGATCTGGTCGAACGACGAGATGTTCTCCGCTGGCGCTGACCTGCAAGCCATGCTGCCTGCCTTCATGATGAGTGGCGTCGCGGCCATTGATGAGGTAGAGGGCGAGCTGCAAAATGTGATGCTCAAAATGCGCTACGCGGCGGTGCCCGTCGTCTCCGCGATTCGCGGCCTGGCGCTGGGTGGTGGCTGCGAGATGGCAGTGTATTCCGCCAAGCGCGTCGCTGCGATGGAAAGCTACATCGGCCTAGTCGAAGTCGGCGTGGGCTTGGTGCCCGGTGCGGGCGGCCTGGCCTACATTGCCCGCCGCGCTGCCGAGAACGCAGCCAAATCCACCCACAAAGACTTGCTGCCGTTTTTGATTGAAGGCTTTACTGCAGCGGCCATGGCCACGGTGGGCACCAGCGCGATTGAGAGCCGCAAGATTGGTTATTTGCTGGACAGCGATGTGATTGTGCCCAACGTCAATGAGCTGCTGTTTGTGGCCATCAATGAGGCACGCGCGATGTATGACTCTGGCTACCGCGCCCCCCTGAAGCGCAGCTTCCCGGTGGTTGGCAGGAGTGGCTTGGCCACCATTAAAGGCCAGCTGGTCAATATGCGCGACGGCGGTTTTATCAGTGCCCATGACTTTCACATCGCCAGCCTGATTGCAGGCGTGGTGTGTGGTGGTGACGTGGACAATGGCACGCTGGTGACAGAAGAGTATTTGATGACGCTGGAACGCAGGGCATTTTGCTCACTGCTTGAAAACGCTAAAACCCAAGAGCGCATCATGGGCATGATGAGCACGGGTAAGCCCGTTCGTAACTGATAAAGCTACTGCGGAGCCGTGATGCGTCGTTGCAGCCCAAAGCAAATCCTCACGACCCTGAAGGTCGCTCCGGTTTCTCTGCTCCGTCCGCCTCGCACTGCATCCTGCTCGCTACGCCGTGTGGCAGTCGGCATCCGCCCTGCCATTGACGACGTAGCGAATTGAATCACTATTGGAGTAAGAATATGTCCCGCGCAACCCCCATTGAAAACTACCGCAATATCGGTATTTCTGCCCACATCGATGCTGGTAAAACCACCACCACCGAACGTGTTTTGTTTTACACCGGCGTGAACCACAAGATTGGTGAAGTTCATGACGGCG
>JANPIK010000066.1:0-7645 GCA_031424935.1 Polaromonas sp.
TTTATCTGCACCCTGATCTCATCAGAGTCTGGGAAGGCAACGCGGTTCGCTTCTTCAAGCAAGCCAGACAAAGCGATTAGCGCTGGGGCTAGTTCACGAACATCCATTTGATGGCTGGTCAATGCCGGGCCATCAAATTTGATCGAGAAGTGGATTGAAGCACTCATGGTTGTATTTTAAATGGTGGGGAATTTAAATGGCGAGGTGCTAAACCCTTAATTGTTTGTGCGTGCCTACAACAACCGCGCCAAATATCGCCCCGTATGGCTATTAGCATTCGCCGCAATATCTTCTGGTGTCCCCACGCCCACTACCGTGCCACCACCCGCGCCACCTTCAGGCCCCATGTCAATCACCCAGTCGGCTGTTTTGATGACGTCCAGGTTGTGCTCAATGACCACAATCGTGTTGCCCGCGTCGCGCAGCTGGTGCAGCACTTTAAGCAGCAAGTCAATGTCGGCAAAATGCAAGCCCGTGGTTGGCTCATCGAGGATGTAGAGGGTGCGGCCGGTGTCTTTTTTGCTCAGCTCCAACGCCAGTTTGACGCGCTGCGCCTCACCGCCCGACAGCGTGGTAGCGGCTTGGCCCAGCTTGATGTAACTCAGACCGACGTCGAGCAGCGTGTGCAGCTTGCGTGCAATGGTGGGTACAGCTTTAAAAAACTCGGCAGCAGCTTCAACCGTCAAATCCAATATCTGCGCAATGTTTTTGCCTTTGTATTGCACTTCCAGCGTTTCGCGGTTGTAGCGCATGCCTTTGCAGACATCACACGGCACGTAAACGTCGGGTAAAAAGTGCATTTCAACCTTCACGACGCCATCGCCCTGGCAGGCCTCGCAGCGGCCGCCCGCGACGTTAAAGCTGAAGCGGCCTGCGCCGTAGCCACGCTCGCGCGCGGTATTCATCTCAGCCAGCAACTCGCGAATGGGCGTAAACAATCCGGTGTAAGTGGCTGGGTTGCTGCGCGGCGTGCGGCCAATCGGGGATTGGTCCACATTGATGACTTTATCGAAATGCTCAATGCCTTCAATCGCCTCATGCGCAGCGGGCTCGTCATGCGCGCGGTAGAGCGTGCGGGCCACAGCGGCATACAGCGTGTCATTGACCAGCGTCGATTTACCCGACCCTGAAACGCCCGTGACACAGGTCAGCAGGCCGACCGGGAACTCGACGCTGATGTCTTTCAAGTTATGGCCGCTGGCCTTGATAACGCGCAGCGCCTGCAGATCACCCAGTGTGGCCTGGTGCTGCGCTTCACGCGCGGCCCGGCGTTCATAGGCCGGGCTGTGTGGAAAGCGTGATGGCTTTTTATTGGCGAAAGGGTCTGCTTTTTGTACTGTGTGCAACCACGGCGTGCGCTTTTCAGGCACCGCGATTTTCAGCAGTTGCGCCAAGTATTTGCCCGTCAGGGAATTCGGGTTGTCTCGAACTTCTTCATACGTGCCCTGCGCCATCACACGGCCACCGTGAACGCCAGCGCCGGGGCCCATGTCAATCACATGGTCAGCGGCGCGAATCATGTCCTCATCGTGTTCGACAACGATCACGCTGTTGCCGATGTCCCGCAAATGTTTTAGCGTACCAATCAGGCGGTCGTTATCGCGCTGGTGCAGGCCGATGCTGGGCTCGTCGAGCACATACATCACGCCGGTCAGGCCGGAGCCAATTTGCGACGCCAGCCGGATGCGCTGGGATTCGCCGCCCGACAGGGTTTCGGCACTGCGGTCCAGGCTTAAATAATTCAGCCCGACGTCGTTCAAAAACTTCAACCGCAAACCAATTTCACGCACCACTTTGCCTGCAATTTCACCTTTAGCCCCCGACATTTTGAGCTGGTCAAAATACGCAAAGCTTTCGCGCAGAGTGATGCGGCTGATGTCAAAAATTGCGCGTTTTTTAACGCTGCCGTCAGGTTCAGGCGCGCCAACCAGGTACACGTGCCGCGCCTCTTGCCGCAAGCGCGTGCCGCCGCAGTCGGGGCAAGGCTGGACGCTGCGGTAGCGGCTGAGTTCGTCCCGCACCACGCTCGAGTCTGTCTCGCGGTAGCGGCGGTCAAAGTTGCGAATCACGCCTTCAAAGGCGTGTTTTTTAGTGACTTTTTTGCCCTGCGACGCGCCAGAGTCCATCACATACGAAAACTTGATTTCCTCGTCACCGGAGCCGCACAACACCACGCCCTGCACGGGCACGGGAAGGTCTTCAAAGGCAGTTTCAATGTCAAAGCTGTAGTGCTTGGCTAAGCTCTCCAACATTGAAAAATAGTAGCCGTTGCGCCTGTCCCAACCCTTGATCGCGCCACTGGCCAGGCTAAGCGAAGGAAAAGCGACGATGCGCGACGGGTCAAAAAACTCTTTGTGGCCTAGGCCGTCGCAGCTCGGGCACGCACCCACCGGCGAGTTGAACGAAAACAGGCGTGGCTCCATGTCGGCCAGCGAATAGCTGCACACCGGGCACGAAAACTTGGCACTGAACAGATGCTCTTTACCGGTGTCCATCTCCAGCGCGATGGCTTTGCTGTCAGCCAGCCGCAGAGCCGCTTCAAAACTTTCAGCCAGCCTCTGCGTCTGGTCAGTACGGGACTTGAGCCGGTCAATCACCACATCGATGCTGTGCTTTTCGGTCTTTTTGAGCTTGGGCAACTCATCAAACTCATACGACTGACCATCGACCCGAAAGCGCACGTAACCCTGCGCTTGCATTTCGGTAAACAGCTCGACAAATTCGCCTTTTTTTTCACGCGCCACCGGTGCCAGAATCATCAGTTTGGTGTCTTCTGGCAGGGCCAGCACTGAGTCCACCATTTCGCTCACGCTTTGCGCCTGAAGTGGCAAATCATGCTCAGGACAAAACGGTGTGCCAGCGCGTGCAAACAGCAAGCGCAAGTAGTCGTGGATTTCCGTGACCGTACCCACGGTGGAGCGCGGGTTATGTGAAGTGGCTTTTTGCTCAATCGAAATGGCAGGCGACAAGCCTTCAATCATGTCGACATCGGGCTTGTCCATCAGCTGCAAAAACTGCCGCGCATAGGTGCTCAGGCTTTCAACATAGCGACGCTGGCCCTCGGCATACAGCGTGTCAAAGGCCAGTGACGATTTGCCTGAACCGCTTAAACCCGTGATCACCACCAACTGGTTACGCGGAATGTCAAGATCGATATTTTTCAGGTTGTGCGTACGTGCGCCGCGAATGCTGATGCGCTGCTGGGCCAAAATATTGGCAAGGTATTGACTGTCGTTAGGAGAGTTCAAGGCAGAGTCAGATTGAGGACAACCTTTAATCATAGACTGAAGCCCCGCATGCGTGTGGCCATGCGAAATACACAGCTTTACTGGCAGCTTGTGGTGCCTGGTTTGGTGTGTTTTTATTGAGACTCAGCTTAGCGCGGGATGGCGATGGCGGTAAACACAATGTGCTGGCCCACACCCGCCCTGACGAGCCAATACTTCTCGTCGGCGAGTACCGCAGCAGTACCCAAAACAACACGGGGTGCTTTGTCATAAACAGCCCTCGGAAGGCGCCAGGTCATTTCATTCAGATTGGAAGGATGCGATGCATCGAAACGGGTGACACCGCTGGTATCTGTGGCTTGAGTCCACGTGACATCCAGCCGGGTGGTCATGAAATCAGCAAGTCGCTCCATGGTGTACCAGTTCAGTTTGCCTGCGTGGTACTGCTTTTTGGCATGTTCGAGCATATTGAGCAACACGTCGCTCCACTTATAGGCACCGGGGGGATGTGCGTACACAAGGCGGCTTGTGTTTTGTGCGATGCTGAAGTCGATCAACTCGCGGTACCACTGGTTGATCTCGTCCTTAGGCACATCGTGGGCCTGCCACTCCTCGAAAGTCGCATGAACGCCTGCTGGCGTGACGGGAAACACCCACATTTTCGGATTGAGCAATTTTCCATCGCGGTAATGCCGCGTTGCACCCAGCCCCGTGTGACCACCAAAATAAGCGGCCACCACGCCGCGTTCTTCCAGCCAACTCATGGCCCACGGTGGGTTGTTGCCCAGAGGGGCTGAGTAGCTGCGCAATCTACGGCCAACAGCACCATTGACTGCCTGATGATTCAGCACGTAGCACTGCTCAAAATTGTCAACCAGCGTGTCAGGATTAACGCAGGCGCCGCCAGACGATGCAAACTGGTTCGTTTCGGTAATGTTGTCACCGGCGTAGTCATGGATCCACCCGCCGTGGGAGCCTACAGAATGACCAAACTGGTCAAAAGTTCTTAATATATGTTGCGCGACAGGATTGGCAGGCAAATTAAATCCCCGTCGATCACCCACACTGATGGTGTCTGGCCCTGCAGTCAGGTCGATAGAAAACAAGGCATTCGGGTCACTGAAAACATTCAGCGCCATCAGCGCCAGGGTAGATTTTTGTGCATACAAATAGTCCAGATGCCAATCAAAAGTCATGCCCGCAACGCCATTCGGCATCGCTGACAGGTGCGTCATATTCAGCAGGTTGCGCGTAAAGTAATGGAGAAAGCCGTGCATCAACAAGGCATCTGTGCGGCCCTTGAGATAAGTCAAGGGCAAATTGACAAACAGAACCTTGCCCCGGCCTACGGGGTTGATACCCGCCACCAGACCGAAGTGTGGAGAGTCGGCCAACGCGACCTGCTGGGGACGCGTGGGCCAGCCAAAATCGCCCTGTGTCACAAAACTCGGGTAGTCCAAATGGCCAAGCAGGTAGCCGTGGTAGGCATGCAGGGCATCGTCATCGGTCACTGCGGTGGGTGAGGCCGCAGACGCGGTGGTCGTCAGCTGGCGCTGCCCAAAAGCAACTGTTGTCACCCCTTTCGAAGTTGCCAGTTTGGGGCTGACGGGCATGACCTGCGTTTTGTCCGGCGCTTGGTTTGGCGCTTGGTTCGGCCCGCCGCCGCTGCCAGCCTTAGCAGGCACGGCAATATACCCAGACGGCTGTGGAGACGGCCGATAGGGCATGGATTTACCAGGGGGCACCAGCAATTCGCGCATGGTGCTCTTCAGGGCTCTGACGGGACCCCATCCGGTTGTTTTGGCACGTAGGGTCTCATACAACACGTAGTCAACACCGGCCAGGGCGCTCATCCGGGATGTCGGCATGGCGTAAAAAGCCATGCCGTTTATGCGCTCCAGGGCACCAAAGTCATAGACCAGCATCGTGTGACCCCCGCGTTTTGTATACGTGGTGATGGCGGCAATCAATTCGTTGGTCGCATAGATGTGGATGCTGTCGGGCAAAATAAGCCCGGCAAAGTCATGAGCGCGCCGGCCTAATTTTAAAAACTGAGCGTCTGTCATGGGTTTTAAGCGCACGCCTTGCTCTGACGCGGCATCCTGCCATGCCAGAACCAGCGGGTCGGACAAATCCTGGTTGTCGGGCACCAGCAACAGCAGCACGCCATTGTCGTGTCGGGCCGTGGTCATCAATGTCGAGCATGACCCGATACCAAAACTGCACAAAATGAGCAGCAGCGCAGCGATGGCAACACGCCTCGTTCTTGAGTTAAGACAGGCAAGCCGATTCAGTAACCCTGTCAAATAAGGCATGCGGGCAAACTTTCTGTAAAAAAGAAAGCCTAAGCGTAAAAGTTCGTCAAAAACCGGGCAAGTCATCCGTCAGTGACAGTGTTTGTAGGACTAACGTTTGGCAGACAGGACGCAGCCAAAGCCAGCAATTACGGCACAATCGACGACCGTCGCCTCCAGTGGACGCTCATTTTTCTGACCTTTTTTATCGTAAAAAGAAAGACACCATGGCATCAATTAACAAAGTCATCATCGTCGGCAACCTGGGCAAAGACCCCGAAATGCGCAGCTTCCCAAACGGCGACCAGGTCGCCAACGTGTCGATTGCCACCACCGACCGCTGGAAAGACAAAACCAGCGGCGAAATGAAAGAAGCCACCGAATGGCACCGGATCAATTTCAATGGCCGGTTGGCTGAAATCGTGGGGCAATACCTGAAAAAAGGCTCGCAGGTGTATGTCGAAGGCAGCCTGCGCACCCGCAAATGGACCGACAAGGACGGTGTGGAAAAATTCACCACCGAAATCCGTGCTGACCAAATGCAGATGCTGGGCAGCCGCCAGGGCATGGGTGGGGGTGGCTCGCCAGATGGCGACGATGGCGGTGGCTACAGCGCACCCAGAGCACCCGCAGCACGCCCCACACCCGTCGCCAAAGCCGCCCCCGCAAAAGCCGCCAGTGGCTTTGACGACATGGACGACGACATTCCGTTTTAACCCCCTTTTGACCCCCTTTTGACTCCCTTTTGACGCACTCACACGCGTCAAGCCCCCCAAATCAACCACCCATGAAGACATGCACCCCGTTTGTCAATGCCGCGCTGCTGGGTTTGGCCACCGCGTTTTGCGCTCCCGCACGGGCTGACGGCATCGAGCCGCTGACGGATTTTTTAAGCCAGCCCGGCAGTGCAGGCCTTGGGGCTGCGGTGCGGGCCAGCGCATCGCCTTACTTGGGAGGTGGTACGCGCTATGACCTGCTGCCGCTCTATTTATATGAAGGCGAACGGCTGTTTTTGCATGCCAACCGAGCCGGTATCAAGCTCTTCAACGACGGTGACCGCGCCCAGGGTCAACGATTAGACGCGTTTATCGAACAGCGGTTTGAAGGTTTTCCGGCGGAAAACCTGCCAGCCAGCCTGAAAGGCATGGCCAGCCGCGACTCTGGCATTGACCTGGGGCTGGCCTACCGCTTGCGGCAAAGCTGGGGTACGGTACGTGCTGAACTGGTACACGATGTGGGCAGCGCATCACGCGGCTACGAAGCACGGCTGGGCTACGGCTACGAATGGCGGTCTGGGCCGTGGTCGCTGCGGCCGGATGTGAGCGTGTCGTGGCGTGATGCCAAACTGAACAACTATTACTACGGCGTGCAGGCCAACGAAGCCAACGCAAGCCGAGCGGCCTACGTACCCGGCGCTGGCACGCAGGCGCAATTGGGGCTGTACGGCTCTTACGATGTGTCTGAGCGCTGGCGACTGATGGCCGGCATATCGGCCACACGGTTGGGTGCATCCGTCAAAAACAGCCCGATTGTTGAAAAACGCGTGTTGCCCGCCGTGTACATTGGCGCGGCTTATGACTTTGGCAGCCACAAGCGCCAATGGGACGAACCCACATCACCCACCTACGTCAAGCTGCTGTATGGCAAGGCGACCGAGGACGGTTGCCACCTGGCCCGCATCATCACCGCGCGCTGCCTGTCAACTGCCAAAGTCAATGCCACCCACATCAGCGGCATTCAAATCGGCAAGCCCTTCATTGAGAAACTCAACGGCTGGCCGCTGGACTTCGCGGGCTATGTGGGCTTAACGCACCACGACGAACGCGGTTTGCAGACCAACGGCTTTCAGGTTGATTTATTCATGAAAGCCATCTACTACGGCTTTCCGTGGAGCAACAGCGTCAGAACCCGGCTGGGCGTAGGCGTTGGCCTGTCAGCCGCACAGCGCGTGCCGTACACCGAGGTCACCAGCCAGAACGGCAAAACCACCTCCCGCCTGCTGAACTACCTTGACCCGACGATTGACATCAGCGTCGGCGATGTGCTGGGCGTGCGGTCACTCAAAGAAACCTTCGTCGGCTTCGGCGTGTCGCACCGGTCTGGCATTTTTGGCGCATCACGCCT
>JANPIK010000067.1:0-18373 GCA_031424935.1 Polaromonas sp.
ACCACCGACTGCTGGAGCCCATCGGTTACATTCCGCCTGCCGAAGCTGAGGAAAATTACTATCGGCAATTAGCCAGTCAGACCGCCACATCGGCCTGACTTAACCCAACGGGCCTCCACGGAACCCGGGGCGATTCAGACAGCTCTTGGCTTTGGCTGCTGATGAAGAACAAAGTGGGGTTAAGCCGGCTTTCCATTTGTAGATCTGGTTAGGCTAACGGCCGAAACCCGACAGTTCCGCTGGTTTCGATAATGTGTCGGGTTGTGCTTCGCTCGCGCAACTTACGAGCTTGACGCCGAAAAGTCACCGCGTCACCCCAGCGTCTTGCGAATATCCTTGGTCAACAAGTACAAATGCGCCGCGTCTACTGGCGACGGCTCAAAACCATAGCCTTGGTAAAACCCGATGGCTGCCTCATCGATGGCGTGAACCATCAATGCTCTGCACCCTATGACTTCGCTAGCTTGCAAGTACTTACCCAGTACGCTTTGCAACAGGCTTCGCCCAAGCCCTTGGCCTTGGGCTTTCAGGTCAACCGCCAGCCGGGCCAGCAGCAGCATGGGGATAGGGTGCCTGGCCAGGCCTTTGCTAATGCGCGGCGACACAAAGGCGTGCTCGGCCGACGCAGCTGCCAGACTGTAGTAACCACTGATCTGTCCGCCTGACAAGCTTACAAAGGTGCGGGCGCTACCAGTTGCCTGATTGACCAAAGCATAGCGTTGCAAAAACTGGTTCAACGGCGCTTTGCCGCAATCAAACGATAAGGTGTCGTGGCTTGCAGTAAGCGGCTCGGGCTGACTGAAAAGCATCAAGAAAATACGCTGGGCTTGGCGAACAGTCGTTTGAGCCCAGGTAACTCGCGCGCAGGGGCGTCAAGTGCTTTGTGAAAAGCAACCATCTGCTTGGCTGGCAGCAGGAACCGCGTTTGGTCGCCCAGCACGCGCGAAGCCGCATCACGCGAAGCAGTAAGCACAAAGGCGCTGAGCGTTTGGTCTTGCAATTGGGCGGCCTTTTCAAGGCTGGCTTTGAGTTCAAGCGTTGCCCTGATTTCAATGCGTTCGGCTCGGGTGGATGCGTTCATCCCTTGATTATCCGTACAAAGTCCGTACGGGTCAAGACTGATAGAGTTGGCTCACAAAACTCACAGCCTTTTCTGTTGCGACTATCCCGTCTTGCGATCCACAAGCAACCTCTTTCAGGCCATCAGCCTTGTCAAAGCTTCCTGATACTTCGCCGCCGTCTTGGCAATCACCTCATCCGGCAAGCGCGGGGCGGGCGGGGTTTTATCCCAGGGTTTGCCGTTGATGCGCACGGCTTCGAGCCAGTCGCGTACAAACTGTTTGTCGTAGCTGGGTGGGTTTTGCCCGGCGGCGAAGGCGGCTTCATAGCCTTCGATGGGCCAGTAGCGGGATGAGTCGGGGGTCAGCACTTCGTCCATTAGGGTCAGCGTACCGTCTTGGTCTAGTCCAAACTCGAACTTGGTGTCAGCAATGATGATGCCTTTGGTCAGGGCAAAGGCGGCGGCTTCTTGATAAATCTGGATGCTGATGCGCTTGATTTTTTCAGCTAAGTCAGCGCCTACTACCTCTACGACTCGCTCGAAACTGATGTTTTCGTCATGCTCGCCCTGCGCTGCCTTGGCGGCCGGAGTAAAAATCGGTTCAGGTAGCTTGCTCGCGTTTTTCAAACCTGCGGGCAGCGGCACACCACAGACCGATTGCGACGCCTGGTATTCGGCCCAGCCGCTGCCAGCCAAATACCCGCGCACCACGGCCTCGACCGGGATGGGTTTGAGGCGCTTGACCAGCATGGAGCGGTCTGCGACCTGCGGCACTTCTGCAGGTGTAACGGCGCTTGTCGGCGCTTCGCCTGTCAGGTGGTTGGGGCAAATGTGGCCGAGCCGCGCAAACCAGAACAGCGCCATCTGCGTCAGCAGCGCGCCCTTGCCGGGGATGGGCTCGCCCAAAATCACGTCAAACGCACTGATGCGGTCACTGGCCACCATCAGCAGCCGGTCTTTGCCTACGGCGTAGTTGTCGCGTACTTTGCCTCGGGCCAGCAGGGTTAGTGAGGTGATGGAGGAGGTGTGAACGGTAGTCATAAAAGGCAAATCAAATTAGTCTCAAGCGTTTGTCAACTGAAGCTAAATCTAAAAAATCACGGTCAGCGTGCAATAAAGGCATGTCCGCTTCGATGGCACATGCCGCTACAAGACAGTCGTTGGGGCTGCGAATGGTGATGCCTTGCCAGCGGCATCGGGCGTACAGCAAAGAAGCGCTTCGAGCCAGCTCAAAAGGGTCGGGGCTGACGTAAGAGGACAGTTCATCAAGCGCAGTTTGTAATTGCATGAAATGCGCCACGCTTCTAGCACCTTGCAACACTTCACGACAGACCACCTCTGGTATCCAGATTGCTCTTGAATTTGAAAAAGCTTGTTGAAGCTTTAAGTCAGCGCGTGAGCCTGTCGCGCGCAAGAACTCAATCCATGCCGACGTGTCAAGAATCACGCTGTAGCCAGCAGTTTGCGCTTTTGAGTTGTTTTAGCCGTGGTTGTTTTTTTGGGCTGTTTGGTCTGTTTCGCCTGCTTGGTTATGGGGTGCCGCTCATCGAGCTGCTTTTCATGTGCCTGACGTGCATCTTCAAACGTGTGCCAGCCTCGCCGCTCTAGCGCAGCTTGCGTTAGACCGTAAGGCCCGCGCGGGTCGTAATCAGGGTCGATCAAATCTTTGCCGCGCAGGGCCAGCAAAGCCGAATAATCAGGCTTGCGAACGTAAGCACGCAACGCCGCCTCAACCGCAGCTTTTTTGGTCGTCACCCGCGCCAGCGTCATGGCTTGGGCTACCAGGTCGTCGTCTAAAACAATATTGGTTCGTGTGTTCATGGCTATACACCTTTGATGTGTATAGCAATTATGCCACCAGTGGATTGTTCTGCTGAGCTGTGTTTAATGCACCACTTGTTCCAACTCACCCTTGGCATATTTGCCCGCCACAACCTGCAACGTATCGCCCTTGATCTTCGCGCCCTGGCCTTCGCAGCCGAACTGCAAATAACGCTCTTTGCAAATGGCTTTGGCTGCCGCAGTGGCGGGTTTGAGCCATTCGCGTGCGTCAAATTTGCTGGGGTTTTCATGCAAAAACTTGCGCACGGCGGCGGTCATCGCCAGGCGGATATCGGTGTCAATATTGATTTTGCGCACACCAAATTGAATGGCCTTTTGAATCTCTTCAACCGGTACGCCATAGGTTTCTTTCATGTCGCCGCCATGTTCACGGATAATGGCCAGCAGGTCTTGCGGCACGCTCGACGAGCCGTGCATGACCAGATGCGTGTTGGGGATGCGGCGGTTAATTTCCTGAATACGGCCAATCGCCAAAATGTCGCCTGTAGGCTTGCGGGTGAACTTGTAAGCACCGTGGCTGGTGCCAATAGCTATGGCCAGCGCGTCAATTTGCGTACGTTTGACAAAATCAGCGGCCTGTTCAGGGTCAGTCAGCAGCTGGTCCATCGTCATCGTGGCGTCCGTGCCGTGGCCGTCTTCCTTGTCGCCCTTCATGGTCTCTAGGCTGCCCAGGCAACCGAGTTCGCCTTCGACCGTCACGCCCTTGATGTGCGCCATGTCTACCACTTTGCGGGTCACGTCCACGTTGTAGTCATAGCTGGCAATGGTTTTGCCGTCGGCTTCTAGTGATCCGTCCATCATCACTGAACTGAAGCCTAAATTAATCGCGCCTTGACACACGTCGGGGCTTTGGCCGTGGTCCTGGTGCATGACCAGCGGGATGTGCGGGTAGGCTTCAATCGCGGCGGCAATCAGGTGCTTGATAAACGACTCGCCAGCGTATTTGCGCGCGCCTGCGCTGGCTTGCAAAATCACGGGCGCGCCGACCTCGTCAGCTGCTTGCATCACAGCTTGCACTTGCTCTAAATTGTTGACGTTGAACGCCGGAATACCGTAGGTGTTGACGGCGGCGTGGTCAAGGAGCTCGCGCATGGATACGAGTGGCATCGTGAAATTCCCAGAAAAATGAATGAAAAATGGCGGGTAAGCGTTGCGAAAATACAGGCAAAAATACAGGCAAAAGGACAGGCGAAAAAACTGGCTCGGAACGCGCTAGGTCACTGCGCTGTAACCGTAACTTTGTCATGGCCTAAGCGCCGCTAGATTCTAGCGTTCTGCTTTACAAAATCTGTCACCCGCTCCAGCACTGGCGCGCGACTTCTCAGCACCGAGGCCATCGTGGCCACGATCGTGATGTGGCTAACCGTGTCGTACAACTCGGATTCAACCCGCACGCCGCTGCTTTTTAGCCGCTGCGCCATGCCTACCGTGCTGCGCTGGGTGTTGACCAACGTGTCATTAAGAGGGGCCAGCAGCAAAGCCGGAGGCGAAGCACTGGACGCATGAAACAGCGCCTGGCTATCGGCGGGCGTGCCTGGCCATTCAAACGCGACTTGCGTTTTGCGGTCGCCAATCGGCAAAAAGTCATATGGCCCGGCCAGGCCTATCCAGCCTGCCAGCTTGGCGGGGCTAGACCCGACGGCGTTCAGCCAGCGCGGGTCTAGCGCCAACATGGCGGCGTTGTAAGCGCCTGCACTGTGCCCCATGACAAAGATGCGGGCTGGGTCAGCACCAAACTTTTGGGCGTTGTCAAAAGCCCATCGGGTGGCCAGCGCGCTGTCCTGCAAAAAGACCGGGTAGCGCACTTCTGGGCTCAATCGGTAGTCGGCCACCACCACGGCGACGCCATGCGCAGCAAGCGCTTCACCGACAAATCGGTAATCAGCCCGGTTGCCAGATGACCAGCTGCCGCCGTAAAAGAAAACCACCATCGGCGCGCCGCCCACGGCAAGGGTTTTGTCCGCAAGCTGTTGGCTGGGCAAATACACATCGACTTTTTGGCGGGGAAGGTTGCCGTAGGCCAAATCCAGCGTAGAGCGGTAAGTGTCGTCTGCCACGGTGGCATTGAGCACATCAAGCGCCGAACACGCGGTAAGCAGCGCTGGCAGCATGGCAAAAAGAGATCGTCTGGGCAAATTTGAATTCAATAGCTTCATGGTGATCATGACTTTACGCACAAACTGCCGAGTTGGATTCAGCCAGGACCAGAAGCTTTTGTCGGGCAAGAACTCTCTTTAGCGACGGGTTTTTTCTTTTCAAGCAGGGGCCGTGTCTACGCGCAGTGAGAAGGCGTGGGGCTTATTTTCTAGGCAACCCGACAGATCTTAAGCATGTTGGTGCCGCCGGGCGCTCCCATGGGTTCACCGCAGGTGATGGCATAGACGTCGCCGCTTTGGACGATATTGCGGCTCAACAAATGCCCCTCGGCTTGCATCAGCGCGGTGTCACGGTCAGCGCTGCTGTCCATCAGTAAAGGGCGCACATTTCTAAACAAGGTCATTTTGCGCTGGGTGCTGACCCGCGGCGTGAGCGCATAAATCGGCACCCGAATGTCGTGGCGGCTCATCCACAGGGCGGTCGAGCCGCTGTCGGTCATTGCCACAATTGCCTTGGCACCCAAATGGCTGGCCGTGAACAGTGCGCCTATGGCTATCGACTGGTCGATACGTGCAAAGGTTTTACCGTTAAAGTCCGCGTCGATTTCTTTGTATTCGGCTTTTTCAGCTTCCAGGCAAATATTGGCCATCTCCACGATCGTTTCCAGCGGGAATTTGCCCGCCGCTGTTTCGGCGCTCAGCATCACTGCATCGGTACCGTCGAGCACAGCGTTGGCGACGTCGCTGACCTCGGCGCGTGTCGGCACCGGGTTCAAAATCATGCTTTCCATCATCTGGGTGGCGGTAATCACCACTTTGTCTTGCGCGCGCGCCATTTTGATCATGCGCTTTTGCAGCGCAGGCACAGCTGCGTTGCCGACTTCTACGGCCAGATCACCCCGCGCTACCATAATGCCGTCGCTGACCCGCAATATTTCAGCCAGGTTCGGAATCGCCTCAGCCCGCTCGATTTTCGCAATCAGCCCTGGTTTGTGTTTGTATTGAGCGGCGGCCACGTTGCACAACTGGCGCGCCATTTCCATGTCTGTCGCGTTTTTCGGAAAGCTCACCGCCACATAGTCCGCCTGAAAACTCATGGCGGTTTTGATGTCTTCCATGTCCTTGGCGGTCAGCGCCGGTGCCGTGAGCCCGCCGCCTTGTTTGTTGATGCCTTTGTTATTGGACAGCTCGCCGCCCAGTTTCACAGTGGTGTGCACCGCCTCGCCCAGCACCCGGTCAACCGTCAGCACAATCAGCCCGTCATTGAGTAGCAGCACATCGCCCGCCTTTACATCGCGCGGCAGCTCCTTGTAGTCCAGACCCACACCTTTGATGTCACCCGGCTCAACGCGCGAGGCGTCGAGTACAAACTTTTCACCTGGGGCTAAAAGCACCTTGCCTTCAGCAAACTTGCCCACCCGGATTTTGGGGCCCTGCAGGTCGGCCATGATGGCCACCTCACGGCCCGACTTGACAGCAGCTTCACGCACGAGCGCAGCCAAATTGATGTGGTCCTGTGCCTTGCCGTGGCTGAAGTTCAAGCGCACCACGTTGACACCCGCGGTGATCATGGCCTCAAGCATTTCTGGTGTGTTGGATGCGGGGCCCAGGGTGGCAACGATTTTGGTGGCGCGACGTGGCATGGTTATCTTTCTTTTTAACTTGGTTTCTGATTTTTGCATGGTAACGCTGTGCCAGTAACAAATGAGGTACCAAAGCGCGCGCGCGCCACGTTTTGAGCCAGCGGACTACTGTCGGGCAGTCGTCCTGAAAAGTTTTTTGGAATCACACGCGATACGCGCGGTGCTGCATTAGAAGTGTGTTTCCAGGGCTATAACGCTTTTGGCGGCTTATTAAGCTCGTTTGAAAGCCGTAGCCCATAAAATACATGCGCTCATAGCTCCTAAAACAGGAGCAATCCTAGCCGTCAGCGCGTTTTTGCAAAATCTCAAACGCAGGCAAAGTCTTGCCTTCGAGCACTTCTAAAAAAGCGCCGCCGCCCGTTGATATGTAATCGATCTGGCTTTCAATGCCGTACTTGGCGATGGCGGCAACGGTGTCGCCACCACCTGCGATCGAAAACGCGCTGCTTGCCGCTATGGCTTTGGCGATGCCTTCGGTGCCGTGCGAAAAAGCGTCAAATTCAAACACGCCGACTGGGCCGTTCCAGACGATGGTGCCAGCGGCCATCAGCTGCGCGGCAAGCAGGGCGGTGGTCTTGGGGCCGATGTCCAAAATCTGGTCATCGTCGTCTACGTCGGTTGCGGCTTTGAGGGTGGCGGGCGCATCAGCGGCAAAGGTTTTGGCGGTGACCACATCGACCGGAATTGGTACAGCTGCGCCGCGCGCTTTCATGGCCTCGATCACGGCAATTGCCTCGGGCAGCAAATCATGCTCACACAGGCTTTTGCCGATGTTCAACCCAGCAGCCAGCATGAAAGTGTTGGCAATACCGCCGCCCACAATGAGTTGATCTACGTTGGCGGCGAGTGCCTTCAAAATCGTGAGTTTGGTCGACACCTTGCTGCCCGCCACAATTGCCACCAGCGGGCGGCGCGGGCGGGTTAAAGCTTTTGATATCGCGTCCATCTCTGCGGCCAGCAATGGCCCGGCGCAGGCTACTTTGGCATATTGCGCAATGCCGTAAGTGGAGGCTTCTGCGCGGTGTGCCGTACCAAAAGCGTCATGCACAAAAACATCACACAGCGCCGCCATTTTGCGCGCTAATGCTTCGTCGTTTTTCTTTTCGCCCACGTTGACGCGGCAGTTCTCCAGCATCACCAGCTCGCCCGGGTTGACTTTGACGCCATCAACCCAATTGGCCACTAACGGCACATCACGGCCTAACAGTTCCCCCAAGCGCTTGGCCACTGGCGCCAGTGAATCTGCAGGTTTGAACTGACCTTCAGTCGGCCGGCCCAAATGCGACGTCACCATGACGGCCGCGCCCGAATCAAGCGCCAGCTTAATGCAGGCCATCGACGCGCGAATGCGGGTGTCTTCCGTGATGTTGCCTGCCTCGTCTTGCGGCACATTCAGGTCAGCACGAATAAAA
This sequence comes from Polaromonas sp., assembly GCA_031424935.1. GTDB lineage: Bacteria > Pseudomonadota > Gammaproteobacteria > Burkholderiales > Burkholderiaceae_C > Polaromonas. Next base: position 8,054 of record JANPIK010000067.1, read on the forward strand.
ACGCGCTGGCCTTTGAGGCTCGAATGGGATGGGCCTTGCGCACATAAGTCAGTAAAGCGAATGAAGTTCATCGCCAGATTGTAAAAGCCGCGCATGGCCCGCAATAGCCGCGAAATGGCGTAGTCAAAAGACCGGCGCAGCCATCAAACGTATGGACATGTCCGTTCAAGCAGGGGCCGCGGGACTGGCTTTGCCAGACCGCAGGCGCAGCGGCCCCCTCGGGGGCTGAAGCCTGCGGCTCCAAACCTGCTTGAGCAGGTTTGGACAGGCGACAGAAGCGAAGCCTAGGGCGAGCGGCGGCCTGCAAGGTCAGGAAGCGACACGCAGTGCGCGACCGTGGGGGCTACCATCCCAAACCAATATGCAGAGGCAGGTACACCGCCATGCCGACAACGATGGTGCCCAGCACGCCTTTGCGCCAATAAAACCACAGCACACCGGCCGCTACGGCGTACAGACGTGCGTCTTTGAGTGTGGAAATCAATTGGCCCTGCGTCATGACAATTTCGGGCACCACCACCGCAGCCAGCGCGGCAATGGGCGCGTAGTTCAAGCCGCGCTCTGCCCATGCGGGCAAGTGCCAGGGCTTTTCCGAGAAAAAGAAAAATGACCGCGTGACCACGGTGACCACTGCAAGGCCCATGATGGTGACAACGGTCCAGATGTCGGTGGTGTTCACAACGACTTGCCTGATGGGTCGGTTGATGTCGTGGCGTTTTCAAGCAGTAAACACACCGTTACGGCCGCCGCAATCGCCACCAGGATGTTCAGCTTCAGAGGCAGCGCAAACGCTGCCACGGCCGCCGCACCAGCCACACCCAGCGACACGCTGCGCAGCCGAGTAGTGGCCAGCGAGCAAAGAACGCCGGTCAGCGCCAATATCGCGGCAAAGCCCAAGCCCCACGCGAGCGGAATCGAGTTGGCCAGCGCAATGCCCATCAACCCCGAGCCGACCCAACTGATCCAGTTGATGGTGCAGTTGCCCGCCAGATAAGCTTCCTGGGCGCGGATGGTGGTCGCGTCTTTCGCTGGCGTGGGGTAACGGTTAATGAACATCATGTAGCTCAAATCAGCCGTGAAGTACCCGCTGACCAACCGCCGCCACAGACGTTGGTGCATCACGTAGTTGCGCAAGTGCGCGCTGAACACGGCAAACCGCAAGTTCACGCAAAACGCGGTGACCAGCACCACCCACATCGGCGCGCCCGCCACGATCAAAGGCAACGCGGCCAGCTGGGAGCTGCCAGCAAAAACAGTCAAGCACATGAGCAGCGTTTCAAACAGGCTCAGGCCCGACTTGATCATGGCTACGCCGGTCATCAAACCCCAAGCGGCAATGCCCGGTGCGGCGGATGCCATGTCCAGAAAGCCACGCTTGAATTCGGGGTGTTTGTAAATTGCCGTCATGGCAGGGCAGCAGGTGTTGGCGCGGTAAAAGCCATGCCGGCCGATACCGCAAAACCACGCAAAAAGTCAGCCACTGGCAGCGCTTTGCCGCCCGACTTTTGCAGATGCGTGATGCGCAGCACGCCACTGCCTGTGGCGACGTCAATACCATCGTTTTGAGCTGATAATATGCCCCCGGCCCTTGTATAATCAATATTGTCAGCTATCAAAATATGAGCGTTTTGAATTTTGACAATTTCCCCGCCCAGCATGCTGGACGCCCCTGGAAACGGGTTAAAAGCGCGTATGCGCCGTTCAATCACAGCGGCGCTCAGGTGCCAGTCGATGTGCGCTTCACGCTTTTCAATTTTATGAGCGTAGGTAATGCCTGTGGCCGGTTGCGGCATGCGGGCGAGTTGACCGCTAGCCGCCATTTGTAGGGCCTGCACAATCAACTTGCCGCCCCGGTCTGCCAGCTTGACATGCAGGCTGGCAGTCGTGTCGCTGGGCTGCAGGCTAAGCGTGTCAATCAGCAGCATGTCTCCGGTATCCAGCCCTGCGTCCATCTGCATGATGGTGATGCCAGTGACCGAGTCGCCCGCCTCCACCGCGCGGTGAATCGGAGCCGCGCCGCGCCAGCGCGGCAAAAGTGATGCATGTATGTTCAATGCGCCAAGTCGGCAGCTGTCCAGCGTCCATTGCGGCAAGATCAAGCCATAAGCAGCCACCACCATCACATCGCCCTGCGCAGCGTCAATGGCCTGCTGGGCAGCTTGCGCATCGCCGGCATATTTGCCATCCAGCCGCAAGCCTCTAGGCTGGGCAACCGGTATGTTTTGCTCTAGCGCCCACTGCTTGACGGGGGAGGCCTGCAGCTTTAAGCCGCGCCCGGCTGGGCGGTCGGGTTGAGTCAAAACCAGCGCAATGTTGAATCCGGCGGCGTGCAGCTGCTCTAGCGCTACACGCGCAAACTCGGGCGTACCCGCAAAAATGACACGCATCAATCGCCCGTCATTCGGCTTTGCTCTGCTTGACCATCTTGGTTTTGATGCGGTTGCGCTTAAGCGGCGACAAATACTCCACAAACACCTTGCCCATCAAGTGGTCCATCTCGTGTTGAATACAGACCGACATCAGGCCTTCAGCCGTATGGGTTTGCAGCTTGCCATCCCGGTCGAGCGCTTGCACTTTTACCGCTAAAAAGCGCTCCACATCGTCGTAAATGCCGGGGACGGACAAGCACCCTTCATTGTTGACTTTTTTCTCGTCGCTGGCCCAAACGATTTGTGGGTTGATCAGCACCAGCGGCTGGTCACGCTTCTCGCTCACGTCCATCACAATCAGTCGCTCATGCACATTGACCTGCGTCGCCGCCAGGCCAATGCCCTCGGCGGCGTACATGGTTTGCAGCATGTCGTCGACCAGCGTTTGCACACGCGCGTCAACGCTGGCGATGGGTTTTGCCACCGTGTGCAGGCGGGTGTCGGGGTAGCGCAGAATGGTCAGTTGTGTCATGGGGCGTGAATCAGTTGTCGCTATTTTCGCAAATTTTCAGCACTTTTCAGCGCACAAGGCCACCAGATTGTTCGTTTTCGTTGCCTAATCAAGGGCTTAGGTACAAAATCTATGGTAATTTCTCATGATAAAACTGCTACAAAAGCCATCAAGATGAACAATGATTTCGGTCTTTCTACGCGCCTCATCCATTTAAACCTAAGTTTGAACCCTATTTGTCTTGCGCTGGCGTTTGCGGTGACTGGCATGACAAGCGCGGCGCAGGCACAAAACTTTCCCATCACGCCCAACCAGAGGGCTACCGCCAACCAGGTGGCGCAGACCGGCGTACCGCTGGCCGACTTGACACCCAACGCGCCCGATAACTACACCGTCAAACGTGGCGACACGTTGTGGGCCATATCGGGCATGTTTTTAAAGTCGCCTTGGCTTTGGCCTGACCTGTGGGGCATGAACCTTCAAGACATTCAAAACCCGCACCGTATTTACCCCGGCCAGCTGTTGGTTCTCGAAAAACTGAATGGCCGTGCGACTTTGCGCAGCGCGCGCGCGGGTGCCAACCAGGGCCCGCCAACCGATATTGTTAAGGTCTCGCCGCGTACCCGTTTTGAATCGCTGGCCGATGCCTCGATTCCCACGCTGTCAGCCAACGCGATTGAGCCGTTTTTGGCGGAGCCGATGATTGTGGACGCTGCAGCTTTTGCTGTCGCCCCGCGCATCGTCGCCGCGCAAGAAGGCCGCGTGCTGCTCAGCCGTGGCGACAGGGCCTATGCGCGCGGCGAATACGCCGAAGGTGGCGTTGGCAAAGCGCTCAGCGATGCCAAAGGCCAGCCCCTGGACTACCGGGTGTTTCGCAACGCCACGCCCCTGAAAGACCCCACCACCGGTGTCATTTTGGGCTATGAGGCGCAGTTTGTTGGCAAGGCCGAGCTGGTGCGCGGCGAGTCGACCCAAGAGGTGTTGAACAAAGACGGTAAAACGACCACAGAGATCGTACCTGCCACGATTGACATCGTGGTGGCCAAAGAAGAAATGCGTGTGGGCGACCGGCTGATGCCCGAACCCGAACGGATCTCGCAAAGCTACGTGCCGCGCGCGCCTGCCACGCCGATTACCGGGCAAGTCGTGTCGGTATACGGCAATTCTGTGCGTTTTGTGGCCGAAAACCAGGTGGTGGTGGTCAACCGGGGCTCAAAGGACGGCCTGGAAGTGGGCCACGTGATGGCTATCTTGAAAGACGGCGAACGCCTGACTGATCGTACCGATGCCGCCCGAACGTCGATCAAATTGCCCAGCGAGCGCAACGGTCTGCTGATGGTGTTTCGCGCTTACGAAAACCTGTCTTACGCGTTGGTGATTCAAGTGGCTGATGGCGTGAAGGTTGGCGACCGTATCGTCAATCCGAAATAAAGCCCTGCAGACCGAAAAATCACGTTTTGGAGCAAGCTGAACTCAATGCCTGGCTGCGGCTGACCCTGACGCCCGGCGTTGGCAATGGGTCTGCACGCAAATTGCTGGCTGCCTTTGGCTCGGCCCAGGCTGTGTTCGAACAAAGCGCCGCCGCCTTGCAGCATCTGGGCGGCGAGAAACTGGTGAATGCCGTCATGACTGCGCCGCTCAAGTTGCCAGAGCTGCTGCAGGCAACCGAGGACTGGCTGGCTGGTGCTGACGATCGTATCGTTGCCCCCATCGGCAGCCAGCATTACCCCGCCGCTTTGCTCGACATCGAAGACCCGCCTTTGGTGCTATATATGTTGGGAAGCCAATTAAAACCTGGGCAGACAGCTAAGACTTTAATAGCAACTAATTTTGCTATCGTCGGCAGCCGCAACCCTACACCGCAAGGTGAGGCCAATGCCCGGCAGTTTGCCAAGGCGTTCGCCGAACAGGGTTTGTGCATTGTGTCTGGCCTGGCGCTCGGTGTGGATGGCGCGGCGCATGACGGCGCTCTGTTGGGCGGCGGGCAGACCATTGCGGTGGTTGGCACGGGGCTGGACCGCGTCTATCCTAAAAAGCATTTAGCACTTGCCCACCGCATTGCCGCGAACGGTTTGATCATCAGCGAATTCCCGATCGGCACGCCGCCACTCAATGCGAACTTTCCTAAACGCAACCGCATCATTTCTGGCTTGTCGGTGGGTACGCTAGTTGTTGAGGCGGCCTTGAAATCGGGCTCATTGATAACCGCGCGAATGGCGTCCGAGCAAGGCAAAGACGTGTTTGCCATACCCGGGTCGATTCACTCACCCCAGTCGCGCGGCTGCCACTACTTGATCAAACAAGGTGCGAAATTGGTCGAGACAGCACAAGACGTGATGGAGGAGTTGCGGATTCCGCTTGCTTTTTCGCCATCCTCACAAAATTTACCGACTGAAGTCGACGACGAATCTGCCGGGGGCGACATTACTTTTCTATCTGCTCTGGGCTATGACGTCGTCAGCCTCGACGCACTGCAAGCACGCACGGGGTTACCCACGCCCGAGCTGCAGGCCAAATTGCTTGAGCTGGAGCTGGACGGTTTTGTTACGCGGCTGCCCGGTGGTTTGTTTCAACGGATGGCGACGAGTTAGCGCCAGCGTAGGTCTTCATCAAACCAGCCCATTGCAAACGCGCAGTTTTGACATTGCGTTCTTTCACGTGGCCGTAGCCTTTGATGAGTTCCGGGATGCGGGCTACTTCAACTGCAGTTGCATGGTTGGCGCTGTTTAGCGTTTCTAGCAGCTTGTCAATCGACGTGGTGTATTCACCAATCAAAGCGCGCTCCATCTTGCGTTCATCGGTTTTGCCGAACACATCAAACGCCGTGCCGCGCAAACCTTTCAGTTTGGTCAGTACTTTAAAACCCGTCAACATCCACGGGCCAAAGGGGCGCTTTTGCAGTTCGCCTTTTTCGTTTTTCTTTGACACGATTGGCGGCGCCAGGTTGTAGTTGAGCTTGAAGTCGCCTTCAAACATCGCGTTGACCTTGTCTAAAAAGGCTGTGTCAGTGTGCAGGCGAGCCACTTCGTATTCGTCTTTGTAGGCCATCAGTTTGAACAGATAGCGCGCTACGTTTTGGGTGAGTAAATTTTTGCCCAGGCTTGACTCTGTGCGTTCTACTTTGCGTACAAACGCCTCGTAGGTTTTGGCGTAATCGGCGTTTTGATAGGCACCTAGAAACTCAACCCGCTTGGCAACCAGCGCATCTACGCTGTCTCGCGCCGTGGGCAGCGCCATGACTTGCGCAGGCGCAAACAGCCTTTCAACCGATAGCAAGTCATGCGCAGCCCGGCGGCCCCAAGCAAAGGCCGTTTTGTTGTTTTCAATGGCGACGGCATTGAGTTCAATTGCGCGGGTCAGTGACTCCAGACTCAGTGGCAACCAACCCTTTTGCCACGCATATCCCAGCAGCATCGGGTTGGTGTAAATGCTGTCGCCCATCAGCTTGGTCGCGGCCAGATCGGCGTTGAACATACCGACGTTCTCAGTGCCCACAGTTTTGGCGATTTCAGCCAGGCAAGCACTCCCGGGGTTTTGCCATGCCCCGTTGTGCACAAACGAAGCCGTTGGTGCGCTGTGCGCATTGAGCGCGACATGTGTACGCCCCATCAGCATCCGCACCATCGTTTCCTTGTTAGCCGCAACGATGGGGTCGCAGCCAATGATCAGGTCTGCGCTTGCCGTGCCGACGCGAGTTGTGCAGATATCGTTTGCAGTATTAGCAATCAGCACATGGCTCCAGGTGCTGCCGCCTTTTTGCGCCAGGCCTGCTGCGTCTTGGGTGACGATGCCTTTGCCCTCTATGTGCGCGGCCACGCCCAGCAGCTGGCCGATGGTGATGACGCCCGTGCCGCCGACGCCTGCGACGACCGTGCCCCAGACTTGTCCTATACCGATCGTTGGAACTACAGGCGCGGGCAATTCGCCCAGAGCAAACGGATTGGCCTTGGCATCCGTCTTTGATTTCTTTTTTAACTGCCCACCTTCAACCGTAATGAAGCTCGGGCAGAAGCCTTTGACGCACGAGTAGTCTTTGTTGCAAGTGCTCTGGTTGATTTGCCGCTTGCGGCCAAATTCAGTCTCCAGCGGCTCCACGCTCATGCAGTTCGATTGCACACTGCAGTCGCCACAGCCTTCACACACCAGCTCGTTGATCACCACGCGCTTGGCCGGGTCAACCAAGCTGCCGCGTTTGCGGCGACGGCGCTTTTCAGTCGCGCAGGTCTGGTCATAAATGATGACGGTGCAGCCTTTAATCTCGCGGAACTGCTTTTGCAGCGCGTCCAGTTCATCACGGTGGTGAACCGTCACGCCTTCTGGTAACCGTTCACCCTGAGCCTGACGAAGGGCGTCATACTTTTCAGGCTCGTCTGTCACAACTATGGTTTTAATAGCGCCTTCCGCCCGCATTGATTGGGCTATCTGCACAACCGAGTGCCCTTCAGCTCGCTCACCGACCTGCTGGCCGCCGGTCATTGCGACCGCATCGTTGTACAAAATTTTGTAGGTGATGTTGATGCCTGCTGCGATCGACTGGCGAATGGCCAACAGCCCACTGTGAAAGTAGGTGCCATCGCCCAGGTTGGCAAATATGTGTGTGTCGGTGGTAAACGGCTGCTGGCCTACCCAAGGCACGCCCTCGCCGCCCATCTGGGTAAAGCCCATGGTGCTGCGGTCCATCCACAGCGTCATGTAGTGGCAGCCAATGCCCGCCATGGCGCGCGAGCCTTCCGGCACTTTGGTCGATGTGTTGTGCGGGCAACCCGAGCAAAACCACGGTGTGCGTTCACTGTCCACCGTGAGTACTGTCAATGATTGTTCTTTGGCTTGCAGCACCGCCAAGCGCGCGTCGATGCGGGCTGTCATGTCGCTGTCCAGGCCGAGCTTTTTCACACGTTCGGCAATGGCTTTGGCAATCAGCGCGGGAGACAAATCAGCATTCGCGCGCAGCAGCGTGTTGGCCGACGGATTCGGCATGCTCCACTCACCGCCACCGTCTTGTCCGGCATCTCCAAACTTGCCAACGATGTTGGGCCGTACATCGGCGCGCCAGTTGTACAGCTCTTCTTTGAGCTGATATTCAATCACTTGCCGCTTTTCTTCCACCACCAAGATTTCTTGCAGGCCGGTGGCAAATTCGCGCGTCAGTTGCGCCTCCAGCGGCCACACCACAGCGACTTTGTGCAAGCGTAGGCCTAGCTGCTGGCAGGTGGCGTCGTCCAGCCCCAAGTCCATCAAGGCTTGCCTCGTGTCGTTGTACGCCTTGCCGCTGGCGATCATGCCAAATCGGTCTTGCTTGCTTTCAATCGCGTTGTAATTCAGCCGGTTTGCGCGGATATAAGCCAAGGCTGCATACCACTTGGTGTCAAACAGCCGCTCTTCCTGCGCCAGTGGCGCGTCAGGCCAGCGAATGTGTACGCCGCCAGGCGGCATGTCAAAGTCGGTCGGGATTTTGATCTGTACACGCTCGGGGTCAATCATGGCGCTGGCGGATGATTCAACAATTTCCTGAATCGTCTTCATGGCCGCCCACACCCCCGCATAGCGACTCAGCGCAATCGCGTGCAAGCCCAGGTCCAAAATCTCCTGCACACTGGCCGGGAAGAACACCGGCAACCCGCAGGCCTTGAAAATATGGTCGCTCTGGTGCGCAGCGGTTGAGCTTTTGGAAATGTGGTCGTCGCCTGCAATCGCTAGAGCCCCGCCCCAAGCGGTCGTGCCCGCCATGTTGGCATGCTTGAACACATCCGACGTGCGGTCAACCCCCGGCCCTTTGCCGTACCAGATGCCAAACACGCCATCAAACTTGTTGGTGCCCGGTGGTGCAAAACCCAGTTGCTGCGTGCCCCACACGGCGGTGGCAGCAAGTTCTTCATTGACGCCTGGTTGAAAAACAATATTGCGTTCTTTCAGGTACTTGGCCGCCTTGACCAGCGCCTGGTCATACCCACCCAGCGGGGAGCCCCGGTAACCTGATATGAAACCCGCGGTGTTTTTGCCCTGCGCCTTGTCGCGCAGCTGCTGCAGCATTGGCAGCTTGCCGAGGGCTTGCACGCCGCTCATGAACGCGTGGCCGTAATCCAGCGAGTATTTGTCGTCGAGAGTGACTGTTTCCAGCGCTTTGCGAATATGTTCGGGCAATGGGGCGTTCATTGTTTTGTCTCCGTGAAGGCTGTTTTTACTCTAGCAAAGTGTATGCCTAAGCCAACGATAAGTCTTTGCGTTTAATACCCAAATAAACATTGATAGCGCAAGATTCTTGCTACAAAATGCTCTTTATGGAAAGACTTGACAAGTTTGATGTGGCTATCTTGGTACAGCTTCAAAATGACGCACGCCAGACCAACGCCGAGCTGGCTGCACGTGTCGGCCTGTCAGCCGCGCCCTGCTGGCGCCGCGTACGTGCACTTGAAGAAGCCGGCTACATCACTGGCTACCGGGCAGAAATCAACCGCCACAAAATCGGCCTAGGCGTGCTGGCCTTTGTGCGCCTGGACGCTGACCGCAACAATGGAGATGCCACGCGCCAGCTGGAAGAAGCGATTAAAAAAATGCAAGAAGTGGTGGCCTGCCATTACATCAGCGGCACCGGCACATTCGAGCTGCAAGTCGTAGCGCAAGACCTGGAGGCCTTCAGCCAATTTGCGCTAAAAAAACTGATGAACCTGCCGAATGTCAAAGACATTCACACCAGCTTTTCATTGGGCGAAGTCAAGGCCAGCAGCGCGTTGCCCTTGGGACATTTGGCCGTTGGGTTTCAACGCTAAGCATTCAGACCAAAGCGCACAAACTTCCGGCACGGTACGTTTGTTCACAAGTTTTGCTTTTACGTTTAACGTTAATCCTGTCACACTTGATTGTTAAATCAATGGAGTTCAAGGCGTAAGTTGAAAACGCTGTTTGATCTGGGCATACCGGTGGTGGCGGCAACCGGCAACGACAGCTATCGCACAGGCATCAACTCTCCAGCATGCCTGCCGCGTGTCATTACAGTAGGCGCTCTGATGAATGACTCTGAAGGCACCTCCATCGGCTCTAACAGTGATTTAGCCAACCCAGCTAATTTTCCAGGTGACTTTTTCTGGCTAGTACTAGGCGGTAAGTCTAGATTGCTTTTTGAAAGTACTCTTGGCTTTTAGTCACTTTCCCTGATTAAACGATGGGAGTGTTCACACATGAAAAACTCTAACCCTATCGGTTTTGTAAACCCAGCTGTGCTGTCAATTGCCTTGCTGAGCTTGGCGGCTTGCGGCGGTGGCGGCAATACGGCTGAACCGTCCGTCAGCGTTGACCCCGTAACGTATGCGTCCGGCGAACCCATATTTACCACAGCAAGGCGGTCATGGTTGTCAATCAGGTCTGAGGCTGTTGCGGTGGCTGCCAGCGGTGCGGCAGTAACTCCCCAACCTGGCTGGCGCGCTGCGTGGGCAGCCGAGCCAG
>JANPIK010000068.1:0-8704 GCA_031424935.1 Polaromonas sp.
GAAGGAAAGAGCACGACTGCGCTCGCGCTCGCGATCAACTTCGCGCAAATGGGACATCATGTCCTGCTGATCGATGGCGACATGCGCAATCCCTCTGTGCACAAGATGCTTGGCATTCCCAACGAGCTCGGCTTGTCGAACCTGCTGTCGGACGACGCCCGCGGTGAAACCTTGATCCAGCCGACAGTCGTTCCCAACCTGTCGGTCCTGACGGCGGGTCCGTCGCCGCCCAATCCGGTCGACCTCCTGATGGGCCCGAAACTCATGCAGTTGCTGGACAAGGCGGCTTCTGTCGGCATCAGCCACGTCATCGTGGACGGTCCGCCGATTCTCGGTATCGCGGACTCGATCGTCCTGGGCAACCAGATCGAGGACACGCTGTTCATCGTCCGAGCAGGCAGCACGCGCAAGAGCAACATCCGCGATGCACTTCGACGGATGCGGCTCTCCGGCGTTGCTCCGCGTGGTGCAGTGCTTACCTTCGCTCCCGCCCGCGCCCTGCAGGGGTACGGCGCGTATTACGGTTACGGACCGACCTACAACCCGGCTTCGGCTCTGCCTGGCCGGAACAACTCCTAGGAGCGCCGGCCCATGCCGGGCTTCTCGTCCTCGCAGCGTGCAGCCCTCGAGGCGGACCTGCTGGATTTCCAGCGCGCGCCCCGGCGGCACCTCGTCGCGTTGCGACAGCCTGAACCCCTCTTTCGCGCCTTGCGGGAAATCCTCCAGCTGGCAGGTGCGCGCGCACCGGACGAATTGGGTGCGCCTCCCGTGGCGGGTGTGGTGGATGCGGCATGCTTCTTCGTGCGCGCCGCGTTGTTGCACCCGACAGCGACGCACTATGCGATTCTGGGCCTGGAGCCGGGAGCCGACGCAACCGATGTGAAGGAACGCTACCGGCAAGTGGTGCGCCTCCTGCATCCTGATGTGGCTGCATCGCATGTCCGCAATCCCTGGCCTGCAGATGCAGCAGGCCGCGTCAACCTTGCGTACGAAACTTTGTCGTCGCCAGAGCGGCGGCGAGCCTACGACGAGGGCCTCCAGCCGGCCTCGCGGTCCCAATACCCGCCAACAGGGGAGGCGTGGCCGCCAAACCGGCCCGCGGCAGTCATTCAGCCAGCCCGCAATCCCCGGGGTGGGCTGCGCTGGTTGGCAACGGCATTCGGAATTGCCGCTGGCGTGGCCGTGATGCTCGCGTGGTTCGCCAGTGGCCAGCCCGACAAGGAAACACTGGTCCAACGGCAACGCGGCGACTCGCTACCTGCCCCAAGCGCTGCGGCCCCGGAGTTGCTGGCGGTGGCTGCGCCTTCGCCAGCACCCCCGGCCACGATCGAACCGCAAGTGGCTGCTTCGCCCGCACCCGCACCCGCGCCCGCGCCTGCGCCTGCGCCTGCGCCTGCGCCTGCGCCTGCGCCTGCACCTGCACCTGCACCTGCACCTGCGCCTGCGCCTGCGCCAGCGCCAGCGCCTGCACCGGCTCCTGCTGCCAGCTTGACGCTCTCCACGACTGCATTGGCCTTTGGAAATCAGGAAAATCAAAAAGCGTCTGCACCCAATGCTGTGACTTTGACCAATTCGGGCACTGCAAGCCTGACACTGTCCAGCATCGGGCTGACGGGCGCCCATGCTGCTGATTTTGTGACCGCTGCAACTTCGTCCACCTGCACCAACAACCAGGTTTTGGTAGCCAATGCCAGTTGCAGTTATCGGGTTTTCTTTCAACCGGGCACGCTGGGTGCAAAGTCTGCAGCGGTATCAATTGCACACACTGGTAGTGGTGGTGGCGGTACCGGCCCAGTAAGCGTTGCACTGACGGGCACGTCGCAGGCAACGGCTGCATCCACCATGGACACATTCATCACCAGCGCACAAAACATAGCGGTAGCAGCCCGAACCTTGGTAGAAAACTTTTTGGCGGTGACTTACAACACCTTCAGTACCTTTGCTACGCAGCGATTGATCAAACCCGAGAGCCCCCTGGCTCCCCCACCAGCGTCAACCATCGTGACCACAGGCCCCCGAAATTGGTCAGATGCCACAGCCGGTGGCCTTTGGGGCGGCATGCTGCCGGTAGCAGGTGCAGCGGTAGAAATTCCAGCCAACGTCACGGTGGTGCTGGACGTGAACACACCCAACCTGGGCGAATTAACCATCAAAGGCACGCTGGTGTTTGCCCGTCAAGACGTGGAATTGAAGGCAAAAAATATCACCATTACCGGCACGGGAGCGTTGCTTGCGGGCGATGCTGCCGCACCCTTTACCGACAAAGCCATCATTACCCTGACAGGCGCAAAGCCAAGCTTTACAACCGGCACGGTACCGACCAACACCCGCGGCATCACGGTACTCAATGGCGGCAAGCTTGAGCTGTATGGCGCATCGCCTTCACCTGTATGGACGCAACTCAATGCGCATGCGCAAGCTGGCACCTCGGCATTAACGCTCAAGGATTCCGTGGACTGGAAGGCCGGTGATGCTATCGTGGTGGGCCCGTCTGACTACTACGGCGTCAATCCGACCGAGCGCTTGACGCTGGCATCCGCAGCGGCTGGCACAACGCTGGCCACAACGGCTGCTTTGAATAAATTTCGCTGGGGCCGTATGCAGTACATGACCGACACCGGTTTAAGCCTGAGTCCCGGCGTTTACACGCCCCATGTCACACCCGCGCCCACCCAGCTGGATCAACGGGCTGCCGTAGGCAATTTAAGCCGCAACATCGTCATTCAAGGCGAAAACGACAGCGCCTGGCAAACCAACGGCTTTGGTGCGCACGTCATGATCATGGGCCTGGCGTCTAAAGTATTTGTCGATGGCGTGGAGTTCCGCCGGGTAGGTCAGGCCGGGGCCATGGCGCGATACCCGATTCACTGGCATATGCTGAGTTACAACGTCAGCGACGGGGCATTCCTGGGCAATGCCACGGGCCATGAAATTCGCAACAGCGCGATTTGGGATTCAGCCCAGCGCTGCGTGGTGGTTCATGGTACGAACGGGGTGCGGGTCATCAACAACATTTGCTACAACATCAAAGGCCATGCGTTTTTTCTGGAAGACGCGGTGGAGCGTAAAAACGTGTTTGAAGGCAACCTGGCGTTGATGATGCGTAAGCCCAAAGACAGCGACAAGATTCTTAACCATGAGGGCGACGTAGGCGATGCGGGGCCGTCGGGATTCTGGATGACCAACCCGGACAACACGGTTCGCAACAACGTGGCAGGCGATGCAGTGGGCAACGGTTACTGGAATGCATTTTCTGATTCTGGCGTCGGGTTGAGCCGCAATGTGGTGAACCCTGATCTGGCAGGAACACCCTGGGCTGCGCTGAAAATGAACCCAAAAGCCATGCCGCATGGCGTTTTTGACAACAATGTCGCCTACGCCACCAATGGGTCAGGCATCAATACAGAACTGTTTTTAGACAACAGCAACGACCTGGGAAACACCGGGCCTGACCGCTACCGCCCTACCGTAGACGGCAGACCGTACGATATCAATGGGCAGTACAGCGCCGGCGGCATCACAAAATCTACCACCGCGCGTGCCACGTTTTCACGCACCACGATTTACAAAACTCGGGGCGGCTATTCAAACCGCATCAACGCACCCGATTACCCTGAATGGGTCATGTCCGACGTGGCGGGCAATTACGCCAGAGGCGCGGGAGACGATGGGGCTTTTTTCAGGGGCTTGTTTATCGGCAAGAGCCTGAACGACCGGTTAGGCGGGGTCAATACCTATCCTCAAAATGCTGAAGCGCAAACCATGTTTGCCACTTACCACTCGACGTTTCAAATGCGTGACAACACCTATGTCAACATCGGCTACGAAGAAAATGCCTCCAACATTGAGCGCACGGAAAGTGGTGTTTTCCAGTCGGGTGATTACTATGTCAACCAGATGGAGCGCGGCACCATTCTCAATGCCAATGGCCGGTTTATCAATGCTTTTGCGGGTGCCCGATCAATGCCGGCAAATCTGCTGAACGTCAACTTTGCCGCGCCCAACCGCCCTGACCTGGAAGAAAACTACGCATTGGCAGGCGCCATCTGGGACCCGCACGGTTACTGGGGAAAAAAAGGCTTTTACTGGACTTTTGATATGCCGTTTTTTACTGCCGGCGGGGGCTGCCAGCCGTCACTTTTTCCTACCGCGTCCGGCAAAAACGGATTGGGTCGGTACAACGGCCAGACCTGCCCGGGCGAATACTACGGCGTGACCTACGACGATGAAACCGACATTTTTAGAGACGGCTCCGGCGCAAATGCGGCGTACTGGCCCTTTGACGTTGAGCGTACCGACTGCAACCCCGCATCGTTTACCTCTGCCAGCCTCGGCAAGGCCAGTCGGGCTTGCCGGTGGGTGGTTGAAAGCGGCTGGCTGTCCTGGAAACTGGGCAACATGCGCGGTGCCAGCTTGCGCCAGGGTGGCAAATACATCATGCGCTTTCCTAACCCGCCAAGCCGGTCACTGTCCAACAACAACGCCACCTATTTGCCGGGTATCAAGCAAGGCACCATGCTCAATGCCGAGGGGCAAACCGTGCCTATAAGCATTTCGCGTGAGTTGACCTTGAACTTTACCAACGTCACCCACGCGTCTGATTCGTTCATGCTGGCCGTAAGTTTTGACGGCAGCAAGGAACCGGTGGCGGTTCTGGGCAGAAATGGCGGCAAGCGCTACCGCTGGCTGCTGCCGCCGAATGCGAACCCTGGCAATGTGGGTGAACCGAACAAAGCGCGGGTGCTACAACTGGTAGCCAGCCAAGCAGAGTTTGAGGCCGACACCACCGGCGTCAAAATGTGGCAAGACAAACCCAACAACCTGGTCTGGATTCGCGTCGTAGGCGGCATGCCCACCAACGCCTGGTACCGCATTGAAAACTTCACTGCACCCTCAGCGCAAGACCTGTACAACAACCTGGGGCTGTACATGAAAGACAGAACCATTCCCAACCAATAGCAGGAGGTAAAAAAGGCTGTGTTGCGTCGTTTTAAAGCACTGGGCCGGGCTGCTATGGTTGGGGCCTTTGTGCTGGTACTGGTACTGGTGCTGGTCATTGGCCTTGTAGCCATGCAGGTACAACACAACGCCAGAGCGACGCCAGCCATCGCGCCGCCAGGTTTAGCTCAGGCCGGTTTGCTGGAGAAGCTGCACGCCGCTTGCGTCACAGACATGGTGGCCAGCACCTGCAAGGTCATGGGGTCAGCGGCTGGCACTGCGGCTGTATCGGGCGGGCTGCCACCCTCTGCGCCCGGCGAGCTGATGTTTATAGCCGGAGTGGGTCCCATTGCAGCCAGTGATTACCGACAAATGTACGAAGCAGGTGACGCCATGTGCAGCGTGGTGAGAAAGGCTTGCGCCGACGACTGGACTTCTGGCCGCTGCCAAACGGCCAGAAAGTTGTTGCTGCCTGGCTCTGGGGTTTGAAAGACCCATTAAACCTATGAAACGATGTAAGCAGCGGCACCTGTAGACAACAGCTTGCCGTCGCTACCTAAAAACTCCATGCGCGTGCTGGCCACGCGTGACCCGAGGCGCAGCACCTGGGCGTGCAACTCAAAATAGTCGCCAATGCCTGGCCGCAGGTAATCAACCCGCAGGTCAATCGTGCCTAGCTTGGCAAAGCGCTGCAGCCGCTGCTGCGGCGGCTCGTCCAAATGCCGTGCGCCAATTGCCGCCATGACGGCCAGACCGCCCAGCGCATCAAGCCCCGCGCTGATGGCGCCGCCATGAATACGGTTGTAGGCGTAGTGGCCGACCAGTTCATGGCGCATGTCAATGCGGGCAGTGACGCGGTCAGCCGCGAGAGAAGTGATCTTCAGCCCCAGCAGTTTGTTAAAAACAATTTTTTCTTCAAAAATTTCTTTTAAGCCGGCAATAAATTCAGCTTCAAATTCGGTGGGTTTTTGCGGCGACGCTGGTACGTTTTTAGGCATGGGCTTGATTGTCACCCAGCTCGACCGTTCGCTTGCCCTTGATGCGGTGCGAACGCCCACGAAACACCGCCACGCAATCGGCATTTTGGTTGAAAACCATCACGTCATAGACACCGGTACGGCCGCTTAACGACACTTCAATGGCTCGGGCAGTCAGCATATCGCCTTCAAAAGCCGGGGCGACAAAATCAACGCTCAGGCCCGATGCCACACTTAGTTCGTTGTAGGAGTTGCAGGCAAAACCAAAAGCTGAGTCGGCCAGAGTCGCAATCATGCCGCCGTGGCAGGTGCCAAAGCCATTGACCATGTCAGGGCGGACCCGCATGTCCATGTGCGCAGCGCCTGGGCTGATGTGGATCAGGCGAATGCCCAAGGCAATCGATGCCTGGTCTTTGGCGAGCATGCCAGCACCGACGCGTTGGGCAACTTCTTGTGGGGTCATGTTTAGGGGTCTCAGGTGTTGGCTCGTTTATCAATCACGCGGCGCGACTTGCCGGTTTGTGTGCGCTCAATAGCACCGGGCATCAAGACAGACACTTTGGCGCTGATACCGACCAAATTTTTTATGCGCGTCTGCAAGCTTGCACCCAGCGCAGTGACTTGCTGCGGGGGCAAGCCCGCGCTGTGCAGCTCTGTGAGCACCTCGACCTCGTCCAGCAGCCCATCGCGCGTGATGACCAGCTGGTATAGCGCCGACAACTCCGGATGCGCCAACACCAGCTCTTCAATCTGTGTAGGGAACACATTGACGCCACGAATGATCAGCATGTCGTCAGAGCGACCCACGATTTTGTCCATTCGCCTGAACGACCGCGACGTGGGCGGTAGCAGTCGCGTCAAGTCGCGGGTACGGTAGCGGATGATGGGAAAGGCCTCTTTGGTCAGTGAGGTAAACACCAGCTCGCCCTCCTGCCCATCGGCCAGCAACTCACCGGTGTCGGGGTTGATGATTTCGGGATAAAAGTGGTCTTCCCAAATCACCGGGCCGTCTTTTGATTCAACGCATTCACTGGCAACACCCGGGCCCATGACTTCAGACAGACCGTAAATGTCCACCGCGTCCATGCCAGTCGCGGCCTCAATGTCATGGCGCATGGCATTGGTCCAGGGCTCTGCACCAAAGATACCAATTTCAAGCGAGGACTTTTTAACGTCTAGGCCGAGTCGCGCATATTCTTCAATGATCACCTGCATGTATGACGGCGTAACCATGATGATGCGCGGCTTGAAGTCTTCAATGAGCTGCACCTGCTTTTCAGTCTGCCCGCCCGACATCGGTATCACCGTGCAACCCAATCGCTCTGCGCCATAGTGGGCACCCAGGCCACCGGTAAACAAACCATAACCGTATGAGATATGCACCATGTCGCCGGCCCGCCCACCCGCAGCGCGAATCGACCGCGCCACCAGGTCAGCCCAGACGTTGACATCATTGGCGGTGTAGCCCACCACTGTCGGTTTACCCGTCGTACCCGATGATGCATGAATGCGCATGACTTGCGATTGCGGCACGGCAAACATGCCAAACGGGTAGTTGGCGCGCAGATCATTTTTGGTGGTGAACGGGAATTTGGCCAGGTCAGCCAACACCTTGAAGTCGCTGGGTTGAACGCCAGCCGCGTCAAACGCCTGCCGGTAATGCGGCACGTTTTCATAAACGCTATTTAGCGTGGCTTTCAACCGCTGGGTTTGCAACGCCATGATTTCGTCTCGACTGGCCTTTTCAATGGGGTCAAGCAGGTCTGTGGGCGTGGTGTGTAAATGCATAGGCATCGATCAATTAGCTACCCATAAAAACAGGTGGGCGTTTGGCAATGAAAGCTTTCACACCCTCGGCGTAGTCTTGGCTGTGGCCCAGTTCGCGCTGCATGGCCGCTTCCATGTCGAGTTGAGCATCCAGCGTGCTGGTAGCCGCCGCATCAATCGCTTCACGGGTGCGCACATAACCCAGGGTTGGGCCAGCGGCCAAGGTTTTTGCGACAGCGCTGACTTCTGCCTCAAAGTCAGCAGCGGCAACACACTTCCATATCAGGCCCCATTGCGCGGCTTGGTCGGCACTGAGCTTGTCGCCCAGCAGCGCCAGCCCCATCGCTCGGGCACGGCCCACCGCATGGGGCAGCAGCCAGGTACCACCTGCATCGGGCACCAGGCCCAATTTGCAAAACGGTTGAATGAAACTGGCGCTTTGCACGGCTACGACGATGTCGCAGGCCAGTGCGATGTTGGCACCCGCCCCCGCTGCCACGCCATTGACAGCGCAAATCACAGGTTTGGGCATGGCGCGCAGGCGGCGCACCAGTGGACTGTAAAAGGTGTCCACCACGTCGCCAACATCTGCTGGCGCGTTGCTGCCCGGCTTGGGCGACATGGCAGGGTCGGCCAGGTCTTGCCCGGCGCAAAAGGCACGGCCTGAACCCGTCAGCACAACCGCGCGTACCGCACTGTCTTGCGCCGCTGTGCCCAGCGCACTGAACATTTCCAGCATCATCGCGCCCATCAGGCTGTTGAGCTTGTCGGGACGGTTCAGCGTCAATGTGGCCACGCCATTGGCGGTGCTGTAAGTGATGAATTGAAAGCTTTGGGTTGTGTCAGACATGTGAATGCTCCTGGTCAAAATCAACTACAAGCTTATCTGAGACAGGAAAGCTCTGGCAGCAAAGCACAAAGCCGCGCGCAACTTCGTAGTCTTCAAGTGCAAAATTGTTGTCCATATCGACCTCGCCAACGAGCACCTGCGCGCGGCAGGTGGAGCACACGCCGCCTTTGCA
>JANPIK010000069.1:0-39597 GCA_031424935.1 Polaromonas sp.
CACAAGCGACATGACGATCGCCTCACGGATCGGGTCGATCGGCGGGTTGGTCACCTGGGCGAACAGCTGCTTGAAGTAGTTGTAGAGCGGCTTGTCCTTGGACGAAAGCACGGCCAGCGGGCTGTCGTTGCCCATGGAACCAATGCCCTCTTCGCCCGCTTGCGCCATCGGCGACATCAGGAACTTGATGTCCTCCTGCGTGTAGCCGAAGGCCTGCTGGCGGTCGAGCAATTCGACATTGCTTTCCGGCGCCTTGCCGGAGGTATCGGAGAGGTCGTCGAGCTTGATGCGCAGGTTCTCGATCCACTGCTTGTAGGGCTTGCCGTTCGCGAGGCCCGACTTCAGCTCCTCGTCGTCGATCATGCGGCCCTGTTCCAGGTCGATCAGGAACATCTTGCCGGGCTGCAGGCGCCACTTGCGCACGATCTTGTTTTCGGGGATCGGCAGCACGCCGGATTCCGAGGCCATGATCACGAGGTCATCGTCGGTGACGCAGTAACGCGAGGGGCGCAGGCCGTTGCGGTCGAGCGTGGCGCCGATCTGGCGGCCGTCGGTGAACACGATCGACGCGGGGCCGTCCCACGGTTCCAGCATCGCCGCGTGGTATTCGTAGAACGCCTTCCGGCGCTCGTCCATTGTGGTGTGCTGCTCCCACGGCTCGGGGATCATCATCATCACGGCCTGGCTGATCGGGTAGCCGGCCATCGTCAGCAGCTCCAGGCAGTTGTCAAACGTGGCGGTGTCAGACTGGTCGGCAAAGCTGATCGGGTAGAGCTTTTGCAAGTCAGCGCCCAGCACGGGCGAGGACATCACGCCTTCGCGCGCCTTCATCCAGTTGTAGTTGCCCTTGACGGTGTTGATCTCGCCGTTGTGCGCGACGTAACGGTACGGGTGGGCCAACGGCCATTCCGGAAAGGTGTTGGTCGAGAAACGTTGGTGTACAAGGCCAAGTGCCGACACGCAGCGTTCGTCTTGCAAATCGAGATAGTAGGTGCCCACTTGGTCAGCCAGCAGCAAGCCTTTGTAAACAACAGTGCGGCTGGACATGCTGGGCACGTAATACTCTTTGCTGTGCGTCAGATGCAGGTTTTGAATAGCCGCGCTGGCAGTCTTGCGAATCACGTACAACTTGCGCTCAAGTGCGTCCTGCACGATCACATCGTTGCCACGGCCAATAAAGATTTGCTTCAAGATCGGCTCTTTGAGGCGCACCGTCGGCGACATCGGCATGTCGCGGTTGACTGGCACATCACGCCAGCCGAGCAGCACCTGGCCTTCCGCCCGCACGGCACGTTCAAGCGCCTGCTCGCACGCCAAACGCGACGCATGCTCTTTGGGTAAAAACACCATGCCCACACCATATTCACCCGGCGGCGGCAGTGTCACGCCTTGGCTGGCCATTTCTTGCCGGTACAACGCGTCTGGCAACTGAATCAATATACCCGCGCCATCACCCATCAGCGCATCAGCACCCACCGCACCCCGATGGTCCAGATTTTCAAGAATCTTCAAACCCTGCTGCACCACGGCATGAGACTTGTGGCCTTTGATGTGCGCCACAAAACCCACGCCGCAAGCGTCGTGCTCGTGGGCGGATGAATACAAACCGTGGTCTTGAATATGCTTGATTTCTGCAGCCGTAGTCATGGCGTACTCCTAGATGCTTTTAAAGATACAAATGATAAGCGGCTGCAACAACAATGCCAAATACTTTAATGGGGGTCTGACCCCAATTATTTGTCGTTTCGAGCGAGGTTAATTTAATAAGGGACACATCAGAAATGGGTCAACTTTGATGTGAATCAATAACTTAGAACACTCGCCAAATCAGACGGGCTTTGAAACAGGGCGTCCCGCGCTGGTTTTGTTAACGCGACGTTCGGTTCTTTTTTGTAAATCTGCCACAAATGCCGAGCCGCCGAGCGCCCAACCTGACAGGGTTGACTGGGTCAAAGCCGTTTGCTGGTCGGTGCTGATGCCCGAGCGCACCAAATCGGCGTAGGCTGCCTCGCGCCCAAACGGCGTATTGGCGAGGGCCCAAAACAGCGCATGCGGCGTGATGAGTTTGTCACTGCGCGAACCGACATAAAAACCGTGGCTTGACCAAGGGTAATCAATCGGGTCGGCGGTCATGCCAGCGCGTACCGGGTTCAGGTCAATGTAGGCCATGCAGGCCAGTAGGTAGCGGTCGGTTTCAATCAGGGTTGAGCGGTAACGGCCCTCCCACAAGGTGCCGGTGCGGCTTTGCAAATCATTGAAATAACGCACATAACTGCGCCCCACGGCCTGCATCAGAAGTGGCAGGCCTTGGTCGGTTTGCGGGGTGGCCAGCAGATGAATATGGTTGGTCATCAACACGTACGCATGGATGTCAACACCAAACTTTTTGGCATTTTCCTCCAGCAGACCGAGCAGGTACTGGTAATCCGCAACAGTTGCGAAGATCGGCAAGCGGTTGTTGCCGCGCTGAATGACGTGGTGCGGGTAGCCTGCAAGCGTGAGGCGGGGCAGACGGGCCATGGTTACGCGGCGCGGCGGCTCAAGCTGATATGCGTAGCCGACGGGCAGCTTCTTCAGCCCGTGTGTCGTCTATCTCGCGCATCACGGCTTGCATGTCAACATCTGCGCGTTTGGCATCAAACCGGCCGGTCAAGGGGGTGTCAAGGCTCAGCGTGCCGGCCTGGTAAAGGCTCCAAATCTCCGGGCCGTATTGGGTCGCCAGCAAAGCAGGCGCAAACTGACCAAAAAAATCACGCAGGTTGGCCACGTCACGCAGCAACATACGCTGCGCATGGTTGTTGCCCGCCGCGTCAACCGCCTGCGGCAAGTCGATGATGACGGGTACGTCCACCCCATCCACGCCGCCATCTTTATTGACGTGCGCCAGCAAGATGTTGAACTCAGACAAATCGCCATGCACCACGCCGGCGCACAGCATGCGCACCACCTCGGCAATCAACGCACTGTGGTGGGCCTGGGCTTGGGTAGCCGTAAAGGCCACATCGTTGAGGCGAGGGGCTGCATCGCCGTGCGCGTCTGTCACGAGTTCCATCAGCAGCACGCCATCACAGAAGTTATACGGCTGCGGCACCCGCACGCCCGCGCCAGCCAGCCGGTAAAGCGCATCGACCTCGGCACTTTGCCAAGCGGCCTCTTGCTCTTGGCGGCCAAACTTGCTGCCCTTAGCCATGGCCCGCGCCGAGCGCGAGTTTTTAACCTTGCGGTTTTCGGTGTAGTCCACTGCCTGGCGAAAGCTGCGGTTGTTGGGTTCTTTGTAAATTTTGGCGCACATCGTGCGGTCGCCGCTGCGCACCACAAACACCATGGCCTCTTTGCCGCTCATGAGCTGGCGCACCACGGTGTCAATCAGGCCTTCTTCAATCAACAACTGGAGTCTGGGGGGAGCTTTCATGGGGTAATTGTGCGCGATGCCCGCAAAACTACATGGCCGCTTTTTCAACGGTTGCCAAAATGTCGCTGTAGCGCTCGCGCCATTGGTCTAGCGTCTGCACCTGTCCCTGTTTCTGTGTCTGTGGCATTTGAAGGCTTTTGATAAATGCCACTGCCAATTGCCGTGTGGCCACTTTTACCTTTGGGTTCAGGACAGTCCCGCCAGTGCCCATTCGGTCGGTAAATATGCTGTGCGAGCCTTCTTTGAACACCGCCAGCATCTTGCGCGACTGGGTGCTCTCAGCCGTGGCCTGATAAAGCACCAACCGGTCAGCCACACCCGATCGATAGCCCGGAATTTCAATGTCGTCGGCCGTGGCTGTGATGTGCAAAGTCGGTATGGCAATGCCGGAAAGGATTTTTTGCGGCGCGCCCAAGCCATAAAAAGGCGGCGCTGAAATCACGATGGCCGAGCTGATGCGCGGGTCCCGCAACGACACAGCCCGGCCCTGCAGTTCAACCTGCGCGCCTGCCAGCAGTAGCGTCGTGTTGGCCCCATAAGAATGCCCTGCCGCCGTGATTCGGCTCATGTCAATTCGCTTGCCGTACGGGCTAGCCAACAACTGGTCAAGCGCAAAACTGACATCTTTTATCCGGGCCAATGCCTCAGATTCTTGCGCGGCCGCGGTCAGCCTGAATACCAGGCTCAAGGGGTTGCCCAGCCAAAGTTGGCGGTCACTGCCCACATGTTGCACATGCAGACTGGCAAACCCCTGCGCCGCAAAATAGCTGCCCAGGTAGCTGTAGCCTTCACGCGAGCCGCCAATGCCATGAGAAAACACCACCAGCGGTAAATTGCCAGATCCGGGCTGGGCAGCACTGAATGCGGGCAGGTAACGCTTGGCAGGTACCAAGCGGCCGCGCGCAGTGTCGTCCCAGTCCAGCGTGACGGTGTTGTACAAAGACGAATCCACCCGCAGCGCCTCAGTCGCTTGAACTGATCTTGCAACGTCTGCAGCCGGGCTATCGGCGGCGCGGGCAACCATTGCTGACGTGGTGCTGATGGCCCCTATCGCAACACTCAACACCGCCAGCGGCGTCAAAAACTTTTGTTTGAATTTCATAACTTTGATAAATGGTGATGTCTAGAGTTTTACTCAGGTTTTATGAATGCAGGGGGCGGCGGCTTATCGACCAAGTTGAATCAAAGGACATGAGGGCGCTGCTGCTGATTCCAAGCAGACGCGGGCTGGCTCAGCTGCTGCTGGCTAGATATTTGCCGCTGGTTTGATAATGCGGCTGTCACTTGCGACATATTCAAATAAGCGCCTTTTTTGTAGCCATCCGTGATGGTGCTCTGACCCATGACCCGAGAACGCACCAAACCCTGTGGCACCTGCCAAGTGGTGGCCACCAAGCTGTACCGCTGCCAATTGGATGCGTCTAAAAATTGGCAACTGATCTGCAAAACCTGTTGGGACACCCTCAGCCCAGGCAACCCGCTGTACCGCTATGGCGGGACTTGGAAGGCTGTGAAACGACACTGACGGGGCTCTAAAAAGTATTCAATGTGGCGCTAGCCATCTGTTTATATGCACTCAACGCGCTCCTGGTCCGTCCGGGCTGAGCCTTATGAAACCATCACCCGTCAGTTGCAATTTTGCACACCATGGATTACGGTTCACCCATGCTGATCCCCGCACACCCACCAAAATACAAGCCACATCGCCGCCAACTGCTAGCTGCAGCTCTGGTCGGCATGCCTGCCCTCTGGCTAGGCGCTCGGGCCCAGCCCGCACCTGCCCGCCGGGTCACACCCTCGCAAACCGAAGGTCCGTTTTACCCGGTGGACTTTCCCAAAGACACGGACTATGACCTGCTGCGCAATGGTGGCTTGGTGTATTCGCGGGGCCAGCCGACCTGGCTTGACGGCAGCGTGACTGACTTGGCGGGGCGGCCGGTGGCGGGGGCGCAGGTTGAGATTTGGCAGTGTGACGAGGCGGGTCACTACCATCATGCGGGTGACGGCGGCAAGGCTGACAAGCGGTTTCAGGGTTTTGGTCGAGTCGCGGTGGGCGCTGACGGGCTTTACCGCTTTCGCACGATTCGGCCTGTGGCCTACAGCGGCCGAACGCCGCACATCCATGTCAAGGTCAAGCTGGGCAGCCGTGAATTGCTGACGACGCAGCTGTATGTTGCAAAAGACCAAGGTAATGCGCGCGACTTTTTATGGCAACGTCTCAGCGTGGCTGACCGTGATACCTTGACCGCGTCGTTTGTGAAGGCTGCTAATGGCTGGAAAGCCAGTTTTGCAGTGATTGTTGCGGCTTGAAGGTTAAAACTGTTCTTTTTACCTATCAAATCAACCACTGCTCCCTGTAAACCTGCGCTAACTTCTATAAAAAACAAAGCACTGCCGGCACGTTGAGTTCGATTTGGATGAGCAGAATGGAAATGAACTAACGGCACGAACTTCGTGCGTCACGAAGTTCGTGTATTATTCAGCCATGAAAAACGTCACCATCACGGTTGAAGATTCGGCGCTGGAGTGGGCTCGTATCGAGGCCGCCAAGCGCAATTCAAGCGTGTCGCGCCTTGTTGGCGAAATTTTGGCTGAGAAGATGCGGCAAGAAGACGCTTACGCTCAGGCTATGCGCAAAGCTGTCAAGTTTGAATCCTGGGGCAAAAGCGAAGGCAACTTTCTGACCCGAGACGAAATGTATGAGCGCGCTGGTTTTCGTTGACACCAACGTGCATCTCTACACCAAAGATGCACGCGACGCCGACAAACAAATCCGCGCCAATGAGTGGCTGACTTGGTGTTGGACGCAGCGCACAGGACGCATCAGTACCCAGGTGCTCAACGAGTTTTACAACAACGCCATCACCAAATTTGACACCGTGGGCGCGACTGAAAAAGCCCGTGAACAGGTGCGTCTGTTGCGCTTGTGGCAGCCGCCACACCTGGACACTTACACCGTCGATGGTGCGTGGGTGATGCAAGACCGATACAAGCTGAGCTACTGGGACGCGCTCATCATGTCGTCTGCGCAGCAGCAGGGCTGTCGCTATCTGCTCAGCGAGGACATGCAGCATCTGCAAACATATGACACTGTGCAAGTGATCAACCCGTTTTTGATAACACCTGCTGAATTTGAGCTTTTGAAATGAAACTAGAAACTCTCATCAAAACCCGCATTCGCCAAGACATTCAGTCCATGCACGCCTACGCCGTTCAAGATTCGACGGGCATGGTCAAGCTTGACGCGATGGAAAACCCGCATCGGCTGCCTGCTGCTTTGCAAGCGCATTTGGGTCAACGGCTGGGCGCGCTGGCGTTTAACCGTTACCCGGGTGAGCGTGTGAATGATTTAAAACGCGCATTAGCCGACTACGCACAAATGCCCGACGGCTTTGACATCATGTTGGGCAATGGCTCAGATGAATTGATCTCGCTGCTGGCGCTGGCTTGTGATGATCCCGGTGCGTCGATCTTGTCCCCTTTACCGGGCTTTGTGATGTACGGCATGAGCGCGCAACTGCAAGGACTAAAGTTTGTTGGCGTGCCGCTGACACCTGACTTTGAATTGAACGAAGCCGCGATGTTAGCCGCCATTGCTGAGCACCATCCCGCCATTACCTATCTGGCCTACCCCAATAATCCCACCGCCAATTTGTGGGACGACGGGGCCATAGAGAACATCATCAACGCCGTCGGCAAGCAGGGCGGTTTAGTGGTGATGGACGAGGCGTACCAGCCCTTTGCGAGCAAAAGTTACATCAACCGCATGGCCCAGCACAGCCACGTGCTGCTGATGCGCACGCTCAGCAAATTTGGCCTGGCAGGTGTGCGGCTCGGTTACATGATCGGGCCCAAAGCGTTGATTGCCGAGATCGACAAGGTGCGGCCGCCGTACAACATCAGCGTGCTCAACTGTGAATGCGCGTTGTTTGCGCTTGAAAATAAAGACGTATTTGCGGCGCAGGCCCTTGAATTGATTGAGCAACGCGCTATGCTTTTAGATGCATTGGGCAGTCTGCCCAACGTCAAGTGCTGGACCAGCGATGCCAACATGATCCTGATTCGGGTGGAGGATTCGACCAAAGTGTTCGACGGCATGAAGGCGCAAGGCGTGCTGGTCAAAAACGTTTCTAAAATGCACCCATTGCTTGCCAACTGTTTGCGCCTGACCGTGGGCACGGCGGATGAGAATCTGCTGATGTTGGCGGCACTTGAAAAATCTTTATGACCACCCCTACTCACCGCATAGTCGAGGTCTCGCGCAACACTGCCGAGACCCAAATCACCGTCAAACTTAACTTGGACGGTACCGGCCAGGCCAATTTATCGACCGGCATTGGCTTTTTTGACCACATGCTCGACCAAATCGCCAGGCACGGATTAATCGACCTCGACATCCAGTGCGTGGGCGACCTGCACATTGATGGCCACCACACGGTAGAAGACGTGGGTATCACCCTAGGCCAGGCTGTAGCCAAAGCGGTAGGCGATAAAAAAGGCTTGCGCCGCTACGGCCACGCCTATGTGCCGCTGGATGAGGCTTTGAGCCGGGTGGTGGTGGATTTCTCAGGTCGGCCGGGCCTGGAGATGCATGTGCCCTTCAAAAGCAGCATGATCGGCACCTTTGACAGCCAGCTGGCGTTTGAGTTCTTTCAGGGCTTTGTTAACCATGCTTTTGTGACACTGCACATCGACAACCTGCGCGGTGAAAACTCGCACCACCAAGCCGAAACCGTGTTTAAAGCCTTTGCGCGCGCCCTGCGCATGGCGCTAGAGATTGACCCACGCGCCGCCAATGTGATTCCGTCGACCAAAGGGTCTTTGTAGTCAAATAGGGCTGTTGCCCAATGAATGCAAGGACATGTAGCTTCTTATTTAATAGCAATTGAGTTGTATGAGTGTCTCTAAAACCGTTGCCGTCGTTGATTACGGCATGGGCAACCTGCGGTCGGTGTCGCAAGCGGTGCAGCATGTGGCTGCAGGCAGCAGCTTGACGGTGCTTGTGACCTCGAACCCCGCAGACGTGATGGCTGCCGAGCGCATTGTGCTGCCGGGGCAGGGCGCGATTGCCGACTGCATGCGCGAGCTAGAAGAATCTGGTTTGCTGGACTCGGTATTGCACGCTGCTGCCAACAAGCCGCTGTTTGGTGTCTGTGTCGGCATGCAAATGCTGCTGTCGCACAGCGCTGAGGGCCGACCAGGCGACGGCGGTGTGGGCACCAAGGGCTTAGGCCTTATCCCGGGCGAGGTGCTCAAGTTTGATCTGGCCGGGAAACGGCAAGCTGATGGCAGCCGCTACAAAGTGCCGCAAATGGGTTGGAACCAGGTCCAACAAACGAAGCTACATGACGGCCGGGCCCACCCAATTTGGCAAGGCGTGCCCGACGAATCGTTTTTTTACTTTGTGCACAGTTTTTACGCCCGTCCGTCTGATGCGCGCCACACAGCGGGCGCGTCTTGCTACGGCGAGCGCTTCTGCGCGGCGATTGCACGCGATAATATTTTCGCCACCCAGTTTCACCCTGAAAAAAGCGCCGACCAAGGCTTGGCTTTGTACCGCAATTTTCTCAGCTGGAATCCCTAAATTCATTTGCCCCGTTTTAACCGCTACAAGCCATCGCCACATGCTACTTATCCCCGCGATTGACCTGAAAGATGGTCACTGCGTTCGCCTCAAACAAGGCGACATGGATCAATCTACCGTGTTCAGCGAAGACCCCGCCGCCATGGCGCGCAGTTGGGTTGACAAAGGCGCGCGCCGCCTGCACTTGGTGGACCTGAATGGCGCGTTTGCCGGCAAGCCTAAAAACGAAGCCGCCATTCGCAAAATCCTGCTTGAAGTCGGCAGCGAGATTGATGTCCAGCTGGGGGGCGGCATACGCGACCTCGACACCATCGAGCGGTACCTAGACGCTGGTTTGCGCTACGTCATCATTGGCACGGCAGCAGTCAAAAACCCTGGGTTTTTGCAAGACGCCTGCACCGCATTTGGCGGCCATATCATTGTGGGGCTGGATGCCAAAGACGGCAAAGTCGCCACTGACGGCTGGAGCAAACTGACTGGCCATGAAGTCATTGACCTGGCCAAAAAGTTTCAGGACTACGGCGTTGAATCCATCATCTACACCGACATTGGCCGCGACGGCATGCTCAGCGGCATCAACATGGAAGCCACTGTCAAGCTGGCACAGGCGTTATTGATACCGGTGATTGCCTCAGGCGGCCTGTCAAACATGGCGGATATTGAGGCGCTATGTGCGGTAGAGGACGAAGGCGTAGAAGGCGTAATTTGTGGCCGCTCGATTTACAGCGGGGACTTGGATTTTGAGGCTGCGCAGGCTCGGGCTGATGAATTGAATGGCTGATTTGATTACCGAATCATCAACACCTTCACACCCACAACCTCTGCAATAGCCATCCACGGCCTGTCTGATGTGACAGCCGTGCCGTTCATCAACTTGGCCAGACCTAGGCAAGCGCGGTCTCCCAGCGACAAGCCAGCAGATTTTGTAAGCGGTCTGAGTTCAGCGCAGGCTACGGCCTGTTCTTCATTGAAGTCAATAACATCCATGTTGAATAGCCCAAGCGCCCGTTTCAATTCATGAAGGGGAAGCCCCAGATCCAACATGCGTGTGGCAACTTCTGCCATGTTGACGCTGCTGATGACGCAGTCATTTGCCTCTATCAATTCCATCACCGTTTCAGCGCCTTTTTCGCCTTTGGTCACAGCCAGCAAGGCGGACGAATCCATGACGTGAATCATGTCTGATCTTCCCGTTGTGCCTCAAGCCTGCGTTCGGCGAGAAACTCCTCAACCGTGTCACGCCCAGGCGTAGGCGGCATCACGCGGTCAAAATAAGCACGTATTTTGGCTCTTCGCTCGGCTGCAGACGTCAGCACCAGGCTGCCATCTTTGACTTCTACGAAAATACGTGAATTGGGCTTGAAGCCCAACTGCTCGCGCAGTGCGGCGGGTATCAGCACGCGGCCGTTTTCAGACATGGCTAAAGAGGTCATAATATTCACTTTCTGACAATCATTCATATTCTGTCAGATTTAATGAACTTGTCAATTTAACAAAATAAGTCAATATGTTAGCCAAGAGGATTATTCCCTGCCTTGATGTCACCGGTGGCCGCGTCGTCAAAGGCGTTAACTTCACCCAGTTGCGTGATGCGGGCGACCCGGTCGAGATTGCCGCACGCTATAACGAGCAAGGCGCAGACGAGCTGACTTTTTTAGACATCACCGCTACCAGCGATGGCCGGGACTTGATTCTGCACATCATCGAGGCTGTTGCATCGCAAGTATTCATTCCGCTGACCGTCGGCGGCGGTGTACGCACGGTCGATGACGTGCGGCGGCTGCTCAATGCCGGAGCTGACAAAACCAGTTTTAATTCAGCCGCGATCGCCAACCCGCAAGTCATTGAAGACGCCTCGGCCAAATACGGCGCGCAGTGCATCGTGGTGGCGATTGATGCCAAACGCCGCAGCGACGAAGAAGCCTCCACGCGTGGCCCCGGCTGGGACGTGTACAGCCACGGCGGCCGCAAAAACACCGGGCTCGACGCGGTAGCCTGGGCAGTCGAGATGGCGCAGCGCGGCGCGGGCGAAATTTTGCTGACCAGCATGGACCGCGACGGCACCAAGTCGGGTTTTGATCTGGCGCTGACGCGCGCCGTGAGCGATGCCGTCAGCGTGCCCGTCATCGCATCTGGCGGCGTCGGCAATCTGGCGCACCTGGCCGATGGCATTCAAACCGGCGGGGCTGATGCCGTGCTGGCTGCCAGCATTTTTCACTATGGTGAGTACACCGTGCAGCAGGCCAAACAATTTATGGCTGAGCGCGGCATTCCGGTCAGGCTGTAATTGTTATACCCCTACCAGCCGGGGCCGCGGGTTCGGCTCTGCCGGCCCGCAGGCGCAGCGCCCCCTCGGGGGGCAGAGAGCGACGCGTAGCGCGCGAGCGTGGGGGCGATAATACTTCCATGAACTGGCTAGACACAATCAAATGGGACGACAAGGGTTTGGTTCCCGTCATTGCGCAAGAGGCATCCAGCGGCGATGTGCTGATGTTTGCGTGGATGAACCGCGAAGCCCTGCAAAAAACCGCTGAATTGGGCCGTGCTGTCTACTTCAGCCGATCACGCGGCAAGCTGTGGTTCAAGGGCGAGGCGTCGGGCCATGTGCAAACCGTGCATGAAATCCGTATGGATTGCGACAGCGATGTGGTGCTGCTTAAGGTCACACAGCTTGGGCATGAGCCCGGGATTGCCTGCCACACGGGCCGCCACAGCTGCTTTTTCAGCGTTTTTCAAGACGGCCAGTGGGTTGTTACACATCCGGTCTTGAAAGACCCCGAAAGCATCTACAAATGAGAAGCCGAGGATAAATTCGATGACTTCAAACGATTCCCTGGCCCGCTTGGCACAAACCATTGAAAGCCGTAAGGCCGTCAATGGCGGAGACCCTAACACCAGCTACGTTGCGCGGCTGCTGCACAAAGGCCCCGATGCGTTTTTAAAAAAAATCGGTGAAGAAGCCACCGAGACCGTGATGGCCGCCAAGGACCTTGACTATCATCCTGGCAGTTCAGCCCTGACGGCTAACCTGGTCGGTGAGGTCGCCGATTTGTGGTTTCATTCGCTGATTGCGTTGGCACATTACGGACTCACCCCAGCGGATGTGATTACCGAGTTGGAGCGCCGCGAGGGCACCAGCGGCATTGAGGAAAAAGCGTTGCGCAAGTCCATCGTTCGAGATGCATCCGAGCAACGTTAAACCACTACCTGGAGCTAGTTATCGTGATTCAAACCAATCTGGCCGAATTCGATTCAAAAACCAGCGGTGACCGCACCGTCATGCACGTTCTTTATGCCCTGCATACGCTGGCATGGTTCAGTGGTGGCGTGTTTGCTGTGATTGCGCTCATCATCAATTACTTGCGCCGCTCGGATGAATCAGACCCTCTGTACATTGACCACCACAATTACATGATCTCCACCTTCTGGTGGACGCTGCTCTGGCTGGTGCTGCTGTCGCCGCTGTGGTTGCTGCTGTTTTTACCGGGTGCGATTGCCTACGGCATTGTCTGGCTCTGGTATTTGTTCCGCTGTATTCGTGGTTGGATGCGCTTTGCCAGCCAACGCCCCGCGACATATCAACACCTCACCTGAGTCGCCCTGAGCCCCATGAACCCACCAGATAACTGTATTTTTTGCAAAATCGCTGCCGGTACTGTTCCTAGCCGCAAGGTGTACGAAGACGATGAGCTGTTTGCTTTTCACGACATCAACCCCTGGGCGCCGGTTCATTTTTTGATCATTCCCAAGCTGCACATTGCATCAATGGCGCAAGTCGGTCCAGAACACGAGGCCATGCTTGGCCGCATGATGGTACTGGCCCCTAGACTGGCCTTTGAGCAAGGCTGCAAGCCCTACCCGGAAGGCGGCTTTCGTATCGTGACCAATACTGGCGCACAGGGTGGCCAGGAGGTGCATCACCTGCATATCCATGTGATGGGTGGGCCCAGACCCTGGCTAAAGGGTTGAACTACCCAACCGCTTTAGAATCAATGTATTAACGTCTGGTCTTGACTTGAATTATTAGGAGCAAATCATGGGTGGATTTTCTATTTGGCACTGGCTGATCGTGCTGCTGATCGTCGTCATGGTGTTCGGCACCAAAAAGCTGCGCAACATGGGCGGTGACCTGGGTGGTGCGGTCAAAGGCTTTAAAGACGGCATGAAAGACGGCGGCACACCAGCTGCTGACGACAAAACAGCAGCGGTAACGAATGCGCAAGCGGCCGACAAGCCTGCTGACAAAACTACCATTGATGTCGAAGCAAAAAAACTGTGAATGCTTATGCCAGTTGCTTGACCACCGCGCTGCGGCCCTGATCTGAGCTGACATGATTGATATCGGTGTTACCAAAATAGCATTGATTGGCGCCGTCGCGCTGATTGTGATCGGTCCAGAAAAGTTGCCGCGTCTGGCGCGCACCGTCGGCACCTTGCTGGGCAAAGCGCAGCGCTATGTGGCCGATGTCAAGCAAGAAGTCAGCCGGTCAATGGAGCTTGACGAGCTGAAAAAGATGAAGGAAACCGTCGAGGGCGCGGCGCGCGACGTTGAAAATGCCATACAGACCAACGCTAGCGATTTTGAAAAGTCGTGGTCTGAAACAACCGGCGAAGCCAGCTTGGGTGCCGATTTGCCGGGCATGGTTGTCTTCCCGGAATACAAACACCCCAAAAAGAAATGGCGACTGAAAAAAGGTGCCACGCCCCAGTGGTACAAAGCCCGCTCCGGCACGCGCACCCGGACGCAATCAGGTGCAGCGCGCGTGGCGCGGTTCAGGCCGGTTAAACCCACTTAATTTTTCGTCGCGGGGCTAACCTAGCGCGCAGCGACTTTCACATCATCCCATGTCAGATCCCAAGCAAGACAAACCTGACGAACTGGCAGGCACTGAGCAACCCTTTGTACAGCACCTGATGGAGTTGCGTAACCGCATGATCTGGGCGGTGTTGGCCATCGGCGTTGCGGCTGCTGGCCTGGCCATATTCCCTGGGCCGGGCGCGCTGTACGACATCATGGCTGCGCCGTTGGTGGCCACCCTGCCCAAGGGCGCCACGCTGATTGCCACCAATGTTATCTCGCCGTTTGTGGTGCCAATTAAAATTTTGTTCATGGCCGCTTTCATGATGGCACTGCCCGTGGTGCTGTATCAGGTGTGGGCATTTGTCGCACCGGGTTTGTATTCGCACGAGAAAAAGCTGGTGATGCCGTTGGTGATTTCCAGCACGCTGCTGTTTTTCATTGGCGTAGCATTTTGTTACTTCATCGTCTTTGGCCAGGTGTTCACCTTCATCCAGAGCTTTGCGCCCAAGTCCATCACCGCCGCCCCTGACATTGAAGAATATTTAAACTTTGTTTTAGGCATGTTTTTGGCCTTCGGCCTGGCCTTTGAGGTGCCGATAGCGGTCATTTTGCTGGTGCGTATGGGTGTTCTTTCTGTAGCGCAGTTACGTGAATACCGCGGCTATTTCTGGGTGATTGCAGCAGTCGGCACAGCACTCGTCACACCGCCAGATGCCGGCTCCATGCTCATGCTGCTGGCCGTAGTCGGTGGCCTTTATGAAGTCGGCATCATTGCCGCGCAGCTTTTCGTCAAAACTACGAAAGCGGCTGAAGAAACGCCAGAGTCCGACGCCGCCAAGCCGTAGATTCAGCTCACCATTGGGCCAAAAATGAAGGAGTCTGCTGCATAACTCCCTGCGGTCTGTGGGCAAACGGTCTTGTGATACCAGTGGGCGCGATGAGTTTTACCAGCAGATTCGCTGGCTATCCCCCGATAAATAATGATAGTTTGCTATATTATGTATAGCGTTTGGCAAATCAGTTCTGCGCTTTAGGGCGCTGCCGTTTGGCAGGTGACACCGAAATTTCAGTGGTTTTACCCGCCCGCTGCACGCTCAAAGGCGCAGCCACACCAGGCTTGAGTGCTGCTACTGCGCCCAACAATTCGGTCACATTGCTGACCGCTTTGCCATTTACCGCTGTGATCACATCACCGGGCTTGATACCGGCTTGCCCGGCTGGGCCGTTTTGTAGCACGCCAGTGATGATCACGCCTTCTTTGGTTTTGACATCAAAGGTTTCCATCAATTCGGCGTTGAGTTCTTGCGGTTCCACACCGATCCAGCCACGTGTGACCTGACCGTCTTTGACAATTGACTCCAGCACCTGCTTGGCGGTTGACACCGGAATCGCAAAACCGATGCCCATAGAACCGCCAGATCGCGAATAAATCGCGGTGTTGATGCCCAGCAAAGCGCCTGTCGTGTCCACCAGCGCGCCGCCAGAATTGCCCGGGTTAATCGCCGCGTCGGTTTGAATAAAGTTTTCAAAGGTGTTGATGCCCAGCTTGCTGCGGCCGAGCGCGCTGACAATGCCGCCTGTGACCGTTTGCCCCACGCCAAACGGGTTGCCAATGGCCAATACCGGATCGCCAACCTGCAAGCCGTCCGAGTTGCCCAGCACAATCACGGGCAGTTTGTCGAGCTCGATTTTCAAGATGGCCAGGTCGGTTTCAGGGTCGGTGCCAATGACTTTGGCTTTCGCCTTGCGGGCATCGAGCAGCACCACTTCAATCTCGTCGGCCCCTTCAATCACGTGGTTGTTCGTCAAAATGTAGCCGCTGGCGCTGATGATGACCCCGCTGCCCAGGCCACTTTGCGGTTCGTCACGGCCCTGGTCGCCATAAAAAAACTTGAACCACGGATCCCCCGCGTGTGGGTTTTTGGCGGCTGCTTTGCTGGTGTTGATGCTGACAACCGCAGCCGACGCAATTTTGGCCGCTGAACTGAAGCTGCCCACTGGACCCGTGCCGCGTTGCGCGTCGGGTGCCTGAATGACGGACACCGAATTCAAACCCGTTTGGCGGTTAAGCCATTGCGGCTGGAGCGTGGCCACCACGAAAAAAGCTGCTACCAATACCGTGACGGTTTGGGAAAACAAAAGCCAGAATTTGCGCATGGTGTGCCGGGTGTGAGATGGATTGACTTGAATTGATTTGCCGCAGAGTCAGTGATATGCGGCCAGGCGCAACAAATTCAACGATTCGGCGCAGCTTTGTATTTTGTCCTACCCGTGCAAAAAAGCCAAAAAGAGATAATTAAGTCCATCTCCATCAAAATATTGTCACGTTAAAAGGAAACCCACATGAAAGCCTCAAGCGTACTCGCCACCATTGGCAACACCCCGCACATTCGCATCAATCGGCTGTTTGGTGACGCTTGCCAAACGCACCACATCTACGTCAAATCCGAGCGCAGCAACCCGGGCGGCTCGATCAAAGACCGTATTGCATTGGCGATGGTAGAGGCGGCTGAACAGTCGGGCATCTTGAAGCCGGGCGCTACCATCATTGAGCCGACATCTGGCAATACCGGTGTCGGTCTGGCTGTTGTAGCCGCTGTCAAAGGCTACAAATTGGTGTTGGTCATGCCCGACAGCATGAGCATTGAGCGCCGCCGGTTAATGTTGGCCTACGGCGCAAGTTTTGACTTGACCCCGCGCGAAAAAGGGATGAACGGCGCCATTGCCCGCGCCAAGGAACTGGTGGCGCAAACGCCTGGTGCGTGGATGCCGTCA
This sequence comes from Polaromonas sp., assembly GCA_031424935.1. Classification (GTDB taxonomy): domain Bacteria; phylum Pseudomonadota; class Gammaproteobacteria; order Burkholderiales; family Burkholderiaceae_C; genus Polaromonas. The sequence goes on from JANPIK010000069.1 coordinate 16,573, forward strand.
CAGTTTGACAACCCGGCCAATATTGATATTCATGCGCGCACCACGGCGCTGGAGATATTGGCAGACTTCCCCAACGGCGTGGACTACTACATCACCGGTGTCGGCACGGGCGGGCACTTGACGGGCGTGGCGCAGGTGCTGAAGGCTAAATTTCCAAACACCAAAGTATTTGCAGTTGAGCCCGCTGCATCGCCCGTTATCAGCGGCGGCAAGCCGTCGCCGCACCCGATTCAGGGCATTGGCGCGGGTTTCGTTCCGGTCAATTTGCATGTCGCTTTGCTGGACGGCGTCATTCAGGTCGAGGGCGATGCGGCTAAAGACTTCGCCCGCCGCAGCGCCACCCATGAAGGCTTGCTGGTGGGTATTTCGTCAGGTGCAACGCTGGCCGCCATTGCACAAAAATTGCCCGAGATAGCCGCCGGCAGCACGGTGCTCGGCTTTAACTACGACACCGGCGAGAGGTACTTGTCTGTGGAAGGCTTTTTGCCCTAAGGAAGCGGCCATGCCAGCCGACGTCCTTTCTGCTGCCCAGGCTCTTAGCGTTGCGGCATGTCTTTGACGCTGTAGCCCAGGCTGACCGTGGCGTCGGAGGGTACAGGCGGCATCGAGGCGTTCCAGGCTTCCCAGGCGCAGCGCATGGCAGCTAAGCGGGCCGGCTCGACCGGAGCTAGGTTGGCGCGCTCACGTTCATCGGCGACTATATTAAACAAATAATCAATGCCGTCAACCCTCAAGTATTTGTAGTCACCCTTTCGCAGCGCACGTTGTCCTCGGTGGTTCATGCGCCAGTGCAAGGTGCGTTGAAATGACGCGGTGGTGTTTTCAAGGATTGGCAGCATTGACACGCCGTCCAGCGGATAGTCAGGGTGAGCGTGCGCCCCCGCAGCGTCCAACAGGGTAGCGGTCCAGTCCATCGTCATGCAGTGCTGATTGCTGACCCGGTTTGCCGCTACAACTGCAGGCCAATGGGCTATCCACGGTACCCGGATTCCCCCTTCCGTCAGGTCCATTTTGCCGCCCACCAGGGGCCAGTTGTCGCTGAACCGCTCGCCACCGTTGTCGCTGGTAAACACGACCAGTGTGTTGTCTTCGAGCCCGTGCGCGCGCAGGGCGTTCATCACCTGGCCGATGCCTTCGTCCATGTGGTGAATCATGCGCTGGTAGGTGTGGATATTACCGCCCTGCAGGTGAAACAGGTTGTTTTTGACGTCTTGCGCCAACGCTTCGTCGTCCCTGGTTTCCCACGGCCAGTGAGGTGCCGTGTAGTGCATGCTTAAAAAAAACGGCGTACCGTGTTTAGCGCCGCCCGCCATGCGGTGGATGTAGTCCACCGAATGTTGAGATATCAGGTCAGTCAGGTAGCCTTCAACCCGCTTTTCCTGGTCGCCAACATACATGTCGTGCTGCCCAGACGAGCTGCAATGGGTAAAGTAGTCGACGCCGCCTGACATCGGGCCCATAAACTCCTGGTAGCCAGACTTTAAAGGCCCGAAAGCGGGCGGATACCCCAGGTGCCACTTGCCGATCAGCGCCGTGCGGTATCCGCTGTCTTGCAGCAGCGACGGCAGTGTGGGATGCTCCGGCGGCAGGCCCAGCGTGGTACTGCCCCTGCTTTTGTTGTTGATAGGTTCTTCAGCCGCACCGCGCAGGCGGTATTGGTACCGTGCTGTCATCAAGGCAAATCGTGTGGGCGAGCAAACCGGCGAGTTGGCATAACCCTGCGTGAACCGGATACCCCGGGCAGCCAGTCCGTCCAGAATTGGTGACACGGCGCCAAATTTGGCGTCTCGGCCACCGTAGCAGCCCAGGTCGGCAAAGCCGAGGTCATCGGCCACGATAAAAACGATATTCGGGCGGGTGTGGGTAGCCATATGCCTAAGATTAATCTGCTTTAAAACCCGACGCTTTGACGATGGGTGCCCAGCGCGCCACCTCCAGGTCTTGCAGCTTTTGCAAATCGGCAGCCGAGCCGCCGCCCAGCTCCAGCGACAGCTTGGCGTAACGCTCTGCCACGTCCGCTTGCTGGAGGGCTCTATTGGCCGCCGCGTTCAATGCCGTTACCAGCGCCGCAGGTGTTTTAGCGGGTGCGTACATGGCAAACCAGCTTTGCGCTTGCACGGTAGGAAACCCGGCTTCGCGAAAGGTCGGCACATCGGGCAGTAATTTGCTGCGCTGTGCGCCAGACGTGGCCAGGATACGAATCTTGCCCGCCCGTGCCAGTTCGAGTTGTTCACCCAGCACGTCAATGCCGCAGGCCACCTGGTTGCCTGCAATGGCAGTCAGCAGCGGCGCACCGCCCTGGAAAGGAACCGGCACGATGTCTACTTTGGCCTCACTGCCCACCATCAAGCCAAAAAAGTGGGGCAGGCTGCCCGCAGCGGGCATGCCAAAGTTGGCTTTGGCGGGGTTGGCTTTGAACCAGGCCACCAGCTCCCCTACGGTTTTGTAGGGTGCGTCACTGGAGGCAGCCAGGCCAAAGTGAAAGCTGGCAGCGTGTACCACCGGCGTGAAGTCGGTCTGAGGGTTGTAGTTGAGCTTGCTGAACACCAGAGGGGCCAACACCGGGATGACGATGGGCGCGAGCATCACCGTGTCGCCGTCTGCAGGCGCGTTTTTCAGCAGCTCGGCGGCGATGCGTCCACCCGCGCCGGGCTTGTTGTCAACGATCACCGGGCGACCCAAGGCGACAGCCATTTTTTCGCCCAACATGCGGGCAACACTGTCGAGCGAACCGCCGGGCGGAAAGCCTACCAAAATACGTAGCGTTTTGTCCGATTGGGCAAAACTGGCGCCAAAAGGCAGGGCAGATGCGCTGGCGATGAGCAGGTGACGACGAAGCATGGGGTTCCTGTCTTGTTAAGAGTAAATCTGACTCTCCAATGTACGCTGCTTAGCGGTGGCTGTTTGGGGCAAATCGTGGTCAATCACGCCGCTGGCATTGCGTGTTTACCCTAGGCAGAGCAGCATCCTTTGTCTGGTCGGAGACGTGAAGCGCCAGCGTTACATTACACAGCACGCGCTCAACCCGCCGAACGCACCGCCGCTACGTGAAAATCAAGCCATGACCCCACGCACCATATTGACCGACGCTTTCAACACTTTGCTGGCGCCCGAACGCTTCAAAGACTACGGCCCCAATGGTTTGCAAGTCGAGGGCAAAGCCGACGTGCGCAAAATCGTCTCTGGCGTCACGGCCAGCCTGGCATTGATTGAAGCGGCAGTAGCGGCCCAGGCTGATGCGATTTTTGTACACCACGGTCTGTTCTGGCGAGGTCAGTCGGGCACAGTAACCGGCTGGATGAAGCAGCGCCTGGCACTGCTGCTTAAGCACGACATCAACCTGTACGCCTATCACCTACCGCTGGACGCGCACCCCGAGTTGGGCAATAACGCGCAGCTGGGCCTGCAACTCGGTTGGACAGCGACTTCGCGATTTGGCGATCAGCAGCTGGGCTTTTTGGGCACCAGAACCGACGGCAGCAGCTACGCCAGCGCGTCAGAACTGTCCAAACACGTCGAAAGTGTATTAAAAAGACCCGTGGCCCTTGTAAATAGTAAGTATATAGCTATTAAAAACATAGCATGGTGTACGGGTGGTGCGCAAAGCTATTTTGAAGCAGCGGTTGCCGCAGGCGCAGATGCCTTCATCACAGGAGAAATCTCTGAACCCCAAGCCCACTATGCCCGCGAGTTAGGCGTGGCCTACATCGCCTGCGGTCACCATGCCTCAGAGCGCTACGGCGCTGCAGCAGTGGCGGCGCAGGTGGCGGGTCAGTTTGGATTGATGCACGAATTTATCGATATTGACAATCCGGCTTGAGAAGTCGCAAGATCGAAAGCCATCGGCGGTAGGAATCGGGCCGTATCAGGCCAGCCGTGCAGGGCGGGACTCGTCTGGCGGATGAATGCTGCTGACCTTGCCTGTGCTGTATCGTTCTTTGAGGAATAGGCGTGATTGAAGCGATTTATGCACCTTGCCTGCCTTGGCTGGGCGCATGGAACGCCAACTGCGGTTTAGATCAGCGCTTTCAACGGGTACCGCCTGCCCGGTCGCCTGGTCCAGCAGCGCTGCACGTGACCGAATGGCGCGGGCCGCCACCGCCACCCGTTGCACCTCATGCAGCAGTTGGTCAACATCTTCGCCGCGCGACGACAAATGCAGCATGCCTACGCCAATGTCGGGGGTGATTTTTATGCGTTCGCCCGCCAGTGAAGTTACCACCAGCGGCTGACGCAAGCTGCTGGCTACCCGCAGCCCAACCGTGCGAATCCAGCGGGGCGACTGCATTGACTCAATCAGCACCACAAAGCAGCGGTCGTAGTAGCGACCGGCCGGATTCACCACCCCCGTGTGGCGCTGCATGCGCCTGGCCAACTGCATGTAAATGTCGTTCATGCCAAATTGGCCCACCTGACTGAGCAAGCGCTCAGGCTCAAACAGCAGCACTGCCATCAAGGCGCCGTCGCGGCGGGTGCGCACGCGCCGCTCTTGCGCGGCAATGATTTTGCGCACCAGCGTTACGCTGCCGTAAAGCCGGGTAATCGGGTCGCGCTGGGACGCATCGTCTCCTGAAATCCGTTGGGCGTGGTGGTTGCGCAGCCACAGCATGCGTGCGGTGATGACCATGCTCAGCAGCGCGGCCAGGGCCACACCTGCTTGCATCCACAAGGGCAGTCGGGTGCTGCCAATGGCCATGCTGTACAAACCGATTTGTGTCGGCAAGGCCAAAGCGCACCCCGCCGCCAGCCCCCAGGCCAGCTTGTCGCCCGCCTGAGCCGCCCGTACCGAGATCAACAAAGCAACCGAAATATTGACCAAAGTTAGCCCCGCCGCAGCCAGTAACGCCCATTCAGGCGCGAGAAACAGGCACAACAGTCCACCGACCAAGCTCATTAAAGTCACGACGGTTAAAACGTTCTTGCCCAAGCGGTCGCGCTTGTGAACCGACAGCCATTGACTGATTCCCCAACTCCCCATGACGGCGCACAGCGGGCCAATCAAGATTTGCGCGGTGCGCAGGCGTGTTTTGGGCTGCCAGTCCAGCGCTTGACAAGCAGCGCCAAACAAGCCGCTGAGCAGTGCAAAGAACAAAAAGCAGCCCGTCAGGTAGGCCAGCGTTTGTACCGATGCCCGGTTGCGGCGGTAGGCGCAGTCAGCCAGCGCCAGCAGGACCACCAAAGCTGCTGCGCCTACGCTGGCGCTCCACAAGATCAATTCGGCGGTTGACAACAGTGCGGGCAAAACGCTGGGCATGTGCTGGATCAGGTTTGCGTCAAAATAGCACGCTGACCCAAGTTTTAGCATTGAAATGTAACGAACCGTCTCAGCACATACCCCTGTTCGACTGGAACATATCGGATCGAGCCTTTCGGCTAGCGAACAACTGCTCCATCAACCGCATATACAAGTCAACATGACGCTTCAACCTTTGCTGATCACCATGGGTGATGCGGCGGGCATTGGGCCCGAGATCACGGCAAAAGCCTTCCAAAACCAACCCCTAGAGCTGGCCAACTGCGTGGTGGTGGGCGACGTGTCTACCCTGCGCCGTGCGGCCGCACGGGTCAAGCCGACAGTGCCCTTGCCGGTGGCTGAGCTGGCGTCGCTGTCAGACTTCAAACCGATGCCAAATTGCATTCAAGTGCTACAAAAAGGAGAGCTGCCGGCCCACGTACCTTATGGCGTAGTAAGTGGTTTGGCAGGGCAAGGGGCAGCGGAATGCATTGTTTGGGCAGCGCGGGCCGTATTGGCCGGTCAGGCCAGCGCCATGGTGACCGCGCCGATTCATAAAGAAGCGCTGGCGGCCGCAGGCGGCTATGCGGCGCAATTCCCGGGTCACACGGAAATGTTGCAATTTGAAGCCGCCAGATTTTTGGGCAAATCTGTGCAAGACCTGCCGGTGCGCATGATGCTTGCCAACGACGAACTTAAAACCGTGCTCGTCAGCATTCATCTGTCGCTGCGGCAGGCCATTGAGGCGGTGACGTTCAACAATGTGTTGCAAACCTTGCGCATCACCCACGCGGCCTTGACCAAAAGTATGAAACGCGCGCCGCACATCGGTGTGGCAGGGCTGAATCCGCATGCGGGCGAGGGCGGTTTGTTCGGCAGCGAGGAACACACCGTCATCGCACCGGCCATCGCAGCGGCAAAAGCTGAAGGCATGCATGTGAGTGGTCCCTTCGCGCCAGACACCGTGTTTATGCGGGCTCGCCATACGCCCACCCAGGCCGGCGAGTTTGATGTGGTGGTGGCGATGTACCACGACCAAGGCTTGATTCCCGTCAAATACCTAGGCGTTGAGCAAGGCGTCAACATCACCCTAGGCCTGCCGCTGGTGCGCACAAGCCCAGACCACGGCACGGCTTTTGATATTGCCGGGACGGGCAAAGCAGACGAGGCCAGCCTAGTGGCAGCCATTCGAATGGCGCGCCAATTAGCCGCCTGAATCTTCTCGTCCCGTTGCGTGTGTTGAAGCAGCTGCCACACGCAGTGGGCAAGCGTGGGGGCCTATCTCTTCAAACTGTCCCGAATCTCCCGCAGCAGCATGACATCTTCAGGCGTAACCACCGGCGCCGGTGCCGCTGCAGGCGCTTCGCGTTTCATGCGGTTGATCTGCTTGACCATCAAGAAAATGACAAACGCCAAAATCACAAAGTTCACGGCCACCGTGATGAAATTGCCATAGGCCAATACGGGCACACCGGCTTTCTTCAACGCTTCAAGGTTCATCAGCGTGCCGGCTGGCACATTGCCCAGCACAACAAACAGGCTCGAAAAATCCAGCTTGCCAAAAACGGCGCCCACCACAGGCATGATCAAATCACCCACGATGGAATCCACAATCTTGCCGAATGCCGCGCCAATGATGACACCGACGGCCAGGTCCACCACATTGCCCTTGATGGCAAATTCCTTAAATTCTTTCATCACGCTCATCGCCTGCTCCTGTAATTTGAAATATATCTGGCACTGCCGACATGGTGGCCGGCACAGGCGGATTATCCGGGTTTAAAAACCAAGCCGAAACCTAGCTGGTCTGAAGGGTTAGCCTACGCAGCTTGAAAAGCCTGAGGCTGCTCCGCTACAATTCCGGGTTATCCCGATAAATTATTTTTAAAGCCTATTTCAAGCCAGTCTTGAAGGACTCTTATGACCCAAGCAAGTGTGAAAGCAGTCGCGCCTGGCGCGCCAATGGACAAAGACAAAAGAAATTGGATCATCGGTACCGCAGTTGTAGGCGGCGCAGGTGTTGCCGCCGTGGCGGTGCCATTTGTGAGTACCTTTACCCCTTCGGAACGCGCCAAAGCAGCAGGTGCGTCGGTTGAGGTTGATATTTCAGGCATCAAACCTGGCGAGAAAATCACCGTCGAATGGCGCGGCAAACCAGTGTGGATTCTCAAACGCACACCCGAGCAAGTCGCTGCACTGCCCAAGCACGACAACCTGCTGGCCGACCCTTTGTCAAAACGCAAACCGGATGAACTGACACCTGTGTATGCCCGCAACGAGAACCGCTCGATCAAGCCAGAAACGCTGGTGGTCGTTGGCATTTGTTCCCATTTGGGTTGTTCACCGTCTGACCGGTTGACCGCAGGCGCTCAACCCTCACTGCCAGACGATTGGGCAGGTGGCTTCTTGTGCGCGTGTCACGGTTCAACATTTGATGTGGCTGGCCGCGTTTACAAAAACAAGCCTGCACCAGACAACCTCGAAATTCCCCCGCATATGTACCTATCAGACACACGGCTGCTGATAGGCGAAGATAAAAAGGCCTGAAAGCGGCGTACCGACGTTTTCAAAAGACCTTGCCGACCGTGCTTGTAGTCCTTGCTGATTTTCGCCCCTGCCGCCACCCGTGGCTTTGGCTAAATTTCCAGACCTGATTCACGCAATCGTCAAAAACCATTCTGACCCCAGGACAACTTATGGCTGCCGAATTCAAAGACATTTCTCCCAACGCCCCTCTTGCCGACAAAGCGCTCAACTGGGTTGATAACCGGTTTCCGGCATCCAAGCTCTGGAACGAGCACATGGGTCAGTACTACGCCCCGAAGAACTTTAATTTTTGGTACATATTCGGTGCGTTGTCGTTGTTGGTCCTGGTTATTCAAATCACGACCGGTATATTTTTAACGATGCACTACAAACCAGACGCTGCTTTGGCTTTTGCATCGGTTGAATACATCATGCGTGATGTGCCATGGGGCTGGTTGATTCGTTACATGCACTCGACTGGCGCATCAGCGTTTTTTGTGGTGGTTTACCTGCATATGTTCCGTGGGTTGATCTATGGCAGTTACAGAAAACCGCGTGAGTTGATTTGGGTTTTCGGCTGTGCGATCTTCTTGTGCCTGATGGCCGAAGCTTTTATGGGATACCTCTTGCCGTGGGGCCAAATGAGTTATTGGGGTGCTCAGGTCATCGTTAATTTGTTTGCTGCTATCCCGTTCATTGGTCCAGATTTGGCGCTTCTGATTCGTGGCGACTATGTGGTGGGCGACGCTACTTTGAACCGCTTTTTTGCATTCCACGTGATCGCTGTACCCCTGGTATTGCTTGGTTTGGTTGCCGCGCACATCATTGCACTGCACGAGGTGGGCTCAAACAACCCTGATGGCGTTGAAATCAAAGCGCCGGGCGCGCCCATAGACGCGGCCGGACACCCACTTGACGGCATTCCGTTTCACCCTTACTACACCGTACACGACATCTTTGCCGTGAGTATGTTTTTGATGGTGTTTACTGCAGTGATCTTTCTGGCTCCTGAGTTTGGCGGTTACTTTTTGGAGTACAACAACTTCATCCCCGCTGACCCTTTGAAAACACCCGCGCACATTGCACCGGTCTGGTATTTCACACCGTACTATTCCATGCTCCGCGCCATTACCAGCGAATTCATGTATGTACTGATGGCTGGAGCCCTGGCTGCTGCAATCGTGCTGATCTTGAAGGTCAAGATGGCAGGCTGGCTTAAAGCGAGTGTTGCAGTCGCGGCTGTGGTGGCTGTGGCAGCAATGTGGGCAATTGATGCCAAGTTTTGGGGTGTCGTTGTGATGGGCGGCTCTGTCATGATCCTGTTCGGACTGCCATGGCTGGATCACAGCAAGGTGAAATCGATTCGCTACCGTCCGACCTGGAACAAATACTTGTACGGCGTTTTCGTTATCAATTTCTTGATATTGGGGTATTTGGGTGTACAGCCACCGTCAGTGTTAGGCGAGCGGGTGTCGCAAGTGGGAACGCTGTTTTACTTCGGGTTCTTTTTGCTGATGCCGTGGTGGAGCCGACTTGGCACGTTTGGAAAAGTGCCGGACCGCGTCGTTTTTGCTGCACATTGAATATCGGGATAACCCAACATGAAAAAACTCTTTATTGGATTGGTGGCAGCTCTAGGACTGACAGCTGGTGCGCATGCGGCTGGCGGCGGCATTGCCTGGGACAAAGCTCCCAATAAAACCAACGACATGGCCGCGTTGCAAAATGGCGCGAAAATTTTCGTCAACAATTGCCTGAACTGCCACTCAGCCACTTTCATGCGGTTCAATCGGCTCAAAGACATTGGCTTGACCGAGCAGCAGATCAAAGACAACTTGCTGTTCACCACAGACAAGGTTGGCGACACGATGAAAGTCGCCATGGATCCAAAGAATGCCAAAGATTGGTTTGGTGGTGTTCCCCCTGACTTGACGTTGATTGCGCGTTCAAGAGCCGACTTTGGCAAAGGTACGGGCGCGGATTATTTGTACACCTATTTGCGTACCTATTACCGCGACGACACCAAGGCATCAGGTTGGAACAATCTGGCGTTTCCGAATGTCAGCATGCCTCACGTGCTGTGGGAACTCCAGGGTGAGCGTAAGCCCATTTACAGCGAAGTCGAACGGCATGGCCACAAAGTGTCTGTTTTCAAAGGGTGGGAACAAGTCAAACCGGGCAGTATGACCCCGCTGCAGTATGACCAAGCGATGGGCGACTTGGTCGGCTATCTGCAGTGGATGTCTGAGCCAGCGCAAAATAATCGAGTCCAAATTGGCGTTTGGGTATTGATGTTTTTATTGTTGCTGACCTTCTTTGCCTGGCGCTTGAATGCCTCGTACTGGAAAGACGTCCGATAGTTTTTTCTCGCTGAAACACAAGGTTTCGGCATTTTCTGGAGTGGGCACGTCTTGTGTGTCCACTCCTTTGTATTTAGGAGTTCCGAATCATGATGGTCCTTTATTCAGGCACAACCTGCCCCTACTCACACCGCTGCCGCTTTGTGCTGTTTGAAAAAGGCATGGATTTCGAAATTCGTGATGTTGACTTGTACAACAAGCCTGAAGATATTGATGTCATGAATCCCTATGGGCAGGTGCCTATTCTTGTTGAGCGTGATTTGATTTTGTATGAGTCAAACATCATCAATGAGTACATTGACGAGCGATTCCCACACCCGCAATTAATGCCTGGCGACCCGGTTGACCGTGCTCGAGTACGGCTATTTTTATTAAACTTTGAAAAAGAGCTTTTTGTACACGTCAGCACCCTCGAGTCGCGTGCGTCTAAAGGCAACGACAAAGCACTTGAAAAAGCGCGTTCACATATCAAAGATCGCTTGACGCAACTGGCACCCATCTTTTTGAAAAATAAGTTCATGCTTGGCGATAATTTCTCAATGCTGGATGTTGCTATTGCACCACTTTTGTGGCGCCTCGACTATTACGGCATCGATTTATCAAAAAATGCGGCGCCTTTGCTTAAGTACGCAGAACGTATCTTTTCTAGACCCGCATATATTGAGGCATTGACGCCATCCGAAAAGGTAATGAGAAAGTAGCACGAGCCTTATGCAAGCCGCGTTTGGTAAAGTCATAACATGGTGTTTGTGCAACGTCACTTGCTAAAGCCTCGGCTTTGTGGCGCATTCGTTTGTTCAAAGTCAGTCTTTTCTTTGTCAGCTCTATTCAAATGTGCGATCAGCCTGTCTTTGCCAATTCATCAGTGACCCGTTCCATCTCATGAGCGCCCTTGACACCACGTCGACCCGTCCGTACCTGATACGTGCACTTTATGAATGGTGTACGGACAATGGCTTGACGCCTTATGTTGCTGTAGCAGTGGACGATACAGTTCAAGTGCCTCGCGAATACGTCAAAAATAATGAAATCGTTCTGAACATCAGCTTTGATGCGACATCGTCACTTAAGCTTGACAATGATTTCATTGAATTCAAAGCGCGTTTTGCTGGCAGCTCGCGTGACATCATGGTTCCCATGACGCGTGTAATTGCAATTTATGCCCGTGAAAATGGTCAAGGGATGGCTTTTCCAATGTGTGGTGAACCGCAGCCCGATGCAAACGCTTCAGCCATCGGTGCACCCGCGACGGCATCGACTTCGCCCTCAACGACATCCGAGTCAGCACCTGCAGCGCTCGCCATTGTGACGCCACCGCAAAGCGTCGCTGACAGCAAAGTGGTGCAGTTGGTACCGACGGATGATAACGATGCACCGATACCGCCCAGGCCTCCGGGTCCTCGCCCTTCGCTCAAGCGTGTGAAGTAAGCCGATTTAAATTCGCTGTTCCGTACGTGGCCTGTTAGCTGCGCCGGTGTGCAGCTCCGCGCATGATTAGTTTTGCGCTCAGCCTGCCGACGTGTTTGTCGCTCAGTGGGTTAGATCTGCCAAGTGCTTAATAAATAATTTAACCAAGTTCGGGGGTAAAGCGCGGTAAGCAGGTGAATAGGGCGAATTCAGGAAATACTTCAAGTAAAATATGGTTTGTGCCGATTTAGCTCAGTTGGTAGAGCAACCGCCTTGTAAGCGGTAGGTCGTCAGTTCGATTCCGACAATCGGCACCATTTGTAGCCTGAAGTACATCATCAGGTCAAACACTTTGACACTTCGCTGTCTTCTACGCCAACAGCGTCACCGCTTGGGTGCGGCTTGTACTGCTAGTACTTTCAAACGAATTGAGTTAACCTTCACGCCCTTGCTTGTCAAATTTGACAAAATCATGGGTGAAAGCTGCCGGATCTTTGCAGCTGCAGCATTACCGCGTATCAACAAACACCATATGGCACCATCTATCGGTCCCGCCTTTACAGCGGGCCGCAGAGCTGTAGGGATCAGAAACTGAATCATTTCAAGCCGTAGACTTGACTCTTTGACCAGTTGCGTCAGCGTGCCTAAGGCGACCGAGTTTTCGACCGCTTGGGCAACGGAAATGGCTCTTTTTGTGGGTGCAGCCGTTAATGGTCGGTAAAAGTTGTTCACAGCGGGTGACCTGAAGCGCATTTAAAAAGGACACGGATGCAAGTGATTATCACGGATGCTTGGCTTGCAAAAAGTCGGGCCGTTTACTTGAGTGGCACGCGCCTGGTGGTGGCGGGCTTTTTCGCTGCGTTGACGCTGATGTTGGTCGCCGCCGGTCTCTATCACTGGGTGTTTTTAAAAGGTGCGCGTGAAGGCTGGCCGGTGATCGGCAGTTTGGTCAAGCTCGTCGTGAAAGATGAGTTTGAACAGCGCGATCGTTTCATGCGTGAAAACCTGGATGTAATGGCCAAGCGATTGGGCGAGATGCAGGCCAAAATGTTGCAACTTGAAGCTTTGGGTCAACGGCTCTCGGGCTTGGCAGGGGTGAATCCGGCTGAGATCAAATCAACATTGGGCAGCGGTGGTGCGCTGCTGGCCAGCCGGTCTTTGACCATGGAAGAGCTCCAGGCCACATTGGTTGATTTGGACAAAATTACGGATCAGCGCGTGGACCTGATGACATTGATGGAATCTCGTCTTTTCGACCAAAAAATCAAAAAGTTAATGCTCCCTACACAACAACCCGTGTTGGGCGGCACGTTAGGGTCGTCGTTTGGCTGGCGTATTGATCCGTTTAACGGCCAGTCAGCGTTGCACAGTGGCCTTGATTTTTCTGCCCCTAATGGCACTGCGATTTTGGCTGCAGCAGGTGGCGTGGTGGTGGTGCAGGAATACCATCCGGCCTACGGCAATATGGTGGAGATAGACCACGGCAACGATTTGGTGACGCGCTACGCACATGCGTCAAAAGTGCTGATCAAAAAAGGCGATTTGATCAAACGCGGTCAAAAGATTGCTGAGGTGGGTTCAACAGGGCGATCAACAGGGTCGCATCTTCATTTTGAAGTCCTTGTGCACGGGGTATTTCAAGACCCGCAAAAGTTTTTAATGGCGGGGCAAAACCTGCCTACAGTGGCGGGAGCAGCAGGCCCTTCAGCGGCGCTATCGAGGCGACCGAGATAAGCAGCGTAGCCGGTTAAAATACCGATTCGCGCCTGGTTGAACTCAGCTGGTGCGCCCTCAGCTTGAACAGTATTCTTTTAAGGGATTCACGTCTTTGCGGCAGCTCATGGGAGTCGCTGCACAGACTGCGCACGTATGGCCACCACTTTCCTGACCAAAATCTTCGGCAGTCGCAACGACCGGCTGCTTAAAACCTACCGAAAAACCATCACGCAAATCAATGCCCTTGAGCCGGTGTACGAAAAGCTGGACGATGGACAGTTGCGCGCCAAGACGCAAGAATTCAAAGACCGTCTTGCAGCAGGTGAATCACTGGATGCGCTGCTGGCCGAGGCTTTTGCTGTCGTACGAGAAGGCAGCAAACGGGCGATGAAAATGCGCCATTTTGATGTGCAGATGCTGGGTGGTATGTCGCTTCATAACGGCAAAATTTCTGAGATGGGGACGGGCGAAGGTAAAACGTTGACCTCAACATTGCCGGTGTACCTCAATGCCCTGACTGGCAAAGGCGTGCACGTTGTGACCGTCAACGACTACCTGGCCAGCCGGGATGCCCGCTGGATGGGCAAGTTGTATGACTTTTTAGGTATGACGGTAGGCATTAATTTACCGACAATGTCGCGTGAGGAAAAGCAGGCAGCGTACCGCTGCGACATCACCTACGGTACCAACAACGAGTATGGTTTCGATTACCTGCGCGACAACATGGTGTATGAAGCGCACGACCGGGTGCAGCGGGGCCTGAACTTTGCCATCGTTGACGAGGTCGATTCCATTTTGATTGACGAGGCACGCACGCCGCTCATCATCAGCGGCCAGGCCGAAGACCACACTGCCACCTACATCGCCATGAACACCGTGGTGCCTGAGCTGATCAAGCAGGAAGGCGAGGCTGATCCGCGTACCGGCGAAGGCGTGACCAAACCAGGCGACTTCACCCTGGACGAAAAAACCCAGCAGGTCTTTTTGACGGAGCAAGGTCACGAAAATGCCGAGCGCATTTTGTCTAATTTAGGTTTGATACCGGAAGGCTCCACGCTGTACGATCCGGCCAACATCACGTTGGTACACCATTTATACGCGGCGTTGCGTGCTAACCACCTGTATCACCGCGACCAGCACTATGTGGTGCAGGACGGCGAAAGCGGTGGCAAGGAAATTGTCATCGTCGATGAATTTACGGGCAGGCTCATGTCTGGCAGGCGCTGGAGCGAAGGCTTGCATCAAGCCGTTGAGGCCAAAGAAGGGGTAGAAATTCAGGCTGAAAACCAGACACTTGCATCGATTACCTTCCAAAATTATTTCCGCTTGTATGCCAAACTGGCTGGCATGACCGGTACCGCCGACACCGAGGCGTTTGAGTTTTCTGAAATTTACGGCCTTGAGACCACCATCATTCCGCCGAACCGTATCAGCAAGCGTGAGGACCAACTGGACCGGGTCTATAAAACCACGCGTGAAAAGTATGAAGCGGCCATCAAGGATATTCGTGAATGCTACGAGCGCGGCCAGCCCGTACTGGTGGGCACCACGTCGATTGAAAACTCTGAAATCATTGACCAGTTGCTGATCAAGGAAAAGCTGCCGCACCAAGTGCTCAACGCCAAGCAGCACGCACGCGAGGCGGACATCGTGGCGCAAGCTGGCAAGCCCGGCATGATCACGATTGCCACCAACATGGCGGGCCGGGGCACCGACATTGTGCTGGGCGGGAATGTCGAAAAAGCCATTGAAGCCTTGCACGCTGATGAAACAATGGACGCCGAAGCGCGCGAAAAAGAAGCCGCTCGCCTGCGAGCCGAGTGGACCAAAGAACACGAGCAGGTCAAAACCCTGGGCGGCTTGCGCATCATTGCCACAGAACGTCACGAATCACGCCGCATTGACAACCAGCTCCGTGGCCGCTCTGGCCGCCAGGGCGACAACGGTTCGTCTCGCTTTTACCTGAGCCTGGACGACCCGTTGATGCGCATTTTTGCTGGCGACCGTGTCAAGTCCATCATGGACCGCCTGAAGATGCCCGACGGAGAAGCGATTGAAGCCGGCATCGTGTCACGCAGTATTGAATCAGCGCAGCGCAAGGTGGAGTCGCGTAACTTTGACATTCGCAAACAGTTGCTTGAATACGATGATGTGGCCAACGACCAGCGCAAAGTGATTTACCAGCAGCGCAACGACATCATGGATGCCGCCAGCCTGACGGGCCAGATTGCGTCGCTGCGTGAAGGCTGCTTTACCGACTTGACGCGTCAATATATACCGGCCGAAAGCGTTGAAGAGCAATGGGACATTGCCGGCCTTGAAAAAGTTTTGCGGGATGAATGGCAGATCGAGATGTCTTTGGCCAAGACAATTGAGGGAGCCACCGCTATCACCGACGAAGACATTTTGGAGAAAGTGATCACCGCGGCCAATGCCGTGTTTGCGGACAAGCTGGCGCAAATCGGCGAAGAAAATTTTGTGCAGTTTGAGCGCATGGTGTTACTGCAAAGCATCGATACCCATTGGCGTGAGCACCTAAGTGCGCTCGACTACCTGCGCAAGGGTATTCATCTGCGTGGTTATGCCCAAAAGCAGCCCAAGCAAGAATACAAACGAGAAGCGTTCGAGCTGTTCGGCCAGTTGCTCGACAGCGTCAAGAATGAAGTCACCAAGACACTGATGACCGTCAAAATCCAGTCCAGCGAAGCTTTGAGCGAGGCGGCTGAGGCGATTGAAAACCGGGGCGAACGCATTGCCAATGTGACCTACACCGCACCGACCGAAACGGGTGAAGAAGATGTACGGACGGATGACGAAGCACCGCGTGCCCTCAACACCCTGACGGCAGAACAAATGCAGCGCACCAGTCGCAACGACCCTTGCCCGTGCGGCTCGGGTAAAAAGTTCAAGCAGTGCCACGGCAAACTGACCTAACTATTTTTTTCGAAAAGAGACACGATGCCTGTCAACCTGGTGGCTACACCTGCCGCTGATCTATTGCCTGTGCCCGGCGTGCGCTGGGGTATTACCGAGGCGGGTATCCGCAAAGCCAATCGCAAAGATTTGGCTGTCTTGCTGTTGGACGAGGGCGCGTCTGTTGGTGCGGTGTTCACGCAAAACCGGTTTTGTGCGGCGCCTGTCCAAATCTGCAGAGAGCACTTGGCCAAAAATAATGGCCAAAGTTTTGGCATTCGCGCCATGGTGATCAACACCGGCAACGCCAATGCGGGCACCGGGCAAGATGGTTTGACGCGCGCTCAGGCCACCTGCATCGCGCTGGCCCGTGAGTTGAATGTCTCGCCCGAGCAAATTCTGCCCTTTTCTACTGGCGTGATCATGGAGCCGCTACCGTACGAGCGGATTGAAGCAGGCTTGCCCGCTGCCATCGCCAATGCGAAGGCAGATAACTGGGCCAGCGCTGCTGAAGCCATCATGACCACAGATACGGTGGCCAAGGCGTTTTGCGCACGCATCACGTTAGGCGGCGTGCCCGTCACCATCACCGGTATCAGCAAGGGCGCAGGCATGATTCGCCCTAACATGGCCACGATGTTGGGTTTCATGGCCACCGACGCCTGTGTGTCGCAAGCCATCATGGGTCAATTGGCGCAGACCCTGGCTGAAGGTTCGTTTAACCGCGTCACGGTCGATGGCGACACGTCGACCAACGATTCCTTTGTAGTCGTGGCCAGCAACCAAGCCAAGCACTCGCCCATCACGTCCTGGGATACCGCTGACGGCAAAGCCTTACGCGCCGCCATGCAAAGCGTGGCAACAAAACTCGCCCAAGCCATCGTACGAGATGGAGAAGGCGCGACCAAATTCATCACCATTAAAGTCGAAGGCGGCAAAAGTGGCGCCGAATGCCGTCAGGTCGCCTACGCGATTGCCCATTCACCGCTGGTGAAAACCGCGTTTTTTGCTTGTGACCCGAACTTGGGCCGCATTTTGGCGGCAGTGGGTTATGCCGGAATCAGCGACCTGGATCAAACCAAAATCGACTTGTTTTTAGATGACGTGCTGGTCGCCAAAAATGGCGGCAGGCACGCGGACTACATCGAGCTTGATGGCCAGCGCGTGATGAAACAAAGCGAAATCACGGTGCGTGTAGTCCTGGGTCGGGGCGACGCGGTCGATACGGTCTGGACATGCGATTTGTCGTATGACTACGTAAAAATCAACGCCGACTACCGAAGCTGAATCGTACGGACAACCATGAACGAACATTTCGAACGCCTGATCGTCAGAGCCGAAGCGCTGATTTCCCGCATTGAATCGGTGTTGCCGCAGCCGCTCAGTGCACCCGACTGGTCAGCATCCATCGCCTACCGCTACCGCAAGCGATCTTCAGGCCATGGCAGCTTGGAGCCGGTCAAACACATCGGCCACATGGCACTGAGTGACTTGAAAGAAATCGACGATCAAAGAGAAAAAATCCAGCGCAACACCGAACAGTTCGTTAACGGCAAACCCGCCAACAACGTGCTGCTGACCGGTGCTCGCGGCACCGGTAAATCGTCACTGATCAAAGCCTGTTTGAACGAATATGCGCCGCGCGGCTTGCGCCTGATTGAGGTCGACAAAGCTGACCTGACTGACCTGCCCGACATTGTGGATGTGGTGAGCGAGCGTCCTGAAAAATTCATTATTTTTTGCGATGACCTGAGCTTTGAAGAAGGTGAGCCGGGCTACAAGGCGCTCAAGTCCATCCTTGATGGATCAGTCGCCGCGGCTACGCCCAATGTGCTGATTTACGCCACCAGCAACCGCCGCCACTTGTTGCCCGAGTACATGACCGAAAACCTCACCTACACCCACACTGACGATGGTGAAGTGCACCCTGGCGAGGTGGTGGAAGAGAAAATATCTCTTTCTGAACGCTTTGGTTTGTGGGTCAGTTTTTACCCCTTCAGCCAGGACGAATACCTGACCATTGTTGCGCAGTGGTTGTCGTCATTTGGTGTGGAAAAAGCCGCCATTGAAGCAGCCAGGCCCGCATCGCTGGTCTGGGCGCTGGAACGCGGCTCACGAAGCGGCCGCGTGGCCTACCAATTCGCCCGCGATTTCGCAGGGCGGCATTGAATGTGTCTGTCCTCATAGCTGACGCCGACCGTCCCAGAGAAGGCGGCGCAGACCGCAAAACTGTCGATGTCGCAGTTGGCGTGTTGATCAAACCCAACGGCGACTTTTTGCTCACCAGCCGACCACCCGGTAAGGTGTACGAGGGGTATTGGGAATTCCCCGGCGGAAAGCTTGAAGCTGGGGAGACGGTCGAGCAAGCGCTGCGCCGCGAGTTGACGGAAGAAATCGGCATCATCATTGGCGCGGCAATCCCTTGGAAGGTCGAACTGGTTGACTATCCCCACGCATTGGTGCGGCTGCACTTCTGCAAGGTCTTTGACTGGACGGGTGAACTGCAGATGCATGAAGCGCAGTCGTTCGCGTGGCAAATCTTGCCGGTGTCCGTTTCACCAGTGCTGCCCGGGACGGTCCCGGTGTTGGGATGGTTTGCCGCTGAGCGTCGCTGGCTAGGTCACCTGCAAACCCATCAAAAATGCTCCTAATAAAGAAGCACTACGGCCATATATTTCCTGGGCTAACGTTCTAATTGATTGAATTGACGGCGCCCTGTTGCAGTGCTGGCTCCGAAAAATGTAAATGCTGGCATTTGTCTTGCTGCTGTGTTGTTTTCATCATCACAGGGCAACATCCAATGAACAAGCGGCAACTTCTCAAATCCAGCTTTGCAGCGACAGCGGCGGCTTGCGTGGCGGCCCCGGCACTCGCGCAATCCAGCCCCAACGTTCGCTGGCGTATGGCATCGAGCTTTCCCAAGAGCCTGGACACCATCTACGGCGGCGGCGAGGTGTTGGCAAAGCGGGTCTCGGCCATCACCGGCGGTAAATTTCAGATTTCCGTGCACGCTGCTGGTGAACTTGTGCCCGCTTTTGGTGTGGTGGACGCCGTACAAAACGGCGCGGTGGAGTGTTCGCACACCGCCAGCTATTACTTTGTAGGAAAGAATAAAGCCTTTGCGTTCGATACCACCCTGCCTTTTGGCATGAACCAGCGCCAGCAAAACGCCTGGATGTCTTATGGCGGCGGCAAGCAATTGGTTGGTGACTTCATGCGCGAGTACGGCATCGTCAGCTTCGCCGGCGGCAATACAGGGGTGCAGATGGGCGGCTGGTTTCGCAAAGAAGTCAAAACCGTCAAGGATCTGAAAGGTCTGAAAATGCGCATCGCTGGCTTGGGTGGCGAAGTCATGGCGCGTTTGGGCGCCGTGCCGCTGCAACTGCCCGGAGGCGAGATATATCAGGCGCTCGAAAAGGGCACCATAGACGCCGCAGAGTGGGTGGGGCCGTATGACGACGAAAAGCTCGGGTTTTATAAGGTGGCACCGCACTATTACTACCCCGGTTGGTGGGAAAGCAATTCGCAATATTCTTTTTATATCAACGGCAAAACTTGGGATGCATTGCCCAAGGACTATCAGGCGGCGTTTGAAGCTGCTGCCGCTGAAGCCAACCTCGACATGATGGCCGAGTACGACTTTAAAAATCCGCCAGCGTTGCGCAAGCTGGTGGGAGGCGGCGTCAAGCTGCATGCGTACCCAACAGAGATGCTGAAAGCAGCGCAAACGGCGGCATTTGAGCTATATGCCGAAGAGGCAGACAAGAATCCAGCCTTCCGGAAAATGTACGAGCCGTGGAAGAAGTTCCGTGCAGAAGTGATGCTTTGGCACCGTTTCGCCGAGCACACTTATTCAAACTTCGTTTACGCCAACCCGGTCAAGTGACTCCGGTGCAGTGATTCGGCAAGCCGATCTGCAGAAAAGCACCTGACTCGATAAATTGCCAATCAACGGAGAGGGCCAGCAGCGACATAAATAATAGCTACTGGCCCATTTATTTATTGGGCTTTCGGCTGAATCCGCACAATATCAGCTCCTGAGGGGATCTATAGGCTAGGAGCCTGGGCGGCAGAAGGCGTCGAAGCGAAAATTGGCCCCAGCGAGGTTAGTTTTTGACGATTTCGACGCCGAATATCTAGATATTTGGCAAGAAATCGGCAAAAAATAGGCCGCTGCGGTCAATTTGCAGCCGACGATCCTTCTGCCGCCCAGGCTCCTAGCGGACGAATTTGCCGCCGCGCCCTATCGTGGTCAGATCGGTGTAGCGCGAACCTTCATGGTTATTGGTGCTGTAATTGACGGTAAAGCCGCCCATGTTGTAGTCGCGCACTGACTGCAGCGCGGTGATCAAACCCTCGCGTGTGAGGGTTCTGCCGCCACGGCGCAGTCCCTCGGTCAACATTTTGGCTGCCAGAAATCCTTCCATGCTTGAGAAATCGAAATCCTTGTTGCCGAACTGCGTCATGCTTTCCTGGTACTCGCGCACCACGGCGGATGAGGGCGTGTACGGAAAGGGAACCACTTGCGAAATGCTCACACCCGCAGTGGCTTCACCCAGCTCGTCTGCCAGCGCTTTAGAGCCGACGAAACTGACGTTGAAAAACTGACCCGCATACGACTTTGCGCGCGCCTGTTTGATCAGTGCAGCGCATGATTTGTAGGCGCTGATCTGAATCACCGCTTCTGGATTGGCTTTCAACATTTCTGCCAACGCTGCTGCCACGTCAACGCTGTTGCGCTCTACGGTTGTTGCCGCGGCGGGTTGCAGATTACGTTTGGCAAGAGCGCGTGTCACGCCCTCCAGACCGGCCTTGCCGTAGGAGTCGTTCTGGTAGAACACGGCGATTTTCTTGATACCGATCGTCGTGAGGTGTTGCACGATACGTTCGGTCTCGTCATAGTAGCTGGCCCGCACATGAAAGATATTGCGGTTGAAAGGCTCGCGCAGCGCTTGTGCCCCCGTAAATGGACCAATCAGCGGAATGCCTGCCGCATTGATGGCGGGCACTGCTGCGAGTGTGGTGGGTGTCCCGACCGAGCCAATCAAGGCAAAGACCTTGTCGTCTTCAATCAGTGCTTTGGCGGCGGCAGCAGCTTTTTCTGGCTCGTAGCCATCATCTCGCGCAACCAGTGTCAGCTTGCGCCCATTGATACCGCCGGCAGCATTCACAGCGCTGAAGTGGGCCTGAATACCCACCTGCATGCGTTTGCCCAATTCGGCTGCCGGACCGGTCTGGGCGGCAAACTGGCCAATGCGGATTTCAGAGTCCGTAACGCCGACGCTAGACGCCCAAACAGACCCACCCAGGCAGCTAAAAATCAGTGCGCTGCTGAGCAGCCAGAGTTTTGTTTTCATGAAGGAAGGCCCTTTGGTAACCTGCTTACTGTCAGCGCGTACAAATTGTTGAAAGAAAAAACGGTGATTACTAGCATTTGACTTGCGTCAAAATAACTTTAGTTGATCGCGTCTAGCCCTGACTAGGTACCTTTACCTGTCAAACGCTTTTGCTGCCGAAAATTGGCTTCACCTATTAAATAACTTCAACCAGACGGCGCTTAAGACGCTCCCAAATCAAGCCCACCAGCTATTAAGGGTTGCTCGTCGAGCACGAGTCATTTTTTATTCGGTTAACCGTATTAATTTGGATAAATATGCGGGGCGGATTGACGGAACATTAGCGAATGTTGACCACACCTCCCACTCTGCAATATTTGCCAAACACTATGAAACGCCTGCTCGAAATACGAACTTACCGCTTGAAGCCGGGAACCATCGACGCTTTCCACAACGCTGTCCATACAAAAGCTGTTCCCATGCTCAAGTCCAAAGGGATGGATGTGGTTGCGTATGGCCGATCAAATCACGAGGAGGAAACGTATTTTTTGATACGCGCCTATGCCAGCCGTGAAGCGCTTGACAAAGAACAAGCGGCTTTCTATGGCTCTGACGATTGGCGACTGGGACCCAGGGGCGAACTGGTTGACCGGATTCAAACTTATATGAACACACTCCTGTGGTTGCCCGACAGCGCCGTGGCCAGCGTGCGAGAGTTCAATTAGCCTAGCGACGAATCAAATGCACACCCGCCAGCATGCACCTGACTGAGCCGCCTGCCAGCTCAATCGTCGGTACAGGCAGCGCCAAAATACTGGCGTATTTCTCTATCGTCTTGCGCTGGCTGGTGCTTAAACTGTTCACGCCTTTGCTGGACATGGCCAGCACTGTGCCATGGCTGGCTGTCAGCTCGATGGCATTGCCGGCAAATGCGGCAATCTGTTCGGTAGTCAGCAACACCAGCTCACGCCCGCTGCCGGCCAGCCGGTCCATCACAGCCTGGCGGCGCTGGGTGTCGGTGATGAGCTCTGCGCCCAATAAAGCAAACTGACTGGCGATGCACATCATGACGTTGGTGTGGTACACAGGTTTGCCCGCCTCACCCAATGTGGGGAAGGCCATCGGCTCGTAATTGAAGTGGGTGCAAAAGCGCTCCAGAATCACCTCGCTGGTGCGCTGCGACAGGCACGCGTAGGCGACACGCTCCACATGGTCCAGCACCATCGCGCCTGTGCCTTCTAAAAACAAGCCATCGGCCTCCAACCCTGAATAGTCAATCACGTCTTGCACCCGGTAGTTGGCCTTGAGCATGTCGATGATGTCGTAACGCCGCTCTCGCCTGCGGTTGGGCGCAAACATCGGGTACAGCGCCACATGGCCGCCGCTGTGGGTTGAAAACCAGTTGTTGGGAAACACCGAGTCGGGCGTATCGAGCTTGCCCAGGTCTTCAAACAAGTGCACGTCTACACCGGCATCACGCAGGCGTTGAGCCACATGGGTGACCTCTTCATAGGCTTTGTCGGCCAGGCTGCTT
>JANPIK010000070.1:0-6460 GCA_031424935.1 Polaromonas sp.
AGGCCCTGCGCTTTGACCATTTGGACGACTTGCAGCTTGAAGCTAGTGTCAAAGACTCTTCTTGATTTCGGATTGCTCACGGTTTACGCCATTTCGGTTTTAACAACCTATCGGGCTGTCTGTTTTTATTAAACCACTGCAGACTTATCGAGCATTTGTTCGAACCGGGCAGTTGACACTGCGGCGTCCAGATGCTCAAGGCAAGAAGGTGCGGGTAATCTTGACGCACCTATATCCACCACCAGTCGAATTTGTAACACTTCTAGAATCGCTAAGAACTGAAGCTGAGCAGGATGGAATGCAACTCGTGTGGGGAGGAACCCTAGATCTACTTCGACTCGCAGATGCGCCTTAACATGTCAATCGACACGGATCAACAACAGCAGGAGGCGGCTTCGCCGCGAGTTGTAGTGATCCGGTCATCTTCACGTTAGGCATCATGACTTGTATGCATGCGCCTCTTAACAACTTTGGAAGTGGGCGAAACAACCAGCCCAGACTTGACACATGGTTTTTCGCATAGTTGTTCTTTTAATCGTCACTACCATTTGCGTGGCGGCACATGCTACCTCTCCAATGCCAATTGATTTAGAGCTGTCGATGGATGTCAGGACCGAAGAGGGAAAACAGTCTGTGTTCGATGTCGTTCGCGCGCGAACTGCAGCCCGAGGCTTTACGTGTAAGGAATTGCCAACCAAGACTTTTGGTCGAGATGTATTGATCCTGCATTGCGTAAAGTCCAGCGAGGATCCAGCAAGAGTTCACTCGGTCGTCGCGAGTGACAACCTAGGTCTTGCGCTCTTCAAAATCGACGGTTATTTCGGTGGTACGCCAGAGCCTGTTTCTAACTTGTTTGCGACGATTGAGCACGACGTCAAGCAAATTGGCGGAATTGCTGTTCGCGCTATGCGCACACACGCTGATCGCTCGGTTGACTCCAGCGAAGCGCAAGCGCAAAGAGAACTTGCCAAACGAGCGGTGGATCATTGGCGGCAGATGTGTGCCGACAAGCCGTCGCATCCAGCTTGTCCTCAGCGCAAGTGATGTACAAACCAAAAAAAGGGGTCAAGTCTTTCATCATCATATTTATAGAGCCAGCATGATTTACAAATGATCCTTAGAAAATTTGCGGAGTCAACATTTCATGCAAAAAAGATGCCCGTAAGCAGTCGCGGGCTCATAGATTGCGGATCAAGTCCGCAATGACAACTGTTGATTCAGGGCGGTGGCTATCAGGCCCTACTCAAAACCCCGCCCTCAAACACCTTAAGCTCCCCAGGCGCAAAAGCCGTCCAGTTTTCATTGGTCGTCAGGGGGGCGCTGACCACCACTGCAACCCTGTCGGTCGGACTGGTGTGATCCGCGAAGTTCACGCTGACATCCTCGTCGCTCAATGTCGCATGCGCAAACGGGTGTTTGCGTTCCACGTAATAAAGGATTTGCGAGTCAGGTTTTGACGAGGCATGCGCCCACAGCGCCTGGCCGTTGCTGAGCAAAAAGTTGAAGGTGCCATGCGGCGCAATGGTGGTTGCAAGTTCGCTCAGGGTGATGCTCAGTTCAGCCACACTGGGCACACCGGCATGGGATTTGGCCAGCTCCTGCATGATCCAGCAAAAAGCGCGCTCACTGTCGGTGTCGCCCACCGGCTTGAAGCTTCCATGCATGCGCGGGCAAAAGTCCCCCAAGTCGCCGTTGTGGGCAAACACCCAATAGCGGCCCCACAGCTCGCGCACAAACGGGTGGCAGTTTTCAAGCGCCACGCGGCCCTGCGTGGCTTTTCGGATGTGCGAGATGACGTTGCGACTTTTGATCGGGTAGCGGCTGATCAGCTCAGCCACAGGTGACGAGCACGCGCTTTGATGGTCTACAAAATGGCGCAATCCCTTGTCACTGCCTTCTTGACCTTCAAAAAAAGCAATCCCCCATCCATCGGTGTGGTGATCCGTATTACCGCCGCGCTGGGCAAAGCCTCTGAAGCTAAAGGTCACGTCGGTCGGGGCATTGCAGTTCATACCCAGCAATTGGCACATGGCAAAAGGCCTTGGGTTAATTTCGCGGTTCAGACCAGAGTTTGCCGCCTGTTGCCCAGTTTTCGCGTTTGATGTCGGTGATGATGATGTCAACCGACTCCGGCACGCCGCCCAAAATTTCAACACTGATACGGGTCATCTCGGCCACCAGCTTTTTCTTTTGTTCGACGGTACGGCCCTCCATCATTTCAACGTGGTAAGTCGGCATGTTTTTCCTTCAATTAAATGCGTCATTGGCTGACCGGGATAAAACCAAGCCTCATGATAATGGTACGGTGCCACAATTTTCACACTTGCCCACTTTAGCTGGCCGGGCTTACCGGTGCCATTGCGGTAATCCGGTTTTTTTCAGAAACAGCGAATGCCTGGCCTGTAATACGCCGCTGGGTTATGACAGCGCACTGGCCAGGCTGATACCGCTCATGCATGGTGCAACATCAGGCACCTGGGTTCAGTGGCAAAACGACCAATTGGGGTTGCTGGTCGACACCTTGCCTGCGCCAACCTACGCCCGCTGCAGTAATTTGGCCACGCCCGCCGCGTGCAATTGGCTGGTGCCGCTCGTGCCTTTGGAAACTAGCTTAACCCAGCCCCAGACGACGGCGCCCATGCTTTGCCAGACCTGCCGACTGAACCGCACGATTCCAGACCTGAACGACACGGCACACCCGGACAACGGTGTGCTCTGGGGCCGTATTGAACTGGCTAAGCGTCGCTTGTTTTCGAGCTTGCTGGCACTTGGCCTTCCCGTGGCATCGTTGGCAGAAGACCCAGCGCGCGGTATTTCGTTTGATTTGCTGCGCTCTCCCGATGCAGGCCCGACCGTCATGACCGGACACAAGGCGGGTTTGATCACCCTGAACTTGCAGGAGGCCGACGATGCGGTACGTGAGGCGGTACGCAACGCCATGCGCGAGCCCTACCGCACCCTGTTGGGTCACCTGCGGCATGAAATAGGCCATTACTACTGGGACCGGCTGGTGCAAGGAACCGCCTGGATGGATGGTTTTCATGCCTTGTTCGGTGACGAGACACAAGATTACGCAGCCTGCCTGCAAAAAAATTATGCCGAAGGCCCGCCTGCCCAATGGTGGCTGCACTACGTGAGCGCCTATGCCAGTACCCACCCCTGGGAGGACTGGGCCGAGTGCTGGGCGCATTACCTGCACATGCGGGACACCATTGACACGGCCGTCAGCCTGGGCCTGGCCACCGACAGTGCGCACCTGGAGTTCACGGCTTACACGCTGGATACGCTGTATCAACCCAAACACCCGGATGCACCCATTTTTCTTGATTTTCTAAACGACTGGACCCGCCTGACCACGTTACTCAACGAAATGTCGCGCAGCATGGGCCAGCCAGATTTTTACCCGTTTGTGTTGCCGCATGAGGTCATCGCCAAGCTCCATTTCATCCATTTACTGGTTACCTCTGGCAGTTGGGAGGAGCCAGTCCGTCCTGCGCGGAGTGCCGACCCAGTCGTCGACATGTGTGTTGCTACGGGCGAGAGCGTTCAAGAGCAGGTCCAGCACCAAGTCCAGGGGCAGGGGCAAGCCTCGCAACAAGGTCAGCAACAATAGTAAGCATCAGCCGTCACGGCCAGGTGCCTGTTGTAGGTTTGCCGGTGGCCTGCACAACACCCTGATAAATGGCCTGAGGGTAAGCACAATGCCGACAAGATCCTGCGCTGCTTACCTACTGCCCAGACCCACGCCACAAATAACAGTCAAACATGGCTCATCCAAAACTGACTACCCATGTTTCTACCCTTGTACCCACGGCGTTACCGGCGGGTAAAAAAACCAGCAAACAGCGAAAAAGCCGTAGCCCAGGCGTTGAAGTTCAGCTCAAACTGCCCAACGAACGGGATGAGTCAATCGACATGACGCATCAGATGCCTGACCCGATGATCAAACAGGCCTCAGCGGACGTCAAGCAAGGCCTGCAAGACACCAGCAAAAGCGCCGAAATGAATCACGCCTATAAAAAACTCAAGTCATCGATAAGTTAACGGCCTGACCGACTGCCTGCGGCCGCAGCGCCTAAGATCAGTACGGTGGCCAGCCCGATACCCCATGTCAACGGACGCCCGGTTGCAAACATGAGCAGTGCCGTGGATGCCAAAGGGGTGATGTAACTCAAAATGCCAATTTTTCGGGCGTCGCCCTGTTTAAGCGCGACATCCCAAAGGTAAAACGCGGCCCCCAGCGGCCCCAAGCCCATCAACACCATGAGTAATGCATCGTGGTTGTTGATGGCTACGGGCGTTTCAAGCAGCGCGTGGCATAACAGTGACAACACCCCCGACACCAAGCCAAACAAGCCAACCGCCGCCGTGGGGAAACCGCGGCCGTGGCCGCTCATGCGTTTGCCCATCAAGGAATAGCTGGCCCAAATGAAAGCGGCAACTGCTGCCAGCAAGTAACCCAAGCCATGGCCTTCTTGTAAACCCTTATCGGGCGTACCCGGGATTGGCGAAGCAAACAGTGAGTCACCTAAAATAGCGACCGTAGCGCCCATAAAACCTGCGCAAGCAGCTATTAAATGCGTAGCATTAAGTTTGGTACCAGGCAAAAACAGCGGTGCCATCAACACCATACCGAGTGGCCACAGGTAGTTGACCAGATTTGCCTCAACAGCAGGTGCAAAACGCAGCGCCATAAAAAGCAAAAAATGGTACCCAAACAATCCGTAAACGCCTAATGCCAAAGCAGGCCAGGACACCCGCCATTGCCTGAAAAACGGCCAAGCGGGCACGCTACCGACCAGCAAGGCCACGCCTGTCAGTAGAAAAGGCGGCAAATGAGCCAGCCGCGTACCCAGTACGGCCAGGGACGACCACAGGGCAATGGCGGCGAGGGCAAACAAAATAGAGTTGTTGCGCATGGTGCAGCTTTTAAGTCAGCATAAAAAAGCCCCGCTTCGTTGATCAAACAGAGCGGGGCTAGCTAAGGCCGGATCGCGGTGGTGTTTACCGCGTCGTTCAGTGCCTAGTAAAGAGCCTGGTGAAGTGCCTGGTCAATTTACTCGCTGGCTGCTGCGCTTTCGGCATCAGCGGGCACAGCGTCGAGTTCGGCAGCTTCAGCTTCGGAAATAGCGCGGCGCTCGGCGTCGTCCATCAGGTCCTTGGCTTTGCGTGCCTCGTGGTAGGCCATGCCAGTACCGGCAGGAATCAAGCGGCCCACGATCACGTTTTCTTTCAAGCCGCGCAGCTCGTCGCGCTTGCCCATAATCGCTGCCTCGGTGAGCACACGGGTGGTTTCCTGGAAGGAAGCCGCAGAAATAAACGAGTCGGTTGACAGCGATGCCTTGGTAATACCGAGCAACAGGTTGGTAAACGTTGCAGGCATTTTGCCTTCAGCACGCAGCGCGTCGTTCATGTCCAGCATGGCTGAGCGCTCGACCTGCTCGCCTGCAATGTAGGCGGACTCGCCAACGTTGTCGACCACCACACGGCGCAGCATCTGGCGAACAATCACTTCAATGTGCTTGTCGTTGATCTTCACGCCTTGCAGGCGGTACACGTCCTGCACTTCATCAACAATGTAGCGCGCCAGCTCTTCCATGCCCAGCAGACGCAAGATGTCTTGCGGGTCGGCAGGGCCGTCCACAATTGACTCGCCTTTGTTGACCACCTGGCCTTCGTGCACCAGAATGTTCTTTTCCTTCGGCACAAGGTCTTCCCAGACTTTGCCTTCGGGATCAGTGATCTGCAAACGAATCTTGCCTTTGGTCTCTTTACCAAACGACACGGTACCTGTCATTTCAGCCAGCGTGCCCTTGTCTTTTGGTGTGCGGGCTTCAAACAGCTCGGCAACACGCGGCAAACCGCCGGTGATGTCGCGTGTCTTCTGGCCTTCAATCGGGATACGGGCCAGCACCTCGCCTGGGCCTACATCCTGACCGTCACGTACCTGAACCAATGCACCGATCTGAAAGCCAATCGTCACCGAGTGATCGGTGCCTGGGATTTTGACTTCGTTGCCAGCAGCGTCGATCAGCTTGACACCTGGGCGGATGACCTTGGTCGCACCGCGACGTTTCGGATCAATCACCACCAGGGTGGACAAGCCAGTCACATCGTCAACCTGACGAGCAACAGTGACGCCTTCTTCCACGTTTTCAAATTGCGCTTTGCCTGCAAACTCGGTGATGATTGGGCGGGTCAATGGATCCCAATTCGCCAAAATCGTACCGGCCTTAATAGCCTGATCAGCCTTGACGGACAAAATCGCACCGTACGGCACCTTGTGGCGCTCGCGCTCGCGGCCATGCTCGTCGTGAATGACGATTTCGCCTGAACGGGCAATCACCACCAGCTCTTTTTTGCTGTTGGTAACGTAGCGCATGGGTGCGTTAAAGCCAATCACTCCGTTGGACTTGGACTCAACGCTTGAAGCAATTGCCGCACGCGATGCCGCACCACC
>JANPIK010000071.1:0-5294 GCA_031424935.1 Polaromonas sp.
GGTTCGGGTCGCGCAGCAGCACTTTGCGGTACTCGTGGATGAGCAGGGTGCGTGCAAAAAATGCCTCCGCAGGGCTCAAACCAGCAGCTATTGGCAGCACGTGCTCAAATCGCAGCACAAACTTTTTGAATGCGGCTTCGACCTGGTCCAGTTTGAAGACGCTCTGCATCACGGTTTGCAGGGGCTTGCTTGAATAGCCGGGCAGGCTTTCAGCACTTAAAACCACGATTTGGTCAACAGCAGCCGCTGACCTGATGATTTCTTTGAGCGTCGGGTGGCTCGCATGCGGGTGGGCAAACACATTGGGCGACAGTTCGCCGAAACCTTCCCAGCGCAGTTCCCGCTTCAAGTGCAATCGCACACTGGCTGCCATGCTGGATGCCAGCAACGCCAGCGTCCAGCGACCGTCCCAGTCAGGCAGTTTGAAGTCATAAATACGCCGTTCGGCATGCTGCACGCGCTGCAAACCTGCAACGGTCAGACCATAAAAACTTCGCCTGCCCAGGCGTGTGCAGCTCAGCCAGTCGTCAGCGCTTAAACGAAACGCACTGGTGCGCACCAGCCGTGACGACAGACCAAACAGATCGGCAAGCTGAATCAAACTGCCCAGCCACACCGCTTGGTCTGTGCTGGCAATGGCATCACCATAGACTGTTATCAGCAACGAGTTGGCGCGCAGCACCAAGCCGCGTTGCAGCTTGGTCATGGCGGGCGACAGCTTGTGGTCAGTCACGGTGGAGATAGTGATACATAAAATATGATTGCACGAGTCTTTGTGTATCAATACTATACTGACTTCCTCATTCGATCCACGGATTTCGCGATGTACGCACAACTGGTTGAAACCGGCACCAAAGGTGTCAAATCACTTGAACAGATGTCGCCACAGGAACGCGCCTGGCAAGAAAAAATCAACGCCGGCGTGAAGGTCGAACCCAAAGACTGGATGCCTGAGGCTTATCGCAAAACCCTGGTACGGCAAATCTCGCAGCATGCGCATTCTGAATATGTCGGCATGCTGCCAGAGTCCAACTGGATAGGCCGGGCCCCCACGCTCAAACGCAAAGCGATTTTGATGGCCAAGGTGCAAGACGAAGCAGGTCATGGCCTGTACCTGTACAGCGCGGTGGAAACGCTGGGCGTGACGCGTGATGCGGTGTACCGCGACTTGCTTTCAGGCAAAGCCAAGTATTCCAGCATCTTCAATTACCCCACATTGACTTGGGCCGATATTGGCGCGGTGGGCTGGCTGGTCGATGGCTCAGCCATCGTCAATCAGGTGCCGATTTGCCGGTGCTCGTACGGCCCGTACGCGCGCGCCATGGTGCGCGTGTGCAAGGAAGAGTCTTTTCACCAGCGCCAGGGCTTTGACATCATGCTGGCGCTTTGCAAGGGCACGCCAGCACAAAAAGCCATGGCGCAAGACGCGCTTAACCGCTGGTGGTGGCCGTCGATTGCCATGCACGGCCCGGCTGATGAGGCATCAGTGAATAGTGCGCAGTCGATGGCGTGGAAAATCAAGCTGAACAGCAACGACGAGCTGCGGCAAAAGTTTATCGACCAGACCGTGCCGCAGATCGAGTTTTTGGGACTTGAGCTGCCCGATAAAGATTTGAAATGGAACGAAGGCCGAGGCCATTACGACTACGGCCAAATTGACTGGGTTGATTTTTTCAATGTGGTTAAAGGCAAAGGCCCGTGCAATGAAGAACGCCTGGCCGCCCGCAACAAAGCCTGGGACGACGGTGCCTGGTTTCGTGAGGCACTCACGGCGCATGCTGATAAGCAGGATGCCGAACAACTCAAGGCTGCGTGATGAACGACGTAGCAGCACCACGCGAATGGCCGATGTGGGAAGTGTTTATCCGCAGCCAGCACGGCCTGGCGCACAAGCATGTGGGCAGCCTGCACGCCGCCAATAGTGAGAGTGCCTTGCAGCATGCGCGTGACGTGTACACCCGCCGCAACGAAGGGGTGAGCATATGGGTGGTGCAGGCGAGTCATGTGGTCGCTAGCAGCCCGCAAGACAAAGCCGCGCTGTTTGATCCGGCGCAGTCCAAGGTGTTCAGGCACCCGACGTACTTCCCCACGCCAGATGGCGTGAAACACATTTAAGTGAAAAATGGTGGCCAGATATTTATCCGTTCGGGCTGAGCTTGTCGAAGCCTCATGTTGCGCAGGAAACCCTTCGACGGGCTCAGGGCGAACGGTCAACGAACATAGCGATTTTGTGCAATGAATCCAAAGTTTGAATACCTGTTAAGGCTGGGTGACAACTGCCTGGTACTGTCGCAACAACTTTCCGCGTGGTGCGGCCACGGCCCGGCGCTGGAAGAGGACTTGGCACTGACCAACACTGCGCTGGACTTGCTGGGTCAGGCGCGGCTGTGGCTCTCGTATGCAGGTGAAATTGAAGGCGCAGGCCGTGATGAAGATGCACTGGCTTACCACCGCGATGCGCCCGAGTATCGCAACCTGCTGATCGTAGAGCAACCCAACGGCCATTACGGCAACACCATTGCACGGCAGTTTTTGTTTGATGTGTGGCATCAACGATTGTTGGCCGGGCTGTGTCAGTCCAGCGACAAGCGCATGGCAGACATCGCGCAAAAGTCGGTCAAGGAAGTGCGTTACCACGTTGAGCGTTCGGCTGGCATGATGGTGGCACTGGGTGATGGCACAGCGCTGAGCCACGAACGCATGCAAACCGCCGTCAATAAGCTGTGGCCGTATGCGCAGGAGTGGTTTGAGTCAGATGCGGTAGATGAGCAATGTTCGGGTGATGGCTTGTGCCCAGCGGCCAGCAGCCTGGCAGATGACTGGCACGCCCGGGTGAAGTCCGTGTTTGAGCGCGCCACACTCACCATGCCGGATGGTGTGGGGCATCAAAAAGGTGGCAAGCGCGGCTTGCATACGGAGCACCTCAGCCACCTGCTTGCACCCATGCAGGTGCTGCAGCGCACGCACCCGGGGGCGCAGTGGTGACACATCTGGTTGTACCTGCAAGCGCAGTCAGTCGCGAAACGCTGCTTGGCTGGCTGGGCCAGGTCATGGACCCTGAAGTGCCCGTGGTGTCGATTGTCGACTTGGGCATTTTGCGGGATGTGCAGTGGACGGACAGTTCTGCCAATTCAGTGGTCGTCACTGTCACGCCCACCTATTCAGGCTGCCCGGCAACAGAGGTGATTGCGCAGTCGATTCGTGAAACGCTTCAGGCACGCGGCATCGAAGAGGTTGTTGTGCGTACGCAGCTTTCACCGGCATGGACCACCGACTGGATGACCCCGCAAGGCCGTGAGGCCCTGCGCGCTTATGGCATTGCACCGCCAGCAGCTCGCGCGGCAGCTTCTGACGGCAGCCTGGTGATTGACATTGCAGCCCTTATGCCCAGTAAAACCGTTGTGCCGTGCCCGCAATGCGATTCCCGCAAAACGCGGCTGCTGTCACAGTACGGTTCAACTGCCTGCAAGGCGCTGTACCAGTGCAACAGTTGTTTGGAGCCATTTGACTATTTCAAGCCGCACTGACGGCAAAAAGCAGCTTTGAGCACACATTCATTTCACAGCCTCAGAGTGTCCAGCGTTCAGCCGCTGACCCGCGACAGCATGGCCATCACGTTTACCGTGCCTGAATCACTGAAAGACGCATTCGTATTTGTGGCAGGCCAGTACCTTACTTTGCGTGCTTTGATTGACGGGCAGGAAGTGCGGCGCTCCTACTCCATCTGTTCGGCGGTGCAAGACAGGAGATTGCGGATTGCTATTAAAAAAATAGCTGGTGGTGCATTCAGTCATTGGGCTAGTGACCATTTGCTACCTGAATCAGCGATTGATGTGATGCCGCCGCAAGGCAATTTTCATATCCCGCTTCAACCACTTGAGGCTCGGCACGTTGTCGCATTTGCGGCTGGCAGTGGCATCACGCCCATGTTGGCCATCATCAAAACCATGCTGATCGCCGAACCTTTGGCACGCATGACGCTGGTGTATGGCAACCGCTCCTCAGGCAGCGTGATGTTCAAGGAAGAACTGGAAGATTTAAAAGACACCTACCTGACCCGCCTCAATCTGGTCTGGGTCATGAGCCGCGAAACGCAAGACATTGAACTCTTTAATGGCCGCATTGATTACGACAAAACCTCAGAGCTGCTGAGCCGGTGGATTGACCCTACCAGCATTGACGCCGCCTTTATTTGCGGACCCCACGAGATGATGCTGGCCGTGACCCAGGCACTCGAAGACAAGGGCGTTGGCAAATCGCGCATCAAAGCAGAGCTGTTTGGCACGCCGCTGCCAGCCACGCCGCGTGCGGCATCAGCCGCTGTAAAAGGCAGTGAAGAATGCGAAGTTGAAGTCATGTTGGACGGCGCACGCCGCACCTTTACCATGCCTAAAAATCAAAGTCTTGTCGATGGCGGCCTGACCGCCGGACTCGACATGCCTTACGCCTGCAAGGGCGGTGTGTGCTCTACCTGCCGCGCTCAGGTGCTGACGGGCGAGGTGGACATGGACAACAATTTTGCGCTGGAAGACTATGAAGTTGCACGCGGTTTTGTGCTGTGTTGCCAAAGCTTTCCTGTGTCAAATAAACTGGTGATTGATTTTGACCAGGAGCATTCTCATGTCTGACTTTGAATACATCAGCTACAGCACGGCCAACGGCGTGGCTACCCTCACACTCAACCGCCCCGACAAGCTGAACAGCCTGATGGGCGCCATGATGCTGGAGATGTTCAGCGCGCTGGGGACTGCAGCGCAAGACCAGGCGGTGCGCGCCGTGGTACTCACGGGCGCTGGCCGCGCATTTTGCGCCGGGCAAGATCTGGCTGACCCTAGCATGTCGTCCAAACCGGGCACAAGCACTCCTGCCGATATTGGCGACGTGGTCGACACCTTTTACAGCCCGCTGGTGCGCCGCCTGCGAAGCAGCCCAAAGCCCGTCGTCTGCGCTGTCAATGGTGTGGCAGCTGGCGCGGGTGCCAACATCGCGCTGGCCTGCGATATCGTCATTGCCGTGCAAACCGCCAGTTTCATTCAACCGTTTTGCAAATTGGGCCTGGTGCCCGATGCAGGGGGTACCTGGCTGCTGCCGCATGCGGTGGGCCGTGCCCGCGCGATGGGGCTGGCGCTGCTGGGCGACAAGCTCAGTGCCGAGCAGGCCGCGCAATGGGGTTTGATCTGGAAGTGCGTTGCCACGGCTGATTTTGAAGCTGAAGTCAATGCTGTCGCCAAAACGCTGGCCGCTGGCCCCACGCTGGGCTACGCGCGCACCTGCGAAGCGATTGACCAAGCTGC
>JANPIK010000072.1:0-62275 GCA_031424935.1 Polaromonas sp.
GGCGGGCGTTGCGAGATCTGTCAGGGCTCCGGAACGGTGACGATCGAAATGCAGTTTTTGGCGGATGTTGAGTTGACCTGCGACGATTGCCGCGGAATGCGGTTCAAGCAGGAGATTCTGGACGTTAAGTACAAGGGCCGGAATATCCACGAAGCCCTTCAAATGACGATCCGCGAGGCACTCCTTTTCTTTAAGGACATCGCAAAGCTCGTTTCAAAGCTAAAGGTACTGGAATCCGTGGGCCTCGGTTATCTGCGACTTGGCCAGTCGGCCACGACGCTAAGCGGCGGCGAGGCACAGCGTGTGAAACTCGCGTCTCACCTAGCCCAACGGACGACGTCGAAGACGCTATTTATATTCGACGAGCCAACGACCGGACTCCATTTCGAAGACATCAACAAACTTCTCATAGCTTTCCGCGCCCTTATCGCAGCGGGCGGCAGCCTCATCGTGATCGAACACAACCTGGACGTCATCAAAACCGCCGACTGGCTCATTGATATCGGGCCAGAAGGCGGGGCGGGCGGTGGCATGGTGGTTGGCGTAGGTACGCCGGAAGACATTGCCGCTAATCCTGAAAGCCACACTGGGCGGTATTTGGCGCGGCTGTTGGCATGACCAGCCGACTGACGGGCCGCGACCTGGCGGCGGTGATGGTGGTTGTGGTGGTGTGGGGGCTCAACTTTGTGGTGATGAAGTTTGCGTTGCGTGATTTCACACCCTTCCAGTTGGGTGCAGCGCGTTACGTGTTTGCGGTACTGCCCTTGATCCTGTTCATCAAACCCCCGCCGATCGCCCGCCAATGGTTGCTGATGTACGGCCTGTTTCAGGGTGTGGGGCAGTTTGGCATTTTGTTTTTTGCACTCAAGGTGGGTATGACGGCAGCATTGGCATCGGTGCTGCTGCAGACCCAGGTGTTTTTTACCGCTTTGTTTGGTTTTGTGCTGCTGGGCGAACGTGCCAGCCGCGCCCTGCAAGTCGGCATGTTGCTGGCTGCCCTGGGTTTGACTTGCTTTGGGCTGAATTACCTTCAGCCCGCCACAGTCAACCCCAGTGCTACCAACTTGGCCGGGCTGCTGCTCACGCTGTGCGCTGCGGCCATGTGGGCGGCGTCAAACATCGTTGCGCGGCGGGTGCAGCAGCTGCCCCGTGATTATTCACCCTTGGCCTTTGTGGTGTGGAGCAGCTCAGCGGCCATCGTGCCGTTCGTGGCCTTGTCGCTTGCGTTTGATGCACCTGAAGTACGTTGGCAGTGGCTTGATGCACGCGCCAGCAGTTGGCTGGCCGTTGCTTACCTTGGCTGGATTGCCAGTATCTTGGGTTACACCTTGTGGACGGGGCTGCTCAAGCGTCACCCGGCCAACAAAGTTGCACCCTTTAGCCTGGGCGTGCCAGTTGTGGGGTTGACCACCGGCATGCTGGTACTGGGCGAAGTGATCACGCCGTGGCAGTGGGCGGGTATCGCATTGGTGGTGGCTGCGCTGGCTTGCGTGATGCTGGGCGGCAGGATGAAGCGGCGCTGAAATTGTCACGCCTCATTCATTGTGGGTACTGTCCTTGTCAGCTTGCCATGCGCGGCGCAAAGTAAGAAAATCCGGCGATGCGAATTTCTGACCTCCGATTCCTCGTTGCCTGGCTGCTGCCCGCCTTGACGCTTTACAGCATTACTTTTTTGCCCATGCAAGCGGCGTTGTGGACCCTGGTCATCTGGTGGGGTATTGCCTTGTTTGATGTGTTTATGCCGGGCGGTCAACACTCGCCGGCGGCTGTGTTGCCGGGCACGCGCATGACTTACTTCAGCGCTGTCCTGCGGGTGTACGTGCTGCTTCAACTGGCGCTGATTGGTGCGGGCATTTATGCCGCTATGCACGCCGACTGGGCTACAGTGCTGGGTGTGGCTTTCAGCGTCGGTTTTATCACGGGCTCGCAGGGCATCACGTTCGCGCATGAGTTGGGCCACAGCAAGCTCAAAGTCGACCGGTTTTGTGGCTGGGTACTCATGAGCAGTGTTTGCTATGGCCACTTCATGGTGGAACATTACCGTGGCCATCATCCACGGGCTGCGACGCATGACGACCCGGCCAGCTCGCGCCGAGGCGAAAGCCTGTACCAGTTTTTACCTCGCACGCTGTGGGGCAGCTTGCTGAGCGGCTGGCGTCTAGAGTCGCTGCGCATTGCGCAGATGAAGTCCAGCTGGCTGCGTAGTCCACTGGTTTGGTCGTCTGCTGCCAGCGCCATGGTATTTGTGCTCGCAGCCGCCTATTTTCCTGGGCGGGAAGCTACAAAAATAATAGCGTTTTTCGCCCTTCAATCGGTGGTAGCGTTTGTACTTCTGGAGATCGTTAACTATATTGAACATTACGGTCTGCAGCGTAAAACAGCCAACGGCAAGCGCGAAGCTTTCGGCATGATGCACGCCTGGAATGCCGACAACCTGGCCACCAACTCGATGCTGGCCAACTTGCAGCGCCATTCCGACCACCACATGCACGCCTGGAAGGCTTACCCCACCTTGGAGCCATTACCCGGCCCGCAACTGCCAACGGGCTATGCAGGTTGCCTGTTGCTGGCCATGGTGCCACCATTGTGGTTTACGCTGATGCACCCGCGTCTTGAAAAGTTGCAGATCAGCGCCGTCTCGGCTCAGTAGATCATCCCCATTTACCGAATCACCAGCCTGCTTGCCCTCCTGGGGCTTGTCTCTTGTCGGCCAATAGAAGCCAATAAGCCAGTTCACCCAGCGCTGCAAGACTTGCCTTACACCATCGTTTGGGCTTGGGAGCGCCGGGAAGATTTGCGCTGGTTACCAGCAGGTGTGGGTGTTGCGTATGTGGCCAGCTCCGTGAATTTGGAGGGGTCTCGTATTCATGTTGTTCCCCGTGCTAACGCGCTGTTTGTCAGAAGCAACACTTTGATAATTCCGGTGGTGCATGTGGACGCGTCTTGGCGTGAGCCCCCCGAGCTGAATGCCACCCAACGCAAAATTCTGGTTGACCAGGTACTGAAGGTGGCGCGCCGTGCAGCCGAACAAAACGCAGCGCGGGTTGTGCAGTTGGACTTTGAAGCACGTCTGTCGCAGCGGGCTTTTTTGACCGATGTGGTGAAAGACATCCGTGCGCAGTTGCCTGCTGCCATGGCGCTGTCCATGACGGCGCTGGCTTCGTGGTGCGCTGGTGACTACTGGCTTGCCACCATCCATGCCGACGAGGTGGTTCCTATGGTGTTTCGCATGGGGCGGGACGCTGATCGGCTGCGTACACAATTTGCCACAGATAACGGCTTTAAGCGCGCCCGATGCAGTACGGCTATCGGCTTTGCAAGCGACGAGCCGGGCCTAGCGCAAGTCGCAGGTCAAGGCGTCCGACGTTACTTTTTTTCACCGCTAGCCTGGACGCCTGACATCTGGCGCGGCCTGCCGATGCCAAGCCCTATTTCCCGTTAACGATATACAAACTCAGCATGGACAAACTCACTCAGGCCACACGCATTCGCAGCCGTTTTTGGCATCTTTTGCGGCTGAAAATTTTCCATGAAGCTGGCGTGATCGTGTTGTGCGTGCTTGGCACATTTGCAGTCCCACCAGCGCTGGCGAGCGGTCAGGACGGCGGCTTTGGTACCAACATGTTTGCGCCAGAGTTTTTTGTCGTGAAGGCCGACTTGCCAGACTTTGCAAGCGGCAAATTGGGCGTGGTGCTAGGCACCTACTGGCGGATTTATCTCTACCTTGCATATCGGGCAGCAAACGGTGCGGCGCTCACAAAAGCGCAGCTGACCTCTTTGAGCATTGAGGGTTCGCGGCCGGGCTTGCTGTTGGGGCTGGACCGCCAGGGCAAGCTGCTGGACACGACCGAGGGCGCCACGCTCTGGGCGTCGGCCAAGACCGTGTTCCAAGGCAAAAATCAAGCCGCTCTGGAGACCAAAAAGTACGACCCCGCTCGCTACATCACTTACGAAAACTGTCCGAACGATGCGCTCAAGCGCGCTGCACAAACGCTCACTGAACGGCAAAAAGCAGCGCCGACACCCTGGGTGGCGTTGTGGCTGGCCAACCAGGATGTGGTGTTTGCCAACTGCGGCCTTGCCACTCATACCGGGCCAGGACGGCCAGCACCTGCAACAGCACCGATGCCCGTAGCGCTGCCAGCCGGTGCGCCAGACTGGCTCAAGCATGACTTTGACTATCAAAGCGCCGCCGCCTTGTTTTACGCCGGCAAGTTTTTAGACGCGCGCGCTCGTTTCCAGGCAATCGCCAAAACTTATCAATCACCCTGGCAGCCGCTGGGTGCCTACCTGGCGGCGCGCTGCCTGCTGAGAAAAGCCAGCTTAGAAAGAGGCGAGCCCAACCCGGCCAATGTGGAGTACACCCGGGCTGAAGAAGCCAAATATCGCGCCCTGTTGGAAACCGCCAGAGGCGAGCTGGTCGCGGCGGGTAAAACCTACGCACCAGCGCTGCAACTGGTCAGCTGGGTTGACGTAAGAATCCACCCCGAGCGCTTCCTGGATGAGCTTGCCTTGGCGCTGGGCGGCGGCGACCCTACAGCCGATACAGCGCAGCAACTCACTGATTATTTGCTGCTGTTGGATACGGCCGATGGTGTCAAGGGCATTGCAGCGGTATCGCCGCTCACGGCCTGGATTCGCGCCATGCAAGCCCCCGCCGCTCATCGCGCTGAGGCGATGGCACGGGCACGCGTCGAATTCAAAAAGCAGCCAGGCGCGCTGTGGCTTATGCCGCTGCTCAGCCACGCTGCGCCAGGCGACTTGACCGCTGACGAAATCAATGCGGCGACCAGCGTGCTGCCTACCGCGCCGGCCTACGTACACCTGCAGTTCCACCTCAATCGTCTGGCCATCGTGCGGGGCGACGCTGCCCTAGCCGACGACCGCGTCAATGCCATGCTTGAGGGCCCACCGGGTGCACTGTCAACTGCAACCCGCAACAGGTGGCTGGGCCTGAAGATGCTGACCTCTGCCACCCGCGAAGAGTTTTTCCAAGCCGCGCTGCGTCCGCTTGCCGACCAGACCCTGCGCGGCGTGCCCATCCCCGACGAAAAACTGCCGCCGCGCGCAAGTTATGACGATGATGTGCTGCGCCATCTGTCGCGGCATTTTTCTGTGGCTGAACTGGGTTTGGCCCGCCCCGCGGCCAAAGGCCAAGTGCCCTATGACTTTGTCGGCATTGGCTGGACGCGCGCCGCCATACTTGACGACTGGACTGCTGCCGATGCGCTGACCAACGATCTGGCAACCGGCAAGCTCACCACAGCCCACCTGTACGAGCGCTATAAAAACGCGCCCGACAAGCAAGCCAAAAAAGACGCTGCACTGCTGGTGCTGGTCAACACGCCTGAGCTGCACCCCGGCATTGTTCGCCCCGGCATACGTGGTGAAGCGGTATGGGGCTGCACCAACGGCAGCTGGGGCGCTGGTCTCTTGCCAGACGAGGGGCTGGACAACGCTTGGCCGCGTTTTTTGGTAGAGCCTGCACGGGTGCAAGCCAGGCTAGAACAAAGCAAGCTGCTGGCTTTGCCCAAACGATCCAGCTACTTGGGCCCGCTGTTGTTGGACTTTGCACAGCGCAACCCTGACGATGTCGAGGTGCCTAAAGCGCTGCATTTTTTTGTGGCTTCCACCCGAATGGAATGTAGCGATGGCGTTGACAAACCAAAGAACGTGAAGAGCTATTCGCAGCAGGCGTTTGAGTTCCTGAAGCAGCGCTATGCCAAAAGCGAATGGGCGCGCAAGACCCGGTATTACTTCTAGCCGGCTGCCTGCTGGTGGTTCGGATTCCTCCCCTGTGGTTTGCGCTGATGCACAAACGTCTGGACGCTTTGTAGCCCCGCGCCAAGCTTGAAGCTTGACCGTCAGGGTGGTGTTTTTGGCGATAAGTCCTCAAAGTTGGGGTTTCGGGTTGATGTCCTACGGGCGCGTCCTCCAATCTGAACCAACGCCTGCGCGGGTGCACCGTTAGTCTTGTGGGTTGCCACCGGGGATGCACACCCACCGTGTATCTCGCGTC
The DNA here is from genome assembly GCA_031424935.1 of Polaromonas sp. Classification (GTDB taxonomy): domain Bacteria; phylum Pseudomonadota; class Gammaproteobacteria; order Burkholderiales; family Burkholderiaceae_C; genus Polaromonas. Next base: position 6,020 of record JANPIK010000072.1, read on the forward strand.
CCCAACCCAAGACTGCCCTTACTTTTGATGCCCTTGCCGTTTAACACCTCCCTTTTCTGCTTGCCACGCGGCATGACCCGGGGTTGCGTGTCCTGCGCGCCGATCGCGCACTTTTTGCGGCGGGTACAAACGTCGCGGCGGGTACCGATGTTGCTGATGTCGTTGCTGACATTATTCGGATTATTCGGACTGCTCGCATCAAGCGGCTGCACTGATCAAAACAACAAAACTGCGGCGCTGGCAAATGCCGAACTGCAGGCGTCGGGCGGTTTGCCCATGGCTCCCGACCCCGGCTTGCTGCTGCTTTTGGTACCCGACGGCCAAAAGCTGGCCTCGCCCGAGGTGACGGCTTGGACCGATGCCGCATCTGAGGCGGGGTTTCGATTACAGAGCATCACCGACCGACACTTCATCGCGCTGGGGCCCCAAGCCCTTAAATACGCTGGGCTTGTATTGCCAGACGCGCTGCACTCGATTGCTGCCGAGCCGCTGCTCAAGGCCGTGCGGGACTACACCATCGCTGGCGGCAATACTATGCTGGTTCATGACTTCGGCATCTTTTCGCTCGACGGTAACCAAAAACCAACCTACGCGATTCCCCGTGCCCGACTCAGCGACCTGGCAGGCGTGGACTATGGCCTTTATGATGCGCTGCGCGAAAAAAGTACCGTGATCGGGCCGGTGATTGCCAGGCAAAGCACCATGCGTGCGTTGCAGGTCCCACCTGGCAAATCAATTCCGTACACCGCCACTCACAGCAACCGCGAAGGGGGTGCGGTCACCGCTGTGGCACCAGCTGCGGCAACAGCATCCGCTGTGCTTTTCGCTGCGGTCACATCAACAGCAGCGCCTATCGAAGGCGCAGAGTTGACTGCGCCCCATCTTTACACGGCTGAAAGTACGCCTTTGCTGTCGGGTGCTGGCAGCGTGCCCAGCGCATCCTTGCCAGCAGACGTTTTGCACACCTACAGCGGTTATCTTTTGGGTGAATTGAGGTATTCGAGTTTTGTCACGCGCGGCGCTTTTGCGGGCAAGACGCTGGCCACATCGCCGCAAGCAGGTTTGGTGGCGGGTTTGAACAAAGTCGGGCGCGGGCAGGTTTTGTTTGTCAATCTGCCGTTGACTTACCTCAAAGTGGTGCGTACCGACGGGTTGCCCTTGCACGGGTTTTTGCAGTACTTTGCGGCCCATGTGCTGCAACTCCCGCAGCTTTCGGCCGTGCCCAATGCGGTGCCCGGGCTGACGCTGGATTGGCACCTGGACTCATTTACCGCACAGCAACCCACCTTGACGCTGGAAAAACTGGGCATTTTTGACGATGGGCCATTTTCTATTGACATGACCGCTGGCCCAGACGCGGTCACGGTGGGTGACGCAAAAGGCTGGAACTTGGACAACAACCCGATTGCCCAAGATATTTTGCGACGCTTTGCCAAAAAGGGCCATGCCATCGGCAGCCATGGTGGCTGGAACCACGACTATTACGGACTCAACGTCAACGAGTCCAACCGTGCTACTTTTTTGCCGTATCTTGAAAAAAACGCAGCTTCTATCAGGCGCGCCACGAGCCATGCTTTGCGGCCGTACCTGGGTTTTACGGGTGCAGCACCCCTTGGCGTTCCCAGCTCTGTACTGCCAGTGTTTGAAAAAGTAAGGCATCTCATCGACCAGACTTTTGGTCCCCCCCTACGGCAGTATTCACCCCCCGTAGGCAACAATCCGGCCTGGGCCATGGACTGGCTGGAGCAGCAAGGTGTGGTGGCAGTTTATTTTGGCGGACACACGGGTCTAGGTCCAACCCGGCAATACCGTGAAGGCCAGCTCCGCAACCCGGGCTTGTGGGTTTTTCCAGTCACACCCGCAGGGCTGTATGCCACTTTTGAAGAGTTTCAGGTCAACAAAGTACCCAAACAAGAGGTGGTCAGCTGGTACCGTGATTCGGTCGACTTTGCCATCCACCACAACACGACCCGCATGATCTACATGCACCCGAACGGTGCCAATGTCTGGCCAGACGTGCTGCAGGACTTGCTGGCTTATGCCAAGGCAAAGGGACCTGCGCAGTTCCGCTGGTACACCATGACCCGACTTTCTGACTTCATGACCATGCGGCAGGCAGTGACTTGGACCGAGCAGCGCGGCGCCGCAGGCGTGTCGCTGTTTGAAGCCAGCCACCCGCAAAGCCTTGACGAAATGGTGTGGTTGTTGCCCAAGCTGCGTTACCCCAGCCAGCCAGTAGGGACGCACGGCCAGGTGGTGGTCACAGACCGGGGTACGCACTGGGCGGTCAAAGCGGACAACACCCGGCGCATGGCGTTTACCGCTGCGGCAAAAACGGATGCTGTTTTGCCTTAATGTTTATAAAAAACACATCTGGCCCAATAAAAACTTGGGCTACACGCTCTGTATTTAATAGCAAATGTCTTGCTGTGGCCTGCCCTGGCCCACCCTGTCTGGCGCGCTGTACTTTTGGCCAGATCAGCCGCGCAAGAATCCCAAGTCAGTGGGGTAATCGGGTCGGCCGCTTGCCGCGCCAAAGCGCTTGATGTTCGGCAGCACGCTCGCCATTTCGGTGTCAGACACGCCAAACCACTTGGCCAGTGTGGCGGCGTATTGGTCTACCGATGTGCTGGGCAGCAAGCGCCCTTGACCGACATGCCACTGGTCGTCAGGTGCGGTGGTTGAACCTACGCTGATGGGCGGCGGCGTGCCGTAAAAGGCAGCGCCATTCACAGCGCCCCCGACCATGAAATGGTGGCTGCCCCAGCCGTGGTCTGAGCCATCACCGTTGGAGGTCATCGTGCGGCCAAAGTCAGATGCCGTAAATGCCGTCACCTTATTGGCGACGCCCAGCTCAGCCGTCGCGTTGTAAAACGCAGTCATGGCGTCACTGACTTTGCCGAGCACACCGGGGTGTTGGGCAATCAGGTTGTCGTGCAGATCAAAACCGCCGATTGACACCAAAAACACCTGACGTTTGTTGCCCAAAGCATTGCGTGCCGCAATCAGCCGAGCCACCACTTTGAGTTGATCTGCCAGCGAATTACCAGATGGAAAAGCCGTGGTGATGGACGCGCCGGCCAGTGCGGAGCTGATTTGCGACTCTGCGCCTATCGAGCGCTTGGTGACTTTGGTGTATTCGTTTTCCAGGGTGTGTGTGCGGTTTTGCTGCACCAAGGTTGCCATGGCATTTTTTACCGCAGCCGAGTTGTAAACATTGTTCTTGACGCTGTTGATGGGCACTGCCCCGCTGGTACTGACTTGGTATGACAGGGCGCTGTCACCGGCCAAAAAGACGGCATTGCCCGTCACATTGATGCAGGTAAAAAGCGAGGTGGCGTTGCTTGATAAAGCCAAATCGCCCAGGTTGCCGCCCCAGCCGATGGTGGAGCCTTCTGGTGAGGAAGACTGCCAAATCGACTGCTGATCGTTGTGTGAAAACAGTTTGGGCGGCAGGGGAAAGCTGCGTCTGTCGCTGCCTTGGTATTGGGCTTTGGTCAGCGGTACCACCAGTGGCCCCACATTGAGCTGTACAGCTGCTTGGCCGCTGTTAAACAAGCTTGCCAAGCCCGTCATGGCCGGATTTAGCGCATACTGCCGCCCATTAGCCAGCGGCGTGGTGGGCGTCAGCACAGTCGGCGCTAGGGATGAACGAGCCAGCGCAATGCCGCCTGCAGTTTGGCCAACACCCCCACCGCGAATTGCACTGTACAAGTTGTAGTTGGTGTTGTCATAAGACACTACCGTGTTGGCGTAATCGTTACCGCCGTACATAAAAACGCAAACCAGCGCTTTGTAGTCATTGGCGTCAAATGCTGCCGCCTCGCCGATGGCGGCCAGGTTCAGTGCAAACGGCAAGGCGGTGCCTGTCAATGCAAGTTGGCCCGTGCGGCGTAAAAAGGCGCGGCGGCTGTGCAGTTGAGGTTGGAGTAGGTGCATGATTTGCCTCGGGCAATGGGGTTTGTTGTTGTTGTTTTAGGTTTTAGGTTTTACTTTTGCACCAAATACTCGCTCGATGCCATGACCAGCAGCACCGCCGCTGCGACTCTGTCGCGCTTGGCGCTGTCAGTACTGGCAGCGGTAAGCGGCGTCGCATTCAGGGCGCTGACAATCAAACTCTGGTTGGCCGCTGACAGTTGGCCCGCGCACAGCAGCAACACCACGCGCTTGACCAGCGCGGCTGCGTCGAGCACCAAGCCCAGCTCGGCGGCGTAGGCGGCAGTGATGTCAAAACCGTTGGCTGCATTGGATGCGTTGTTGGGTAAATCCGGCGCATTGACGTAAATGCCATTACGAATCACGTTTTGCATGTAATTCAAATAGCCGCCTACCGTTGACTCGTTGACCAACTGGAACTCTGGCGCGGGTGTCTGGCTGGCCGCCAGCGCGCTTGACGGCGGCACATAGCCTGGCCTGAAAAAGTTAAACACGCTGGCCGGGCGAAGCGGGCTTTGGCTCAGCTGCGAAGCAGGGTTACTTAAATCGCCAATTTTCCAGCTGCCTCTGACCGATGAGATACCAAAGGTGCGGCCCCACTGCACAAAACGCAGCATGGGTTCTCGCAGTTTGCCAAAGTCGTTCTGGCTCAGGCTTGCAAGACCGCGCGCGTCGTCATCTTGCAGCACGGCCTTGTAGACGGCGGCCAAATCGCCTCGTACGCCTGCCCCATTATTGTTAAAAACCGTGGCCACCCGTGCAACATAGGCAGGGCTTGGGTTGCTGGTGACCAAGCGCTGGATCAATTGTTTACTGAAAAAAGGCCCCACGTTGGTGTGGCTGAACAAGGTGTCCAGCGCGATTTTGAGCGCTGTTGCACCGTCTGTACCCGCCGGTATGGTGGTGCCCAAAAAGCTGGACGTCAGCGTGCTGTGGTTAGAAGCCGTTAACCGCAAGGGCAAGCGCGTAAAAGCTGTGCTGGGCACAGTACGGTTTTGTACCGGCTCCAGCGTGGGCACATTTTGGGTCTGGTCAATGTCCCAGCCCGTAAACACCCGAGCGATGTTGGTGACGTCTGCCGCGGTGTAGGTTTCAATCTTGGCACCGGCAGCGTTGCGTTTTTCCGTACCATCCAGGTTGAGCTCATACAAGCCAATCGTCATCAACTGCATGACCTCGCGGCCATAGTTTTCATCAGGTACTCTGCCTGTGGCGGTGTTTTCCTTGCTGTTGCCTTTGGTGTTTAAATAGTAGCCCATCGCAGCGTTCAGCGTGATGGCCTCCAGCAGCCTGCGAAAGTTGCCAAACGCATGCGCCACCAGGACGTCCCAGTAAGCAGCGATGCCGTGACTGCGCCATGAAAAATCCAGGCCGTTGAGCGACACCACAAAATACTCTGACAGCGCCAGCGCCATGCGCTTGCGGGCGGCGTCTGGCGATGTCATGAGCTGCGTCCAGATCATGTAGTCGCCAGGGTAGGTGTTGTCGTAATAACGCGCGGTGCTGTCTACCTGGTCATAGCCGCGTTGGTTCAGCCAGTCAAAACCCGTTTGAGAGACAGGTGCGCGGATTTGTGCATCAAGGTAAGCGGCGTAACCCTGGCTTCGCACTGCTGCAATGTCGGTGTCAGACGCACTGAACTGCGCTTGTAATAAAAAGCGAGCGGCGTCTTCATCAGTGATGCCGACAGAACTTGTGGCCACCGCGCTGGCAAAGTCAGCAAGTGTGCCGACTTTTGTGATGACGTTATTGGACATCGGCCCCAGCACCAGAACGTCGTTGCCTGAAACCCCGGCATAGTTGCCACTGTTGGGATAAAACCGATAAACAATCGGGCCCGCGATTTGGTTTGGCTGATGGTATGGAAACAGTTGGGGGTAGGTGCGCTCAGCCCAGTCCATCAGTTGGTCTGGCGTGGGCAAAACTGCCGGTATCGGTGCTACCAGCCGAGCTGACGCCCGGGTGCCCAGCAAGGGCTGGTAAGCTGCCGTGCTAACGTCAGCCGTGGCCATCGCTACACCGACGCCATTACTGTCAGATGCCCCTCCGCCCCCACATGCAGCGAGCAAAACAGACGAGCCTAGCGCCAGCGCGGTGGGCCCGATACGGACTGACTTGTCATGCACAGGGCGGGGTAGTTCACCAGTTGCATCTCCCTGCGCGTTGTCACCTGCAAGCAGCAATCCCAGGTCGGCAGAAGTCATGAACGTCTTTCTAATTGTTTTAGAACATTACCGCTGCTTACTATATCGACAAGTATTGTGAAGCGTCGAATGGCGCTCACGCAATTGTTACCAAACGGTACAGCTGTATCAACCGCGGTGAGTGACCGCTTGCAACACATCACGCGTTTTAAGGGCCTCGCGCCGCGCCGCGTCAGCAAAATCGTCGCCGCCCGATGCGTACAAGATGGCCCGTGATGAGTTGACGATGATGGGCGAACCTTTGCGCCAGCCTGCACGCACTGTGGCTGCCGCGTCGCCGCCTTGTGCGCCAACGCCGGGTATGAGCAGCGGCAGTGTGGGTGCCACGCGGCGCACGCGTTCAATTTCAGTGGGGTAGGTAGCGCCGACCACCAAGCCAAGCTGGCCATTCAAGTTCCATGGGCCTTGTGCCAGCGCCGCTACATGTTCATACAACAATGGCTCGCCCTTGACATCGGCCAAGCGCTGGTTTTGCAAGTCATCTCCGCCTGGGTTGGATGTGCGGCAAAGCAAAAACGCACCCTTGCCCGCATGCTTGAGGTACGGCGCGACCGAGTCAAACCCCATAAACGGCGACAGCGTGACCGCGTCAGCGCCGTAGCGTTCAAAGGCCTCCATGGCGTATTGCTCTGCCGTCGACCCGATATCGCCGCGTTTGGCGTCCAGAATGATGGGTACTTGTGGCGCAGCGCGCCGGATGTGCGCCATCAGGCGTTCGAGCTGGTCTTCAGCGCGGTGCGCGGCAAAGTAAGCAATTTGTGGCTTAAATGCGATGACCAAGTCAGCCGTAGCGTCCACAATGGCCGCGCAAAAGTCGTAAATCTTGTCGCTGTTGCCTTGCAGCTGGCCCGGAAACCGGGCGGGCTCTGGGTCTAAACCCACACACAGCATGGACTGGTTTTGCTGCTCGGCAGCAGCCAGCATGTCTAAAAAGGTGGGGGGCGAAGCGGAAGTGAGTGACAACGGTGAGGTAGATGTCGTGGGTGCCTGCATGTTCATGGCTGCATTGTAAGAAGCGCAGGTACCAGCGGGTGCAAATGTCAGGTCGAGGCTGAACGCTTGATGCTGTCAAGGCTGACGACACTGCGGGCCAGGCACAAGTCGTCCCAGGCTTTGGCTTTTTCCGGTGGGTTGCGCAGCAAGTAGTCCGGCTCAAGCACCACCACGGTGGGTCTGTCCTGCACGGTATGAACCTGGCCACGCAGCCTTGCCAAGGGTTCGGTCGATTGCAACACGGCTTGGGCGGCCAGGCGGCCCATGAGCAGCACCACATCGGCTTGTGCACGGGCAAAATTTTCTTTTAATGCAGCCGGCAAATTTACCGATGAACCGCCGCCCACACCACTTCTGACCAGCGGCAACAGCACAACTGTGCCTGCCTGTTGCAGCCCGGCAGCCCGCAGCATGTTGTCAAGCAGTTTGCCCGCATCGCCGTCCAGCGGTAGGTAATTGTCAAGCAAGGCGTCGGCCGGGGCTTCAAGCAGCACCAGCCAGCGGGGCGCTTGCGTAAGCGCAGTGTCGGCATACAGTGTTTGCAGGGTGCCTAATTGCCAGGCGGCGGGGTTGGCGGCGTTGCTCGTACGGTCGGTACGATCGGTGCGGTCAAGTTGGACGTTGACAGGCAGGGCAGACGGCGTGTTGATGTGGGGCTTTGTATCGGGCTTTGTATCGGGCTTTGTGTCCGGTTTTGTGTCCGGTTTTATGTCAGCCTTTAGATCAGCTTTCAGGTCTGGCTTCACCTCTGGTTTCGGCAGCGGCTGCCAGACGCGTATGCCCATTTCCAGCAACATGGCACGGTGGCGCGTGTCAATCACCAGGGCCCTTGTCATGGCGTCGCTGCGCCAAGCGCCAAACTCATCACCACTGCGTCTTCCCTGGCGCTGCCGCCCAGCAAGCTGGTGCCGCCTTGTGGGTAATAGCGTTTGCGCAGGCCCACCGCGCGAAAGCCGTAGCGGGTGTACAGCGCTTTGGCGTGTTGGTTGCTGGCCCGCACCTCCAGCCACAGCCACTGCGCACCCTGGCCTCGTGACCACAGTGTCAGCGCATCTAGTAACAAGCGGCCCCAGCCCTGCAACTGGTAGGCGGGTGCGACGGTAATATTGAGCAAATGCACCTCATCTGCCCCTTTCATGGCAACAAAATAGCCAAGCAGCTGAGGTTCGACTGGTCCGCCGACCAGCATTTGCGCTTGGTAGCCGGCATTCAAAGAATCACTGAAATTGCCTTGTGTCCACGGGTAAAGGTAGGCACTTTGTTCAATCCGGCTAACCTGCGCTAAAACGGCGTGCGTCATCGGCTCAAGGTGTACTTCATGCGAATCGGCAGGTTTAAAAACGGCACTCATGGATAGTTTCAGCCTGTTGAGCTTATGCAGCCTGTGTTGCTAAAGCTTTGAGGCTTTCACGCTCGGTGGTGGTTAGCGCCACTTTATCCCGAACGTACAGCGGCAACGCCTGGTCTGCCGCCACGCAATGTCCGCTGGCTGCCAGTTGGGGGGCTAATCGCAGCATGGCGGCAGCGGTTGGCAGGCAATGCAAGCTGTTCAAACCGCCAGGTAGCCTTTCGCGGTAGGCAGCAAACACGTTGCCTGCGTACAGGGTTTGCGCGCTGTTTGCGACGTGGGGCGCAGCGCCAGTTGTCGCCAGATCTTCGGGCCGAATCAATTGGCAATCACCCAACGGGCGCAACACGCCCTGGTTGCAGCGATACCGCTGCACATACATTTCGTCCATGCGGGCATCGAGCAGCGCGGTGATCGCGGTGATGTGAGGCGATGCCTGTTGCTGCCGCGCTTCTTCCGCTACAGCGTGCAGCGTGTCAATGGGTAACACCGGTATGCCGTGGCTGCCAGCACCGCCCCTGGCACCGAAAGCCAAACCCTGCGCCACCGCACAAGCTGTGCGCAGGCCGGTAAACGAGCCTGGCCCCCGGCCAAAGGCAATCGCGTGCAAGTCACCCAGCGCTGCGCCAGCCTGGTGGAGCAGGGCCAAAATCTCTGGAATCAGGCGAGTCGATGCCTTGGCCCCGCCCGGCCCGGTGTGTTGCCAAACCCGGGCACCATCGGTCAGCGCAATCGACATCACGTCGGTTGAGGTGTCAAAAGCCAAAAAAGAGCGGTTAAACAGCATAAATGCGTAAATTAAGTGACAAATAGGGCCGTTGCCCAATGATTACGGCCGCTTCAAGCTATATAAAAAGTAGCAAGTGACGTGCTTGACAACGCGCAAGCAAACGAATGTTTGACGGCGCTGTTTCGCCAGTTTGATTATCTGGCCAGTTCCGCTCAGTCGCCTCGATAATTGACCGATGAACCTGAATTTGCCTTTCCTTTGCCTGGCGACCAGCATGACCGTGGCCGCCATTGCGCCCACCAGCCCCTTGCAAGCCCAAACCTTGCCGCCAGGCGTTGAGGCCGCTTTGGCCAAAGCCAAAGTACCGCGCGAGGCGTTGGCCGTCATTGTGGTGGACGCCGCGCCATCCGCCAAATCGACACCCTTGCTGAGTTACCGCGCCGACGCCTCGGTTAACCCAGCATCGGTCATGAAGTTAGTCACCACTTACGCTGGGCTTGAGCTGCTCGGGCCCGCTTATACCTGGCCCACGCCCGTGTTTGTCGATGGCAGCATCAACAACGGTGTATTGACGGGTAACCTGATCATTCAGGGCCGGGGTGACCCCAAGCTGGTGCTCGAACGGCTGTGGCTGCTGCTGCGGCGCGTGCAGGGTTTGGGCATCAAATCCATCAGCGGTGATATTTTGCTGGACCGCAGCGCCTTTTTCGTCACGCCGCAGAGCCCGGCTGACTTTGACGGCGAGCCGCTGCGCCCCTACAACGCAGCGCCCGATGCACTGTTGATCAACTACAAATCGGTCGTCATGACTTTCACCCCCCTCCTTGGCGCTGGGGTGGCCGCCGTGAGTTTTGAGCCAACACTGGCCAACGTGCAACTGCCCGCCCATGTGCCGCTGGCTGCGGGCAAAACGGCGGCAACGCCAGCCGAATGCGGTGATTACCGCAGCGCCCTGCAGGCCGACTTCAGTGACCCGTTTCGCATCGTTTTCAAGGGCAGCTACCCGCCAGGCTGTGGTGAAAAAGTCTGGCCTGTGGCCTATGCCGACCCCACCAGTTACGCAGAAAGAGCCGTGGCGGGTTTGTGGCTTGATATGGGCGGCAAACTTGGGGGGCGGGTGCGAGAGGGTCGCCCGCCAGCCGGTGCCCGCGCGGCGTTTGAAATGACGTCACCGCCCCTGGCCGACGTGATCCGCGACATCAACAAGTTCAGCAACAACGTGATGGCGCAGCAGCTTTTCTTAACCTTGAGTTTGAACGCATCGCCGGGCCCCGCCAGCTTTGAAGCCTCGCGCAGTGTGCTGCAAGCCTGGTGGCGTGAGCGCTTTGGCGCGCAAGACCTGCCGGTGCTGGACAACGGCTCGGGTTTGTCGCGCCAAGAGCGCATCACGCCGCAAGCGCTGGCCTACATGCTGCAAACCGCTTACTTGTCGGGTGTCATGCCTGAGTTGATGGCGTCGCTGCCTATCAGCGGTGTGGACGGCACGCTCAAGCGCAGCAAATCACGGGTATCGCAAGGCTGGGCGCACTTAAAAACCGGTAGCCTGCGTGACAGCACGGCACTGGCGGGTTACGTGCACACATCGAGCGGCAGGCGGCTGGTGGTGGTCAGCATCATCAACCACCCTAACGCAGCCGCGGCACGGCCTGCGCTAGAGGCGCTGGTCGATTGGGCGGTGAAGGAGGGCAGTCACCACAGCGGCAAAAATGCGGGTGTTGAGGGCAGCAGGGAGACTCTGAAATGAGCACCGTGTGGATCGACGCGATTGGCTCGGTCGCTGCCGTGTTGACCACCGCCAGCTTTGTGCCGCAAGCCTGGCACAGCTTTAAAACGCGGGACGTCAGCGGTATCTCGCTCGTCATGTACAGCGTGTTTACGCTGGGAGTGGCGCTGTGGCTGTTGTACGGCGTTTTGTTGCAGTCGTGGCCTTTGATGATTGCCAATGGCATCACGCTGGCACTTGCCGCCACGATCTTAGGGATGAAATTACGGTTTGACCCGCCGTGATAAGTCGATTGTCATTAGTCGCTTGTCAGCCGTCGCTGAGCGGCAACAATTTAAGTAACTTTGTGTGTAGTTTTCAGTAACATGATTGAACTTTTCGACAAATTGATACAGCATTAACAACAGGGCGATTCACGGCTTACCACTGCATCCAATATTTGTCTGTTTGATATGACGCTTTTTAAAGATTTATTTTCACCCTCGCGAAGCCCCAAGGCCAGCGAGCCTGCCCACCTTGACCGTGTGTCTCAGGTTGATGAACTGAGCAGTTCTCGTGGCCCGGAGACCAAGCCCGTCAGGATGAATCTGGAAGAGCGCATGGACTTTCGGCGGGAACTGCTCTATGAAACCATACGCGCCAGCTTGCAAAGCCGCTTCATAGCGGCCAACTCCTACCGTTTCAAAGTCATGCGCACGGACAAACGTGGCCACTGTTTTGTGGTCATGCTCGACATGTCCTCAACGTTTATGGCCAGCCCGACTGGCCAGCACAATATTTTGAAAGAAACAGCCGCTGTGTTGGTCAAAAATGCCGCCACAAAATACGGTTTGCAAGTTGGCGGCGTGTATTGGCGTGTCGACGAAACCCTGGACGTGAGCGTCGCCAACTGGGCCAAGCCTGGTATCCCCGCGCCGCCCACCGCTGCCACCAGTCAGCACCAAGCCAACATTGAAAAGTTCGAGGCTGTCACTGCCGAAGAAATGGCAGATTTTGAAGCCGCTTGGCAAAAAGACAGCGCCATACAAATTGGCCAACGTAGTTATGCGTCAGACCTGGCACCGCTGCTGGACGAGCCAAAGCAAAGTCAACCGTAAGCATGGCGTGCCGCGCATTGTTCTTGCTGCGCGATAAGAAATCGTCAAAAATAAGCAGCTGGAGTATCAAGTTTCGAACAGACAACCAACGGAGCCAAACATGCATTTGAACAAATGGGCAACACGATTAAAACCTGTGGGCCGCCGTACTTTGGCTGCGTTCGCAGTGTTTGCCTTGGTGGGCGCAGTGGGCGTCAACGTGGCGCAAGCTCAAACCAGTGGCATCAAACTCATGGTGGGTTTCCCGCCCGGCGGCGGCACCGACGCGATTGCCCGTATTTTGGCGGACAAGCTCAAAGACCAGCTCGCCACCAACGTGGTGGTGGACAACAAGGCCGGTGCAGGCGGGCAAATCGCAGCGCAGGCTTTAAAAGCGGCACCAGCTGATGGCTCGGTGCTGTTTTTAAGCCATGACCACACCATCTCAATTCTGCCCCTGGTGGTGAAGAATCCGGGCTTTGAGCCCGCCAAAGATTTTGTTGCTGTGGCCGGCTTTGCCACTTTTGTCAATGCGCTGGCGGTCTCTGGCGGCACGCCCGCCAAGTCGGTCAATGAATATGTGGCCTGGGCCCGCAGCCAGGGCAACAAAGGCAATGTCGGCGTGCCTGCACCGGCGTCGGTGCCTGAGTTTTTGGTCAAGGTGATTGGCGAAAAATACAAACTCGATTTAGCCGCCGCACCCTACCGCGGCAGCGCCCCCATGATGGCCGATATGCTGGGTAACCAGATCGGGGCTGGCGTGGCGTCGGTACCCGATTTTATTGAGAACCACAAGGCGGGCAAAGTGCGTATGGTGGCTGTTTTGGGCAATATCCGCCAGACTGCGTTGCCTGATGTCCCGACCTTTGCCGAGTTAGGTTTGGCTGGCTTTGAGGACGTACCGTATTACGGCATTTTTGCCCCAGCGGGTACGCCCAAGGCCGTGATTGACCGCATTGCAGAGGCTGTTGCCAAAGTGGTGGTCATGCCGGACGTGAAAGAAAAACTCACTGCCATGGGTTTGTCTGTGGGCTACATGCCGCCCACCCAGTTGGCCAGCCGGGAGCAGGCTTACGCCCAATCGTGGACCAAGATCATCAAGGCCAGCGGCTTTCAGGCGCAGTAGTCTTTTGCGCGAGGTATGAAACCAAAAAGGGGGTCTGCAATTTACAGACCCCCTTTTTTTTATGCGACCAGATGAAGTCGCCCGGGCTCCTAGCTAAGCCGCTCTGGTGAGCAGCGAATGCGAGCCTGTTACATGAAGTTGCTGTACACGTTTGGCTGAATTGCCCCGGTTGCCAAAACTTCGGCTTTGACTTGCGCCCGGGTGACGGTAGTACCGAAACCTTTAGACGGGTTGACATCAAATTCCTGGCCCAACACCAGCGTGCCATCTTTGCGTGCTTGCAAATACTCAGTTTGCACTTGGGCACGGGTCAGCGAACTGACGGTGGCAGGGTTGTAGGCAAATTCAGCAGGTTCAGCGTAGTTGCTTGAAGACGCGGCAAAAGCGCTGGCGCTGCTCAGTGCAGCAAGAGTGACAACAGCGGTAGCAATAAATTTCGAGTTCATGATGAACATCCTTAAAAGTTAACAAAAAAGTTTTAACCAATCCGACGGGAACATCGTGGGTGATAAGCCCTCAACCTTCTGGTCGGTCTCGGTGAGTCGCTTGTTTGGTTTCGGCTCATCGATGGAGTGAACTTTAGGCGTCGTGATGCCGTTTGCAAACTATCCCGCAGACAATGGATAATTGCTAAAAATGAAACAATAAGATTTTTATTCCGAGCGAATTGTTAAAAAAGGGTGCTATGGACCGATTGCTGTCGATGCGCGTGTTTCAAAAAGTCATTGCCGAAGGCGGTTTTGCTGCTGCTGCCCGTGTACTGGACATGGCACCGGCCGGGGTAACGCGCCTGGTCACCGACCTGGAGCAACACCTGGGTACCCGCCTGATACAGCGGACCACACGCCGCTTAGCGCTGACGGATGCAGGACAAGCGTACCTGCTGCGGCTGGAAAGTATTTTGAGTGAGATCGACGAAGCCGAAGCCGCCGCCAGCCAAAACGCCAGCGAGCTGCAAGGCGTGGTCAACATCGTCGCGCCGCCGCTGTTTGCCAACTATTTTTTAGCGCCCCAGATCACGCATTGGCTGGCGCGCCATCCCAAAGTCGCCTTGCATTTGCATGCAGATCCGTTCCCGCAAACCCGGGTTGAAGAGTTTGATGTGGCGTTCATGGTGGTCAACGAAGGCTTTGATGCCAGCATTGTGGCCCGGCCTTTGGCGCAAACCGAATATGTCATTTGTGCCAGTCCGGCCTACTTAAAGCGCATGGGCACGCCCAAAGCGCCTGACGAGCTGAGCCAGCACCATTACTTGCGGTTTCCCTGGCAGGCGTCATCCGGCCACGCGGCGCGGGGCATGCGCCTGTCACGGCTGGACGGCAGCCAGAGCGACCTGGAGGTGGCGATGCAGGTGGTGTTTCAGGCAGAAAGCTACGACACCCTGTTTGCTGCCGCCGTGGCAGGGGCAGGTGTTGCCGCGCTGCCCAAGTTTCCGGCCAGTAACTACTTTGAAACTGGCGCGCTGGTGCATTTGTTTCCGGAGTGGATTTTTGGCCGCTACACCGTTTATGTTGCTTTGCCCACCCGCAAACTGTTGCCCGCCAGAACCCGAGCCTTTGTGGACTTTGCCAGCGAGATGGTGCTGCGCCCAGGGGTTGTGGCAAACGCCAGGAAGTCACCATGAAAACGCTCACACTTCAGCCCATGACCGCGTCCGCTTTTGCGCCCTATGGCTGGCTGATCGACGCGAATGCCGCGACCGGCGTGGCGATCAACGGCGGCAGCAGCATGCGGGTCGATGGTTTGGGCGAATTGTCGCTAGACGCTGACGGCGGCAAAGCTTGCCTGGCCATTTTTAAAGCCACGGCTCAAGACCCCGCCGGGCCTTGGACAGCCCTTGAGCGGCACCGCTTGGGGACGCAGACTTTTATTCCGCTGAATGGGGCGCGTTATGTGGTTCTTGTGGCACTGGGTGACTCGGCGAAGCTCGGAAAGACTGAGCTCGGGAAGGCTCAGTTAGACGTATCCACGCTGCGAGCTTTTGCCGTCGGTAGCCACCAGGGCATCACCCTGCGCCCGGGGACTTGGCACCACAGTTTGCTGGCACTGGACGACGGCGACTTTGTGGTGATTGAGCGCCACGCCGCAACGGTTGATTGCGACATTGTTGAGCTGGCAGAGCCTGTCAGCATCGCCTGTGCTTAAAAATGTCAGCCAAGCTGCGTTGCAATCTTTTGCGCCAGTTTGACCAGGCTCAAGTCACTGCCGGCTGGCCCGAGCAGCGATAAGCCCAGCGGCACCCCCAAGCGCTGGCCCAGCGGCAATGTGACTTGCGGAAAACCGCTCAACCCAGACACCGACAACATTTGCAGCGAACGGTTGCGGTAGCTTTCTAACTTTTCGCCACTCTCATGGATCAGCGGCGCAATGTCGGGTGTGGTGGGCATCACCAACACACCATCGTTGCCCAGCAGTTGCATCAGGTGTTTTTTAAACCGCTCGCGGTACACCGTGCCTTGCGCAAATTGCGCGTCCGAGACGGTTTTTGACCACGCAAATCGGTCTGAAACACCCGGGCCAAGCGGGGGGCAAAAGCGCTCGATCAAGGGCCCATTGACCATCCACGCCTCGCGCCCCTGAATGTAGCGAAACGCCCAATACAGTGCGTCAACATCGTCCAAAATCACGCGGGTATCCACAGCTTGGCCAAGCGCTGCCTGCACGCGCGCTAACGGGTCTGCCTGCGCCGCCGTCACGTCTGCGTCGAGCAGGGCCCAGATATCAAGCGGTTTAAGCAGCTTGACATCAGCAGGCAGCGGCGCAGGGTCAGCGCTCATCAGCACATTTGACACGCGCGCAAAGGTTTCCACATCACGGGCAAAGTAGCCGCAAGTGTCCAGGCTGGGCGCCAGGTCAAGCACATGCGACAAGCTGATGCGCCCGTGGGTCGGGCGAATCCCGTACAGGCCGCAGTGGTTGGCCGGGGCGCGTACCGAGCCGCCCGTGTCGCTGCCCAAAGCAAAGTCGCACAAATTGTTTGACACCGCAGATGCAGAGCCTGACGATGAGCCGCCTGAAATGCGGTCAGGCGCAGCGCCATTGATGGGCGCGCCAAAGTGCGCGTTGTTGCCGTTCATTGAAAACGCCAGCTCGTCAGTAACCGTTTTACCGATAAAGCGTGCCCCTGCGTCCAACAGCGTTTGCACGGCGGGTGCGTTTTTGCTTTTAATGCCCGACATGGCGAGCACAAACGGCTGGCCTCCACCCGTGGGGTAGCCCGCCACGTCGAACAAATCTTTGACGCCGAAGCAAAGGCCGGTGAGTGGGCCCGTTGACGCATGAGGTACAGGCGCGTCGGGGTAGGGTAGAAAGGCTTTAGCGGTGTGGTTGATGAGGGGCATGGTGAAGTTTGTTAGAGGATGAAGTTAGGCACAGCGCCAGCATAAACTTTGGACAGTGGCTTGGCGTAGGTGGTGCGCTTGCTGGTTTTTAAGCCTAACGCTGCTAGGCTTTCAATCAATTTAACCGCAGCGCCCACGCCATCAATCACCGGCACGCCGTGTTCGTTTGACAAGCGCGCGGCCAAATCTGTCATGCCTGCGCAGCCCAGCACGATGGCCTCGGCGCGGTCTTCTTTTAACGCAGCGCCAATCTCGTTGGAAATGTGTGCGTAGGCATCAGATGCTGCATCTTCTAAATCAAGTACCGCCACCTCTGCTGCCCGCACCCTTGCGCAGCGTGACGCCAGGCCGTACTTGACCAGGTTGTGTTCAATCGGGCTGACGGAGCGGCTTAATGTAGTGACCACACTGAAACGCGGGGCAAGCATGCTGGCCACGTGAAAGGCTGCTTCGCAAATGCCCACCACAGGCGCGTCGAGCACGCAGCGCGCGGCGTCCAGCCCGGTGTCGTCAAAGCAGGCAATCACGTAGCCTGAGATCGCTCGATGGTTTGACTGTTGTGCGTACATCGCCTCCAGCATGTGCGGAACAGCCATGGCTTCGTCGGCATAGCCTTCAATCGATGCCGGGCCCGCGCTGGGCTGGATGGCGATGATGTGGGCGCCAGCTTGTGCAACGGCTTTTGCAGTTGCAGCGATGCGTGCGGTCATCGCTGTAGTCGTGTTGGGGTTGATGACGACAATGTTCATCGCGTTGCTTCCAGTCGCAAACAGCGCGCGCTGTGCCCAACGCTGATGGCTGTAGCTTCAGGCTGTGTTTGTTTGCAAACTTCAAGGGCCAAGGTACAGCGCGGTGCAAAAGCGCACCCTTTTAGGGGCAAGCTCAAATCAGGCGGGCTGCCTGCAATGGTCTCCAGGCGTGGTCGCTTGCCGTCAACTTTTGCCATCGCGCCATGTGCCCGGCTGCGCAGCAGCGCCAGTGTGTACGGGTGGCGCGGTGCACGCAGCAAAGTCGCCACAGGGCCTTCTTCCACGATGCGGCCTGCATACATGACCGCAATGCGGTCAGCCACCTCAACGGCTGCGCCAATGTCGTGCGTGACAAAAATCACCGACAGGCCAAATTCGCGTTGCAGCTCGCGCAGCAAAAGCAGTACCTGTATCTGCACCGTGGCATCAAGTGCGGTAGTGGGCTCGTCGGCCAGCAACAGTTGCGGTTTGCAGCTGAGGGCCAGTGCAATCATGGCGCGCTGGCGCATGCCGCCCGACATTTCGTGCGGGTAGGCATCAAGGCGTCGCTCGGGGCTGGGAATGCGCACCCGCTCGAACAATTCAAGTGCGCGCTGATGTGCAGCCGCCGCACTCACGTTTTCATGCCGCTGAATCGACTCAACAATCTGCGCGCCCACCGAATACACCGGGTCAAGTGCCAGCAGTGGCTCCTGAAAAATCATGGCAGCGGTTTTACCGCGAAAGTCAGCCAGAGCGCTGGATGACAGTTTCAGCACATCCTGCTCGCCCACCCGAATGCTGCCGGTAATCATCGTGCGGCGCTCGTTGTGCAGGCGCAGCACCGAGCGCAACGTGACGCTTTTGCCCGAGCCTGACTCGCCAATCAGCGCCACCACCTCGCCGCGATTGACCCGCAAGTCAACGCCATTGACCGCTTTGACCGGGCGCGCTCCGCCCGTGAAGGTGACGTTCAGATTTTCAATGGAGACGTAGGGGACACTCATGCGGCCACCTGCTCGACGGCGGTATGGTCATACCCACTGCCCGACTCATACATCAGGCAAGATACCGGGTGTGCGCTGTTAGACATTCCTAAAACAGGAGCACGCTGCGCACATATTGCCTGGGCTACAGGGCAACGGGTATGAAAACGGCAACCACTGGGCGGGTTGATCGGGTTTGGCGGGTCGCCTGAAATCGCCGCTTTTTCGGTGCGCTGCTCCGGGTCCATTGCCGGGATGGACGACAGCAACGCCCGCGTGTACGGGTGCGCCGGGGTGTCAAACAGCGCATCGGCAGGGCCAATCTCTGCCACCTGGCCAAGGTACATCACCATCACCCGGTCGCTGATATAGCGCACCACGTTCAGGTCATGGCTGATGAAAACGTAGGTCAGGTTAAACGCGTCTTTCAAGTCAAGCAGCAGGTTGAGTACCTGTGCTTCAACGGATTTATCAAGTGCTGACACGGCCTCGTCCAAAATTACCACGCGTGGCTGTAGCGCCAAAGCCCGTGCAATGTTGACCCGCTGCCGCTGGCCGCCTGACAACTCGTGCGTGTAGCGGGCGGCAAAGCGTGCGGGAGCCAGACCCACGCGCTCCAGCAGGTCATGCGCGCGCGCCAGCGACTCTTGTTTTGACACGCCATGCACCTGCGGGCCAAAGGCGATGGAGTCCTCAATCGTCAAGCGTGGGTTGAGCGATGCGTAGCTGTCTTGAAACACCATTTGCACTTGTCGACGAAATTCTTTGAGCGGCAAATCGCGGCTACCGACCACTGCGCCGTCAAACACCACTTCACCCGCAGTCGGGTTGATCAGCTGCATTAACAAGCGTGCGGTGGTGCTTTTGCCGCAACCTGATTCGCCCACTACGCCCAGCGTTTCACCGGGCATCACGTCAAAGTCAATCTGGTCAACCGCGCGCACCAGATCGCCCTTGCCGAAAATATTTTTCTTCAAAGGGAAGTGCTTGGTCAGCCCCTTGATTTGAAGCAAGGGTTGCGTGCTAACTGACGGGTTGTTCATCGTTTGTTATCCATCGCTGCACGCAAACTGTCTGACAACATATTGAAAGCAATCGAGGTGATAAAAATCATCGCGCCCGGTAGCGCTGCCACCCAGGGCTGGGTGTAAATGGCGGTGCGCAGGGTGTTCAGCATCAGGCCCCATTCAGGCTCGGGCGGCTTGACACCCAAGCCCAGAAAGCTCAGGCCGGAGGCCAGAATCATCGACACCGCAATCAGGCTGGTGGCGTACACAAAAATCGGCCCCAGCACATTGCCCAGCACATGCACGCGCACAATTGTCAAGGCATTAGCACCCGTGGCTCTGGCTGATTCGACATAGTCGCGATTGCGCACCTGCGTGGTCACGCTTTCAGCCACGCGCGCAATCGGCGGTATAAAAACAATCGTCAGCGAGATCAATGAATTAAAAATACCCGCACCTAAAGCGCCCGACAGTGCAATGGCCAGCAGCACCGACGGGAAAGCATAAAACACATCAATCGTGCGCATGATGGCGCTGTTGGTCCAGCCGCCCGCATAGCCTGCCAGCAGGCCAATGACCGTGCCAATCACAAAAGCAAAAAAGACCGGGGTCAGGCCAATAAACAGCGACAGCCGTGCGCCGACGATCAGGCGCGACAGCATGTCTCGGCCCAGCTCGTCACTGCCCAGCGGAAAGCCGGGGCTGCCGATGGCCTTAAGCCGGCCCATGATGGACGACTGGTAGGGGTCGGCGGGCACGATGTAGGGGCCAAAAATTGCCATCACAAACAAGATCAAAATCACAAAACCCGCACCTAAAGCGACCTTGTCTCTCAAGAGGCGCGCAAGCACAGACTGCCAATACCCTGGCGATCGCTCCAGTGGCTGCACAGCTGACTGAGCGGCTGTTAATGCGGGCATGGCGCTGCTCATCGTGCAATCCTCGGGTCAAGCAGCGTTTGCACCACATCAACCAACAAATTAAGCACCACAAAAAACATGGCCAGCACCAAAATTGTGCCTTGCAGCAAAGGCAAGTCACGCTGAAAAATAGCCGAGTTGAGCAAGAACCCGGTGCCCGGCCATGAGAAAACGGTTTCAATCAAAATCGAGCCGCCCAGCAAATACCCCAGCTGCAAGCCCATCACCGCCAGCGCTGTGGGGGCGGCATTTTTAACGACGTGTTTGAAAATACCGAACTGTGTTAAGCCCTTGGCGCGCAGGCCAATAATGAATTCCTGGTCCAGCAAGTCTGACACCAGCGCCCGCACCGTGCGCGCAATGATGCCGGTGGGTATGACCGACATGGTCAGCGCGGGCAACAGCATGTACTGCAGGTGATCCCAGTCCCATGCCCAGGCGTCGCCATTGCCCATGCCGGTGGCGGGCAGCCAGTTCAAAATCGCCGCAAACACAATCACCATCACCATGCCCAGCCAGTAGTGCGGCACGCTGACCCCGAGCACTGACAGCACAGATGCAGCGCGGTCGACCCAGGAGTTGCGAAAGTAACCCGCCACAAACCCAAACAGGCAACCCAGCACAAAACCAATCAGCGTAGCCACCGCAGCCAGCCGCAACGTGTTTCCCACTGCGCGAATCACCTCGCTAGCCACCGGTCTGCCGCTGGCAATTGATGTGCCCAGGTCGCCCTGCAAAGCACGCCACACCCAGCCTGCAAACTGCTCGGGGTAGCTCCGGCTAAAGCCGTACAGCTCGCGCATTTGTGCGGCGAGTTCTTGCGACGCATCTGGCGGCAAGATAGACACCAATGGGTCACCCGGTGCCAGGTGCACCAGGCCAAAACACACCAGCGCCACGCCCAGCATGATGGGCAGGGCGTAGGTGATGCGGCGGATGAGGTAAGAGAACAAAGCTGGAAAGCGCCCGAGTGAGATGATGGTTTACGCCGTTCGCCCTGAGCTTGTCGAAGGGCTGCCTGCATCGCTAGCGGCTTCGACAGGCTCAGCCCGAACGGTTGAAGAGCTGACTAGTTTTTCTCGAGTTAATCCATCGTCATCGTGGCGATGTCAATAAACCAGCTTCTAGGTTGCACCACGTTTTTAACTTTGGGGCTCATGGCGCGTGGGCCGACATCGTGTGCAATCCACACAAACGGTGCTTCTTCCACAATACGGGCGTGCAGCTTGGCCAGCGCCGCGTCACGCGCCTTGTCGTCAAAGCTGCCGCGTGCATCGGCAATCAGTTTGTCTACTTCAGGGTTACCGTAATAGCCCCAGTTGTTGGATACCGGCGGGAATGTCTTGGTACTGGTAAAGCGCACCATGGCAAAAAACGGGTCCATCGCCGCAAAGCTGACGTTGATGGCATTTGCGCCGTTGGCTGACGGGTCTTTCACGCCTTTGCGCCAGTTGGTAAACAGCGTGTTCCATTCAATGACGTCAAACTGCACGTCAAAGCCGCAGCCTTTGAGCGATTGCTGCACAAACTCGTTCATGGGCAGTGGCTGCATCTGGCCAGAGCCTGATGCAGAAATTTGCACCTTGACTTTCAGCGGTTTCGCAACACTGTGCCCGGCCTCGGCCATCAGCTTTTTGGCGGCTTCGGGGTCGTAGCGAATGTCAAATTTCGGGTTGCCCCACCACGGGTGGCCGGGGGTAACCGTGCCCTTAGGTACACCCATCATGCCGCCAAGCAACTTCAGCATACCGCCGCGGTCAACGCACAGGTTGGCGGCCTGGCGCACGCGCTTGTCCAGCCAGGGCGAGCCCTCAGCAAATGACAACTGCCATGGCCATACGTGTGGCTGCTGGTTAAAGTAGACCTTGTTGCCCCGCCCCTGAATGGCGGCCATGGCATCGGGAGACGGTGCCTCAATCCAGTCGACCTGGCCTGACAACAGCGCAGCAGTGCGGGCATTGGCTTCAGGCATGGGCAGCATCACCACTTTGTCGATTTTGGGTGTGCGCTTCGGGTCCCAGTAGGTCTTGTTGGCAGCCATCTCCAGGCGCTCGCGCGGCACAAAACGGGTCATTTTGAAAGGGCCGCTGCCCGATGCATCGGCAGCAAACGCTGTCCAGGCGGTTTTGGCTTTGTCGGTTGGGCTTTGGGCCGCGGGCGCAGCGTCAAACTTTTTCTGCCAATGGGCAGGCGAAGCCATAAACAGGTTGGTCAGATTAATGGGCAAAAAAGCATCGGGCTCGCTGGTCGTCAACTCTACCGTCAGGTTGTCAATCTTTTGGGCGCTGCGCAATGTGGGCATGCGCGATGCCGTGACGCCCACCTGGCTGGCATCAAACTGCGGTGCGTCTTTGTCGAGCACCTTGCGCACGTTCCACACCACGGAATCTGCGTTCAGCTCAGAGCCGTCATGAAACTTGACGCCGGGGCGGAGTTTAAAAATCCATTTCGTCTTGTCTTTGGCATCTACTACCCAGCTAACTGCCAGCGCCGGAATCAACACACTGGCTGCGTCTGCCTTGGACAAATCCCACTGCGTCAGCGAGTCGTACATGGGAATACCGGTAAAACGGTTGCCCTCAAAACCCTGGTCAGGCTGGCCCAGCGTGCGCGGAATGTCAGCTGCCGTCATGGCAATGCGCAGCGTTTTTTCTTGGGCCATTGCAGTACCCGCTAAAAAAGGCAAGACCAGCAGGCAGGCACCGGCCAATTTTTTGAAGGCGTGAGTTTGGGTGTGGGCGTGGGCATGCTCATGGGCACTGGCGCTGTTGAGGTGCGAAGGGTTCATGGTTTGTCCGGTGATAGATTTAAAAAGCAAAAGGTGAGTCAAATCAATTGTTAGCAATACATGTGCCAAGAAGATGATCGGCTGTCATTGAGGCGGAAAACGTAGGCTATCAAAGCCTGAGGCTTTTTGACATCAGCACTTACCCAGTACGGACCGAGATTTAGCGGTGAAAATACCAATCTGCGGCAGCAGATAAGCCTCATTTTTTGGTTACGCTTGCCCCACACAACAAGAGCAGCAAGTTATTGCGCAGTGGGGGATTAATGTGGTGAGCAGTCAAGACGGCACTGTGGCCACCGCCCGTGGCCGCATCATTCTCAGCGACCGGAACGCACTGGCCACGTCCAAAGTGCAGCAACTTGCCCAAGACGAGTCCAAAGCCAGCCAGGGCGAAAAGTTAACGCAGCTCACCGCCCCAGTAGCAGGCACCATCCAGCAACTGGCCGTGAATTCAGTTGGCGGCGTGGTCACCCCAGCCCAGCCGTTGATGATTGTTGTGCTGGGAGGGGGCTGGGGTGAGGGTACAAGCGTAGCAAGATGCTACAAAAAGCGTAGTTTTAAGCCCAGGTATTTGTGGGGCTATAAGTAAAAAAATATACCTCAAATCAGCTGAAATGTGTAGCAAAACAGCTTACAACTTTAACCCCTATCAATCCAACCGCCCCGCCAACATCAGCGACGCCCGCAGCATTTCATTGATACGCGTTTGCCATCCGTCCCCCGTGGCACGCAGCGCGGCCAGCACGTCAGCGTCTACCCGAATTTTGACGGGCGATTTTGTCGATACCTGCACGCTGCCCGTCGGTCTGCCCCGTCGGCGCGCGGCGATTTGCTTGGGTGTGTGCACAACGGCAAACTCACCGCGCGCGGCTTGGCTCATTGATTCAATCAAGCCCCGTTCAAATGCCGCCACTTCAGGGTCAACACCGGCCCAAAACTCAGGCGGTGGCATAACAGGTGTCACGGTGTCAGTCATTGGCTTGCTCCTTCAGGTAAATCAAAAACTCAGGTCGCAGATTGTCAAATTTGGTCTTGGTGTAAACGGTCAACAACACTATCAGCCCAGCATCCAGGCGGTTAAAGTAAATGACCCGAGCGCCGCCTCGCTTGCCCATGCCTGCGCGCTGCCATCGCACTTTGCGCAGACCCGAGGTGCCAGGCATCACGTCGCCCGCCAGCGGGTTCGCCGCGATCCAGTCAATAAATTCAATGCGTTCAGCGTCTTGCCAAATTCCGGCGGAGATTCCTTTGAAATAGTCAGTCTCTTTAACGGTGAACATTAATTTAATGTACACCCAAAAAAATTAATTTTCAACCTACTGCATCGTCATTTTTCTCCAAACACCATAGCCCTCCAAAGGAAACACCTCGTGACCACGCGTTCATCCCGCCAAATACCACGCACGTTTTTAGCGCTTCTACCCCTCATCGCCAGCTTTAGAGAACTTAAAACAGTTGCCATCAACCCCGCCAGCCCAATACTGTTTGACATGGACGGCGACGGCACCACACATGCCACAGGCTGGGCGGCTGCTGGTGAAGCCATTGTGGTGCGCGACATCGATGGCAATGGCCTGATAGATTCAGGCCGCGAACTGTTTGGTGACGCAACCCTGCTAACGCGCGGCGCACTTGTCGGGCAACACGCATCCGACGGCTTTGAAGCCCTGGCGGACCTGGATGTCAACGCCAACGGCATCAGTGACGGCAAGTTTGATGCAAACGACGTGGCTTATTCAAGCGTCAAACTATGGCAAGACACCAACCAGGACGGCATCAGCCAGGCAGGAGAACTGCACACGTTTGCAGACCTGGGCGTAGCCAGCATTAACGTCAGCGGTATTGCAAGCAATATCAATCTGGGTGGAGGCAATACCCAAGCGTTCAGCGGCAGCTTTACCAAAATCAACGGGCAGAAGGGGGATGCGGGTACCGCAGAGCTGGCGGGCAGCTTGCTGTTGGCAGCCAATAACTTTTACCGCGAGTTCACGGATGTAATTCCGTTGACCGCAGCCGCACAAGCGCTGCCAGAGATGCAAGGCGCTGGCATGGTGCGCGATTTGCGGGAGGCCATGAGTTTGGGCACTGCGCAGGCTGAGGCGCTGCAGATGGCGGTGAGCGCGTTTGCGGCGGGCAGTGAGTGGAATAGCGAGTGGAATAGCGATGCTACGGAATCAATAGCTCACTGCGCATACCCATCAAGCGCAAGGGGTCGATTCGATGCTCGACAACGGGTTGGTGAGAAGCACAAGCCAACACATCGCGCTCGCTGGCCAAGCGCGGCTGCAAGGGCCGCAAGCCATCTGCGCCTAACGGCTTTCGTCATGCAAGAACGGGCTTGAGATGACGCTGAAAAACCTCCAGCTAGTCCCCGCCCGGCAAGCGGGCCGCGCAAAGGTGCTGATTCTGTCCGGGCTGGGCCTTATTTGCCTGCTGATCGTGGTGCTGCTGATGGTGCGGCTCAAGCAACTCAGCGCCCAGCCGCAACACCCTTTGATGCCGCCCGCCATGGCTGCGGCCCAGTACGCCCCGCGCGACGTGGTGGGCGACCTGGGCGGCGTGCCAGTGACTATTCCGCGCCACTTCGCCAACTTTGTCGAATATGAAGGCGACCCCGGCTGGGGTCCAAAGAGAAAAGGCCCCGTGCCCGAGCGCACCCATCAGTCCAAGCTCATCAGTTTTGGCTATGAAGTGCGTTTCCCGGACATGGCGGGCCGCTCCAGCCCGGAGTTGTGGAAAGACAGTGAAAGCTATTCCTCTGGCGTCACGCCCTGGATCAGCGTGGGAATCAATACGGGCAGCAACTATCCGGGAGACGGATTTCTGGACCGCGTTACGGCCAGCATTGGGAATGTAAAAAATATTCTCAAATACGAAGATTATGAGCAACTGTCTGACCAGGAGCATGGGCTGACGGTTTATGCGGCCGCCGGGGTGGACCCTAAAACGAATAAGCCCTATCGGGAACATGACAATGCCAAAGACATTTTTTTGCACCGCGACAAAACGAATCGGGTGGATACCTATATTAATTGCAGCAATCGCAATGTTCGTGTGCCACCATGCTCCCACAACTTCAGTTTGGAGCCACACATGCATGCAGAGGTTTACGTGAGCTACCGCCGCAGCCTGCTGCCTCAGTGGTGGGAGATTCAGCAAGCCGTCCGCCAGCAAATTCTGGGGTTCAGGGCACTGCCAACCGACTCCAAGACATCCAAACCTTAGTTTGAAATAAATTTCCCTGTCAGTCACTTCATTATTTCTACTCACAAAAAATCTCATGTCACAAGCACTCACTACCCAGAAAATTAGCCAATACATCACTCAAGTTCAGACTGGCGGGGTCGAACAAGCCCGGCAGGTTTACGACAGCCTGAACGCCCAAGGCTATAACTACGCCGGTTGGGCGGCGGGCGTGGCCCGTGGCGATTCCATCACCGGGCTGTCTGCGCTGGACTACCTGCAAGGCACCGCGCTCATGGGCCTGGGAGGCGAGGCCTGCCGCAATCTGACGCAGGCGCAAACAGACAAGATTCGTGTGGACATGGCTACAAGCTATCTTGAAACCTTAAAAGGGATTGCAGACAGGTCAGGCGGCATCGTTAAGCGCGATGTTGGCTACAGAGAAACCCAGCAATTCCACAAGGAAGCCTTCGAGAAAAACGGCCTGACGCTAGACAACTGGACACTCAAGACCCCGATGGACTTGCTGGCGCAGACCAAGGGCGAAGCGTATGTGGAAAAAACCTGGCAAGAGTTGCGCGACACGGGCGGCACAAGACCTGCTGCGCTTTGGGCCAGCACCTTGCTGTCTAAAGAGGTCGGGACGATGGCGTTTAACAGCGATCCAGCCATTAGCACAAAGGCCCAACAGTGAATGGACAGCGTGCCACGCATGATGACCGGCGGGCAGCGCAGCAAGTTTGCCGACATCATTGCCACCCTGACCGGCCCGAGCTTTGGGAACGCATTGGCTATGCTCAGCGGCATGAGCCATTTGATGCTCCCCGGCATGGACTTGCTTATCAACATCCTCTTCACCAACGCCAAGAACTGGACAGCTCCCCGCGATCCATTAGTCCTGGACTTAAACGGCAACGGCATCCAGACAACAGCCATAGACCCCGCCCGCCCCATCCTCTTCGACATGGACGGCGACGGCACCAAACATGCCACAGGCTGGGTGGCTGCTGTTGAAGCCATTGTGGTGCGCGACATCAACGGCAATGGCCTGATAGATTCAGGCCGCGAACTGTCTGGTGACGCAACCCTGCTAACGCGCGGCGCACGTGTCGGGCAAAAGGCAGCCGACGGCTTTGAAGCCCTGGCGGACCTGGATGTGAGCGCCAACGGCATCAGTTATATCGCGATTCCGTTTAAACGAACAGTATTGAGACCTAACCCTGCATACCTGTCATCGACCCCGGGAGGGATAACGTCATGAAAAAATTCCCAGCGATATACATCTTGATAACTTATGCATTTACGTTAGGGTTGGTGGCAGTTCTGAACGGCATGTATCCCGTGGAAGTCGCTTCCATCATTCAGCGCGTCAGTTCACCAAAAATCGACTTGTCTACTTCTGACTATGCAAGATATCGAATTGCCTTGTTTTTGTCGGCGACAGCATTGCTTGTAGTTCTCTTCCCCTTTGTATGGCGTTTGGGTGCGAAGCTTGCGGTTAAAAATCCACTTCAATTGCCCACTTGGAAACATTTTTTTACCGCCGTTTTTTTGGTTCCAATCATTTGGATGGGGTATCCATTCATTGGGTTGTGCGCTACCTGCTGGACGAGTAATGACTTCTTTTATTACTTGCTGACTGTTCTTATTTTTTTTGGTCTGCAAATAATGATTGAAGTAATTGTTTTGAAATTAACCTATAGAAACGGAAAATGACATGCCAACCACGGTAAATGACCAGTCAATTGCTGGCAATTGGGCTAACAACCTTTTCACCGACACATTTGGATTCAGCCCCGACTTTACTCCCGACAACTGGGATAGAACTGGCACGCCAATAGCTATTGGTGAGAACATAGCGAACGATTTTGGAAAATACTTCGATTCGAAGTTGCCCTCGGCGCAGTACAGAGATGGGTTGTACGAGCGTGCACGCAATTTGGCAGGCGACGCAGAAAGAGCCATCGCGCGCATGAACAATCCGACTACTGCCGAGGCAACTGCAATACGAAATTCTGCCAAGATTGGTGCGGACGGATTGAGGGCTATGGCAGACAGAGTAGGTGCCATAAGTGGAACTAGCGCAACGGCGGCCTCCAATCTATCGAATGCAGCCGGCTTTCTTGCAGGTGCTGCAATGTTTGCAGGTGCCGCATTGGCTGTTGGTCAAATGGGTTTGAAGACGTATGACGCGGCAACTGGAGCCGCTACGACGCATGACGTGATGGCAACAGCGGCAGGCATCGTTGCAGGGGGATTGGCTACCAGTGCGCTCTACGGCTTGTTGGTAGCGGGTAGCGTAGCTTTAGGACCAGCAATAATTGCTGGAGCAGTAGCAGTTGCTGCTGGTTATGTTGTAGGAAAAATTGCGCAGAGTGCATACGACACTTGGGGTCAAGGAATCACCGATTTTCTGGCAAATACAGGGCGGTGGTGGCAAGACAATTACGGCGTTATTGACGCTGTCAGCACCGCATTCCAAGCCGCCCTAAACTGGGTACTTCCGCAAGACCCGTTGATACTCGATCTAAACGGCGGCGGCATCCAGACCGTCGCCATAGACCCGGCCCGACCCATCCTGTTCGACATGGACGGCGACGGCATCAAACATGCCACAGGCTGGGTGGCCGCTGGTGAAGCCATTGTGGTGCGCGACATCAATGGCAATGGCCTGATAGATTCAGGCCGCGAATTGTTCGGTGATGCAACCCTGCTAACGCGCGGCGCACGTGTCGGGCAAAAGGCAGCCGACGGCTTTGAAGCCCTGGCGGACCTGGATCTAAGCGCCAGCGGCCTCAGCGACGGCAAGTTTGATGCAAACGACGTGGCCTATAGCAGCGTCAAACTATGGCAAGACGCCAATCAGGACGGCATCAGCCAAGCAGGAGAACTGCACACCTTTGCAGACCTGGGCGTAGCCAGCATCAACGTCAGCGGTATTGCAAGCAATATCAATCTGGGTGGAGGCAATACCCAAGCGTTCAGCGGCAGTTTTACCAAAACCAACGGGCAGAAGGGAGATGCGGGTACGGCAGAGCTGGCGGGCAGCTTGCTGTTGGCTGCCAATAATTTTTACCGGGAATTTGC
The DNA here is from genome assembly GCA_031424935.1 of Polaromonas sp. Lineage (GTDB taxonomy): Bacteria > Pseudomonadota > Gammaproteobacteria > Burkholderiales > Burkholderiaceae_C > Polaromonas. The sequence continues at coordinate 35,196 of JANPIK010000072.1, forward strand.
TGACAACCCGGCTTTGACGACCCAAGCCAAGGCGTTGCCCCAAATGCAGGGCAGCGGGTTGGTGCGGGACTTGCGGGAGGCAATGAGCTTGGGCAATCCGGCAGCGCAAACTTTGCAAACGCGGGTGGCGCAGTTTGCGGCGGGCGCTACCCCGGTGATGGTTGCCAACTGGCATTGAGGGAAGGGAGCGACCAAATCAAAAGCCACCGCAAGGTGGTTTTTTATGGGTTTTGTTGCCCCAGAAGTTGACGATAACGGTTCCCACCCTGAGAAACACTGGCATGAAAATCGCTAGCAAAACCTGACCAAGTGGTTAAGTTATGGGGTTTAATCCCTGCCAGCTTTGTAAAATTTTGGTTTTATTTATTTTGGGAATCGACTTTGAGTTCTTCTGCCGTTCAAGCGCTGCTGCCAGCCGTCGAAGTTCGCAACGCCAGCGTCGTTTACCAAACGGCGGACTCCCCGGTTCATGCGCTCAGCGGTATTGATTTGAGCGTGGCGGCGGGCGAGTTTGTGTCGCTGATCGGCCCGTCGGGCTGCGGCAAGACCACATTGGTGCGGGTCATTGCGGACCTTGAAAACATCAGCAACGGTACGGTGCTGGTCAATGGCGTGACGCCGGCACAGGCTAGGCGTGCGCGCGCTTATGGCTATGTGTTTCAGGCGCCTGCTTTGTTTGCATGGCGCAACGTGTTGGATAACGTCACGTTGCCGCTCCAGATTCAAGGCAAAAGCAAGCTTGAGGCGCGGGGCATTGCGATGGCGCACCTGGCGCGTGTTGGCTTGGCGGGTTTTGAGGGCAAGTACCCGTGGCAGTTGTCGGGCGGTATGCAGCAGCGGGTGTCGATAGCGCGCGCGCTGTCGTTTGAGCCGCGTATTTTGATGATGGACGAGCCCTTTGGCGCTTTGGATGAAATCACTCGGGACCGGCTGAACGAGCAGCTGCAGCAACTGTGGCAAAAAGAGCGCCGCACGGTGCTGTTCGTCACCCATTCGATTGCCGAAGCGGTGTATTTGTCTACCCGCATTGTGGTGATGTCGCCGCGCCCCGGGCGGATTGTGAAGGTGATTGAATCGACGCTGCCAGATGAGCGCCATCAGGGCCTGAAAGACACGCCAGAATTTGTGGCACTGGCGCATGCGGTACGTGAGGCGTTAGCCGATGGGCACCATGGCTGAGGCGACACAGCGTTCGTTGCTGCCGCAGCGGTTGGTTTTCAACGGCTTGCCTATCGCCGTCGTGTTGTTGTTTGTGTTGCTTGCCTGGTACGCCGGCGCTTGGGGCATGAACGCGCCGGGTGCGATTGAGCGGGTCATGGGTAATTTTGAACCCGCAGGTGCATGGACGGCTCTTGACCTTTTCAAGGCCACCATGCAAATGGAGCGGCCACTGTTGCCCGCGCCGCATCAAGTCGCACTCGACTTATGGTCAAGCCTGGTGGACTGGCCTGTTGATTCACCGCGCAACCTGCTTTTTCACGCTTACATCACTGCGCAGTCAACGTTGGCCGGTTTTGTAATGGGCACGGCGCTGGGCCTGCTGCTGGCGGTGCTGATTGTTCATTCGCGCACGCTTGACCGCGCACTGCTGCCGTGGATCGTGGCGTCGCAAACGGTGCCGGTGCTGGCGATTGCGCCGATTGTGCTGATTATTTTGGGCAGCCTCGGGTTTTCAGGCGTCGCGCCCAAGGCTGCGATTGCGATGTATTTGTGCTTTTTCCCCGTCACGGTGGCGATGGTGCAGGGCCTGCGTTCGCCCCAGGTCATTGAAACTGAAATGATGCACACCTATGCTGCGACCAAATGGCAAGCGCTGTGGTGGCTACGCCTGCCAGCGGCGTTGCCATTTCTGTTTCCGGCGCTGCGTGTGGGCGTTGCGGCGGGGCTGGTGGGCGCGATGGTGGCCGAGCTGCCCACTGGCGCTGAAGCCGGCCTGGGTGCAAGGCTGCTGACCGGTTCTTATTACGGCAATACGACGCAAATATGGTCAGCGCTGGTCATGTCCGCCTTGCTCGGCTTGCTGTTGACAGCTGCTGTGGCGCTGGCTGAACGCCTGGTACTCCGGTCACGGGGAGGCTTGTGAAGAACACCATTGTTTTCGCAAGTGCGTGCACGGCCGCCGCTTTTGCACTGCTGCAGTTTTTGCCTGCTGCGGGTGACTCAGAAGCCAGGGTCAGCGCGGGTTTCTGGCTGGCGTGTGCGGTGCTGGCAGCTGCAGCCGCCTTGAGCGTGCAGCGTGTTGCTGCGCTTGACGGCAAGCGCTATGGTGAGCGTCTGGTCGGCTTGCTCACTGCCGCCTGGTTCGGCTTGTGGCTGGTGTACTTTTGGCAGGTGCTGGTGGTGGCCTTTGATGTGCCGCGTGTGATTCTGCCTGCGCCGTCACTGGTCGTGCAGTCGCTTTTTGAGAACGTGCCCAAGCTCTGGGCCGACTTTGTGCAAACCGTCATCAAGTCTGTATTTTTGGGTTGGGTGCTGGGCTGCGGTTTGGGTTTTGCCGTGGCAGTGGCCATTGACCGCTTGCCGTTTTTGCAGCGCGGCTTGTTGCCAATTGCGTCTTTGACCAGTGCCATACCGCTGGTCGGCGTGGCACCGATTGCCGTGATGTGGTTTGGCTTTGATTGGCCCAGCAAAGCAGCAGTGGTGGTGTTGATGACGTTTTTCCCGATGCTGGTTTCTACCCTTGCCGGATTGAAAGCGGCTGGCAAACTTGAGGTCGAATTGATGCACAGCTACGCCGCCAGTTACTGGCAAACGCTGATCTCCCTCAGGCTGCCCGCGGCGCTGCCTTTTATGTTTGGGGCGCTCAAAGTCAACGCGACGCTGGCATTGATCGGCGCAATCGTGGCCGAATATTTTGGCTCGCCCACGCAGGGTATAGGCTTTCGCATCTCTACCGAGGCAGGCAAGATGAACATGCCGCTGGTGTGGGGCTCGATTGTGGTGGCGGCGGTGACGGGCTCGCTGGCCTATGCCTTGCTAGTACAACTGGAGCGCAAGGTAACCTTTTGGCATCCTTCGGTTCGCGGTGCTTAGTCAGCGTTCTTGAACGTGTTGCTCACTCATGTTGCCTGGTTTGAGTTGGTGTTCTTAAATTTAAAGGAGTTTTTATGATTCGGTCCCCTAAATTGGTCAAAACCGCATTGGCGCTTGCCTTGGTGTTGGGCGCGTTTGCTACCAGCGCACAAGAAAAAGTTACTGTGCAGCTCAAGTGGGTGGCACAAAGCCAATTCGCGGGCTATTACGTTGCAGCTGCAAAGGGTTATTACAAAGAGGCGGGCCTGGATGTCACCATTCGCCCGGGCGGCCCTGATATTTCACCCGTCCAGGCACTGGTAGGCAAGCAAGCTGACATCGCCGTGAACTGGATGCCCGATGCCCTGGCCGCGCGGGAAGCCGGCTCGGCACTGGTCAATGTGGCCCAGGTGTTCAACAAGTCCGGCATGATGCTGACCTGCAAAAAGTCAAGCGGCGTCACCGGCCCTAAAGACCTCAAAGGCAAAACACTTGGCGTTTGGTACGGCGGCAATGAATACCCTTTCATGAGCTACATGTCCAAACTGGGTCTGGACACCACCAAGGACGTAAAAATCTTGAAGCAAGGCTTTAACGTCGATCCGTTGCTGCAAAATCAGGCGGCTTGCATTTCGACCATGATTTACAACGAGTATTGGCAGGTCATTGATGCGGGCGTCAAAGAAAGCGACCTGGTCACTTTTTTCTATGAAGAACAAGGCGTGGCATCACTGGAAGACGGCTTGTACGTGATGGAGGCCAATCTGAAAGACCCGGCTTTTGTGGCCCGCATGGGCAAGTTTTTGAAAGCCACCATGAAAGGCTGGAACGAGGCGGTTAAAAATCCGGCCGAAGCCGCAAAAATAGTGGTGGCGGCTGACAAGTCGGGCAGCGCCAACCTGAAAGTGCAAACCCGACAGATGGAAAATGTCGCCAAGCTGATCAGTACCGCAGGTACAGCCAAAATGGGCTATCTGGAGCCGGCCGCGTACGAGCGCACCGTTAAAGTGCTGATGGCTGGCGGCAGCGCGCCAGTGATCAAAAAAGATCCAGGCAAAGCCGCATGGACGCATGCGGTTTGGGATGCCGCACAAAAGTAATCTGCTTACTGCGGAGTAAAACAAAAGGGCGCATCTGCAAAAACGTGCCCTTTTTTATGTCGTCTACCCATTAAATTTTTGTGATCCAAACTCCAGAAGTATTTAAAGGTCACATTCGTCAAGCCAATGAACTGTTGATCTTGCAAGCGGCCGAAAAAGTATTTGCGCGCGCCGGGCTCAAGGGCGCAACCATGGCGGCTATTGCTGAGGCAAGCGGTCTGCCCAAGGCCAACTTGCACTATTACTTCGGTAGCAAAGAAGTGCTGTACCGTGCGGTGTTGGCGCAAATATTGAGCGATTGGCTGGAGCCCACCCGTTGCATCACAACAGATGCTGAACCGCGCGTTGCCATCGAGCAATACATTCGCGCGAAGATGGCTCTGTCAAAGGCGCGTCCTGACGGCTCCAAGGTGTTTGCCAATGAACTGCTGCATGGCGCGCCGGTGGTCAAAGGGTTGCTCGAAACCGACTTGCGCGATCTGGTGCGCACCAAGGCTGCGGTGATCGAAAGCTGGGTAAAAGCTGGCCAAATGGCAAATATCAACGGCATGCACTTGTTCTTTACCATCTGGGCCGCCACTCAGACCTACGCCGACTTTGATGTGCAGGTCAGCGCGGTACTGGGGCGCAACACGCTGACAGCCAAAGATCACGCGGAGGCCACGGAGCATGTGGTGTCGCTGATATTGCGGGGCTGCGGCTTGTAAGTGCCAGAAACAACGTTGTATATTGAATGGCTGTCGTTTAATATGCGACATATGTTAAATCGTACAAGCCTGAAAAGAATCCAGAAATTGATGCGCCAATTCCCGGCGCTGGCTTTACTGGGCCCGCGCCAGGTGGGTAAAACCACGCTGGCGCGCAGCATTGCCCAAGACGTAAACGGCGTATATTTTGATCTAGAGCGTCCCTCTGATCGGTTTAAATTGAGTGACCCTGAGCTGGCGCTGGGTGCATTGGCCGACCGATTGGTTGTGTTGGATGAGGTACAGCGCACACCGGGCCTGTTTGAGGTTTTGCGGCCCTTGATTGACGAGCAGCGCATGCCCGGGAGGTTCCTGCTGCTTGGCTCCGCTTCACCTGCCTTGCTGCACCAAGCATCCGAGTCATTGGCAGGCCGCATGGGGATTGTCGAGATGGCGCCCTTTAGCGTTTCGGAGCTTGGGATTGACTTTGACACACTGCCCCGCTATTTGCTGCGCGGTGGATTTCCGCAAAGCTGGTTGGCTGCTAGCGACGACGACTCATTTGAGTGGCGCGATGCTTTTGTGCGCAGTTTTTTAGAGCGCGACATGCCGCAATTTGGCTTTCGTTTTCCGGCCGCAACGCTGCAGCGCTTTTGGACCATGCTGGCGCACTGGCATGGCCAGTTATGGAATGCATCGCGACTGGCGCAAAGTATGGGTGTATCGGCTCCCGCTATTGGTCGGTATCTGGATGCGCTGGAGGGCGCTTTCATGCTTCGCAGCTTGCAGCCCATGGAAGCTAATGTCATGAAGCGCTTGGTGAAATCGCCCAAGGTGTATGTGCGCGACAGCGGCCTATTGCTTGCACTTCTGGACGTTCGCACTTTGACTCAACTGGGAGGTCACCCGGTCGCTGGTGCGTTGTGGGAGGGCGTGGTGATTGAGCAATTGATCGGTGCCAAACCACCTACCGTGCACGCCAATTTTTACCGCACTGCGCGTGGTGCAGAAGTTGATCTGGTGCTGCACAGCAGCCGTGTGCGCGTAGCCATTGAATGCAAGTTTTCAAGCACGCCCAAGCCAGCGCGCGGCTTTCATGAAGCCATGTCCGATTTGAATGCCGACAAAGGCTTTGTCGTTGCGCCTGTTCGCGAGGCTTTTGATTTATCCGCCAACGTGCGGGTGCTGCCGATCAATGATTTGTCAGCCATTTGGTCGGCGTTGGAATAACTCAGTGCCCTAAACCATCCAGGAAGTCTGGGCAGGCCGCCCCGCCACATGCAACTTGCTGGTTGTAGGCGCGCACTCAGCCAGTAACTTGCCGCGCCTGAACACCTTCAGCCGCGTTGCCCGCAAGCGAATCGCCTCGATCACATCCCGCGCTTGCAACAGCAAAAAATCTGCATGGCAACCCACATCCAAGCCATAGCCTTCAAGCTGCATCACTTTGGCGGCGTTGGTGGTCACCATCTCAAAGCACTGACGCATCGCAGCCTGACTCGTCATCTGCCCCACGTGCAAGCCCATGTGGGCCACTTCCAGCATATCGCCGCTACCTAACGAATACCACGGATCCATCGCGCAGTCTTGCCCAAACGCAACATTCACGCCATGCGCCATCAGCTCGGGCACGCGGGTCATGCCGCGCCGCTTCGGGTAGCTGTCATGCCGGCCTTGCAGCGTGATGTTGATCAGCGGGTTGGCCACCACATGCAGTTGTGCTTCGGCCATGAGTGGCAAGAGTTTGCTGACGTAATAGTTGTCCATGCTGTGCATTGACGTCAAGTGCGAGCCCGTCACGCGGCCTTGCAGCCCCAGGCGCTGAGTCTCAAAAGCCAATGCCTCGACATGGCGCGATAACGGATCGTCCGACTCATCGCAATGCATGTCAACCAGCAAACCGCGCTCGGCTGCCAGCTCGCACAGCAGCTTGACGCTCAATGTGCCATCGGCATACGTTCGCTCAAAGTGCGGAATGCCGCCAATCACGTCCACGCCTTTGTCTAAAGCGCGTTTGAGGTTGGCCAAGTGCTGGTCCGCGCCCACCTTACCTCGCAGCACGCCGTCTTGCGGAAAGGCCACCAATTGCAAATCAATAAAGGGTGCCACCTGGTTTTTGACGTCCAGCAGTGCATCCACTGCCAGCAAACTCGGGTCACACACATCGACATGCGTGCGAATCGCCAGCAAACCGTTGGCAATCGCCCAGTCGCAATAGGCCATCGCGCGGTCAACCAGCGCGTCGTAGGTCAGCAGCGGCTTGAGCTCGCCCCAAAGCGCAATGCCTTCCAGCAGCGTGCCTGACTGGTTAACGCGCGGCAGGCCGTAACTGAGCGTTGCGTCCATATGAAAGTGCGCATCAACAAACGGCGGGGCCAGCAGCATGCCGCCTGCGTCCACCGTTTGGTGGGCGTGTGCTGCGAGCCCTTGTTTGACTTCAATGATTTTTCCGGCCTGTACGGCTATTGACATGCTGACCCGGCCGTCAGGCAAGTTTGCGTTAGTAATGAGTAGATCAAGCATTTCCAGAACTCCACTCAGCGCTATAAGTTGCGGTAAAAGTTCTCATGCGTGCCGACCAGCAGGAGAACTCGGGTTTGTGGATCGTACTTATAAGCCAGCAAGTACACCTGATTAACACAGCAGGGTTGTCCAAAGCGGCTTTGCCCACCTTGGCCCAAAACTCAATTTGACCTGAAATTGTGCGGAATTCAGCCCCGGCTGCGGCTTTGGCCTGGTCGTAAAGGCTGTCTTCAATTCGTACTGGCATGCCCATGATTTTGTCCTTCAAAAGCCATTTTGCTACCAGAGTAGCGAGTTTGAAAGCCGCTGACACAATCCTGAATACTTTAATGTCTTGGCGTGTCCTACCCCCGCGTATCAGAGGTGGTCAGGCACAAAAAACAGCAACTTTGCGGTTGATGCATTGATTCATATGGTGGTTCGCACTGGGCAGCCACCACAAATGACGAGTCGAGTTCATTTGCTCGAGGCTTGCGAAAATCTAGCGGATGGCGCTATGAATTTTGGATCTGCTTGCGCCGGTATTTATTGACCTAATGGATCTTTGAGATCCGGAAAAAAAGCGGTTTAACCCTTAAGTTTTGGCATTGCAAAACGGGCTGGTTCTCTTAGGAATCGCAGGGGGATACATTACTGAAAGACCCGCGCCTCACGCCCTTTTTTGCCTGCTTCAGATGCCAAATTGGCCTGCAGCCCAATGAATCCGGGCGCAAGCAGCTATAAAAATAACTTCATCTTTGCCGCCATGTTTAGTCGCTCGTTTGCCGTATCACTCGTCACAGACTCAATCACCCACAATTTCATTTAACCCATCAATCGCCTGCGCAAGCTGCTCAGGTGTGGCTTTCCCCAGTTTGCGCCCCAGGCGCTTCGTGGACAAAACGCGTACTTGACTAATTTTTAACCAGGCGTCTTTGCCGCCTAGTTTGCCCAACGGCAATGTCAGCGGGAAGCCCGCCCGCTGCGACTGCGACGTGATGGCAATGGCCAGCACCGTGCCAGAGCGTTCGTTGAAAACATCATGGCTGATGATAAGAACCGGGCGGGTGTCTTGTTGTTCATTTCCGAGCGTGGGGTCAAGCGTGGCCCAACGTATCTCGCCCCTTAAAACGCTGGCCATGCTGCCGCATCTGGAGCCAAGCCCACATCTGCCATGGCTTGCTCTTTGTCCACATCGAGCAACGCACATTGCTCAGACAGTCGCGTGCGCTCCAAGCGCTGTAACTGCGCTTCAACAGCTTGCTCGATCGCTTCACTGCGGCTGGCGAAGTGCTCGTTTTGCACCCAGGCATCGAGCCGATTGAGCACCAGCGGGCTGACGGTGATGGCGATTTTGGATTTGTTCATGGTATGGCATTTTATCATACCAGGCATGAAACGGAATTTTTTAGCTCGGCAAATGCATCATTGAAAGACTTGACCCTCAATCCCCAGCGGTTAAGTGAAAAGCATTGAGTCTGACCCCATTGTTTGATTGTTTCCCGAACCGGTGGATCTGTCCTGAAAATGCTAATTTTCCAGAGCCATTGCCCGGCAGCTAACGGCCTTATCGAGCACCGAAAAATGTTCCGGTTGAACCAGTTTCTCCCAACTCCAGTGAAGCGCGCTATCCAGTTTGAAATCGTCCGTTCGACTCAAAAGCCAAACGCCCTCCAAGGACGCCAGAAGCAACCAAGATGCTTGAAGCCGAAGTGCGTAGGAGCGTCCTTGCAAAAAGGTTTCTAACAATTGCTTTTGTGTCCCGATACGATACTTTGCTTCGACAACAATGTCGGCTCGCTCTTCGCCTTTTATTCCCCGGTAGCCGATCAAATAGTCGGGATACACCTTTTCGCCACGGCCCATGCGAACGCGCACTTGTCGCTGCCAATGGCTGTCAGCTTGATAGCCCAGTTGTTTCAATAACAGGGGCTCTATGAGTTGCAGTTCCACTTGTCGTTCGTCGAGAATTTCAGTGTCTGAGGGAAGCACAGGTAGAGCGGGCACATAAATTTGGGGAATGCCGGTGAGGTTGTTTCCTCTGCGTTCAAGCTCACCCAACAATGCGCCGTAGTCGACTGGCCGGAAGTATTTGTCTGCACAGCCCTGAAAATGCGCGCGAACCATGGGGCTTTCTGTCAGCACGGGGTTGCTCTTCAAGTCCTTGATTTTGAGGTGGCTCACTGGAACGGGATGGCCGATGCGGACCATTGAGTACCAGTAGGCGAATGGGTCACCGTATCCATCTTCGACGATGCGCCAGATGGAATGCAGGTACGCGCGAGGGCTGGAGCACCACATCACCGCAATATCACCCCGGCGCGCATCGCGATTGCCGCGCCAATTGCACTCTGTGCCGTCTACTGCGCTATCCAGAAAATCAAAATCAGCGGTTGTGCCCACACCCGCCATCATGAACCAGACCCGTTGTGGTTCCGGCAAATCCTTGTCCTGCTCAACCGCCAGGTAACGCGGCGCAAATACATACAAAAAGGCATTCAGCTCCCGATGGGACAACTGATTCCGCAGACGAAACTCCTGCAACGCGCTGTTGATTCCCAAGTAATAGAGCGCCCGTTCCTTCTTTTGCAGTGGCCCCGGTACTTCCGGCAGGACGATTCCAAACGTACGACATATTTCAGCAAACAGGGAGAAGCAGCCCTCGAAGTAGTAGGGAGCAAAATCATTGGGTTTCAGCCAGTGCAGCGTAGTAGATATGGCACCAACCGCGCTCGCAATATTTCGAGCATCGTCCTCTTCATCGCCGCCAAAAAAAGCGTGACACTGTTTTCCACGGTGATCATCTTCCTCCCAAGTTTGGGAGGCCCCAACGTCCTCCAACAGATCGCGAAACTGTTGTTCAAATGCTGATGGCTCGTCGAGTTCATCGAACCAATTGGAAAGTATCTCGCGCAAGTCAATGTGCCCACCATGCTCCCATTGCGCTTCGGGGTGGCCGATCAATTCGAGATTCACAGAAATTTTGGCGTTGGTCTGTCGCCGCCATCCTTCGCCGTCTGCGCTGCGACCGATGCGTGCAAATCGGAGAAACGCGGTGTTGATTGCGGCCTTGCCCGATGGGGATGCGCAGAAAAGTTGCCAGACAAATGGATTGAATGCCATTGGGATTCCGAGTAACGGGTGACTAAAAGCGCGTGTGGCGGCTAGGCAGCTAAAGCCAAGTCCGCCAGTTGGGGGCAATGGTACTTGCCGAAAATCGTGGCACGCTTTCGCATCACCCTAAGCGCGAGCGTAGCAGCAGCTTTTGCAACCCCGGGGTCTTGTAAAAGTACTTCCATAGATGCAGCACCACCTCGGCAAAGAATCCTCAGTTGGTGCTGCCCTGCATCTCTGTAATCGCTGCGCTCAACTTTTAAAAATGGGTATTTTTTCTTCAGTCTGTTGATTGACTTCCAATGCTCCAGCAACACGTCCTCAGCAACATTGACGAATGACCAAAGAACGGACGAATCATTCTGTTCATGGCCGACCACAAACAACTCCATGAACGCAGCATTGACACACAGCAATCTCTTCCATTCAGGGTTGCCAGTGGTCGGCATGCAACTGACTGCCCAAAAAGAGTATTCGGTGCGGCGCGGTGCAGGTACACAGGTTTGGAGATACTGTTTAAGCAGAGCTAGCGATCTTGCCGACTGCGGCTGTTTTCCAAATCTGGAAAACTGCTTTGCGTAGCGCACCTTCTGACTTTCCGGAAGCACGATTTTTGGCCCAACGCCCCCGGATGCTTCGGCCCGTTCGTTCGCGCGCAGCCAATCATTCTGTTCCGTGATGGGCACGACCAAATCAAAATCAGTATCACCTACGATGCTGGTCACATGGACCGCATTCGTTATCCTGAGTCCGATGGATTCAGCATTGAAAATCAAACTCTTTTCAGTGGCGTCTAACTCTGATTTCGTTACCGGAATGAAGGAGAAGCCAATAATGTCGTCGTGATTTTTCCGATGCTGTGAGAACCGCCGCACTACCTCGACGGCCTGTCCAACATAGAAAAGGCCACCGTGAAAAGCCAAAAAATAGATTCCACAGCGTTTTTTCGTGGCTCCAAAAAGATGCGCCACCGAATGCAGAGAAGTGACTTCGATCAGCTCAGGAAAACCCAACGCTGACGTTGGGTCCAAACTCTTTCCGATCAAATTTGCGGTGTCTTGCATACGTTCCGCCTTTTTTTGCACACTACGAAGGTCAGGTCTTTCGTTGTAGTATTTTCACGGAAAACACCCGCACCCACCCCGCCAAAACTACCAAGCCCATGCTCAACCAGCGGCATGAATCTGCCAAAACTGGGCTGCAGCAAGCACCGGATATTTGTCAGCCAAAGCAAGCAAAGCCTTGTCGCCGGTGATGAGGTAGTCTGTTTTTGCAGACACAAGCGTGCCCAAAATTGCTTGATCGAACGGATCAGTAAGCTGGTCATCCCAGTGGGCGGCGGGCTCTACCAAATCTGCCTGAAAAGCAAGGCAATCCACCAAATCTGCAATGCCATCATCAGACAAACCGTGACGCGAACGCAATTTGGGCAGCACGCGTCGGAGCTCGTCCAAGATGTAATGGCTAAGGCTCACTTGCAGCGAACCAGCTCTCCAAGCTGCAACGATTGAGCCCGGTATGCTGGCTGGATAGGCCAAGCCACTGAGCAGCACGTTGGTGTCCAGCACCACATGAATTGCCATGGGCGCAGGCTTACTCGACTTTAGTTGCAAGTTTGCGCGTACCGAAGCGAGGGCGTTCAGCCTGTACGGCGGCATCGATTTCCGCCATGCCGGCATCTTGCGGCGTGGCAGCAAACCCCTGCGCCAGGCGCTGAGACAAATCCTCGAACCGCGCCTGCATGCGGCGAATACGCTCAAAAAGCCGCGCATCCACCAAGGCGGCAATGGATTTTCCGTCCTTGTTGATGACGATGCTGTCGTTGCGGTAGTGCACCTGGTTGAGCATGTCCCCCAAGTTTTGACGGAAGCTGACTGCTGAGGTTTCTGTGATCATGACGCGTTCCATTTTATCGGTTCAACCATTATGACCGATATGGTCAATACGATCGAATCGCTGTGTGTTGTGTCTCCTGACGCAACTCAGCGTTCACCCTTGATGTACGGCTTCATCAACGCCTGCGGATAAGCGGTCTTGCGGGCAACGACCACCAGCGCCACGATCGACAAAATATACGGCAACATCAGATAAAACTGATACGGCAGCGCTATCGCTTCAGACGCGGCCCCCGACTGCTGCAAGCGCAATTGCAGCGCATCAAAAAATGCAAACAGCAGCGCGCCCAGCAGCGCCTTGCCTGGCCGCCAGCTGGCAAACACCACCAACGCCACACATATCCAGCCGCGCCCGTTGACCATATTAAAAAAGAAAGCGTTAAACGCGGACAACGTTAAAAAACTGCCCGCTACGCCCATGAGTGCCGAGCCGAGCACGATGGCGGTGGTTCGGGTACGCGCCACGCTGATGCCCTGGCTCTCGGCGGCTTGTGGGTTCTCGCCGACCATGCGCAGCGCCAGCCCGGCGGGGGTGCGGTAAATAGCGTAGGCCAACACCGGCACCAGCAGCAGTGCCAGCAAGGTCAGCGGTGTTTGCGTGTTCAAAATGGGTATCGGCAGCCAGGCCATGTCTTGGAATGGCGCGATCGTCGGAGGTGTCGCGACTTTCGGAAAACTTACCCGGTAGCTGAAGTAACTCAAGGCGGTGGCCAGCAGCGTGATACCCAAGCCCGCCACATGCTGGCTCAGTGCAAAACCCACCGTGAGCAACGCATGCAGCAGCCCAAACGCCGCGCCTGTCAATGCCGCAGCGGCCACACCCGCCCAAAGCGGCGCACCCTGGTACACCGCCAGCCAGCCTGCAAAGGCGCCCGCGACCATGATGCCTTCAATGCCTAGATTTAATACGCCAGCGCGTTCGCACAGCAGCACGCCCAGCGTTCCCAAAATGAGTGGCGTGGCAATGCGCAGCACCGCTGACCAAAATGCTGCGTTGTTGATGATGTCGAAGAGTTCTAAAAACACCGCAAGCCCTTCATCCACGCCACCGGATCTTGTATTGCGTCAGCATTGATGCCACCAGTACCGAAATGAGCGATGTCGCGACAATCACGTCAGCCAGATAAGTCGGCACGGCCATGGCCCGGCTCATGCTGTCTGCACCGACCAGCACGCCTGCAATAAACACGCTGGCCACCAACACACCTAGCGGATTCAGCGCGGCCAGCATGGCGATCACAATGCCGCTGTAACCGTAGCCTGGCGACATTTCCAGCGTCACGTAGCCCGCGCGGCCCGCGACTTCAATGGCCCCCGAGAGCCCGGCCAAAGCGCCCGACAGCATGGCCACCAGCACCACAGTTCGGGTCATGGGTACACCCGCAAAGGCCGCCGCTTTGGCGTTAGCGCCCAGTGCCCGCATGTCAAAGCCAAAGGTGGTGAATTTGATCAATGCCCAGACTAAAACACCTGATACCAGGCCCCACAGCAGGCCGGTGTGCAGGCGGGTTTGCGCCATCAGTTTGCCCAGTTCCAAGCCAGGCTGCAGGCCAACCGATTGCGGCCAGCCCATGGCGCTGGCGTCTTTCATCGGCCCGTCAAGCATGGCGCCGACAAACAGCAGCACAATAAAGTTCAGCAGCAGCGTGGTGACTACTTCATCGACATTGAGCTGATGTTTTAGCCATGCGGGGCCGAGCAACAGCAACGCACCCGCCACCGCAGCTGCGAGCATCATGGCAGGAAAAAGCACCCAAGCGGGTAACCCAAACCCCTCACCGCCATGCAAGCCGCCCACCGCCACTGTCGCCAGCGCACCGATGTACAACTGCCCTTCAGCGCCAATGTTAAACAGCCGGGCTTTGAAAGCGACAGCTGCCGACAGGCCTGTCAGCATCAACGGCGTGGCGCGGGTTAAGGTCTCACTGACCGCAAAAGCCGAGCCAAATGCGCCTTTGACCAGCAGTGCAAAAGTTGGCGCAACCGGCGCGCCAGCCCACAGCACCAGCAGGGCGCTAATCGCAAGCGTAAAAGCCACTGCGCCCAGCGGCGCAAGCAGCAGCGCAGCGTTTGAACGCTTATTACGCGGTTCAATGCGCATGGCCCACCCGATGACATTGACTATAAAAGTAGGAGCTGTATGCCCAGGTATTACGTGGGCCAAACCCGGTATTAATGCATAAAGTCATGTGATAGCTGCTTCAAAAGCGCTGCCAGCCATCGCCAAGCCCAGCGTGTCGCGCGTCCACTGCTCGTTTGGGCGTGCATCGGTTAGCGTACCGCCATGCATCACCGCAATGCGGTCGCCCAGCGCCATGACCTCATCCAGGTCGTCTGATATCAGCAGCACCGCGGCGCCTGCGTTGCGCGCGGCAAGCAACTGTTGGTGCACGTAGCCGACCGCGCCGATGTCCAGGCCCCAAGTGGGTTGGTGCGCAATGATGAGCTTGGGCGCAGCTTGCCTGCCTGGCGATAAATCTGGAGGCGTAAGCGCGCGCCCCAAAATCAGCTTTTGCATGTTGCCGCCGCTTAAGTTCTGGCAGGCCGACTGCAAGCCAGCGCCGCGCACGTCAAACTGTTGCACGATACGCGCGGCGTAAGCCTGCGCTGCGCTGCGTTTGACGCAGCCCAGCTTTGAAAATGCGGGCGTGCGCAGCCGCTCTGACGTGGCGTTTTCCCACAACGGCAGGCTGCCTACCAGGCCTACTGCACGGCGGTCTTCAGGGATGCGCGCGACGCCACTGGCTGTTAATAGCTGGGTTCCAGCTGGCCAGGCTTTGCCTTGCAGGGTGATGCGCCCGCCGCTTGCGCGGAGCACACCGCACAACACGTCGGCCAGTGCACCCTGACCGTTGCCCGACACACCGGCGATGGCGACCAGCTCGCCTGCGTGCAGCGCCAAATTGATGTTTTTGATGAAGTTGCGACCGGGCACGCCCGCATGCACATCGCTCAACTCACACACGACACCCCCGACATGGGCGGCGCGGTTGACTTCCAGCGGCTTGACGTTTTGGCCCACCATCGCCTGCGCCAATTGCGCTTGCGTCGCCGTTTTAGCGTCCAGCATGGCTACCAGTCGCCCAGAGCGCAACACCGCAACCCGGTGGCACACGCGCAGTACCTCGGGTAATTTGTGGCTGATAAAAATAACGCTCAAGCCCTGCGTGACCAGCTTTTGCAACGTGTCAAACAGAGCTATGCTTTCTTGCGGGGTCAGGACAGCGGTGGGCTCGTCCAAAATCAAAATTTTGGCACCGCGGTAAAGCGCTTTGACAATCTCCACCCGCTGCCGTTCACCGACCGACAGGCGGCCAACGAGCGCATGAGCCTGCACATCCAGGCCGAAGCGGGCAGCCACGTCGTGGAGCTTGGCCAGCCCTGCCGAACGGCGCGAGAACGGTTGCCAAAGCGGCTCGCTGCCCAGCATGATGTTGTCCAGCACGCTTAAGTTGTCAGCCAGCGTGAAGTGCTGGTGCACCATGCCAATGCCAGCTTTTAGCGCCGCTTTTGGGTCGCCTGCTGCCAGGGGTTTGCCAAACACGTCAATATGGCCGCTGTCCATGGTGTAGTGGCCAAACAAAATCGACACCAATGTCGATTTGCCTGCGCCGTTTTCGCCCAGTAGGCCAAGCACCTCGCCGCGCTGCACGGTCAGTGAGATGTCGTCGTTGGCTACCAGCGTGCCAAAGCGCTTGCTGATGTTGCTGATGGACAGGGCAGGTGTGGGCATAAAAAATCCGCCCAAAGACAGCGGTCTTGAGCGGATGAGGTCGCTAAAAAGGTTACTTGAACGCCGCTTTAGGCTGCGTATCGTCCACTTTCACGGTGTACTTGCCCGCCAATATTGCCTCTTGCTTCGCTTTGACCTTGGCCTTGATTTCTGCTGGCACTTTAGATTCAAAGGTGCCTAGTGGCGACAGCTCGGAGCCTTTGAATTTCATCATGCTGTATTGGCCGTAGTCTTCAGCGGCAAACTTGCCGTCTTTGACGAGTTTTAATGCGCGGTCAATGGTGGGCTCCATATTCCACAGGGCAGAAGCTGCCACTGTCTCGGGGTATTTGTCTTGCGTGTTGATGACGTTACCAATGGCCAGCTTGCCCTTTTCTTTAGCCGCGTCGCTCACGCCAAAGCGCTCGGCGTACATCACATCGGCACCTTTGTCGATCATGGCAAAAGCGGCTTCTTTGGCTTTGGGCGGGTCAAACCAGCTGTTGATGAAGCTGACGCTGAACTCGACCTTGGGGTTGGTTTCTTTGGCGCCACTCATGAAAGCGTGCATCAGTCGGTTGACCTCCGGGATCGGAAAGCCGCCGACCAAGCCAATTTTGTTACTTTTGGTCAAGCCGCCTGCAATCATGCCGCTCAAGTAGGCGGGTTCTTGAATGTAGTTGTCAAATACACTGAAGTTGGGTGCGGCAGGTTTGCCAGAACTGCCCATTAAGAATGACACTTTCGGAAAGTCTTTGGCTACCTTGCGTGCGGCCGCTTCAATCGGGAAGGCCTCGCCCACAATCAGCGCGTTGCCCGCCGTGGCGTATTCGCGCATCACGCGTTCGTAGTCGGCATTTGCTACGTTTTCAGTAGCCTTGTATTCAATCTCTCCGCGGGCCTCTGCGGCTTTTAGTGCTTTATGAATGCGGCTGACCCATTGCTGTTCAAACGGCACGGAGTAGATAGCTGCCACTTTGGTTTTGGCCTGCGCCAAGACCAGCGACGGGGTCAGTGCTGCGGCAGCCAGGGCAAGCACCACGGCGCTTCGACGATTAATGGACTTTATCGACATGACTTCTCCAGGTTGATGATTTTTAAAACAACACATTTGCTATAAATTTATGAGCTGCTCGCCCATGTATTACTTGCGCCAATACACTTTCTAACGCTAAAAAGCATGCAACTTACGTGCCAGCGCGCTCCAGCATGGCATGAAGCAGCACGTTGCAGCCTGCTTCAATGTGCTCGGGTTGGGCGTCTTCAATCTCGTTGTGGCTGATGCCGTCTTTGCAGGGGATAAAAATCATACCGCTGGGTGCCAGCTTGGCCATGTAGACCGCGTCGTGGCCTGCGCCAGACACCACCGGCATGTTGCTGTAGCCAAGTTTTTGGGTCGCCCGGGCCACGGCGTCGATGCAGTCGGGGTGAAAGCCGATGGCTGAGTAAGTCGACACCAGTTCAATGGTTACCTTCAGCCCGGACTCTGCAGCGATTTTGGCGGCAAACGCTTTGACCTCGTCCGCTTGCTGGTCCACCAGTGCATCGGTCGAATTACGCAAGTCAATTGAGAATTTGACCTCGCCCGGAATCACGTTGCGGCTGTTCGGGTGGAGGTGCACCATGCCCACCGTGCCGCGCCCGTGCGGTGCGTGGCGCAGAGCGCTGGCTACCGTTTCTTGCATGATGTGTGTGGCTACCTGCAGCGCGTCTTTGCGCAGCGCCATCGGGGTGGGGCCGGCGTGGGCCTCCATGCCCGTCACCGTGCAGTCAAACCAGCGAATGCCCAGCACACCCTGCACCACGCCGATGGTGATGTTGTGGTCTTCCAGCACCGGGCCTTGCTCAATGTGGGTTTCAAAAAACGCGCCAATCGGGTGGTCGCCGGGTTCTTGCTCGCCAATGTAGCCAATACGCGCCAGCTCGTCTGCAACAGTTTTGCCCTCGGTGTCTTTGGCGGCGTAGGCATGCTCTAGCGTAAAGGCTTTGGCAAACACGCCTGAGCCCATCATCACTGGAACAAAACGCGAGCCTTCCTCATTCGTCCAGAACGACACTTCAATCGGCGCTTCGGTTT
Source organism: Polaromonas sp. (assembly GCA_031424935.1). Taxonomy (GTDB): domain Bacteria; phylum Pseudomonadota; class Gammaproteobacteria; order Burkholderiales; family Burkholderiaceae_C; genus Polaromonas. The sequence goes on from JANPIK010000072.1 coordinate 53,294, forward strand.
CAATGTGGTGGTCGTTCAGCGTGCGCACCACTTCAAGTCCGGCCAACACACCGTAGTTGCCATCAAATTTGCCACCGGTCGGCTGGGTATCGATGTGGCTGCCGGTCACGATAGGCGGCAGGCTGTTGTTGCGGCCTGCACGGCGCATGAAGCCGTTGCCAATTTTGTCGATGGTGATGCTCAACCCGGCTTCTTTGGCCCACTTGATCACCAAGTCGCGGCCCTGTTTGTCGAGGTCGGTCAGTGTCAGTCGACACACCCCGCCTTTGGCCGTTCCGCCAATTTCGGCCAGCTCCATCAGCGAGTCCCACAGACGGCTGCCGTTAACCCTTAAATCATCAATCTTGAAGTTGTCTGTGCTGGCATTTTCTAAAACGGCGGTCATATCTGCTCCCTAAATCCGTGAAACAGCTTGTGGTGCCAGCGCCACTGCGCGCCGCATACCTGCTGCAAAGTCTGCATGAAAAGCAGGTCGATTGATGTAGCGCCCAACGCCTGGCTTGGCCCGCAGCTCACCTTTGACGTACACCAGCTCGCCTTGGCTGATGGTGTGGCTCGGTATGCCGCGCACGGTACGTCCTTCAAAAATATTGAAGTCGCCTTTGCTGTGCTGCGTTTTAACCGAGATGGTCTTGGTACCTTCTGGGTCCCACACCACGATGTCTGCATCAGCGCCAACTGAAATCCTGCCTTTTTGCGGGTAGATGTTGAACAGCTTGGCGGTGTTGGTCGATGTGATCGCCACAAATTCGCTGGGCGTTAAACGCCCGGTGTTCACGCCCGCGTCCCAAATCACGGCAAGGCGTTCTTCAATGCCGCCGCAGCCGTTCGGGATTTTTGAGAAGTCGTCTTTACCCGCCGCTTTTTGTTCGGCGCAAAATGTGCAGTGGTCGGTCGCCGTGGTGTGCAGGTTGCCTGATTGCAGGCCGCGCCACAAAGATTCCTGATTGGTTTTGCTTCTGAACGGTGGGCTCATCACGTGGCCTGCTGCGCTGGCAAAGTCGGGGTTCAAGTAAACGCTTTCATCGACCAGCAAATGCCCAGCCAGCACTTCGCCGTACACGCGCTGGCCTCTGGCACGCGCCAGCGCGATCACCTCAGCCGTTTCAGTCGACGACACGTGCACCACATACACCGGCACGCCCAGCACATCGGCAATGGCAATCGCGCGGTTGGCGGCTTCAGACTCTACCCGCGGTGGGCGCGACAGCGGGTGGCCTTCAGGCCCCATGATGCCGCGCGCCTTGATTTCGTTTTGCATCAGGTACACCAGTTCACCGTTTTCGGCATGTACGGTGGGCATCGCGCCCAACTCTAATGAGCGTTTGAAGCTGTTGACGAGCGTTTCGTCGTTGCACATGATGGCGTTTTTATACGCCATGAAGTGCTTGAAGCTGTTGACGCCATGTTCGTTGACCAGCGTCGCCATGTCGGCATGCACCGAGTCGTCCCACCAGGTAATGGCGACGTGAAAGCTGTAGTCAGCGGCTGACTTTTCTGCCCAGCCGCGCCACTTTTGGTAGGCCTGCAAAATGTTTTCCATCGGATCAGGGATCACAAAGTCAATGATCATCGTGGTGCCGCCCGCCAAACCAGCTGCCGTGCCGCTATAAAAATCATCCATCGTCACCGTGCCCATGAACGGCAGCTGCATGTGGGTGTGCGGGTCAATGCCGCCGGGCATCACGTACTGGCCGCCTGCGTCAACGATGGTTGCGCCCACTGGGGCTTGCAGGTCGGGGCCGACTGCAGCGATTTTTCCATCAACACACAGCACGTCAGACAGGGTGGCGCGGTCTGCGTTGACGACAGTGCCGCCCCGGATCAATAAACTGGTCATGATGAATCCTTCAAAAAACTCAACATTTAAGCGGTCTCGGCAAGCCGCATCGGGTTGTTTGGGTGCGTCGTCCAGTCGGCGTGACCGGCCTCGACTATTTTGTTCGTTCGCAGATCGATATCGCCAATCTGAACCGTGCGCATCGTGATGCATTCTGGTACGGGGCACACCGTGACGCAAAGGTTGCAACCCACACATTCAGCTTCGATGACTTCAAACTTGCGCGCACCGTCAACCAGCTTGGTGATGGCCTGGTGCGACGTGTCTTCGCATGCAATGTGGCAGCGCCCGCAGCTGATGCAGGCGTCCTGGTTGATGACGGCTTTGCTGACGTGGTTGAAGTTCAGATAGCGCCAATCAGACACGGTGGGCACGGCCTTACCGACAATTTCGCTGATGGATTTAAAGCCCATCTCGTCCATGTAGTTCGACAAGCCGTCTTTCATCTCTTGCACAATTTTGAAGCCATACACCATCGCCGCCGTGCACACCTGCACCGTGCCCGAGCCCAAGGCGATGTAGTCGAGCGCATCGCGCCATGTGCCGATGCCGCCAATGCCTGAAATCGGCATACCGGCTGTCAGTGGGTCGCGCGCAATTTCAGCCACCATGTTCAGTGCAATCGGTTTGACCGCCGGGCCGCAGTAGCCGCCGTGGGAACCCTTGTTGCCGACCGCCGGGCTCATGGTTAATGTGTACGGGTCAACGCCCATGATGGAGTTGATGGTGTTAATCAGTGAGACCGCATCAGCGCCGCCGTTTTTGGCGGCGCGTGCAGGCTGGCGAATGTCGGTGATGTTTGGTGTGAGTTTCACAATGACCGGCAGCTTTGAATACTGCTTGCACCACGCGGTGACCATTTGAATGTATTCCGGCACCTGGCCAACGGCTGCACCCATGCCGCGTTCGCTCATGCCGTGCGGGCAGCCGAAATTAAGTTCTATGCCATCCGCGCCGGTGTCTTCCACCCGCGCCAAAATGGCCTTCCATGACTGCTCTTCACACGGCACCATCAGCGACACGATCATGGCCCGGTCGGCCCACTTCCGTTTGACTTCGCGGATTTCGCGCAGGTTGATTTCCAGGTCGCGGTCGGTGATCAGTTCAATGTTATTAAACCCCATCAGGCGGCGGTCGGGCGTGAGCAGCGCGCCGTAGCGTGGGCCATTGACGTTGACGACAGGCGGGCCGGCCTCACCCAAAGTCTTCCACACCACGCCGCCCCAACCGGCTTCAAAGGCACGATTGACGTTGTAGGCTTTGTCCGTCGGCGGGGCAGATGCCAGCCAGAAGGGGTTGGGGCTTTTGATGCCCGCAAAAGTAACGCTTAAATCAGCCATGTGGTGCCGTCCTTATTTTGTTGCGAGGTGTGCGTTAAGGTAGGCATGTATGGCTTTGGCCGACTGCTTGCCATGCTCCACCGCTTCCACCGTTAAATCTTGTCCGCCCGCGCGGCAGTCACCGCCAACCCACACGCCTTTGAGGTTGGTTTGGCCCTCCGCGTCGGTAGCGATTCGTCCGCCAACGAGGGTCAAACCCGCTTCAGCCAGCAGCGGATTGCCCAGTTTTTGGCCAATGGCTTTGAGCACCATGTCCGCCGCTATCGTTTCAAACTCGTCCGTCGCCTGCAATTTGCCGCCCACCAGCGCCTGCCGCGCAAACTTCACGCCGCCTACATGCCCGGCCTGACCGCTGGCTGCGATGATTTCAACTGGGGCCAAATAATGGTGAATCGTCACGCCGTTGGTTTGTGCCCACGCTTGCTCTACGCTTGACGAGGTCATGGTCTCTGGCCCACGGCGGTAGACCATGTGGACGTTCTCAGCCCCCAAAAGCTTGGATTGCACCGACGCATCTACCGCCGTCATGCCGCCGCCAATCACCACCACGCGGCGGCCGACGGGCAGCGTCGACAAATCAGCGGTTTGCCGCAGCGTGGCAATAAATTCAACTGCGTCCTGCACGCCCGCCAAGTCGTCACCCGGCACGCCAAGCTGGTGCGTGGTGGCCAGACCCATGCCTAAAAACAGTGCGTCGTAGTCCTTGCGCAGCGTTTCCAGTTGCGCGGTGGCTTCTAATTTGTAGGCGCTTTTAATCGTGATGCCGCCAAGGCTCAAAAGCCAGGCAATTTCTCGCTGGGCAAAGTTATCAGGGGTTTTGTAGCTGGCCAAGCCGTATTCGTTCAGGCCGCCCGCCTTGGGCCTGGCGTCAAAAATCACCACGTCATGGCCCAGGCGCGCCAGACTGTGGGCGCAGGCTAGCCCGGCGGGGCCAGCGCCCACCACAGCAATTTTTTTACCCGTGGGCGCAGCTCTGGTAAAAACTTGCGGGCGGTCGCTTTCCATCAACGCATCCAGCGCATGGCGCTGGAGCTTGCCAATGGCCACCGGCTTGCCTTCCTGCGCCACTTTCACGCATACCGCCTCGCACAAGTTCTCCGTCGGGCAAACCCGGGCGCACATGCCGCCTAACGGGTTGCTGTCCAAAATCGTCGCAGCAGACCCCCGCAAATTACCATCAGCAATTCGTTTGATGAAAGACGGCACGTCAATGCTGGTCGGGCAAGCGGTGGCACAAGGTGCGTCGTAGCAGTACAGGCAACGCTCGGCTTCAAGTACCGCCTGAGCATGCGTCAACCGCGGCGTGGCATCCGCAAAGTTCGATTGGTAGTCAGCAGTCGTCAAACGCCCGGCGCGAACATCAGGCAGTTGTAAAGTTGTCATGGGCGCTGGGGCTCCTGTCTTAGGTCAGTGGCTGATTCATTTTAAAGTTGACCGTTTAGTCAAGTTCAGGCTTTGAATCTAGCAAACCGCATGCCAGTGTGTAAACAGGGTTTGTGCGGATGATGCAACAAGCGAGCGCTGAATCGCCCAGTGATCGCCTACAAATCGCCTACCGTGAGCCAGTTACAGCATTTCGTCGGGCGCGAAGGGCGCGATCATGCGCACCATCAATTTCAAGCCTGCGCTGGCGTCAGGTTCGGATTTTGAATCGGCGATGCCCGAGCCTGGTGGCGCGCGCCAGATGAGTTGTCCATCCTCAAGCTCTACCCGGTACGCGCCGCTGGTCAGTGTGGGTTCTATCAATGCGGTGGCTTCGGCAGACAGCTTGCGGTTGCGAATAGCGATGGCGACTTCGCTGTTTTGCAGCTTGGAGCGCAAATCCAGGTTCATTGAGCCGACGACAAGCAAGCGGTTGTCCACCACGACGGCTTTGGCGTGCAAGCTGGCGCGAGACGCACCCGATGAGCCGCCAGTAGACCCAGACCCGCTGCCAAAACTGGCCAATGTGCCGCGCTGTTCGGCGCGCATTTCATACATTTCAACGCCCATGGCAATCAACGCTTTTCGGTATCGTGCATAGCCCGCATGCGCCGCCACCGCATCGTTTGACGCCAACGAGTTGGTCAGCACCCGCACCCTTACGCCGCGTTGCCGAATGTTGGCAAACTGTTTCATCATCTCTGGACCCGGTACAAAATAGGGCGACACCACCAGCAAGTCGGTTTTGGCGCGTGCCATCAAACTGAGCAAGCCATCAACGGTGGTGTTGTTGGACTCTTCGGCGGCGTCGGCGTCTTCTGCAATTTTCGACGGCTTGTCGACCAACATCGTCGACGCTGCCCAGGTCCAGCTCAACATCCGCAAATTAGTGGTGTCTGGCAGTGCGGCAATCGTTGTGGTCATGCCGTCAAAACTAACGGCTGTGCGCGAGACGGTTGTTTTGTTCGGGGTGCTGCTGCTATTGGCTGCGTCGGATACCTCTGGCACAGGGGCCGAAACCTCAGACGAATTCGATCCAGGCGTCAAAAGCTGGGCCTTAAGCGCGATCAGCTCGCTTTGGGTCATCAGCGCTTGCACCGGGTAAGCCAGCGGATTGTTCCAGTACTGGTCAAAGCTGCGTGACAAATCTCGGGTGATGCGGCCTGCCGCCAATACGTCGATATCGACAAAATTCACCCCGTCGCTCTGTCCAAAATACGTGTCGCCCAAATTGCGGCCACCGGTGATGGCCACTGCGTTGTCGGCAACAAAAATCTTGTTGTGCATCCGCCGTTGCAGGCGCGCCGCATCGCTTAATGAGCTGACAATGCGCCACAAAGCTGACGACCGACTGCTGGGCAGTGGATTGAAAAGCCTCATTTCGATGTTTTTCTCGAATGCCAGCTGCAACACTTGCGCGTTTTTGCCCGCGGTATTGAAGTCGTCTAACAAAATACGTACCCTTACGCCGCGCCCGGCGGCTTCTCGAAGTGCTGCAAACATGCGGTCCGTGGTGTCGTCTGCGTGAATGGCGTAATACTGCAGGTCCAATGTTTTGTCAGCCGCTTTGATGAGCGTCATGCGGCTGGTAAACGCCAGCTCGGCGCTACCGACCAAGGCAAAACCCGAGTCATTGAGAGTGCTGGCAGCAAGGGCACGTTCGGCCACGGCCTTACCAAGCCGTGTGTCCTGGTTTTTTTCTAGAGCAGCAGACACAGGACGTTCAACGCCGGACGGCAGGGTAGAGCATCCTGTCAGCCACAGGCACAGTAACAGGGCTAAAAAAAAGGCTAAGTGACAATGACGTTTTAATAGATTGGGGCGGTAGGCAACAGGCATGCAACAGCTTACCCGACACCGTTCAGACTTGCGTTGTAAAAATGCAGCTGGGTAGCGGGAAACCTGCTACAAGAGCTGTAGGTCAACTTCCCGTTCGCACGAAGAAAGTGCAAAAACGCAAAAACACAGTTCAGGCTGATGCGGCGCTCACGCTGACAATGTTTCCCAGCGCTGAATGGCGTCCAGCAGATCGTCTTCTATCTTGGCGTTTTTGGCGGTTAGCTCAGCGGCGCGTTTAGGGTTGCTGCCGTAGAGGCTGCCATCAAACAATTCTTGCGAAATCGCCTTTTGCTGCGATTCTAGGGTTTGAATCAGCGCCGGCAAACCGTCGAGTTCTTTTTGTTCTTTGTAGCTTAGTTTCTTTTTTGATAGCTGCTTGCCCATTGATTCATTGGGCTGGGGGGTTGTTTCAATACTTTTCTTGATTTTTTCAGTTGTTTTCACGGTGGCTGATGTGGTTTTGGCACTGCCCGTGATTTGAGCTGCCCGCTTGGATTGTGTGATCCAGTCGGTAACACCACCTTCATATTCTCGCCAAAAGCCTGGATTGTCAGGCGTGCCCTCGTAGGCAATCGTGCTGGTGACCACGTTGTCCAAAAAGCGCCTGTCGTGGCTGACCAGAAACACGGTACCTGCGTAGTTTTGCAGCAGGTCTTCCAGCAGCTCCAAGGTGTCGATGTCGAGGTCGTTGGTTGGCTCGTCGAGTACCAGCACGTTAGCGGGCCGGGCAAACAGGCGCGCCAGCAGCAGGCGGTTACGCTCACCGCCCGATAGCGTACGCACCGGGGAGTTGGCGCGCTGAGGGCTAAACAAAAAGTCAGTCAGGTAGCTTTTGACGTGCTTTTTCTGGCCATTGATCTCGACCCATTCACTGCCGGGGCTGATGAAGTCCTCCAGCGTGGCGTCTAAATCAAGCGCGTCACGCATCTGGTCAAAATAAGCGACTTGCAGGTTCGCGCCCTGGCGGATTTTGCCGGGCGGGTTGGTCACGTCGGGTTGGATTTCGCCCAAAATAAGTTTGAGTAGCGTGGTTTTGCCCGCGCCGTTGGGGCCGAGCAGGCCAATTTTGTCGCCGCGCAGCAGGGTACCGGTGAATTTGTTGACGATGATCTTCTCAACACCCGGATGGCCAAAGCTTTTCGATACATCGGTCAGTTCGGCCACGATCTTGCCGCTTTTCTCGCCGCTTGATACGTCCAGATTGACCCGTCCGACCGCATCGCGGCGGTTGGCACGGCCCTCGCGTAGCACTTCCAGCCGGCCAATGCGGGCCACACTGCGGGTGCGGCGAGCTTCCACGCCTTTGCGAATCCACACCTCTTCTGCCGCCAGCAGCTTGTCGGCCTTGGCATTGATGACGGCCTCTTGCGCCATCTGATCTTCTTTTTGCACCAGGTACTGGGCAAAGTTGCCGGGGTAGCTGAGCAGCTTGCCACGATCAAGCTCGACAATCACGGTGGCCACCTGGTCCAAAAACGCACGATCGTGGGTGATGGTGATGATGCTGCCATTGAAGTTGACGAGTAAGTCCTCGAGCCAAGCAATGGAGTCGAGGTCCAGGTGGTTGGTTGGCTCATCTAATAGCAACACGTCAGGCTTGGCGACCAGCGCCTGGGCCAATGCCACTCGCTTTTTTGTGCCGCCTGACAAAGATCCCACAATGGCGTCTTTGTCTAAATGAAGGCGATGCAACGTTTCTTCAACGCGCTGCTCCCAGGTCCATCCGTCTAAGGCTTCGATTTCAGACTGTAGTGCGTCTAAGTCTGTGTGCTCGTCAGCGGCCAAATACATCTCAACTACATGCCTAGTCCTAGCTAAACCTGCGCTAGCAGCTATAAATACAGTTGCATGCGGATCTAGACTGGGTTCTTGCGGCACATAGGCAATGCGCAGGTTTTGCTGTAGCTGCAGCGTACCGTCGTCGGGTTTGTCTAAACCTGCCAAAATTTTCAGCAAGGATGATTTGCCGGTGCCATTGCGGCCAATCAGGCCGATGCGCTGGTTGTTTTCAAGTGAGAAGTCTGCATGATCTAGCAGGGCGACGTGCCCAAAAGCAAGTTGAGCGTCTAGTAGTGTGATGAGTGCCATATGTGTGAGTGATTATCCGGCTTGTAAGTTTGCCCCGCTTCCACCTCGTGTTTAAGCGTCGAAGGCGCGCGCAGCTCCCAATTGGAGGGCGTCACCGGTAAGGCTGCGATGGCTGCCGGACGCAAACGCCGCACAACGGCCTGATACACAGTGCTAAAAGAGAAACTGAGAGCGCTTTGCAAAAAGTTTTCACAAACTCCATTGCAGTACGGCAGGATGTCGTGCTATACTGGAGGGCTTCCCCGATAGAAAACGTTATCAAAAGTAACGCAATCCAAACGGAAAGGCTTAGATTAAAAGTTCAAATATTTCCAAATTATTTGACAAGGTCTTAAAAACCGGTATATAATTCGAGGCTCAGCTGATTACAGCTACCAATCAAAGTTAAGTTGCAAAGGCAACGACGGTTGATCAGGATCATTAAAAATTTACAGCCGATAAGTATGGGCGTTT
>JANPIK010000073.1:0-69882 GCA_031424935.1 Polaromonas sp.
ATCGCACTGCCAAAAGCCAGGACCGCCGATGACTACGAGGCGCTGCTTCCCTGGAACATTGCTCTGTCCAAGATCTGAGCTCGCTCAACTAATCACAACACCAGGCCTGGCGCAAGGGACGCAGTTGCCAGTGCGCTTACACTTCAACCACTGCTGGTATGGCAGGGACGTGTCCTTGATGGGCGCCATCGCCTCAAAGCATGCGCCGATCTGGGCATCGAGCCTCATATTGAGGAAGTGACGTGCAGCTATGAGGAGGCCAGGTCGATGGCGTTTGCTGCGAATATCAATCGGCGAAACCTGAGCGTGGGCCAAAGGGCTTTGCTCGCTGCTCGACTGGCCTCTCGAAAGCCCGGCCAAACTAAAGCTTCCAAGCAAGTTCAACCCGCGCTGACTCAGGAGGATGCCGCAAAACTTTTTGCTGTCAGTCGTGACGCTGTTCAGCGTGGATGCCGCCTACTCGCTGGGGGAAGCAAAGCCACGGTGAACGCTGTGCACTCAGGCTCGATGAGCTTGAACGAGGCCGTAGTGGCAATGGACACCCACAAGACTGGGCTGCGCGCCAAGACCACCGATGACGAGCGCAAGGCTCTGCGGTTAGCGGCTGCGGTGAAGGAACGATTGGGTAAAGAAGCGCGGCATCTGAGGCTTGTAAAACAAGCCGCGACTATCGCGAAAAACGTGGCCCTCCCAACTGGCAGCCGCTACGCCATCATTTTGGCTGACCCACCCTGGAACTATGGCATGGCGCAGGACCGAGCCGCGAGTCGAATGATCCCCCATGCCCACTACCCGGTGATGAGTGTTGAAGCGATGCTCTCAGAGCTTGACGTCGAAAGCATTGCGGCAAAGGACGCGATGTTGTTTATGTGGTGTCCTGCACCTTTACTGCCCAGTGGGCTCGAACTCATGGCTGGCTGGGGCTTCAAGTTCCTGACCAATTGGGTCTGGCACAAGCAGGGAGGAACGCTCAACTGTGGGGGTGGTACCGCCACCGTTCACCACGAACTGCTGCTGGTCGGCTCCCGTGGCACAGGTGTGCTCATTGCGGACAAGAAGGCCCGTGCTCCGTCTGTTTTCACGGCGCCCGTGACTGCGCACAGTGCCAAGCCTGTCGTGGTGCATGAACGTTTGGAGACTTTGTACCCAGGCGTCAGTCGAATTGAGTTGTTCAGCCGGTCGGATCGGACGGGCTGGACGATGTTCGGTAACGAGGCTCCTGATGGAAGTCGGAAAGTTGCCTAGTTAACAGCGCGACTAACGCCTCGTGCTGATGCAAGCATCAGCGTCGGGAATCGTTTGATCGCCTGAAAGTGGAGCGCAAAGGGTTAATCCTTGCCGTCGGTAGCGCCCCACTTTTTTATTCCCACACGGCGAGGATTAGCGTTATATGGAAAAAAATGTCTTCTTTCAACAACCCCAAATCGCGCAAGCAACGCGCGACAGACTCCACAAAGGAGGGCGAATTTAAGTTGGTAGCGGCGGAACAACTGCCTTTTGCCAAAAATGGCTCTCCCCGATGGCGGCTGACTGTCATCGATCCTCAAACCGACGCAGCCCTCGTTCTTACGACGGCACCGGGAGCGGAATCCGCGTCCTCGCAGCGCATCGGGGGCGGATGCATTGGCGAGTACTTCCACATCTCATACCGCCCCACGCCAAGCGGTAAGCTGGTTGCAACATCCTGGCGGCCTTGCCCCGCCACCTTCAAAGACTGGATGGCCGCCAACCTAAGTCTTGAAGACTTGAATGTGCTGCGCGAATCCGGCGCCAGCGCCGGGATTCAAGGGCTTATTCACCACGCTGAAACCCTTCCACTCTACGAGCGCTATCGCTACTCCGACCTCGGCGATGTTGTGCTGTCCGAGCGATTGCTGCGTTCGCAGTCCGCGTCAGATGCCGCCGACATTGCGCAACTGGAAAACGCATTGGTGTGGATGGTGGCCGAGCGTTATGCGCACGACCCTACCTTGGCACAAGACATCGTCGGGCGTGGCGTCAACGCTTAACGCGTTGCGCATCCGCGTTATCCAGCGCTCGTTGTCCATCTTCGCGCAATCGGTGCCGTACCGGCACCGTAACGACACCGTCAGTTGGCCCATTCAACGCCGAGGCGAGCCACATCAATGAACCCAGGATGAGCGCTCGGTCATATGCCGTCGATTCAGCGGCAATGCCCCGGCGCGATGGCATCGAACCGGCGTCGTCGTGGCGCCGATCTTCCTCGGCACCCCCATGAGGCATTGGCAGTGCCAAGCCCGCTTTCTTCAACAGTGCGCCCAGCACGATCTTCTCGTGCGCGTCGATGCGCCGCCCCAGTTGTTGCGCTTGACGGCTGGCAACTCTTTCCAAGTGCTCGGCTCGTGCCTGGTACTGCGCGGCATGCTGCCGCAGCGCACTCTCACGCATGCGCAGCCGCATGAGGCTGGTCGGCTTGGTGCCGTTGGAATGAATGGCGCTTTGTTCGGTGTGAACGGTCATATGTTGTCTCCCTTTTCGTTTTCTGCCCCGCTATTGATTGCAAAGGCTCCATCAATCTGTCACCTTGGGTAGCAGGCAGTCAAGCAATACAGGTAGGCAAGCCCCCCAAGCGCACTTATACAAACTTTCAGTTTGTGTGCGCCTGGCGGGGCCTCAAACAGCCAGGGCACTTCCCTCACGGGAGTGCCATCGCATCACCTTTCCCTCATTGCCTCGTGCCGGCAAAGAGAGGACGTGGATGGCGATTTTTCATTTTTCAGCACAGCTGATATCGAGGAGCGATGGCGCTAATGCTATGCAAGCGGCTGCGTACCGCGCAGGCTGTCGCATGACCTGCGCTCGCACTGGCTTGGTCTTCAACTTCACCCGCAAGAAGGAGGTGTCCCACAGCGCCATCCTCGCGCCAAAGGGCGCTGCCCCGTGGGTCCTCTCTCGCAGTGCGCTGTGGCAGCGAGTCGAAGAACAAAAGAGAAAGAATGCACAACTGGCGCGTGAGATCTCGGTTGCCTTACCCATCGAACTCACGCACGCTCAGCAAGTTGCGTTGATTCACGGCTATGTTCAGGCGCAGTTCGTGAGCCTGGCCATGGTGGCTGATATCAACATCCATTTGAAGCCGGGGAACCCACACGCCCACGTGCTCCTCACGCTCTGCGATGTCGAAGCCGATGGTTTCGGGGCCAAACGAAGGGACTGGAACCATCCGTCGTTGGTAGCCCGGTGGCGCGAAGCCTGGGCCAAGGCTTGCAACGATGCGTTAGAGGAAGCGGGCCACGACGCGCGCATAGACCACCGCAGCAACAAGGAACGCGGCATTGACCTCCCGGCCACGGTCCATGAAGGCCGCAGGACGCCCGTGAACGCAGAAGCTTGGGAGGCGCGCGCTGAATTCAACGCTTGGGTTCGCACCCAAGTGGCGCTTGCGAAGGTGCAAGCCGATGTGAAGGCCGTGCAGTCGCAGATTTTGGACTTGACTAGCTCCATCGAGCAGGCCCTGGCGCAGCGCCCACCGAACGATGTACCGATATCTTCATCACCGCCTACCGCTGTGCTCGCCCAAGCAGTGTTCCCAACCGTTACCCGCATTTGGACGCCAGCCAGCGCGACGCCAGCGCGAGATTTCTCTATCGCCGGGCTACTCGCCCGACGCGCGTATGCCGTTGGCCCGTCCAGCCCCATTCGCCCAGCTCACCCATTAACCCCGCCGCCCGAGGTCACGCATGTCTCGGGAGGCATTTTCCAAGGAGACAAACCATGCTGATCCCTATGTTGTTGCGACTCATCGCAACCATCTTTGCCACGCGGCCACCAGGCATCGAGCCCGGCCAGTGGAGCCCGCACGCACGTGGTGCCGTGCAGCTGCTGGAATTCAGGCAGCTTCGCTCCACAGCAGCGCTATTGCCCGGACGCCGACTTGCCCGGCCCGCTCAGCCGAGGCATGCAAGAGCGCCGATTCCTGAATCGTTCACCGCTGGCGCGGAAGGGGAGTGGACATGCAAACCATGAACGCATTTCCCCAACCTGATGCAGCCGCGCCCATCGTAGTGCCCGCTTCGGCGCCCGTGTGGGCATCAGCCCATCACTTCCACCGCATCGCTGACCCCAGCAGCTTCACATGGCTGACTGGGCTGTCCCCTCAAACGACCACCTCACCACAGGTATCGCTGTGCTTTGGCATGAATGTGGTGTACCTCCCATTGGACGTGCTGCGCTGGTTCCCCAATGAGCTGGTGTTGGCGGTCCCGTTTCTCACAGTCCCACCCGTGGAGTTCTTCTTCGCGTGCAATGAAGGCGGTAAGCGCTGGTGGTGCTTCGTCGTCCTGAGCAAGGCCCAGATCCCAATGGCCCTTGTGTTTGATGTCTCACCGTCCGTGCTGCTGATCACCGGCCTAGGGTTGCGTGAGACCCATGTCGATGCGCAGACCGGCGAGGTTTCGCGCGGCAGAGACTTTAACTACCGGGCTAACGCAGCAGTTCTGTGCCCAATGGACGCCACGCCCATCCGAACAGAATGGATGAGCCCGGAGACGTTGGAATACTTCTGCATCCGTGAAGGCAATAGCCAAGCCGGTACGCCAAGCGTACCCACCCTGGCCGATGTGCTGGGACCAAGGAAGCTGCCGCCCACGATATCGCCCGTGGAGGTCTCGATTGGTACGCCCGCGCTGGGCCTGCGCATGAGGGTCAATGACGATGAACCCTTGACGCGCTATCTCGACTCGCTCATCGGTGGCGCGGAAGGTGCGGCATGAGCAGCAGTCCTTCGCACTCCATTTCCTTGACCCCCGAGCTGGCATGCGCGCTCATCGCCGAGATGCAAGCCGTGCTCGAGGGGGAGGCAAGCTACTTCCATGCGGAAGTGTGGACCGATACCGGGCAGCGCGTATCACTGCACCTATCCGGCCAGGCTGACCCGCCAGACGTGGGAGGTCCGCTCAATGTCTGATACCAAGAAACCCGCAAAGAGGGACCTCTACCAAGAGGTTACTGACAAGCTCATCGCTGCGATTGAAGCCGGCACCGCACCGTGGCAGCGGCTTTGGCAGCACGTCGCCTCCGCAGGCCTGCCCATGAACGGCACCACGGCGCGTGAGTACAACGGGGTCAACGCGCTGTTGCTGATGATGATGGCCCAGTCCGAGGGGTACAGCGACAACCGGTGGTTCACTTTTAAGCAAGCAAGCGACTTGGGCGCCAAAGTCAAGAAGGGCAGTAAGTCCACACCGGTGTACTTCTTCAAGATGCTCAACGCGCGAGGGGTTGAGGTCGAAGGAGGCTCGGGTGGCGGCGCGGAGCAGAACGGAAAGGAGCGTCGTCAAATCCCTTTCCTCACGGAGTACCGGGTTTTTCACGCGACGCAGATCGAGGGCATTGAACCGTTCGTGCAACCCGAGCGGCAGTGGACCCCACTGCAAGCTGTGCAGGAGATGGTGGAACGTTTGCAGCCAGACATCCGTTATGGGGGCGACAGAGCCTTCTACGCGCCAGGGCCTGGGCGGGACTACATTCAGATGCCGCCCGAGGGAGCGTTCCCGACAGCGGAGGCGTGGGCAGGAACGCTGACCCATGAACTCGGCCATTTTTCCGGCTCGGTGGAGCGACTCAATAGGACCTTCGGGGCCTGGGGGACAGATGCCTACGCAGCGGAAGAGCTTCGGGCGGAAATCTGTTCGGCCACGCTATGTGCCCTGCTAGGGATCGCCACGCCCATCGACAACCATGCGGCCTATGTCGGCGCGTGGGTCAAGAAGTTGCGCGGCGACAAGTTCGAGATTTTCCGCGCAGCCAAGGATGCAAGGCGAATGGTGGACTACCTCACCGGTCGTCTTGTGTTGGACCCGAGGCCCGATGAGACCATCGCTCCTGAGAACCCGCCAGCCTTGTCGCCATTGTCGGCACTCACGCGGGAGGTGGTGCCCGTGTCTGATGCAGCGGCGATATCTGCTGTGCTTGCCAAGGCGCGCAAATCCATTGCGCAGGTCCAGCGAGCGCGGCGAAGCGGGCTGGTGCCTGTGGCGCACGTGCTGGAAGGGCAGGGCGCGGCGATGCCGTCAGACGCTGGAATGTCTTAGTAACGGATGCGTGAGGCAGCAGCGGCCGAGCTCCACGCGGCATCCCACTTGCGCTTTGTGGGGTGCGTTTGCTACTTTGGTCTCTTAACAAAAGGAACCATATGGCAACATCATCACAACCTTCGGTCTTTATCGACATCGGGCCCAGAAAGAAGCGCAGCCGCTATTGGGCCAAGCGCTTCTATGCAGGGACCGCGTTGAGCCTGCCCGACAGCATCTCTTGCGCCGAGGACATTCCCGGGCCGTTTTTGAGCGTGGGGGGCGAAGTCGAATTGGCTGTTGGAGACTTCGTGATCGAGGGTGAAGAAGTGAACTTCCGTCATAAGCGCGGATGGTCCTCTCGCATCGGCTACATGGGAATCGATGGCGCGCTGCACCGCGTAAGGCCGGACAAGGGACACAAACAAGCCATGAAGGCGGCCGGGATGGCGCTGGACCAACTCAAAGGTTCTGGGAGCTTGGCAGCATGTGTGCGGCTCATTGCGGCCTTGCGAATAGGGCTGCGGGCGGGAGTGGTGCCTATCGAGACGCAGGCTGCGCCCGTAACAATGCGGCAGTTTGCGGAGATAGTAGCCTTGCAGGATGTTTGGTTCGAGTCAAGTTCGCGTGAGCCGCATCCATCCGCTCAACAAATTTATGACCAAGTTCTGATGCGCTCTCAGATGCTTATGACACAAGACGGGATGGAAGACCTGCCAAACTTGGCTGCGTTGCTTGGCGACTAATCGGCTCCAAATCACTGGGCTATTTCTTCTCCTTTGAGCTGCGTTTACGAGACAATTGCACGATCTAGGGACACTCCCATATCAACTTTAAAGTGCACAAAAATGTTCCGAGTAATCACCGCCAACCTGAATGGAATTCGGTCTGCTTCTTCCAAAGGCTTCTTCGAATGGGCCAGCCAGCAGGGAGCCGACGTCATAGGGGTCCAAGAGGTCAAGGCTCAAAGCGAGCAGGTAACAGGCATTCATTGCCACATCGGTAAGATGGCTGGCCAATTCCACTATGCCCAAAAGCGCGGCTACTCAGGAGTGGGCATCTACATGCACGAGGAGCCTTCGGATGTTGTGGTCGGCGTGGGCGATAACGAATTTGACAACGAAGGTCGGTGGGTCGAAGCGCGATTCGATAAGCCCGGTCGCAGGCTCAGCATCATCAGTTGCTACTTTCCGAGCGGGTCATCGGGGGAAGAGCGGCAACAGGCCAAATTTCGATTCCTCGCCTTGCTTTATCCCAAGCTACTGTCCTTACGCGAGGGGCGAGAGTTCATCTTGATGGGAGACGTGAACATCGCGCATCAGAACGCTGATCTGAAAAATTGGCGCAGCAACCAAAAGAACAGCGGGTTCCTACCCGAGGAACGCAGTTGGATGACCAAAGTCTTGGGCGAAGCCGGGTTGGTAGACGTATACCGCCGACTACATCCCGACACCACCGACGAGTGCTACACATGGTGGAGCAACCGAGGCCAAGCCTATGCTAACAACGTTGGATGGAGACTGGACTACCAAATCGCGACCCCTGGCATCGCAGAGCTTGCACGCAGCGCAACGGTCTACAAAGCACAAAAGTTCAGCGACCACGCGCCTCTTTCAATCGAGTACGAAATGTCCCTGTGAGATTGTGGTTTTTTGTCGCACTAGCTAGTCCAGCCGCCAGCCGACGTTTTTGGCGTAGGCTTGGCCCCTATTGCTCCACCAGGTGTAGGCCGCGTCGGTGGTAGTGGGTTGCAACTGGCGGTACACATCCACCTTGCCGGCCTCACTTAAAAGTCGGGTCATCCAGGCGCGTTCTTCCGGTAAGAAGCCGCTGTTTTTTTTGTTGCCCTTGTAGTTTTTTAAATCAATTTCTTGGTGCGCAATGTTGATGTCGCCGCAAAGAACGTAGTCCCGTTGTTGCTTCAAAGCCAGCAGATGCGGGAAAAACTCGGCCAGAAACCGAAACTTGGCCTCTTGCCTTTCCGGCCCAGACGAGCCGCTGGGGAAGTACGAGCTGATGATGGACAGCTTGGGTAAATTTTTGCGGCCAGGCCTGTCAAAGCGCAGCTCAACATAGCGGCCTTCAGCATCAAATTCTTTGGAGCCATAGCCAATGATCACATCGCTTGGCTCATGCCGCGTGTACACGCCTACGCCGGAGTAGCCCTTTTTTTCTGCAAACTGAAAGTAGCCTTTCAGCCCGGCCAGTTCGTCAAACTTACCCTGCACATCAGGTGCCTGGGCTTTGATTTCCTGGACACAAATACAATCTGGCTTGCAGTTTGCTAGCCAGGCCTCCAGGCCTTTGCTGCTGGCAGAGCGGATACCGTTCAGGTTCAGGCTGGTTAATTTAAACAATGGAAACTACTCCTATGGCGGGGCAAGAAATGACAGCGGAAAGTCACACCAGCACGCTGGCGCAAGAATTTGTACCGTTTGCTGTTCGGTCGGGCGTGCTCAAGTTCGGGCAATTTAAAACCAAAGCCGGGCGCATCAGCCCTTATTTTTTTAATGCGGGCTTGTTTGATGATGGCGCAAAGCTGGGGTTGTTGGCGCAATTTTATGCGCGCCAGTTGCTGGCAGAAGAAGTCAAAAGCGGCTTACAGTTCGACATGATTTTTGGCCCGGCCTACAAGGGTATCCCGTTGGCGGCTGCTGTCAGCATTGAGCTGGCACGCATGGGCCGTAACTTACCCTACGCCTATAACCGTAAAGAGGCCAAAGACCATGGCGAAGGCGGCACGCTGGTGGGTGCGCCCGTCAAAGGCAGGGTGCTGATCGTCGATGACGTGATGTCGGCAGGCACTGCGGTTCGCGAATCGATTGCGATCATTCGGGCGGCGGGCGCTACACCGCATGCCGTCGCCATTGCGCTGGATCGGCAAGAAATGGCCACAGAAAACGGGCAGGATGTGGCTTATAGTGCGGTGCAATACGTGCGAGCTCAATTGGGTCTGCAGGTCACATCTATCGCCCGCTTGACTGATTTGCTGGATTACTTGGTCCAGCAAAAAGATACAGCGATTGACCCGGCACAAGTTGACACCACATACAACGCGGTTTTGGCGTACAGGCAGCGTTACGGTGTGAACGTTGACATCAGTGCAGAGATCGGTGCAGACTAGTGCGCCGATAAAGGTGCAGACCAAGGTAAAGCTCAAGGTGGAGATCAGCGCATGACTTTTAAAACAAGCTCGATGTCAGGTGACCGGGCATTGCGCTGCCCGTCGCTCGGCTGCTTGTTTGGCGCTTTGCTGTGCGGCCTCATGGGGGGCGCTGCGGCACAAGGCATTTATACCTGTGTGGACGATAAAGGCCGAAAGCTGACGTCCGACCGCCCCATTCCAGAGTGTGCGGACCGGGCCCAAAAGGAGTTAAACCCCTCGGGCTCGGTAAAGCGTGTGCTGACACCGCCACTGCCAGCCAAAGATCGCGCAGCGCTGGAAGCCGAAGAAAAAGCGCAGGCTGAAGCGCGCGTGCAGTTGGCCGAAGAAAAGCGCCGTGACCGGGCGTTAAAAATTCGCTACCCTGACCGCGCCAGCCACGATAAAGAGCGCGCGGCCGCCATGGAGCGGGTCAACGCCGCCATTGATACGGCGACCAAGCGCACGCAGGAGCTGACCGAGCAGCGCAAAGCCATCGACACGGAGTTGAATTTTTATAAAAACTCCCCTGGCAAAGTGCCGCCCGCCGTCAAACGACGACTTGACGAGACAGACGCCAACCTGGCAATACACAAGCAGGCGCTGGCTGATCAGGAAGCCGAAAAAAAGCGCATGACCGAGCGTTTTGATGCCGAAGTCAACCGGCTTAAAAACAATTGGAGCGTGGTACAAGCACCCGCAGCCTCACCCGCTCTAGCCGGGGCAACTGGCGTGACCAAATGACGGCAGGGGTTTGATAAGGGCTACTGCTGTATTTGGACTGATGCATGAAAAGTGGCATTGGCCCAATAAATAATTGGGCCAAATGCTACAAACTTAATAGCAAATTGCCCTGATCAGCAACAAACCGCCCAGATCTCTGATCCCTGATGGGTCATCTAGGAGCCTGGGCGGCAGAAGGAACGTCGGCTGCAAATTGGCCGCAGCGGTCTATTTTTCGCCGATTTCTTGCCAAATATCCAGATATTCGGCTGCTAAATCGTCAAAAACTTGTCCATCGCTGGGGCCAACTTTCGCTTCGACGCCTCCTGCCGCCCAGGCTCCTAGCCTATTTTCTGTTTCAAAAGCGCATTCACCTGTGCCGGATTGGCCTTGCCCTGTGTGGCTTTCATGGCCTGACCCACCAACGCGTTCATGGCTTTGGTGTTGCCCGCCTTGATCTCTTCGACATTTTTGGCGTTGGCTGCCAAGACGGCGTCAATGATTTTTTCCAGTTCACCGCTGTCGCTCATTTGCTTGAGGCCTTTGGCTTCAATGATGGCGTCGATTTCCGTACCCTCCCTGTTCCAGAGCGCATCGAAAACCTGTTTTGCTGCATTGTTTGAAACAACGCCCTCTGCGATTCGGGTAATCAGGTCGGCCAGTTGCTTTGGACCGATGGCAGACAACTCGATCGCCTTTTCTTCAGCATTTAATCGGCGTGACAGTTCGCCCATCACCCAATTGCTGGCGAGCTTGGGCTGCTTGCTGGCTGTCGCCACCGCTTCAAAATACGCGGCGATGGCTTTGCTTTGCGTCAGCTGACCGGCATCGTATTCAGGCAGACCGTAATCAGCCACAAACCGCGCCGCCATCACACGTGGCAACTCGCTCATCTCGCTGCGTGTTTTTTCTACCCAATCCCGGCCAATCATCAAGGGGGGTAAATCTGGGTCCGGAAAGTAGCGGTAATCTGCCGCATCTTCTTTGGTCCGCATGCTGCGTGTCTCGCCCGTTTCCGGGTCAAACAGTACCGTGGCTTGCTGAATCGTGTGGCCGTCTTCAAGTTGCTCAATTTGCCAGCGAATCTCAAAGTCCATCGCTTGCTGCATGAACTTAAAACTGTTCAAGTTTTTGATCTCGCGGCGCGTGCCAAAAGGCGCGCCGGGTTTTCTTACCGACACGTTGGCATCACACCTGAAACTGCCTTCTTGCATGTTGCCGTCGCAAATACCGATCCAGGTGACGATTTTGTGCAGCTCTTTGGCGTAGGCCACGGCCTCTTGCGAGCTGCGCATATCGGGTTCGGTCACGATCTCCAACAGCGGCGTGCCTGCGCGGTTTAAATCGATGCCGGTCATGCCTCCGTGTCCTAGCGCGGCCCCCAAGTTTTTATCTTCGTGCAGTGACTTGCCTGCATCTTCTTCCAGGTGCGCGCGCACCAGCCGCACGGTTTTTTTCTCACCTTCTAAAAAGAACTCGACCGCACCGCCTTGCACCACCGGAATTTCAAATTGGCTGATCTGGTAGCCCTTGGGCAAGTCCGGATAAAAGTAGTTTTTACGCGCAAACACGCTGCTTTCTGCAATGTGGGCATTTACCGCCAAGCCAAATTCAATCGCCCGCTGCACAGCGCCCCGGTTCATCACCGGCAGCGCACCCGGCAACGCAAAGTCAACGGCAGATGCGTTGGTGTTCGGCGCTGCGCCAAACGAGGTGGATGCGCGGCTGAAAATCTTGGACTGCGTCGTGAGTTGGGTGTGGGTTTCAAAGCCAATGACGACCTCGTAGCCCTGGACCAACAATGACTTCGTTGCACTCATACGGTACCTCCCGGCTTGCGCAAGTGCCAATCAGTGGCCATCTGGAACGCATGCGCCGCGCCCAGCAATTGCGCTTCTTTAAAGTAGTTGCCGATCAGCTGCAGGCCCACGGGCATGCCTTCTGCCCCGAAGCCTGCCGGTACGCTCATGCCGGGCAGGCCTGCCAAGCTGCTGGATAGGGTGTAGATATCGGCCAGGTAGTTGGCCACGGGGTCGGCTTTGTTCTCGCCAATCTTCCAGGCTACCGTGGGCGACACTGGCCCGGCGATGATGTCGCACTGGGTGAAGGCTTTTTGAAAGTCTTGCGCGATCAGGCGGCGGATTTTTTGGGCTTTCAGATAGTAGGCGTCATAGTAGCCGTGCGACAGCACGTAGGTGCCAATCATGATGCGGCGAGTCGCTTCATCGCCAAATCCTTCTGAACGCGACTTTTTGTACATGTCATTCAGGTCGCTGTAGTTCGTCGCCCTGTGACCATATCTCACACCGTCAAAGCGACTCAGGTTGCTGCTGGCCTCGGCTGGGGCAATGACGTAGTAAACCGGAATAGACAACTCAGTGAGTGGCAAATCAACTTCTAAAAGCGTTGCGCCCAGCTTTTCGTACTCGGCCAAAGCCCCCCGAACGGCTTGAATGACATCAGGCGCGCAGCCCGCACCAAAAAACTGCTTGGGTAACCCGATTTTCAGGTCTTTTAATGGCTTGCTTTTAGCCTCGGCCCCCGATGTTCCTGCGTATTTCGCTATTAAATCGCTAGCGTAATCGACGGTTGGCAGATCCAGCGAAGTCGAGTCACGGTCAAGGTCTGGCCCGGCCATGGCAGACAGCAGCAAGGCGCAGTCCAGAGCGCTTTTGGCCATCGGGCCAGCTTGGTCCAGGCTGCTGGCAAAGGCCACCATGCCGTAGCGCGAGCAGCGGCCATAGGTCGGCTTGATGCCGGTGATGCCGGTCAGTGACGCGGGTTGGCGAATCGAGCCCCCCGTGTCGGTGCCGGTGGCCGCTGGAATCAACCGCGCCGCCACAGCGGCGGCCGAACCGCCTGACGAGCCGCCAGGGATGCGTTGGGTGTCCCACGGGTTTTTTGCAGGCATGTAGGCACTGTTTTCGTTGCCTGAACCCATGGCAAATTCATCGCAATTGAGCTTGCCCAGCGTGACCATACCAGCGGCGGCTAATTTGCTGACCACTGTGGCGTCAAACGGACTGCGGTAGTTGGCCAGCATTTTTGAGCCAGCCGTGGTGGCGAAGTCGCGCGTCACAAAAACGTCTTTGTGCGCCAGCGGAACGCCGAGCAGCGGCGTGCGCTCACCGGCGGCCAGGCGCACATCTGCGGCTTTCGCCTGCGCCAACGACACGTCGGCATCGACTGCCAAAAAGGCACCGAGTGATTCGCCTTGGATGCGGTTTAAAAAATGCTGCGTCATTTCAACGCTGCTGACATGCCCGCTCGCCAGATGGGCGGCAAGGTCCAGCACGCTCATGTCGTGCAGGTCTAGACTGGCCGGGTTCACGCTCATTCAATCACCTTGGGTACTAAAAATAAACCTCGTTCAACCGCCGGGGCGCTGCGCTGGCTGGCCTCGCGCTGGTCAGGCTCGCTGGCAATGTCGTCCCTGAGGCGCAGGGCGACATCACCCAAAATGGCGGCGGGATGCGCCAGCGGCTCCACGCCGTCGGTGTTGACGGCTTCCATCTGCGTCACCAGCGTAAAAAAACCATTGAGCTGGCCAAGGACGCGCTCGGTTTCGTCAAGCCGCAATTCAAGCCGCGCCAGGTTGGCAACTCTTGCAATGTCGTGGGATGTCAGTGCCATGGTGGGTATGTTTCAAAAAAACAACTGAAATTAGTTGCGTCCGCAGGCAAATCTGGCTAGGTATGCGGGATTGCCCTAGGGGGGATGCGTTATTATCCTGCCTTTGGCGGGAAATCAGAGGCGGTTGCACCCTTTAGGCGCTTTTTAGCGGCTTAAACCGGGTTTGCGGTAGGTTTGGCCTGGATTTCGTGCTTACAAACTCATTACAAACCCATTAAAAAGGCGCTTGCGCAATGTTGATTTACGCAAGCCCTAACCGGACTTTCGACCATGTTTGAAGCTTTCCGTCGGTATGTTTCTACCGACCTGGCCATTGACCTTGGCACCGCCAACACCCTGATTTATGTGCGCGACCGCGGCATTGTGCTGGATGAACCTTCTGTTGTGGCGATTCGGCACGAAGGCGGCCCGCAAGGGCGTAAAACCATCCAGGCGGTAGGCCGCGAAGCCAAGGCCATGCTGGGAAAGGTGCCCGGCAACATTGAAGCGATTCGCCCCATGAAAGACGGTGTGATTGCCGACTTCACCGTGACTGAGCAAATGCTCAAGCAGTTCATCAAAATGGTGCATCCGCGCAGCTTTTTCAAACCCAGCCCGCGCATCATCATTTGCGTGCCTTGTGGCTCGACGCAGGTTGAACGCCGCGCGATTCGGGAGAGCGCGTTGGGTGCAGGCGCGCGCGATGTGTACTTGATTGAAGAACCCATGGCGGCGGCCATCGGCGCTGGCCTTCCGGTCAGTGAAGCCAGCGGCTCGATGGTGGTGGACATCGGCGGCGGCACGACGGAGGTCGGTGTGATCTCGCTGGGCGGCATGGTCTACAAAGGCAGTGTGCGCGTGGGTGGCGACCGCTTTGACGAAGCCATCATCAATTACATACGCCGCAATTACGGCATGCTGATTGGCGAGCCCACAGCGGAAGCCATCAAGAAAAACATCGGCTCGGCCTTTCCGGGTTCTGAAGTTAAAGAGATGGAAGTCAAAGGCCGCAACCTAAGCGAAGGCGTGCCGCGCAGTTTCACCATCTCCAGCAACGAAATTCTGGAAGCCCTGACCGACCCGCTGAACAACATCGTGAGCGCCGTCAAAAACGCGCTGGAGCAGACCCCGCCAGAACTCGGCGCAGACATTGCCGACCGGGGCATGATGCTGACGGGCGGCGGCGCGTTGCTGCGTGACCTAGACAGATTGCTGGCCGAAGAAACCGGTCTGCCCGTGCTGGTGGCCGAAGAACCGCTGACCTGCGTGGTGCGCGGTTGCGGCATGGCGCTGGAGCGCATGGACCGCATGGGTTCGATTTTTACGTCGGAATAAGCGGGCCAGCGTATCCACGCTAAACAAGTCGTGAAGCGGTAGCAAGACATGCCACTGGGAACCCTTGACCGCTCCCCGCCCCCTTTTTTCAAGCAAGGGCCATCGGCCCTGTCAAAGCTGATTTTTTTTAGCGCGTTGTCGCTGTTTTTAATGCTGGCTGACGTCCGCTTTCGCGTAACCCAGCCGGTCCGAGCGGCGCTCAGCACGGCGCTCTACCCGCTGCAGTGGCTGGCACTGCAGCCGGTGCGTGCAGTTCGCGCAGGAGGTACCTATTTGACAGGGCTTGACCAGGCCAACACCAGCAGCGAGGAAGCATCAAAAAAGCTCGCGCTGCAATCGCTGCGTGCGGGGCAGGTCGAGCAGCTCCTACTGGAAAACAATCGCCTGCGCAAAGTTTTGGGCCTGCGCGAGCAGCTGGCAACATCTGTCATGGCTGCCGAGGTGCTGTATGACGCCGCTGACCCTTACACCCGCAAAATCATCATCGACAAGGGCCAGCTGCAAAATGTAGAACTCGGCTCGCCAGTGCTGGACGAATCCGGCGTCCTCGGCCAAGTTACCCGGGTGCATCCGCTGGTCAGTGAGGTCACGCTGGTCATTGACCGCGAGCTGGCTATTCCGGTGCTCAACGTCCGCACCGGGGCGCGCAGCGTTGCTTATGGTGATCCCAGCGCCTTCAGTAGCGGCTTTGGCGGCGGCCTTGAACTGCGCTTTATGGGCAGCAACTCCGATGTCCAGCAAGGCGATTTGCTCACCACCAGCGGTGTGGATGGGGTGTACCCACCAGGCTTGCAGGTTGCCAAAATCACAAAAATAGAACGCCGTGCGGAATCGGCGTTCGCCAAAATTTACTGTACGCCCCAGGCGCTTGTCACGGGCGCACGCCATGTGATGGTCGTAAAGCCAGTCTCGGTGCAGATCGCGCCTAGACCCGCTGCTGCGGAACCCCTTGCTGCGCCTAAAAGAGGAGCAAGCAAGTGAGCGCAAAAAACACCGCTAAAAAGAACATCAAAGGATTTGCCGCATGATCATGCGATCTGGCCAGCCGCTGCTTCTGCCCGCCAATCCGCTGTTTATTTGGGTCAGCCTGCTGGCAGCGCTGTTGCTCAATATGCTGCCGCTGGGGCGCGCACCCTGGATGCCTGACTTCATGGCGCTGGTGCTGGTTTTCTGGAACGTGCATCAGCCGCTGCGGGTGGGCATTGGCCTGGCCTTCATGTTTGGCTTGGGGATAGATGTACATCAATCGTCATTGCTGGGCCAGCACGCTTTAAGCTACACCGCACTGAGCTTTTTTGCCACCATGATCCACCGCCGATTGCTCTGGTTTTCAGTTCCATCTCAGGCGCTGCAGGTGCTGCCGCTGTTTGCGGTGGCCCATGGGGTGGAGCTGGTTATTCGCCTGCTGGGCGGGGGTACTTTTCCTGGTTGGGTCATGCTGCTGGCGCCGGTGATAGAGTCATTGCTCTGGCCGGTTGTCAGTATTTTGCTGCTGGTGCCTCAGAGGCGCGCCCCCGATCCTGATGAGAACCGCCCGCTCTAAACATGACTACAGATGACTGAATTACGTGACGTTGAAGCTGACCTGTCGCGCTTTCGTGCACGGGTCTTTGTGGCTATTTTGGCGGTACTGTTTGCGTTTGGGCTGCTGGCTGCACGGCTGGTTTACTTGCAGGTTTACCGCCATGCTGATCTGGATGAGCAGGCCGAAAGCAACCGCACAGCGGTCGTGCCTATCGTGCCCAACCGGGGTTTGATACTGGACCGCAATGGCGTGGTGTTGGCCACCAATTATTCAGCCTACACGCTGGAGATCACGCCGTCGAAAGTGGCCAATCTCGATGAAACCATCGCGGCACTGGGCACGGTGGTGGACATTCAACTGCGCGACAAACGCCGTTTCAAGCGTCTGCGTGAAGAGTCCAAAAACTTTGAGTCACTGCCCATTCGCACGCGCCTGACGGACGAAGAAGTGGCACGTTTTGCCGCCCAGCGTTTTCGGTTTCCGGGCGTAGACATCAAGGCGCGACTGTTTCGCAGTTACCCGTACGGCCAGCTGGGCAGCCATGTGGTGGGCTACATTGGCCGCATCAACGCCCAGGAAAAAGAGGCCATTGACGAAAGTGATGAGCAGGGCAACTACCGGGGTACCGACTACATCGGCAAACTGGGCGTAGAACAAAGCTTTGAGCAGCAACTGCACGGCACCACAGGCGTGGATCAGGTGGAAACGTCAGCCGGTGGCCGCGCGGTGCGCAAGCTGGCTACCAGCCCCGCCACACCCGGCGATACCGTCATGCTGTCGATTGACATCAAACTGCAACACCTGGTGGAAGAAATGTTTGGTGACAGGCGCGGCGCGCTGGTGGCCATTGATCCCAAAACAGGTGATGTGCTGGCATTCGTCAGCAAACCTACTTTTGATCCGAATTTGTTTGTTGACGGCATTGACCTGGAGAGCTGGCAGGCATTGAACGAGTCGCCTGACAAGCCGCTTTTGAACCGGGCGCTGCGCGGCACTTACCCGCCCGGCTCAGCTTACAAGCCGTTCATGGCCATGGCGGCGCTTCACACCGGCAAGCGCGCAGCAGGCACGCTGATCAATGACCCTTTGTATTTCATGTTCGGTGGCCGGCGCTTTGGCAGCCCGGAAAACGAAAAGGGCGGCGTCATGGACATGAACCGCTCAATTGTTGAATCGAGCAATGTGTACTACTACTCGCTGGCCAACGAGATGGGTGTGGACGCCATTCATGACTTCATGAAGCCGCTGGGTTTTGGCCAGATCACCGGAATAGACATCAACGGCGAAGTGCGCGGCATTTTGCCCAGCCAGGAATGGAAAAAGCAGTACTTTAAAAAGCCCGAAGCCAAAAAGTGGTTTGCTGGCGAGACCATTTCGTTAGGCATCGGTCAGGGCTACAACAGCTTTACCATGCTCCAGATCGCGCAGGCGACCGCTACATTGGTCAACAACGGCATCAAGCACAAGCCGCGCCTGGTGATTGGCACGCTCGATTCCGTCACCCGCACCATGTTGCCTTTGCCACTGGCCGAGCCTGAAAATCTGGGCTACAACCCCGAGCATGTCGCAGTGATTCGCAAGGCGCTGGTTGGCGTGACGCAGAGCGGCACATCTGCCAAGGTGTTTGCCGGCGCGGGGTATTTGAGTGGCGGTAAAACCGGCACGGCCCAAGCAGTGGCGTTGAGCGCCAGCACCAAGTACAACAGTGCCAAACTGGAAGAATCGCAGCGCGACCATTCCCTGTACATCGCCATGGCTCCCGCTGATGACCCGAAAATCGCCATCGCCGTGATTGTTGAAAACGCAGGTTGGGGCTCGGCTGCTGCTGCACCGCTGGCCAGGCGCGCTTTTGACTACGTGTTGCTGGGCCAGTACCCCAGTGAAGAAGACATGGCCGCCGTCAAGCTGGGCCAAGCCGGCGCACCGATTGGCAAACCGCGTCGTGCCGCTGAGATGACTAACCTTTTGCCGGGTGGGACCAGTGTGGCGGGGCTGGTGCCTGTGGGCAAACCGGTGGCTGCCGCCACGCCTCCAGTGGCGGCAACGCCAGAAGCTAAGCTTGTCAAGCTGGCTGCAAAAACGACGCCGTAGCAATCACTTTAAATAAGCGTCAAATCCGGTTTTTAATATCAGTGCGCTGACCACGCCAATGAACACCCACCTCACAAAGCCCGAGCCGTGTTTCAGTGCCAACCGGGTGCCCAGCAGGCTGCCCAGCACGTTGGCCACCGCCATTGCCAGTGCAAAGTGCCACCACACGTGTCCTTTGTACGCAAACAAGCCCAGCGCTGCCAGGTTGGTGGCGGTATTGAGCAGTTTGGCGGATGCTGAGGCGTTTAAAAAGTCATACCCCAGCCAGCGCACGAATAAAAATACAAAAAAGCTGCCGGTTCCGGGTCCAAAAAACCCGTCGTAAAACCCCAGCAGCAAACCAATCGAGCAGGCAGCTACCATTTCTGTTCGGCCGGTAAAGCGCGGCGCGTGGGTGTGGCCCATGTCCTTTTTGGCCAATGTGTAGACCAGCACCGCCACCAGCACAAATGGCAGCGCCTTGCGCAAGTAGCCGGAGGACACCATGGTGACCAGCCAGGCACCCCCCAGCGAGCCCGCAAAACCTGCCGCTGCGGCAGGCAAAAGCGTTTTCCAGCGCATATCGACACGCTGCGCATATTGCGCAGCTGCCGCCGCCGTGCCCCAAACTGAGGCAACTTTGTTGGTGCCAAACAAGCTGGCGGGTGGTGCATTCGGAAAGACGGCGAACAGTGCAGGCACCAAAACCAGGCCGCCACCGCCCACAATCGCGTCTACAAAACCCGCCAGCAAGGAGGCCAGGGTGACAATCAGTAATTCCATCATGCCGATTGTCGCATTCTGTACCCTAAGCTGAATGCTATGATTTAAGGAGCTTTATAAATAATGAATACAAGGGCTAAGGCCATATATTGCATTTAATTCGCTTGGTTTTCGAAGTTGTCTAGGCGAAAAAAAAGCGCCGGGTAACCAGCGCTTTTTGGGAATCGTGTTTTTTTGCGGTACCCCACTGCTTGTCATGCAAGGGGATGTCTCCTCGGCTTCTCGCACGCAAAGCTTGATCGCTTTTTGGCAGACCTTTGACTATAGCCGGTGCACCAAAAAGTGCATCAGGGCTTTCCCGCCCGGCGCTCAGGTTAAAACGTCGACGGTGACCGTTGAAGTGTTAAGGGTTTTTACCCTTCATCAATCATTTTTGCCGGTCTAATATGGTTATTTTAAATAACCATAACCAGCGCCCAGCAGCATATCTGATGACTTCCCAAGACCTCCATTTTGAAATGCGCGGCCCCATTGCCGTGATCCGTTTGAATCGCCCGGCTAAACGAAACGCGCTGGGTGATGCCTTGATTTTGGGTTTGCGCCAGTTGTTTGAAACGCTGCCAACCGAGGCCAAGGCGGCCGTGCTGTACGGCGCGGGCGACCACTTTTGTGCCGGGCTCGATTTGGGGGAGTTGACGGAGCGCGACGCTGGCCAGGGACTGCTGCACTCGCGCATGTGGCACGCCGCGCTGAATCTGGTGCAATTTGGCCCGGTGCCGGTGGTGGCCGCACTGCACGGCGCGGTGGTCGGCGGCGGCTTGGAGCTGGCCAGCGCCTGCCATGTTCGGGTGGCGGATGACTCTACTTTTTATGCCCTGCCTGAGGGTTCGCGCGGCATTTTTGTGGGCGGCGGTGGCTCGGTGCGTATCCCCAAATTGATCGGCGTGGCGCGCATGCTGGACATGATGCTGACCGGCCGTGTCTACAACTTTGACGAAGGCGAGCGGATTGGCTTGTCCCAGTACATCACGCCAAAAGGTGAAGCTTTGGACAAAGCCATGGCACTGGCCGAGCGCATTGCACAAAACGCGCCTCTGACCAACTACGCGCTGATGCACGCGCTGCCGCGTATTGCTGAGCAGCCCGCAGACCAGGGGTTTTTTACCGAAGCTTTGATGGCCGCTGTCGCGCAAAGCGCGCCCGAGGCCAAAGAGCGAGTCAAAGCGTTTTTAGACGGCAAAGCCGCCAAGGTCAGGTAGCGCATGGCTGCAGCATTTCGCTCTCTGGCGTTTGGCGTGACGCGGGTCAGCTTGCGCCAAGGCCAGCAGGGCGTGCAATACCTGAGCGCTGACCAGCCACTGGGCGACTACCCGTTGCGCATGACCGATCGCCTTGCGCACTGGGCCATGGCTGTACCCCACCGCACTTTTATGGCCAAACGCTGCAAATTGGCAGACGGCGAAAGCGGCGAAACGGGAGATTGGCAACACCTCAGTTACGCGCAAGCCTGGGTCGGGGCCAGATGCATTGCGCAAGCCCTCATCAGCCGTGGCCTGAGCGAGCAACGTCCTGTGGCCATCCTGTCTGAAAATGATCTGGACCATGCTCTGCTGGCACTCGGCTGCATGGTGGCCGGTGTGCCATTTGTGCCGGTGTCGCCGCCCTATTCGTTGATCAGCCAAGACTTTGACAAACTCCGTCATGTTTTAAAAACTACCACACCCGGCTTGGTGTTTGCCGCTGACGGCGCTCGCTACGGCAAAGCCATCCGGGCAGCCGTCGCTGACGACATCGAAGTGGTGGTCAGCAGAGGTCAGATTGACGGCCGCAGCAGCACAGCATTTGCTGACCTGCTGGCTAAGCCTGCAACACCCGATGTGGATGCGGCGATGCAGGCAACTGGTCCGGACAGCATCGTCAAATTTCTGTTTACCAGTGGCTCGACCAAGCTGCCCAAAGCGGTCATTAACACCCAGCGCATGTGGTGCGCCAACCAGCAGCAAATGACGCAGTCCATGCCGGTGCTGCTCGACTCGCCCCCTGTGCTGGTCGATTGGCTGCCATGGAACCACACTTTTGGCGGCAACCATAACGTTGGCCTGACGCTGTTTAATGGCGGCACGCTGTACATTGACGACGGCAAGCCGACCCCGGCGCTGATGGCTGAGACCCTGCGCAACCTGCGCGAGGTCGCGCCCACCGTGTACTTCAATGTGCCGACGGGTTTTGAGGCGATTGCCAACGCCATGAAGTCTGACGCTTTACTCAGGCGCAATTTGCTCAGCCGCGTGAAAATGTTTTTTTATGCAGGCGCGGCGCTGGCCCAGCCGGTATGGGACAGCCTGTACGCGTCTGCCGAGCAAGAAATCAACGAACGCATCGTCATGACAACCGGCTTGGGCATGACCGAGTCCGCACCGTTTGGCCTGTTTGTGACCGGCCCTAACGTCAAGGCCGGTGACCTGGGTGTGCCAACACCTGGTTTAGAGCTTAAGCTGGTGCCAACCGATGGTAAAACTGAAATACGCTACAAAGGCGCCAACATCTCCCCCGGCTACTGGCGCGCCCCTGAGGCCACGGCCGCTGCATTTGATGACGAAGGCTTTTTTTGTAGCGGTGACGCCGTCAGGTGGATTGACGAAGGCAATGTCCATTCTGGTTTGGCGTTTGACGGCCGCATTGCCGAAGACTTCAAGCTGGCCACTGGCACGTTTGTCAGCGTCGGCCCGCTGCGCGCCAAAATCATGGCTGCTGGTGCGCCGTACGTGCAAGACGCAGTGCTGACAGGTATCAACGGCCACGAGGTCGGGGCCTTGATTTTCCCGACAGCTGCGGCGCGAGCGCTACCCAGCGATATGCTGGCAGCGCAATGTCAAAAGCTCGTCAACGACCTGACACTAACCGCCACCGGCAGCGCCAACCGCATCGCCCGCCTGCATGTGATGCATGAGCCGCCATCTATCGACAAAGGCGAGGTCACCGACAAGGGCTCGGTTAACCAGCGCGCCGTTTTAACCCACCGCAGCGCGTTGGTCGAGGCGCTTCATGCCGATGCGGTTCAGCCGATTTTTAAACCCGACATGACCTGAGACTTCCTATGGCGCGTAACGGTTTTGTATCCCAATTCAGCGACGTTTGGCTTTTGGGCGGCATTCGCACCCCCATGGTGGACTACTGCGGGGCGCTGGGCCATTTGTCGCCGACCGATTTGGGCATCAAGGCGGCACGCGCCGTGCTGGCCCGCAGTGGTGTCAACCCAGAACATGTCGATTCCGTCATAGCAGGCAACATGGCCCCGGGCGACTTTGACCAATTCATGTTGCCGCGCCACATCGGCTTGTACGCGGGCGTGCCGATGGGCGTGCCCGCCATCATGGTGCAGCGGATTTGCGGCACCGGGTTTGAGCTGTTTCGCCAGGCGGGCGAGCAAATTCAAAGCGGCGCGGCAGACGTGGCGCTGGTGGTGGGCAGCGAAAGCATGACGCGCAACCCGATTGCCGCGTTTGACCACCGCACGGGCTTCAAACTAGGCGCGCCCGTTGGCTTTAAAGACTTCATGTGGGAGGCGCTTAAAGACTCTGCGCCCGGCGTCAACATGATTCAAACCGCTGAAAACCTGGCAAAAAAGTACGCCATCACGCGTGAGCAGGTCGATGCGTTTGCCGCCAGCTCGTTTGCCAAAGCGGTCGCGGCACAGGCGTCTGGCTTTCATGCAGGCGAGATCGTACCGGTTGTCAGCGAGAAGTTTGAGCTGGCTGGTTATGCGCCGCGCGGCATCAGGTTGCCAGGCAAAGTCGCTGAAGTCGCGCTGGACACCCACCCACGCCTTTCGCCCGTTGAGGTGCTGGCCAAGCTGCGCCCCGTGTATGAGGGCGGCGTGCAAACTGGCGGCAACAGCGCAGCTTTGGTCGACGCAGCAGCGGCCAGCATCGTGGCGTCCGGCGCTTATCTTCGGGCAGAAGGCAAAAAGCCGCTGGCCCGCATTGTTGCGGCAGCGGCGGTTGGCGTTGCGCCCGAGATCATGGGCATCGGCCCGGCCCCGGCAATTCGCCTGCTGCTGGCGCGCTGCGGGTTAACGCTGGCCGACATCGGCTACTTTGAAATCAACGAAGCCCAAGGCGCACAAACCTTGGCTGTGGCTCAAGAACTGGGCCTGGACATGGGCAAACTCAACGAAAAACTGAACGTCAATGGCGGCGCGATCGCCCTGGGCCACCCGCTGGCCGCCACGGGCGTACGCTTAACGGTCACTTTGGCGCGCCAAATGCAGCTGGGCGGCGTGCGCTACGGCATCTCGTCAGCCTGTGTGGGGGGCGGTCAGGGCATTGCGCTGCTGCTGGAGAACCCAAACCCTGCCCAGCATCCTTAAGGCTGTCAAAAATCATAATTTAGGTCGTTTTATACCCATGGCCCATACAACCAATACACTTATAGCTATCAAATTAATAGTATGCGTTTAAATCAGCAACCCCTACCGGTCAGGAGTCATGGATGAGCACTGCAGTCGTACAAGTTGTCTTTGAAGTTGAAGTCATGTTCGGCGACTGCGACCCAGCGGGTATTGTGTTTTTTCCTAACTTTTTGAAGTGGATGGACGCATCGTCGCTGAATTTTTTTGTCAAGCGCAGCGTGCCTACCTGGCGCGAGTTGGTCAAGACCACGGGCATCATTGGCACGCCGCTGCTTGAAATCAACACCCGCTTTGTCAGCCCCGCCACCTACGGCGAAAGGCTGCAGGTCTACACCAGCATCCAAGAATGGCGCGGCAAGGCGTTTATTCAAAAGCATGTGGTTAAACGTGGCGACACGTTGATCTGCGAAGGCACCGAGACCCGCGCTTTTTGCATTCGTCATCCGGACGACCCGGACCGCATCAAGGCCATACCCGTGCCAGCGGACATCAAAGCCCTGTGCTCGTCATAGTTTTTCACCGCTGGTTTTTTATTCACAACAGGAGACACCATGAACAATCGCCGTCAATTCATTCAGATCAGTGCAGCAAGCGCAGTTTTAGGCGGGCTTAGCCTGCCGTCATTCGCCCAGGCGTTGCCGCTGGAGCAGGTCAAAATCATCAACGGTTTTCCGGTCGGTGGTTCGGCTGACACCACCAGCCGCCGCGTGGGCGAAAAGCTTGGGCCCTCTGGCTACACCAAAAACGCCGCCGTGGTCGAAAACAAAACCGGCGCCGCCGCCCGCATCGCGGTCGATGCCGTCAAAGCCGCCGCCCCCGACGGGGCCACGCTGCTGCTCACGCCTTATTCGATGATGGCGATTTACCCGCATATTTACAAACAACTGAGCTATGACCCGTTCACTGACCTGATGCCAGTATGCATGGCGTCGTCGCTGGTTCACGGTCTGGCCGTCGGCCCGTTGGTTCCGGCCAGTGTCAAAACTGTCAAAGACTACCTGGCTTGGGCCAAAGCCAACCCGAAAGACGCCAGCTATGGCTCGCCTGCAGCGGGCTCGACGCCCCACTTTTTAGGCGCGTTGCTGGGGCTGAACAACGGTGTTGACCTAAAACACATCCCGTACCGCGGCTCTACACCGGGCGTGGTGGACTTGATGGGCGGTCAGTTGGCGTCCATGTTCACGCCGCACGGTGACTTTTTGGCCAACCACAAGGCGGGCAAACTGCGTATTTTGGCCACGTCGGGCAAACAGCGCTCGCCTTTTGTGCCCGACATTCCCACATTTATCGAGTCGGGCTTCCCGGATTTGGTGGTGGAGGAATGGTTTGGCTTTTACGCCCCGGCCAAAACGCCCACCAACATCATTGCATCAGCCAACGCGGCCATCAATGCGGCGCTCAAGGACAAATCGGTCATCGACAGCCTAGCCATTCAGGGCATGTTGCCAGTCGGCGGCACAGCTGCGCAAATGGCAGCTGATCAAAAAGTGCAGTTTGACGCCTGGGGGCCGATCGTCAAAAAAATCGGCTTTACTGCCGAGGCTTGACATGACGCAAGGCACTGTAGGCGTGGTGGCCATGGTTGAGACGGTAGACACGTCGTACCTGCAAACCCTGCTGGGCTACAACGCCCGGCGGGTGTCTTTGCAAGTCATCGAGCTGTTTAATCAGCGCATGGCGGTTTACAACTTGAGCCCGGTCGACTTTTCAGTGCTGTCTCTGGTTCATCACAACCCCGGCGTTACCTCACGCCAGTTGTGCAGCGCACTCAACCTGTTGCCGCCCAACCTGGTCGGCAAAATCAGCCTGATGGAAAAGCGTGAGCTTTTAGTGCGCAGGCCCCACCCAGAAGACGGCCGCGCCATTGGCCTGCACCTGACAGATGCGGGCAGCCAGATGATGATAGAGGCCGAAAACACCGCCACCGAGTTGGAGCTTGATGTCAGCAGCAAGCTGACGGCAGCCGAGGCAAAAACTTTGTTGCGGTTGTTGCAGAAGGTGTATTTGTGACGTGGTTTAAGGTGTGGTAGCGCAGTAAACCTACGAATGCTGGGCAATGAACTGTCTTGGAGCTAGTCTGATGGTCTGATGGTCTGATGGTCTGATGGTGTATAGGCCCGTTTTGACGTTTGCTCTGTTATTAGGAGCAAGTTGCCCAATTAAAATGAGGGCCATAGGCAAATATACTTATTTTCTTATCAAGACCGGGCTTCTACACTGTTGATGTACGCCTCAATGTCGTCGCGTACGCCATTGTTGTTGGCATCAATGCCAAGCAACGTGTTGGTTCTGTCAAGGCTTGGGATTTGCCCGCTTTTTTCGAGCTGCGCTATCTGCTCTCTTAGGGCGGGCTGCGGGGCCACTGCATCAGAGCTTGCAAATGACGCCGACATTGAATCTACCGATGGATGGCACGCGGTCAGCGCTGCCAAAACACACAAAGCCACCACCGATTTCAACTTAAACAAGCCCTTCATCAATCACCAAGCCTACTTGTCGCACGTGTCACCGCTTGGATAGCGGGTCACACTTCCCGAACTTGTAGCGTTGTATTTTAGATATTGCATGCCCCGCTGTTTGGTGTTCATGGTGTTGCTTTCAAGCATTTCACTGACTTGACTGCGTTGACTATTGGCAGTGAACACAGAACCTAGGCATTTCGTACTCGCCATTGATTTTTCGCCCAACTGCTGCACCGCTACAGGATCATTGGTGTTGACCGTCAAGGTCTGTTGCAATATTTTTGCATCCTGCATTGCCGCGCGCACCTGCGCGGGTGTGAAGCCCAAGCGGTTGATGTACGCCTCAATATCGTCGCGTACGCCATTGTTGTTGGCATCAATGCCAAGCAACGTGTTGGTTCAGTCAAGGCTTGGGATTTGCCCGCTTTTTTCGAGCTGCGCTATCTGCTCTCTTAGGGTGGGCTGCGGCGCCACTGCATCAGCGCTTGCAAATGACGCCATCAGCGCTGCCAAAACACACACAGCCAGCGCCGATTTCAAATTAAACAAGCTCTGCATCAATCACCAAGCCTACTTTTCGCACGTGTCACCGCTTGGATAGCGGGTCACACTTCCCGATCTTGCAGCGTTGTATTTAAGATATTGCATCACCCGCAGTTTAGTGTTCATGGTGTTGCTTTCAAGCATTTGGCTGACTTGACTACGCTGACCATCAATAATAAAAGAATCACCTAAGCACTTAGTACTCGCCATTGATTTTTCACCTAACTGCTGCACCGCTACAGGATCATTGGTGTTGACCGTCAAGGTCTGTTGCAATATTTTTGCTTTTTGCATTGCGGCGCGTACCTGCGCAGGTGTGAAGCCCAAGCGGTTAATGTACGCCTCAATGTCGTCGCGTACGCCATTGTTGTTGGCATCAATGCCAAGCAACGTGTTGGTTCTGTCAAGGCTTGGGATTTGCCCACTTTTTTCGAGCTGCGCTATCTGCTCTCTTAGGGTGGGCTGCGGCGCCGCTGCATCAGCGCTTGCAAATGACGCCGACACTGAATCCACCGATGGATGGCAAGCCGTCAGCGCTGCCGAAACACACACAGCCAGCACCGATTTCAACTTAAACAAGCCCTGCATCAATCGCCAAGCCTATTTGTCGCACGTGTCACCGCTTGGCAGTCTAGTAACGCTGCCGGAGCTAGCAGCGTTGTATTTTAAATATTGCATCACTCGTGTCTTGGTGTTCATCGTTTTACTTTCTAGCATTTCACTGACTTGACTAAGTTGACCATTGGCTGGAAACATGTCACCTAGGCAATTCGTACTCGCCATGGATTTTTCGCCCAACTGCTGCACCGCTACAGGGTCATTGGTGTTGACCGTCAAGGTCTGTTGCAATATTTTTGCTTTTTGCATTGCAGCGCGTATCTGCGCCGGTGTGAAGCCCAAGCGGTTGATGTACGCCTCAATATCGTCGCGTACGCCATTGTTGTTGGCATCAATGCCGAGCAACGTATTGGTTCTGTCGAGGCTAGGGATTTGCCCACTTTTTTCGAGCTGCGCTATCTGCTCTTTTATGGTGGGCTGCGGTGGTGGTGGCGGTGGCGGTGGCGGTGGCGGTGGCGGTGGCGGTGGCGGTGGAGGCGCTTGTATCACGGGAGGCGGGGGGGCAGGCGCGAGTACAGGTTTTGGCGCTGGTGACGGCGCTGGTGATGGCGTTGTTGCGGCAAGCGTGGTTGTTGCCAGCGATGTTGTGCCGACTTGTGGCCGTGTTGGGGGTATGGTGATAGGCGTTGCTGGGGCGGCGGGCGTTAAGGGGGCCAAGGGGGCTACCGGAGCTGGGGGCGCTACCGGAGCAACTGACACTGCCGGCGGGGCAGGGGCCACGATGGTTGCGGCCGCTGCCACTACCGTTAGAGTTGGGGTTGGGGTTGGGGTAGGCGGGGGTGCTACGGCTGCTGATGTAAGCAACGCCGCAACAGACGGTGTTGCTGTGGCTGCGGTACTGGTGCCAGGCAGCCCACCATCTGCAGGCTGGGCCACCAGGTCAATCGCGCTGGGCGTGCCCGCGGGTATCAACACCGGCTCGGGTTGCTGGTTGCAAGCGGTCAGCAGCATGAGCACAGCTAATACGACCGATGTTTTTTTGTGGTGGTGAAGACTCATAAAACCCCTTAAAAATAGACTAAAACGTGTGGTACCGCGTGGCTTTAAACCGGGTCAACCGCCGCACGAATCATGCGCTTGATAGCGTCCAGACCCTGGCGTGTGGCGTCCAAGTAGGTGCCAACCAGTGTGTGGCCTGATGCATCTTGCTTGCTGGTAGGCAGGGTCAGGTTCACGTTAGGGACCGAATTGATGCCCGACAAGCGCAAGCCATTGATCACCAGGTCAATGTCTGCCAGCGCGTAGTCGCCCCGCAGCGTAGGTGATGCCGGTGCGATGTGCACCACTTTGGCCGACGCGGCTGGCCTGCTGGCGCGCAGACTGTCAAATGCGCGGTTAACAAACAGGTTGCCTTGCGAATGCGCCACCAGCACCACGGGGTAGCCGTCGTCGGCATACTTTTGCAGCTTGGTGATGTGGGCTGCAAGGTCAACCGCAGTGGGCGGGTCGCTGAGCAGGCTGGCAAAGCCACCGACCAGTTTGCCCAGCGCTGCACTGTACGCCGTATCAACAAGCTGAGCGAGCGCCAGCGCTTTGTTGCCCAGCAGTACCAGCATACTACCCAAGCCCGACTTGGGGCTGGCGTGCTTGGCGTTCAAAATGTCCCAAAACGTCTCCCAGCGGTTGCTGAGCACGCCGCCGAGCTCTTGTGAGCGTTGGTCAAAGACTTCGGCCACGTCAGTCAGCGCACTGCCGACCTTGGTGCCGCCAGGCTTACCGCTGCCCGTCTGGTTGTAAAACAGGTCATAAGCCAAATTTTGCTTGCCTTTGACGGAATCAGTTGTCTTTATCAGCTTATCAAGTCCATCTTCGGCTTGCTTGCGGGTATTCCACACCCCGTTAAAAAAGCCCAGCAAGGTGGGCGCCATCGGGATGTCCAGCGTAGCGGTGTTCGCGCCGTCAGCGCAAATATCGCAGGTCACCACCACGGTGTCTGTTTTGGCGACTGAAAAGCTGGGAAAGGTGTAGTCAAAGCTGACGACGCCGTCTGCACCCAGCACTTGGTTAGAGAGTTTGCCGGTCTCTCCGTGCGTGGTTTTGAGGCTAAATTTGAGGTCGGCGCTTTTAACCTTGACATTGACCCTGCGGCTGGCAATCGCCGTCAGCTTAATGGCCGCATCGGGGGCTTTTCGGTTGTACGCTGCAGACTTTGGGGTCAACTCGATTTCAGGCGGCTCATAACAGTAACCCGTTTCTAGGTCAGGAAACAATTCATGCGCTGCTTTTTGACCTTGCTGAGTGAAACAAGAGCACTGCCCAGTCTTGCGGTTGTAGAGCGTGCGGCCAGCCACATTGGCGCTGTATCCCGGCTCTTTAGTCCAGTTGAAACATATAGGGTCAACAGCAGCATTAAATTCGCCATTCCCCTCAGCGATTTTTTCGTCGCAAGTTGATTTTGAAGGAATACAAAACAGTAAATTTGATACTGGGGTCGTACAGGCTTCTGTACTGTCGCTCTTTTGTTGTTTCAGCTCTGCGCACACTGCCGCATGAGAACTGACGAAGTGCGGCTGGTACCAGTTGTTGGCCACATAACCCACGATTGGCCAAGTAAATTCGCGTGCGGTTGCCAGGCTGTTGAAGAAAATAAAAGTCAGAATGACTAGCGTTGAACCAATATAGCTAGCATGACGAATGATTGATTGATTGATTTGGACATTGCATATAGCTCCCTAGACAAGTAATTTTTATCGCTCCGATCAAGTCGCCAATGTTACAAGCTTCGGCGCTTTGGAAATGTGAAGATTGACAA
Source organism: Polaromonas sp. (assembly GCA_031424935.1). GTDB lineage: Bacteria > Pseudomonadota > Gammaproteobacteria > Burkholderiales > Burkholderiaceae_C > Polaromonas. Next base: position 29,949 of record JANPIK010000073.1, read on the forward strand.
AAACTCCGCTCTACCTATTGGCTGGCATGCCCCAAATCTGTTCAACTCAAACCCCAGCGTGAATCCACTCAGCCGCCTTTTCAGCAATCATCAGCGTCGGCCGCCCAAGTCTTTTACTTGTGCCTCGGTCTTCGTAATAACCCCGACCCTGGTAGCTTGTATCAATGCTTGAACCGGGCCTTTCAACTGGTCCTCTGGCTGCGCCAAAAGCTTAGAAGCGAAATTTACCCTTAAGTCATCGGCAAATTTTTCAAGAGCCGCTTTAAAAGCCAGAAATTCGGGACTTAAATTAGCCATAGGTAACTGCAATTCTCAGTAAGCCTGTATCAGCACATCCGCAGGAATCAATAGCTTGTCGTGTAGAGCACGAACATGCTCAAGTGACAGCTTGCGCTTTTTCTGCAAGATGTCATGTACACGCTGGCGTGAACCCAACACATCACGAAGGTCGGCAGACGACAAACCGCGCTGCTCAATGGCAAACTCAATCGCAGCCACTGGGTCTGGCGATTTAACGACAAAGTGTTCAGCCTCATAGCGCTCGACCATCATCATCATCAACTCGAACTCGGCCTCAAGTGCCGAGCCTGCTGCGGGTGGGTGGTCAAAGAAATATGACACCTGTTTGAGCGCACGGCGGTAGCCTGCCTCGGTTTTTACCAACTCAATTTCAACTGTCTTTTTTGCCATGATTTACTCCTGTGTGATCAACGCTTGCTGCGTCAATGCGGTCGTACTCTGCATGTGTACCGAAAAATTTGATGTAGGCCGACTGATATTTATAGTTCATAGACACAATCAGCCGATAACCATTACCTGTGATATCAAACACCACGCGATTGTTGGCAATGATCGATGCCTTTGGAAACTGGGCTTTGACCTGCTCGGGTGTTACCCAAGCGGCCTCAATCGCCTCGGCGTACCAGGAGCGCAAACTGTCTCTGGCAGGCGCGTGGGCTTTGGCGTAAAGCTCAATGGCGCTCTTGTTGAAAATTCGCATGGCTGATTATGTCACCAAATTGGTGACGGTCAACATCCAACAATTGCTGTCATGGTCAGTTCACCGCCCCGCCTGAATCCACTCAGCCGCCTTTTCAGCAATCATCAGCGTCGGGGAATTGGTGTTGCCGCTGGTGATCAGCGGCATCACACCCGCATCGACCACCCTCAAGCCGCGTATGCCGCGCACCCGCAGGTGGGAATCGACCACCGCCATCGGGTCGTCGTTTCTCCCCATTTTCGTTGTACCTACCGGGTGAAAGATCGTGGTGGCGATGTCGCCTGCCAGCCGTGCCAGATCGTCATCGGTTTGAAACTGCACGCCCGGCTTGTACTCTTCAGGCTGGTATTTGGCCAGGGCGCTTTGGCTGACGATGCGGCGCGTGACGCGCAGCGAGTCAGCTGCGACTCTTTTGTCTTCTTCGGTAGACAAGTAGTTGGGCGCAATGGCAGGTGCGTCTTCAAACCCCGGGCTTTTGATGTGAACTGTGCCCCGGCTGGTGGGCGCTAAATTGCAAACGCTGGCAGTAAACGCATTAAAGCTGTGCAGCGGCTCGCCAAAAGCATCCAGCGACAAAGGCTGAACGTGGTACTGAATGTTGGGGTAGGCCTGCGCCGCATCTGACCGGGTAAACGCGCCGAGTTGTGAGGGGGCCATGCTCATGGGGCCGGTGCGTTTGAGCAAATATTCCAGCCCAATGCGGGCTTTGCCCATCGCGGTTGTGGCCAGGGTGTTGAGCGTCGAATTGGCCGGCCCTTTGATTTTGTAAACCGAGCGGATTTGCAAATGGTCTTGCAGATTGGCGCCTACACCCGGCAGATCTTGCACCACATCAATGCCGTGCTGCTGCAGCAAGGCGCCGGGGCCGATACCCGACAACTGCAAAATTTGCGGTGAGCCTATTGCACCGGCGCACAAGATGACTTCGCCAATTAGCCCGCGCTCTTTGCCTGAGTCCCGGGTTGCCATCACGTCGATGTGCTCCAAGCCTGTCCAGACCTGAACGCCTGTGCAGCGCTGGCTGCCGTCTGACTGCTTTTCAATGATCAGCTTGCTGACCCGCGCTTTGTTCCACAGCTCAAAATTCGGCCGGCCGTAGCAGGTGGGGCGCAAAAAAGCCTTGGCCGTGTTCCAGCGCCAGCCGTCTTTTTGGTTGACCTCAAAGTAGCCGATGCCTTCGTTATCGCCTCGGTTAAAGTCATTGGTGGCGGGTATGCCCGCTTGTACCGCAGCACGCGAAAAAGCATCCAAAACGTCCCAGTGCAGGCGCTGCTTGCTCACCTGCCATTCACCCCCTGCTTTGCGATGCTGCAAAATTTTTGAGTACGGCGCAGTCTTGTCTTGCATCAGCTCTGGCGTTGTGCCCACCGCACCATGAAACTCGTCTGCGCCCTTGTAATGGTTCTCGTGCAGCTTGAAATACGGCAGCGCGTTGGCCCAGCTCCAGTCGCTGTCGCCCGTCAATTGCGCCCATTCGTCGTAATTGCGGGCCTGGCCGCGCATGTAAATCATGCCGTTGATGCTGGACGAGCCACCCAGTGTTTTGCCGCGCGGGTAGCGCAGGCTACGGCCATTCAAGCCTGCTTCGGGCTCGGTGTTATACAGCCAGTCAGTGCGCGGGTTGCCAATACAGTACAGGTAGCCGACAGGAATGTGAATCCAGTGGTAATCGTCTTTGCGGCCTGCTTCAATCAACAGCACCTTTTTAGAGGCGTCGGCGGACAGGCGGTTGGCCAGCAAGCAACCTGCGGTGCCGCCGCCCACAATGATGTAGTCAAAAATGTGGTCGCTGACGGGGCCGCGGGTCAGGTCATTGGCTGGGGTGTTGTCTTGCATGGCTTGGTTTCTTGATGTCGGGTGTTCAGCCTATTTTGCCCTTGTCGTCAAACGCGAAACTGACCCTGGCGTGTGTAGGACAAAACCACGCCTGGCTGACCGAACGCGCGCGCAAGCAGTTTCGCCATTACTATCTCAAAAATCTTTTTTGCCTTCGACTTCATGCCCCTTTCAGCACCGCGCATCGACACCCAACAAACCCCCCAAGGCGTGGTGCATATGGTGCTGGGTGCCTGGACGGCGGCTGACCTGACGGGTAAGGCCCAATGGCGGGCGCTGGCTGCGCAAATCAATGTTCTGGACACGTCAACCGACGCTGGTTGGGACTTGCGCCAAATGCAGGGTCTTGACCACCTGGGCGCGCAACTGCTGTGGAACCAATGGGGACGCGTCTGGCCGAAACGCGTGGAGGCAGAACCGAACCAGCGTGCCGTGCTGGAAACCGTTGCCAAATTCATGTCGGCGCCCACGCCAGTGGCGGCGTCTGACTGGCAGCAGCCGATACGCATCTTGGGTGGCCGTTTGCTAGGCGCGCTTGACCACCTGAAGGCACTGACGCGTTTGATTGGACAATTGCTGCTGGATATTGCCAGCCTGGTTCGCCGTCCGCAGGAGGCGCCCTGGCGTGATTTTTCAGGCCATCTGTACCACGTGGGCGCTACGGCACTGCCGATTACCGCGCTGGTCGGGTTTTTGATTGGTGTGGTGCTGGCGTATCTGATTTCCCAGCAGCTCAAGCAATTTGGTGCAGATGCTTTCATTGTCAATATTCTGGGTATCTCATTGATCCGTGAGCTCGGGCCTGTGCTGGCAGCCATTTTGATTGCGGGCCGTTCAGGCTCAGCCATTACTGCGCAGATTGGTGTAATGCGGGTGACGGAAGAGCTGGACGCGATGCGTGTGATGGGCATAGCCAAGGGCTTTCGCCTGGTGATGCCGCGCGCGATGGCCCTTGCCATCGTCATGCCGCTCATCAGTGTGTGGACCACCTTGGCTGCACTGCTGGGCGGCATGATTGCAGCCAGTGCTGCGATGGGCATCACGCCTGCGTTTTTTATCAACGCATTACCGGCTGCTGTAGAGGTGGCCAATCTAACCCTGGCTACTGCCAAATCGGTAGTCTTTGGCGTGTTGATTGCGCTGGTTGCTTGCCATTTTGGTTTGCGCGTCAAGCCCAATACCGAAAGCCTGGGGCAGGGTACAACTGCTTCGGTGGTCACTTCCATTACTGTGGTGATATTGGTGGATGCTCTGTTTGCGGTGCTGTTCAAGAATGTTGGTATCTAGAGATGGCGGATTCAATCGTCGACATCAAAAAACTCTGGACCGTGTTTAAAAATGGTGACAAAGAATCGGTTGTTCACAAAGACCTGGATTTGGCGGTTGAGCGCGGCGAAATCTTGTCGCTGGTGGGTGGCTCGGGTACCGGTAAAACCGTGTTGCTCCGGCAAATCCTCGGGCTGGAGCACCCGACCAAAGGCGACATTACCGTGTTGGGCCGGCCTGCCAGCGAACTGGGCCGACGCGGTGCGGCGAGCCGTGTGGGCATGCTGTTTCAGAAAGGGGCCTTGTTTTCGGCCTTTACCGTGCTGGAAAACATCGCTTTTCCGCTGCGTGAGCTGAAAATATTGCCGCCTGAGCTGGTGCGCGAGGCGGCGCTGGTCAAGCTGCAAATGGTAGGTCTTGGCCTTGATACTGCGGGCAAAATGCCAAGCGATTTGTCAGGCGGCATGATCAAGCGCGTGGCCCTGGCGCGGGCCCTCATCATGGACCCGCCGCTGTTGTTGCTCGACGAACCCACGGCAGGGCTTGACCCGGAAAGCGCTGACAGTTTTTGCACCCTGCTGCTGTCGCTGCACAAGGCGATGGAGTTGACGGTGGTGATGGTGACGCACGATCTGGACACCCTGTTTGAGCTCAGCACCCGTATTGCCGTACTGGCAAACCAGCGCGTCATTGTGGCTGACACACCCAAAAAAGTCGTGGCCTTTAAGCACCCGTTTATTGAAGAATTTTTCAGGGGCGGCAGAGGCCAGCGTGCAATGGCACTGCTCAATGACGCGCCCGCAGATTTAAAAGGAGCTTGAGATGGAAAACAAAGCCCATGCCATGGCCGCTGGCGCGTTTGTACTGGTGGTCAGTGCGCTGTTGGCTGTACTGGCTGTCTGGCTGATGCGCGACACCACCCAGCGCGACATGTACGAAATGTCCACGTCTGAGACCGTCAGCGGCCTGCAGCCGCAGGCGGTGGTGCGCTTTCGGGGTGTCCCTGTGGGCAAGGTCGAATTAATTGGTTTTGACAGCAAGGTCAAAGGCAATGTGCTGATCCGTATCTCTATTGACCGGGGCGCACCGGTGACCAAATCAGTGTTTGCCACCGTAGCCTCTCAAGGCGTGACAGGCTTGGGCTTTATCCAGCTTGATGACAACGGCGAATCCAAGGAGCGCTTGGTTCCTAACGACGATGACCCGCCGCGCATACCCCTCAAACCCGGAGGCTTGGACAAGTTGCTCAAACAAAGCGAGGTGATTTTTGACCAGGTCGAGCAGGCCAGTACCAAGCTCAACCAGATGCTGGCAGAAGACAACCAAAAGCGTTTGGTGACAGCGCTTGACGAAATGGGACAAGCCGCCAAAAACGTGAGTAGCCTGTCCACCACCATGACCAGCATCTTGAATGCGCAACTCGGGCCTGACAAGGTCAATATCCCCAAGCTGGTCAAAAGTCTGGATACGGCCGTTGTCTCGCTGCAAGACACGTCAACCAAGGCGGGCGCTGCCATTGCCGAGGTAGGCATCACGGCCAAACGGCTGAACGAGAAGGGCGGCCCGCTGGACAAACTGTCTGAAGGCGGCACCGCATTGGCAGCCGGGGTGGAAACCTTCAGTGCCGCCACTCTGCCCAAGCTGGGTACGGTGGCTGATGAAACTGCCCGAACGATGCGTCAGCTGCGCCGCACCGTCAATGCGGTGGACGACAACCCGCAGTCGCTGATTTTTGGCAATGGCCCACCGCAACCTGGGCCGGGTGAGCCTGGCTTTTCAGCTTCAGGAGTACAAAGATGAATGTAAACGCTATGACTTTAGGAGCTGTTTGCCAAAATAATTATTGGGCTAGAGGCCTATATTGCTTGTTATTTGGCGGCTTTTTGCTGTCGGGCTGCTCTGCGCTTCCCGACAAGCCCGTGCGTGCTGCTTTGTACGACTTCGGACCTGGCAATCTGACGACTTTGCCCACCGCGCAGCGGGCGGGACCAACAGCCTTACCCGCCTTGCCCGCATTGGCGATTGACGACATCAGTACATCGGGCGGCGCGCTCGACAACCAGGCCGTGCTTTACCGCCTGACTTACCAGAACGAACAGGAACTACGACCCTATACTTTCGCCCGCTGGTCCATGCCACCTGCACAACTGGTGCGCCAGCGTCTGCGTGAGCAACTCGGCCAGCAGCGCAACATTTTTGATGCACGGGGCGGCTTGGCGTTAAACCGAAGCCAGAACGCTGTGCTGCCTTTGCTGCTCAGGTTAGACCTGGATGAGTTCAGTCATGTCTTTACCACACCGAGCGCCAGTGTCGGCCTGATCCGTTTGCGCGTCACATTGATAGAGCAAGCCACCAGTGGTGAAAAGCTGATTGCGCAGCGCAATATCGCGGTGCAGCGGCCAGCGTCGTCAGCTGATGCGCAAGGCGGCGTGCGCGCCTTGGGCGCTGCAACAGATGCGGCGATTGAAGAGATAGATGAGTGGCTAAAGCAAAGCACAGCACGCTGAGCACTGCCGACAGGCGGCTTGCTACATTCTCTTCGCGCAGCGAAATCCGATATAGATAACGGCTGTTTCTGCGCTTTTGCTTTGAACATGTGTGTCCTGCATGCTGGCTGCGCCATACCACCAAGAGCCGCCGCGCGTGCGTTTGTCATTGGCCGGGCCGCTGTCCACCCACTCCCAGGCATTGCCGCCCATGTCAAACAGACCGTTCACGCCCTGTTTGGTGGTGCCCACTTCAGCATGCCCACGCCCCCGGCTGGTGACGGCGTTAGCGACAGTTTTGACGTTGCCGCAGTCGGTGCAATTAGCGCCTTGCGGGCTGTCGCCTGTAGGGTAGGCGTAGGTACGGCCCGCTGCAAAGCCAGCAGGTGGGCTGGCGCGCAACTCGGTGTAGGCTGCCAGTGACCATTCCGCGTCTTTGGGCAGCCGCTTGCCCGCCCATTGGCAGTAGGCTGCTGCTTCAGCGTAGGTGACATGTAACGCAGGCTCACTGGCGCTGGCTGGCTTGCCAAAAGGCGCGCGCCATGTCCAGCCCTTGCGTTGCTCCCAGCCCGCTTCAAACGTGCTGCCGCCGCCCGCTTTTTCAGCCGCCGTCACCAAGCCCGTTGCGTCGGCAAATTTTTTAAATTCGCCAACCGGTACTTCAGTGCGGTCGATGTAAAAGCCCCTAATGATTTGCATGTCACTGCTGGCGGCGGGTGTTTGCGCACTGGCGGCCAACGTTGACAGACCACAAACCGTGAGCGCAAAAATTCGGCAGGTTTTATGAATCATCTTTAATACCGGTCAAAGGGGCGCTTTCAGAGCTGTCACTTCAATTTCAATCAACATGCGCGCATCCAATAATCCGGCAGAGATCATCATCGCCGCAGGGCGCACCTTGCCAAAGTACTTTTGCAACACCGGCCAGCATTGCTCAAACTGCGCCGCATCAGGCAACACATAAGTCACCCGAACCACATCCGCCATAGAGCTGCCTGCCTGCTGCAATGCCGACGCAATATTTTTCAGGCACTGATCAGTTTGCTCGGCAATGTCGCTGGAGATCGCCATGGTGCTGTAGTCAAAGCCCGTCGTGCCCGACACAAACACCCAATCGCCTGCCACCACTGCGCGGGAATAGCCAATTTGCGCTTCAAACGGGGAGCCTGAGCTGATGAGGGTTCTTGGATAGTTCATAAACCAAAATTCTAGTCACAATGAAAAGCCAGGATGGTGATTTTTTTAAAACTTCACACTCGCTTCGCAATCGCCCATTGAGCTCATATTGGCCTCACACAAGCTTTGCACACTCCTTTTTGTTCCGGGCATGTTGCCTGTCAAGAAAGGACATAAAAAGTGAAAGCAAAACTGATTTCCATATCGATGGTTCTGGTGCTTTTGGTCGTGGCGCTGATGCTGGTAAGCGGCGTTGTACACGATAGGCAAAACTACCGTCAGGTGGTAATTGATGGCGTTGCCAAAAGCCTGGCAGGCCCACAAACCCTGACCGGCCCGCTGATTCACCGGGCTTGCACGGAGGAGTGGGACGAGCGGACAGAAGACAAAAAACTATTGACGTCGCGACGCGAATTCACGTTGGTTGCTGCGCCAAGCTTGCTTCATGTGCAGGGTAGCAGCCAGCTGGAGTCGCGTGCTCGCGGGCTGCATGCTACCCAGGTCTTCACACTTAAAGCACAACTCAAGGCGCAGTGGGAAAACCTTGAAGCGCTAAAGCCCGTTGCTGAGAAATCAAACTCCCGCTTGAGCTGTGGTCAACCCATCATGATGCTGTCAGTGTCTGATGCACGCGGTGTTCGCCATGCCAGCATGCAACTGGCTGGGCAAACATTAAAGCTCAAACCTGGCACCTTCCATAGCATTTACCCGCGTGGCGTCCATGCGCCCTTGCCAGCAGGATGGGTGGCTTCGGCTCCGCTTGAAGCGCAGATTGATCTGGAGTTGCTGGGCACTGAAAAGCTGTCGATTGTTCCGCTGGGCGGGGACACCCAAATCAAACTTACATCCAACTGGCCGCACCCAAGCTTTGGCGGACAGTTTTTGCCTGCAGAGCGAAAAGTAACCGACCAGGGTTTTGAAGCCTTGTGGCGGGTCAGCTCCCTGGCCAGCACGGCGCAACAGGCCGTGAACTTGCCCAAACAAGTGGCTGAGGTGTTGAGTGTGACTTTTGTCGACCCGGGCAACACCTACGCCCTGAGCGATCGTGCCACCAAATACGGGCTGCTGTTTATTGGGTTGACTTTTCTGGCTGTCGGTCTGTTTGAGTTTATGAAGTCACTTCGGGTACATCCGATTCAATATGCGTTGGTCGGCGCGGCCATGATCATGTTCTTTTTGCTGCTGGTCAGTCTGTCTGAACACATGCCCTTTGGCACGGCCTATGCCGCCGCGTCGGCGGCCTGCGTTTTGCTGCTGACCTACTACGCCAGTGCCATGCTGCGCGGCTGGCTGCGCGGCATTCCTTTTGGCATGGGCATCGCGGCACTCTACAGCATGCTGTTTGTACTGCTGCAAATGGAGCAGGCTGCGCTGGTGGTGGGCAGCGTCGCCTTGTTTGGGGTGCTGGCCGGTGTCATGATGCTGACGCGCCGTGTCGACTGGTATGCACGACTCATGCAGAACGCTGCAACGCCTGTTAAAGCCCCACCCCCGAATGATGTGCCAAGGCCGCCAATTGCCAAGTTTTGTGATTGACGATCAGGTTGACCGAAAGTCAAGCACCACACGCAGCCCTGGTTCTGCGTGACTGGCCACCATGGTGCCACCATGCAGCAACATGATTTGCCGCACGATGGCCAGCCCCAGGCCAGAGCCTTTGCTCTGGCCATCGGGCCGGGCGGTTGAATAAAAGCGTTCCCCCAATCGGGCCAATGCATAGTCGGACACTCCTGGGCCAGAATCTCTCACCGTCACCACGCCTTGATGCGCTTCAATAGTGATCACTGTGCCATCAGGTGCAAACGCACGCGCGTTTTCAAGCAGGTTACTGAGAGCCAATTTCAACAAACCAGGCTCGGCGCGGACGCTGGCATGCTCAGGTTCGACGCTGAACTGCAGCATGTGCTGTGTCTGCAGGACTTGGTTTGCATCCACGATTGAGGCAAAAAAGTCAGCCCATTGCACGACTTCAAGTTGCAAGGTGGCCTGGCGTTGTTCAAGCTTGGTCAGTTCCAGCATGGTGTTGACCATGGTTTCAAGCTGTGCGGTTTGTGCCAGAACATGACCTGCAAATTCACGCCGTGCATTTTCTGGTAACTCACCTTGCAGCAGCTCACCCGCACCTCGAATGACCGCCAGCGGGCTTTTGAGTTCATGGCTCAGCGCGCGTACATAGCCTTCAATATACTCACGGCCTTCGAGCTTGTGGCGCATCGCATCCATCGCCAAAGCCAGCTCACCCAACTCGCCCGGTATTTTGGGCAACGCAGGCTTATCGCCCCTGCCAACGGCATTGGCATAGCGCCGCAGCTTGCGAACACTCCACACCAGCCACAAGGTCACCACCACACCAATAGCCAGTGACAAAACCAGCAACAGCGCACCACGCAGCAGAATTTTGCGCTCTGTCCGGTCGATGAAGGCCTGCACAGTCGCCACCGGCTTGGCAACTGTCAACACGCCAATGATTTTTTCGTTGTGCTCAATCGGGGCGGCCACATACATGATGGCGCTGCGGTCATCATGCTGCAACTCGCGCGTTGCCCTGGCACCGTACTCGCCGCGCAGGGTACGTGCCACATCTCGCCACTGTGAATAGTCCTGACCCGTTGCTACGTTTTCCGAGTCAAACAACACCATGCCACGGTCGTCTGTGACATACACGCGGTAGTCCAGCGACTGTTTGGACAAGCCCCAGATTTTTGCATCTATTGGTCGTATCGCATAGTTTTTGACACGTTCTGCAAAGCGGCCATTGGCCATCTTGCCAGCGGCCAGATCGTCGCTAGCCAACTCCGCCAGAATATTGGCAGTGTCTACCATCATGTCCTCCATCACCTCGCGCACGCTGGGTTTGACCTCGGTGACGAACACGCGCAATACGAAAAAAGCTGCCAGCCCGGTGACCAGGAAAAACCCAAACAACAGACGGATGCCTAAATGCACTTGATGGTCTTCTGGCGGCTTGCAAAATCATCAAGCATCAATGCAATACCCCATGCTTCGATGCGTGACGATAGGGTCGCGCGCATTATCGGCTTGCAGAAGTTTGGCGCGCAGCGTTTTAATATGCGTGTCCACTGTCCGGTCGGTACTGTCCGTATCCAGTCCCCAAACTGAACTCAGCAAAGCTTCACGCGAGCGGATGCGACCCCGGTGCTTGAGCAAATCATTCAGCAGGCCAAATTCGCGGCGCGTCAATTGAAGCACTTGGCCATTCAGACTGACGCGCTGGCCATCCGCATCCATCTCAAATACAGAACCCGAAATAGCTGGCTTGACTAGGGGTTGCTGGTGCGAACGCCTGAGCATGCTGCGTATGCGCGCCAGCAACTCACGAGGGCTGAAAGGCTTGGTCACATAGTCGTCAGCGCCCAATTCCAACCCAAGTACTCGGTCAATTTCTTCACCGTGGGCGCTGAGCATGAGGATGGGCAGGCCGCTGGTTGTTGCATCGTTGCGCAACTGCTTGCACCAGTCCAGTCCGCTGCCATCGGGCAGACCGACGTCAAGGATCAAAATGTCGGGCCGCTTCAATGCCATTTGCCGCCTGGCATCCAGCAGTTGCATGCTGTGCGTGACCTGCAAGCCGTCCCGCTCCAGCGTGTAAATGATGGTACGGGCAATCGCCGGATCGTCTTCAACCAGTAAAACCACAGGGTTGCTCATGCAACATCAACCCTTCATCAACAACGGAAACAGCTTGCCCAAACCATCGGCCATCACCTCCACCGCCAACGCGGCAAGTATCAAACCCATCAGTCGGGTCATCACGTTGATGCCGGTTTTACCCAACACGCGAGCGATGGGGTCAGCCAATGAAAAGCACAGCGCGGTAGCCAGGCCGATGACCAGGCCGTAGCCTACCAGCGTACCCAGTTGCAAAAAAGTTTTTGCTTTTTCGGCATAAATCACCACGGTAGACATGGTGGCCGGGCCGGTGAGTAGCGGAATCGTCAGTGGCACGACCGCGATGCTGGCGCCCATAGCTGCCTTGGCGGCGCCGTCTTCCATTTCATGAGTTTGGGTTTTAGCTTCGGCGGGTTGGGCGTTGAGCATGTTCATGGCGCTGATCAGCAGCAGCATGCCGCCGCCGACCTGAAAACTGGCCAGCGAGATACCAAAAAATTCGAGAATCTTCAAACCCGCCAGCGCACTGACTGCAATGACGACAAAGGCGCTGAACGAAGAAATCAAAATCGTCCGGCGCTTTTGTTCTTTTGAAAACCCCTGCGTGTAGTGAATAAAAAACGGCACGATGGCCAACGGGTTAACAATTGCCAGCAAGGTTACCAAGGGCTTGAAGTCCATTACCTGCCCCCTGTGACGTCAATGACTGCGCCAGTCGTGTAGCTTGACTTTTCGCCTAACAGCCAGACGATGGCCTGGGCTACTTCAAGCGCGGTGCCGGCGCGCTGCATGGGCACCAAAGGTGCCAGGTCTCGCGCTCGGTTGGGCAGGCCGCCCGAGGCGTGAATCTCGGTGGCAATGATGCCGGGCCGTACCGCGTTGACGCGAATGCCCTCCAGCGCGACTTCTTTGGCCAGGCCGACAGTAAATGAGTCAATCGCGCCTTTTGCGGCAGCGTAATCCACATACTGGCCAGGCGCGCCCAGCTTGGCTGCCGCGCTCGACACATTGACGATGGCACCGCCGACGCCCCCGGGGTAGTTTGTGCTCATGCGTTTGACGGCTTCACGGGCACACATAAAGCTGCCCAACACATTGACAGCAAACATGCGCTGCAGCCGATCCAGCCGCATGGCGTCGACGCGGCTGGCCATATCGACCACCCCCGCGTTATTGACCAGTGCTGTCAGGCGGCCCAGTTTGGCGTCGATTTTTTTAAACATCGTCACGACATCGGCCTCAACAGCCACATCAGCCTGAACCGTGACGGCCGTACCGCCGTTAGAGCGAATCTGCCGCACCACTTCATCGGCAGCCAGCGAGTTGGCGGTGTAGTTGACGGCTACTGCATAGCCGTCTTGGGCTGCCAGTAGCGCTGTGGCCGCGCCAATGCCGCGCGAACCGCCGGTCACTAAAAGGACTTTGCTCAAACACTTCTCCTGCAGGTTGGTTGGTTTGCTATAACAATGTAGCTTACCGGTTGTTATTACACGTCATTAAACGGAGTTAAAAAATGGGTCAATTTATTCATCTCAAAGCCGCTGACGGCTTTTCAGTCCCTGCTTATCTGGCTTTACCTGCGGGCAAAGCGACAGCAGCCATCGTCGTGGTTCAAGAAATTTTCGGCGTCAACTCTCACATCCAGGCCGTGACTGACCGCTTTGCTGCGCAGGGCTACCTTGCGATTGCACCGGCCATGTTTGAACGTGTCACCCCCGGCGTCAACCTGGGCTATCAGCCAGACGACATGACCGCCGGCATGGGATTGAAAGCTGCCGCAACCGACTTGCCCAGCCCAGGCGTGATGCAGGACATACAAGCCGCGATTGACTATGCAGCGCTACAGACAGGCGGCAAGGTCGGCGTGATGGGTTTTTGCTGGGGCGGCCTGCTGACCTGGCAGTCAGCCTGCACTTTGACGGGCATCAGCGCCGCAGCACCGTATTACGGCGGCGGCATGACCGCGCCAACTGAGGTGGCGCGCCAGCCTAAATGCCCCGTGATGGTGCACTTTGGCGAAAAAGACCATTACATACCGATGGACGGCGTTCACGCTTTTGCTGCGGCACACCCTGATGTGACGGTACACACCTACGCGGCAGACCATGGGTTTAACTGCGATCAGCGCGGCTCGTATGACCAGCCAGCTGCCGATCTGGCGCGTCAGCGTACGCTGGCGTTTTTTGCTGAAAACCTCGGTTAAAACCGGTTGGAGTTTGGCCGAAGGGTGTTAAAAATGCATCGTCAATTCGCTATTAAGGCATCTTTTACGCATGTGGCCCAAGCATTATATGGGCTAGCTGCTCATTTATTTATAGCGATGACGTTTTGTTCAGTAGTCACCACGGTGCATGCTGCTGACTACACCGGGCCCCTGTTTGATGCACATTTGCATTACAACGAAGAGGCCTGGAATGGACCGCACCCCTTGCCTGACGTTCTTGCGCGCCTGCAACGCAGTGGCGTTAAAGCGATTGTTGCCAATAGCCGACCGAACGACGGCAGTAAGGCCTTGGCTGCATCTGCCGAAACGCGGCGCGCTGGCATCACGGTTGTGCCTTTTATTCGCTTGTACCGCAACCGGGCTGATTACGACAACTGGTTCAGGGACGAGACGATTTACGACATGGTGCAGGCCGAGTTTGCGCGTGGCGTGGCAGGCGACCAGGCCGGGCCCTTCAAAGGGTTGGGAGAGTTCCATTTGTACGACAGTGCCAATGCAAACGGTGCGGTGGCCAAAAAGTTGATGCAATTTGCCGCCGCAAAACAATTAGCTGTACTCGCGCATGTAGACGACATCGCCATTGACTTGCTGATGGCGCATGCCCCCGATGCCCGCCTGATCTGGGCTCACACAGGCATTGGCGGCGCTCCGGCCAGCAGAGTCGATGAGCTGCTTAAAAAGTACCCAAAACTGATGGGTGAACTGTCGTACCGCCCTGGTTTGACGTGTGACGGCGACAAGCTTTGTGCAGAATGGCGCACGCTCTTATTAAAGTATCCGGGCCGCTTCATGATTGGCTCGGACACCTGGGTCAACCAACGATGGCAGTACTACGAAGAGCTGATGAAAGGCTACCGAACCTGGCTGGGTGATTTGCCGCCAGACGTCGCGCGCAAGGTGGGCTGGAGCAACGGAGCAGACTTGTTTGGGGTCAACTAGTTGCGTAACAGCTGCTTTGCCGTGGCCAGCGTGAATAAAAATCAAACGCAGCGGGAAGCAAAACTACGCATGTAGCGCCAGCAGCTCGGACTTTCTGGACTGCAACTGTTCGCCCAGGTCTTGCATGTCAAGATCAGCCCCCTTTGCTTTTGGAAACATTTGGGTTTGTTCTTCTTTAACGTGGTGCTTCACGTATTCGCACAAGACCATGACTTTCGCGTCATACATCTCGCCGTCAGGCTCGACCCCCTGAACTTGCGAAATCAGATCTTTCATCGTCGCATGTTCAACACTCGCTTCGGGCACCAGTTCAGTGTCTTCCAGGGCGTCTTTGACAGCCGGGTAAAAGATTTCTTCTTCAACTTGGGCGTGAACGCTCAGCGCTATGCAGATTTTTTCAACAAGCGCTTTTTTCTTCGCCGCAGACTTGGTGCCGGCGAACTCGGTAAAAAGCTCGTCAACTTCTTTGTGGTCGGCCTTGAGCAGCGCGATAGCATCCATGGCTTTTGTGCCCCGGGTTGATTTGACAGATGGTTTTTGCAGGGTGGTCATGATTCATTTCATGGTGAAGTTAAAAGACAAAGTTTGAATCGGTGCCTTTCCAAGGCGGTATGGCTTTTAGGCTGCATTTCAAGCTTTTAACCACATTAATTTTTCGCTCGGGGTCAGAAGATCGTCTGTTGCTGACACGCGCCGTAGGAAAACGCCTCAAAGATCGCGTTTCCCTGTGCTCTATCCCTGCGGTGTACCAAAATACGGTGTTAAAAAAGGTAAATTCCAAATCATCGAAGGGACAGAGGACTACGCGTGAAAAAATATATTGATAGTTTTTTAAGGCTGCGCTTTGCCGTGCCTTTTTTGATCGTCATGGTCGCCGCCCTCGCCTTCGTCGGCGAGTGGGCCTACCAGCGTACGGTTGGCACGCTGCGCTACGGTATTGCGCTAACCGAGGCGCGTATCGGCAGCGCACGCATTTTGCAATTGCTCACCGACGCTGAATCGGCTGAACGCGGTTACTTGCTGACTGGTACACGTTCATACCTGGAACCCATGCAACGTGCCGAACTCGAATTGCGCGGCAACCAGAAAGTTTTTGACTATATTGCCCGTATCGGTCCGACGGGTCCCAACGATGCCCAGCAAATTCAGGACCTGGTATTACAAACGTTTGGCGCATTGGGCCGTACCGTTTTGCTCGCCGACATAGGCGACCGGGCGGGTGCTATAGCTGTGGTGAGCAGTGGCGAAGGAAAGTATCAGATGGAAGTCTTACGAGCCCGCTTTGACTCAAAATTTAGCGAAGCCGCCAAAATGCAGCAAGACGCCCGCAGCGTGATTTATGACGCTCTTTTATTTAACCGGGTTGCTGTCTTGGCGCTGTCCTTGTTGATTGCGTTGGGGCTGTATTGGTATTGGAGAAGGTTGCAGCAGCTTGATTTTGAACGCGAAAGTCGTCATCACATGCTGGAGGCGGTTGTCACCAACAAAACCACAGAACTGCGCACGTTGGCGGGGTACCTGCAGACTGCGCGTGAGGACGAAAAAGCGCACCTGGCACGAGAGCTGCACGATGAGTTGGGCGGCTTGCTGACAGCTGCCAAGCTGACGCTGGCTCGTATGCGCGTCAAGCTTTCGCAAGATCCAGAAATGCTGGAGCGCATCGAACAGATCAACGGTCACTTGAACGGCGGCATCGCGCTTAAACGCAAAATCGTGGAAGACCTCAGGCCCTCAACCCTGAGCGTTTTGGGCTTGAACGTTGCGCTTGCTACGCTCTGCAGTGACACCAGTAAACACCTGGGTTTTGCCATTCAAACCAACATTGCCGATGTACAGTTGCCGCCCGACACCGAGCTGGGCATTTTTCGCATCGTTCAAGAAGCACTGACCAATATCGGCAAGTATGCGGCAGCTACCGAGGTCAGCGTTGAACTCAAGCAAACGGACACTGAGGTGTTGCTGGACATCAAAGACAACGGTGGCGGCTTTGACACCGCAACACTGCAACCTGGCCAACACGGCTTGGCGGGCATGCGGTTCAGAGTAGAGAGCCTGAGCGGCAAAATGACGCTCCACTCAGGCCCAGGCTCGGGTGTGCACATTGCGGTGCGCGTGCCTTGGCAGGCCGTCGCTGCATGACCTTTGTGGGGGCTTAGCGTTAACGACGGCTATAAATTACCTCGAAATCACCCCGCCATGACAGACACGGCCTTTGTGACCAAATAACCCTCCATGGCCTCTGGTCCGCCCTCCGAGCCGTAACCCGAATCCTTGACGCCGCCAAACGGCATTTCAGGGGTCGGCGTAGCCGGCTGGTTAATCCACAACATGCCGACTTCCATTTGCTGCATCAGCGCATGTGTGTTTTTCACCGACTGGGTAAAGGCATAACCCGCCAGGCCAAAAGGCAAGCGGTTGGCCTCGACAATCGCTTCTTCCAGCTTATCAAAACCGCGAATCGCCGCCACCGGGCCAAAGGGCTCGTTGTTAAATACATCTGACTCAAGCGACACGCCCGTCAACACGGTAGGCGCAAAGAAATTACCTTGATCGCCTACGCGTTCCCCGCCCGTTTCGATCTTGGCACCCGTACGGCGCGCATCGTCCAGCACCTTGGCCATGGCGCCCAGGCGACGCGCATTGGCCAGTGGGCCCAGTGTGGTGCCTTCGGCCAGGCCATTGCCCAGCTTCAGGCTTTCTGCATGCTTGACCATCAATGCCGCAAACTCGTTCTTGATGCTGTTGTGCACCAAAAAACGCGTCGGCGAAATGCACACTTGGCCCGCGTTGCGAAACTTGGCCGCACCTGCTGCTTTGACGGCCAGCGCCACATCAGCATCTTCACAAACAATCACCGGTGCGTGGCCACCCAGCTCCATGGTGGCGCGCTTCATGTGAAGGCCTGCCATCGCTGCCAGCTGCTTGCCCACAGGCGTCGAGCCGGTAAACGTCACCTTGCGAATAATCGGGTGCGGAATCAGGTAGCTTGATATTTCGTGTGGGTCGCCAAAAACCAACCCCACCGTCCCGGCAGGCACGCCAGCGTCGACAAAGGTTTGTAACAGTGCAGCGGGCGATGCGGGGGTTTCTTCAGGTGCCTTGACCAGAAACGAGCAGCCACAGGCCAGCGCTGCACCGAGCTTGCGAACGATCTGATTGATCGGAAAGTTCCAGGGCGTGAACGCTGCGACCGGTCCAATCGGTTCTTTCAGCACCAGTTGCTGCGCTGCCAGATTGCGCGACGGCACGATACGGCCGTAAACGCGGCGGCCTTCATCTGCAAACCATTCAATGATGTCGGCGCCCGCCATGACTTCAACACGTGCCTCGGCAAACGGCTTGCCCTGCTCCAGCGTGAGCAAGCGTGCAATCTCGGCGGTGCGTTCACGCAGTAGCCCCGCAGCCTTGCGCATGATGGCGGCACGCTCGTTGGCCGGAATTTTCTTCCAGGCTTGAAACCCTGACTGCGCCGCATTCAGCGCCCGGTCAAGATCGGCAATGCCTGCATGGGCGACCGTACCGATGACATTGCCCGTGGCTGGGTTGACAACATCAAGCGTTTTACCGCTGGCACTGGCGCACCATTGGTTGTTGATGAGGAGTTGCGTGTTAGGGTACGGGGAGTTTGGAGTGGTGGGGGTAGTAGGAGTGGTAGGGGTGGTGGTTGTAGTCATGTGATTTTCATAAATGTGTGCAGTGCAGTTTAAACAAATCGCTTGGTTTTGTTTTTAACGTGGCTGCAGCCCAAGTAAGAAAGTTTCACCGTTCTAAATCACACCCACAGCAGGCCATGACCCTGACCCCCGTCAAGGGTCAAGGGGTCAAAGCCTGAATATCGGAATGCTCCAGCTCGGTTCAAGCGGCTTTGGCGGTAGCCTTCGCTTTGCGGGCCACCCGACGCGCAACGTTTGATGTTTCGGTTGCTGTATCAGCAACTGCAGTCACCATTTGCTCACCTGTCGCCTGGATTTTTCTGGAAACACGGCGTGCAGCATTCGACGCCTCTGTGGCGGTGTCAGCAACGAGGGTGCTGGCTTTGCGGGTAGCCACTTTGGTGATGCGCTTGCGTGAGGCACTGGCTTTGGCGGTGGCAGCTTTGAGTTTGACAGTTGCCAGAGCCTTGGCGGGCATGGCCTTGCCAGAGACGCGTTTTACCAATTCGCTGCTACCTTCTTCGATTCGGTCAGCCACTTTGACCACGAGGTCAGCGGCCGGCATGGCGACGCGGTTCAGCCGGTCCAGGGCGTTGAGGTTGGTGGCGCGGTCGATTCGTACCGCGTTAGCGGCAACCAGGCTGACACCTTTGGTCGCCAAATCCACGGCAACGCCGACGACGGTTTCTGCTTGGTCGGTTCCAAAATGAACGCCCTTGACGCAATAACTGCTGACGCGCTGCTGCGAGTTGATCAGGTTGGAGCGCAAATCTTTGCGAAACGCTGCTCCACCGCGATTGACAACTGCGGCAAAGCGCTGGTCAACAAAACCGGCAACGCGTTCGCCGCCAAAGCGGTAGCTGTTGATCACGTTGGTGGCGGTGATGCCGTAGGTGGCAATGACGTTGGTAGCAACGGTGGAAAGATTTTTCTGGGACATTTTGGTTTCCTTTGAAGTGATGGTCCAATCTGACGGGAAGGATGCTTCAGCGTTTTGCGGCGCATGTCGCTTGACGTCAGGACAAGGTGTAGTGTCTTCACAAGTCCTAGGGGCTACACCTCAATTCCAGGGTTTTCCCTAGACAGGGCGCTCTATTGCCATGAAGGTTCGCATCACGGCTTAGCCGCAGCAGCACGCGGTGCAAACGGGTGCTTGGGCTTGTCACCCAAGAGATGAATGTCTAAAAAGCCAAAAAGCTGGATGTGCACGCGGTCTTTTGATTGTTTACCAGCGGTCAACTGCTTTTTCTAGGGTTAACGCTTTTGGTCAGGGTCGTTGCGTCTTTCGCCGTACCAAAGTTCCATGCCCTGTCGCTGTTTGATACCGCCCCGCCCTTGACGGACAACCTGCACCAAAAAGGACATCCACTCGCGATTGGAAAATGTACGAAGCTTGCGGCCAGAGGTCGTTACCGCCTGCTTTAAGACCTTGAAACGCCCATGGCGCCTGAGCGCCTTACTCAACACGATCTCTTCCGTGCCGAAATAGGCCTCGTCAAATCCGCCGACAGCAAAAAAAGCGCTTCTTGTGCAAAACAGGTAGCAGCCGGTCGCGATACCTGTCAGGCGAAACGAAAGCACAACGAGCGGCAAAAGCAAACGGGCATACAAAGGAACGACGCCGTCAAATTTAAAGGCTGCACCGCCCCCAACCGCGCCATCTCGCATGGCGTCAATTGCGGCTTGGACAACCTGCGCATTCACAACCGTGTCAGCATCAATAAAAAAGAAAAGTTCGCCAACCGCCACCTTGGCACCAGAGTTACGGGTTGCAGATATCTTGCGGTGATTCACAGAAACCACCTGCGCGCCATGACGTTGGGCAACCCCTCCCGTTTCATCGGTTGAGCCGTCGTCCACCACAATCAATTCGTACGGTTGTCCGATCTCGCGTGCCGCGCTGTGAATCGACTGTAGTGTTAAGCCCAGCAATTGCGCTTCGTTGTATGCGGGAACGATAAATGAGATGACCGGTTGCATGGATGCCTGAAATTTACAAAATAAGTACAAGCGTCAATTCAATCACAGCCGACGGTTTTGATGGCGAGCAGACCGTATTGCCCTATTTTGGCAAAGTGAACGCAGCAGCGCACGGCATGGTGCCGCCGCCGTGAAACACGGTAAACAGTTGCACGTACAAGTCGCCGTTTTTAGCGAACCAAGCCAAGCACGTTTCTTTGATTCAACAGTGCGACCAGTAGGGTGTTGACCTGGTACTGACCCGACAACCTGAACCGTGCGCGACTACGCACAGCAGACGACCCAATGCGCACCGTTACTGCATGTTGTGGCGCTTTGACAAAAGCAGCCTCATCATTTTCATCATCGCCCATCACCAAAGCATTTTCTGCACCGGATTCTTGCAAAATAGTTGCCAGGGCATCGCCTTTATCAGGCGCATATCGCCACACGATATTTACCACCATGTGCCCGTCAAGCAATAAAACGTCCTGAGAAACCCCCCGCAGAACATCATGCAGCCAAGCGCGGGTATCTGATGGGTTGTTGCTGTGCCGATAGTGCAGAGCAAGCGACACGCCTTTATCCTCCACATTCACGTTATGAACTGCAAGTAGACCTGCATGTGCAGATAAAAAACTTCGGCAAGGGTTTAAATTCTCATTTGAGTGATTTGTTTCCCATCGGTCGTAACGTTCCGCGCCATGGTTTCCAAACAGATAGTCAGGCGTAAAACCCAACTTTTGTCTTACGTCACTGACACTGCGTCCCGTCACAATAGCGACGGGCCATGACCTTGACAGACTTTTCAGGTACGCCATTGTTTGCGTTGATATTCTTGCGTCGGCTGGCTGGCTAACGATAGGCGCCAAGGTTCCGTCAAAATCAAAAATCAGAACACTGCGTACCGTTGCCAAACGCTGCAAGCAAAAAAAGCCTTCCGATGAAAACAAATGGCGCATGGCATAAGAGCAAGTGACTGACAACCTGTCGTTTAATCAAGCCGTCAAGCCGTCAAGCCGTCAAGCAATTGCAGCTAAGAGGCTCTGGCTGTTGTATCGGCTGTGTCAGTGGTAGCTGGACGATGAAAGCGATCGCCAGACACAAACGACGCGTTGCGCCTATGCGCAGGTTCACGCACTGCCAGTGCGCCCTCCAACATGTCTGCAGCCCATTTGAAAACATTGGCACGGCGGACGGTTGACCGCAGCATTCGCATGCGCTGCGTTTGCTCTTCGGCTGGCATGCATAAAGCCTTGTCCAGGGAATTTGCAATTTGTAAAGTATGGTACGGGTTGACGATCAAAGCTTGGGTCATTTCATTCGCAGCGCCTGCAAATTGACTGAGTACCAGAACACCTTGCTCATCCGTTCGTGCCGCCACAAATTCCTTGCACACCAAGTTCATACCGTCGTGAAGGCTGGTGACCAGGCATATATCGGCAGCGCGGTAAAGCTCATTCAACGCATCTTTTTCGTGATGGCTGTCAAGTAACGTTACTGCATCGTTACCTTCGAAAGCGAATTGCCTGTTGATACGCTTAACCTCTTCATAAACCACTGACTGAAAGTCTGTGTATTCTTTCAAATCCACGCGCGTCGGGGATGCGACTTGTATAAATCGCACATTGCCTTGCCAGTGTGGATAGCGAATGAGCAATGCTTCAAAGCCATGCAATCGCTCAATCAAGCCTTTTGTATAGTCAAATCGGTCAACGCCAATGATCAGGCGCGTATTTTCAGGTAACTTAAATTTCTTGCCGACATTTACACGGCAGCATTTTGCAGGAGGTAAAGAACTTTCTTCGCCCAAGGCGGGCCAGGCAATCGAGATGGGAAAGTCACGGATTTGAGTCACGTGGTTTTTATGAATGATGTGTGGCGTCGGCTTTGTCAAAACATTTTTACAGTGACGATTGACCAGGTCGATAAAGTTGCGTACGTGTTGTGGCGTTTGCAGACCGATAACATCACTGCCCAGCAAACCGTGAAGAATCTCAGGCAACCAGGGACACATGCTCATTTGATCTGGATGAGGCCACGGTATGTGCCAAAAACTGATGATGGTCGCACGCGGTAACTTGGCCCGAACCAGAGCTGGTACCAGCGACAGATGGTAGTCCTGTACCAGAACGATGGGGTCGCTGTTTCTGGCTTCTTGAACGACGGCATTTGCAAAACGACGGTTCACAGCAACATAGTGCAACCAGTCTGATTCGTTCAATATTGGCCTGACATGGGCCATGTGACTCAATGGCCATAAACCCGAGTTTGAAAACCCGTCGCAATAGCCACGAAGTTCCTCGGCACTTATCCAGACCCTTCTAAGCGTGTAAGCGCCTTTGCCTAAAGGCGCTGGACATCGGTCTTGGTCATCTACAAAGTCCTTGTCATTGACGCCACCACCATGCGCAATCCAAGTGCCTGCACACGCGCGGACAATCGGCTCCAGAGCCGTTACAAGACCGCTTGCAGGCTGTACCTGCCGGACTTTGCCGTTATCAATTGTGTGGTGAAAAGGTTGCCGGTTTGACACCACAATGACCTGAGCATTTGCAAGTTTTTTATCCAACAGATTTTGCAAAAATTGTGCGTCAAATGTGTTCGTAGAATCAAGTCCGGAAAAAGTCTCGTTGACGTAAGCGCTGTTTTTGGCGGGCAACAGGAAAGTCGTGCTATCCATACAACCAGAGGGATATCGTGGGTCATCTTGAATAAAAGTTGGCATGTGTTTTTAAAGTTGCGATAGACCGAAACCAACCCTTGGGTTGAACCGAAAAAGCTCAGGCTACGCAATACCCCTACATGCGTATGTAGGAAAGTGAAAAACACATGCGTCAGCAGAATGCCCATGTGCCCGCACCATTACACCAAGCCTTCTATCGCACCAACACTGGGCCCTGCGCGCCAGACGTCCATGATTAGATCGGGCTCTACGATCTGGCATTGGCGTGCCAATTGAATGCAGTCATTGAGTTGCTGATGCACTTGATCCCCCGTCAGTACGCATTGCGCGACGGGGTGCCGCCAATCGCACGCCAAGATAACGCCGCCCGGCATAAGTGTTTTTTGAGCCAGATGAGCGATGTCCCTCACAGCTTGTGGCTTGAGGTAAAACAAAAATTCACTCAGTACGATCAAATCAAATTTATCTTGTGGCCATTCTTCAGGTACCCAGGCTTTACGCACTTCAACATTTTTGTAATCTTTGAGTCGCAGTCTTGCAAGGCTGACAGCCTTGTCAGCACCGTCGCTTGCCAGCAAGCGATCGCAACGGGTTGCCAGTTTCGCTGAGAGTTCGCCGTTTGCACAACCCGGTTCAAACGCGTTGGCATAACGTTCATTTGGTAAACAAGCCATGGTCAGCGCACGTTTACGCCGTTCATACCAACGGGTTTGAAATTTCCATGGGTCATCACTTTTGGCGAACATGGCATCAAAATAAGCCGGTGTGTCTGGCTGAGGGGTGTGACGCGTCAATGTGATCAAAATTTTTCTCCCATCACTCTCATCACTCTCATCACTCTTATCAATTAGCGGCAATGAGGGCGGGTAAAAAAATATTCCTGCCGTCGTGCTGCTCTTTGAACGATGGCCGTTGCAAGCACAGGCCCTGCCTCAATGTTGCGACTGTCCAGTTGACTGTGGTGCTGCATTAATGCCATTTGCTTGGCATCCATCGCATGATCGGTGAGTTTTAAGCTCACCATATCCGCCCACGGTATACGCGGGTCACCGGGTCGCGCCCAATGCCACATCCACACCGGTGCCTGAAGCAAAGGGCAGCCTGTACGCAATACAGCACCCGATGTGGCTTCATGGTCGGGGTGACCATCCAACACCCAAGTGGTGACAACAAGGTCACCCAAACGCAGCAATCTTTTCAGCGCATTAAAAATGACATCGGCATACAAATTTACCTGCCCATCTGGTATTTTCAAACGCACCACGCATTGGGGGTCGATTCCTAATTGCCTCAACCCGGCACACCGCTCGTGCACACGTTGATGGCACAGCCTGGCACGTGCAGCTGCGTCCGTCAGGCCATGACTTGCTTCGCCATCTGTAATGGCTACCACCAACACAGGAAAGTTTAAAGTGCCGCACAAAGCGAGCAAACCACCACAAGCCAGTATTTCATCGTCAGGATGCGGCGCGACAACAACCAGACGCCTGTGGTTAGCGCATAAAGCCGTGGCTGAAACATTGGCGATGCATTGACGCGCGAGCCAGCCCAACCAGTTTGACTCGGCAGTCCCTTGACCTTCTATCAGTCGGTCGTTCAAAACATTTCAAACGTGTGCGGCTCTGCCAGCAGACGTTCGCCAAGTGCAGCAAAATCTCTCTCGGCATGGCTTTGCCTGATAAAGACCGGTAAATCAGCCATTGCCCTTGCAAATTTTTCATCCATACAAAACGGGCCTGCACCCATCGCCTGCCCTGCTTCATGCATGACTGTTTTGGCACATTGCTCTGCAGCAAGTCGTGCTGTCAGGGCGACACGGCATGCATCCGCAGTGGGATGTCTGTCTATCCACGTAGCAGTTGATTGAAGACCTGCCGTCGTCTGCGAAAGAGACACATACACTTTGCCAAGTGCGGCCAGCTTAAAACCACTACCGTTGCCTTGTTTCTGTGTTGGACCACAGTGGCGTAGCGACTCAAACAAGCGGTTGGCAATGCCGCTCGCGCCGCCCAGCCAACAAGCAGCGACACCTGCGCCGCCCTGCCAAAAACCCGGTCTCGTTAAATAAGCGCCCCTCTTGCCAACAGGTATGCACGTAGCGTTGTTAAACGTGACTTTCACGCTCATGCTGTTTGCCATGCCAACTGCCTTCCAACAGTCTGCATCAACGCTGACACCTTTTTGATCCAGGCGCACCGCCACCAACTGCGGTACGTTTGAATCTGCAGGCCAAGCTGTTACCAAAGCTTGACTGCCCGTCATTGCACCGGAGCACCAAAGCTTGCTGCCACTGATGCATACATTATTGCTATTGTCGTTGTGCAAGTGGGTGCGGCCGGCTGGAGATTCGGAAGCCCAGACACCCCATGCACCTGGCCAATTGATCATTTCGAAATCGTCTGTCTCGATGATGATGGCCAGCGCATCGGTATGGCCTTCATATAATTTTGCCAATGCCAAATCATGTGCGCCTACAGCAGCCAATGCGCGCCAGCGCTGCCATGTAGCGCCCGCCCCGGGCAGAGGCAAATCGCCATATCCTGCCTCCAGCAGCGTATCCAGCTGGCGACCCGTCGCAGTCTGAGAATCCAGGTTGACTAGGGCAGCGATCAAGCCAGACTGAAAGTCTTGTACTGAACAACTCATTCGCTTACCGTGTCGGCGTGACGCAATGTGCTTTCGCGTTCAACCCGCGCCAAAGTTTCGCCAAAACCACCAGGGGCCCTAAAGTTGCGGCGAGAACTGGTCCAAACGCGTGGCGCCGCTGACCACGCAATGACTGCGCCACTGACTTCAAGTGCCTTGACCAGCGCAACGTCCTCGCTGCTGTCTAAAGGTTGAAAACCACCTGCTTGCACATACGCCAGCGCAGATACGCCAAGGTTTGCACCGTGTATGTGACGGTGGCCGTCTCTGTCGTCATAAGTTTGTGAATAATGAAGGCGCATCTTTTGGCCATAGGTGCCCCAATCTCTTATGGCCACTGTGCCGCATACGGCGTCACTGCACTGAGCTATTTGAGCGGACAGCCAATCAGGAGCTACTTGCGTGTCCGCATCCGTAAATGCCAGCCACCGCGCACCTGCAGCCAATGCCAACTGCGCGCCAAGTGCTCTAGCGGCGCCGACATTTCTGGATGTCAGTGCAATGGTTGTTACGCCCATTTGCTCCACAACAACACGCGTACTGTCAGTGCAGTCGTCAAGTGCCACAAAAGTAACTACCCGTTCTTTGCTCAAGTAGGGGCAACGTGCAGCAATAGAAATAGACGCCAGGCAAGCGTATATCTGGTCTTCTTCATTGTGTGCAGGAACAATAACGGCAATCAAAATATTCTCCCTAAGTAGGTAACCTTTATGTTTCAACCTGTGTGTACAACAGGGTGTAAGAAGTAAGCAAAAATACCTGTAGTCAAACCTCGAATGACGCCTCAGATATTCAAATCATTGATGCCTGCTCTAAATTGGCCCGAGCGCTTGAAAAGCATCTCTAAAGGCAGTTATCGCAATGTCGATATTGGACATTTGCTGACGCTTTTCGGATCAAACCTCTGACGCCGCGCAGCACAGGGCGCTTTGAGACTGCTCTGAAATGTTCACTACTCGACATATAAAAAAACACTCGACCGACACTTGCGCCCCAGCAAGATGCTGTATCGGATGACGGACATCTCACAGACAACGTAGAAGATGAACGTGACGCATCTGGTGCGCGAACCGGACAAAGCAGACACGACAGACTTGGCAGCCAAAGCGAAAACATTGCGACTGGTTCCAAGCGTGCAATCTTTCGGTCGTTCTGGATGGGAGGTTACGAAGGCGCCGATCATCGCAACAGCCGCGGCATGCCGCTCGAGCTAAACGTGACCAACGGGCACTGGCAGCAGCTGGCACAAGACCATTGTTTGCTGACAGGTGTTGGAATCAAAACCATCCAGGAAAGTGTTGGATGGCGTGCGTCTAGCCTCACCGCAGGCAAAACCGATTTAAGCGCATTGCGGCGTCGTGCTGAAATTGCACGAGCTGACTATGCAACACCTGGCGGCACGGGTGTGCGTGACTATATTCATGTTCAAGATCTGGCATTAGGCCATGTAGCAGCAGTGCGTACCTTGTTGCATGGGGCAGGCAGCTTCACAGTCAACCTAGGGGCAGGATGTGGACATAGCGTGCTAAAAGTCGTAGGGCTTTTAAACAGGCAAGTGGTCAAACCTTGCCGTATCGATTCGCCGCCAGACGGCCCGGTGATGTCGCGGCCTACTACGCTGATGCGTCTGAAGCTGCAAGACTGTCAGGTTGGCGGGCACGCCGCACATTGTCAGACATGTGCGCCGATGCGTGGCGCTGGCAGCAGGCAAGCACAACGCAACTTCATAAAGTTTCTGAATCCGCCTAGGCAACCGAATGAGTTGTTATTAACCGTGGGTCATTGCATGGCGTGACCCAGTATGGTTGGGCTGTTAGACCAAAGGTGGATCAGCTTCGCGCTCGAAATGCCGATGTAGTTCTATCGCTTGAACAAAGCTTTCAAAAGCATTTTCATGGCTTCCAGTTGCGGAAACGACGATGCCGGAGTCTGCTTTACCGTCAGGTAGGGCGTCTGGCACACCAGCACTGGAGGCAAGTTTTTTGCCTGTACCCAGCATCAGCATAGGCTTGCAATGGCGATACTGGTTGCGAACAAACTCCAAGACTTGGGCATCTTTGTACAACTCCAGCATTGCATCCTTGCCATCAGGCAGTACAACCGCATCAAACAAGAAACCGGGTTCTGTCTCAAAAGATCCATCTGCCATCAACCTAACGCCCTGGGACGTCGTCACCGGGCCGATCCTTCGCGCTATCAGTTTGGGAACGGCTTTCTTCCCAGCCAATAAACGTTGAATGTCCGTCAACGATGAGCCGTCAACGCCATCGGCTACGAGCAAGGCAATTTTCCTGGCCCGTATGCCCTGCTTGCCTGGCCGGGCTTTCAGCGACAACGCTGGCGATGAGGTAATTTCAGGCGCTTCAGGTGATTGAAGTGCTTTTGGCATGGCGTCGGGCAGGGTGACCATGCCCAGGCCAGTGGCGACTTGCTGGGCTAAAGACTCAGACGCGTTGCGCAACATTGACACCGTTCGTTCGCGAATCGCGGGCACAGTTACTTTGCTCAGCTCAAATCGGAAGGCCGCCGCAATATGCACTTGCTCTGTCGGGGTCTGGCTTTCATAAAACAGCGTCGCTTGGGTAAAGTGATCGGCAAACTTTTCAGGCTTTGCGCGTATTTTGTCTTGAAGATCATTGGCTTTTTGCTTTGAGCTGACGGTCACAAAACCTTGTGCTGCCCCAGCTTGAAACGGGCAACCGCCCGCCAGCGAGTTCGGTTCATACGCAACACGGCCCCGCGGGATAGCTTGGCGATGCATACCGTCGCGTTGGTTGTTGTGTACTTGTGCCAGGGGTGCGTTGATCGGCAACTCATGAAAATTCGGCCCCCCCAGTCTTGATATTTGAGTATCGACATAGGAGTGAATCCGGCCTGCCAATAAAGGATCATTCGAAAAATCGATGCCAGGGATCACATGCGCTGTACAAAACGCGACCTGTTCTGTTTCAGCGAAAAAATTATCAGGATTTCGGTTCAGCACCAGACGACCCAGCATTTGTACGGGTACCAGCTCTTCGGGGATTATTTTGGTGGCATCAAGGATGTCGAAGCTAAAAGTTTCGGCTTGCTCTTCAGTAAACACCTGCACGCCAAATTCCCATTCGGGAAAAGCGCCAGCTTCAATTCGCTCCCACAAGTCGCGGCGATGATAGTCCGGGTCTGCGCCAGAAATTTTCACGGCCTCGTCCCAAACTAGGCTGTGCGTACCCGCTTTTGGACTCCAGTGAAATTTACAAAACACCGACTCGCCCGCGTCATTGACCAACTTGAAACTGTGGACCCCAAAACCCTGCATCGTGGCATAGCTGCGCGGAATGGCCCGATCGCTCATTTGCCACATCAGCATGTGGGTTGATTCCGGCATCAGCGAGACGAAGTCCCAAAACGTATCGTGCGCACTGGCTGCTTGCGGCATCTGATGGTGCGGTTCAGGTTTAACAGCATGCACCAAGTCCGGAAACTTCATGGCATCTTGTATAAAAAACACGGGCATGTTGTTGCCGACCAAGTCCCAGTTGCCTTCGTCGGTGTAAAACTTGATGGCAAAGCCGCGTACATCACGGGCCGTGTCTTTGGAGCCGCGCTCGCCTGCAACGGTTGAAAAGCGCACAAAAATTGGGGTAGTTTTGCCGGCTTCCTGAAAGGGGGCAGCCTTGGTGTAATCGGTAAAAGGTGCGTAGCATTCAAAAAATCCATGAGCGCCCGAACCGCGCGCGTGGACAATTCGCTCAGGTATGCGTTCATGGTCAAAGTGCGTGATTTTTTCGCGCAATATAAAGTCTTCGAGCAACGCAGGCCCGCGTACGCCAAACTTCAACGAATTCTGGTTATCTGCTACAGCCACACCCTGGTTGGTGGTCAGATGCTGGCCTGAAGAATCTACCCGCACTCTGTCGAGAGAACCATTGCCAGGGTTAACGCCTTCTTGTGCTTGGGAGCCTACTTTGTCGTTTGTGACGACCTCTGACAAGGTGCTGGCCCCGACCAGCCAAGACTGTGGCGCATGTGTTTGACCTTGAGGGGGAGCGGTTCCGTTTTCAAAGCCATGTTCGCTGGCTTTGTTGACATTAAACGGCACAGCAGCCACCAGTGCATCGGTTTGATTCAATTTCTCAGCTTGCAGCGAGTCCACCGGATTGGCTGGGTCAACCGGGGCTTTGGTCTTTGGATTTTTAGCGGCATTTGGACGCTTGACGGAGTCGGCCGTATTCAAGACAGGTGTAGATTTCTTAGGCATGTTTAGTCCAGGTCTGAAGTAAAGTTTCAATTTGTATGGGGACGTCTAGCCATGCTGTTGCGACCGTCTGACGAAGCCTTTGGCGTGCGAATCAAATCAATAATGCCCACCGCGAACCAAAAGCCAATCATTCCAAATGGCAGTAACGAGAAATTAGTCATGATTCATCCCCCATTAAAAGTGATCATAAAAAAGGTCTTAAAAGCATTGCTTTTAAGACCTGATCACCATAAATTTGATTTTTATGGCATGCGGTGGGTGTTGTTCCCTACCCCCCGTAGGATAAGGTAACGGACGTATTTACACGGCGGCTCTCAATACCCGGCCGGCATGAGCGTTGACTGTCGTGCCGCCCTCACAGGCCAGCTTGCCATTGACGTATACCGCATCAAGACCTTTGCTGATCTGCGTGGGTTGCTGGTAGCTGGCGCAGTCAGCGATCAGCTGTTCGTCAAAAATGACCAGATCAGCAAAATTGCCAGGCGCTAAAACGCCCCGACTTTTGAGCCTAAATCGACGGGCACTCAGCCCCGTCATTTTGTGAATCGCTGATTCAAGCGATAGCAGCCTGCGTTCCCGTACGTAGTGGCCCAACACCCTTGGAAAGGTGCCCCACAATCGGGGATGCGGCTGGGCGTCGTGCGCGAGGCCGTCGGAACCAATCATCGTGAGGGGGTGCGTAATGATGCGGCTGACATCGGCCTCGTCCATCGCAAAGTAGATTGCACCTGCCGGCTGCAATGCTCTGGCCACTTCCTCGGGCGGCTGCTGGCGCTCCCGCGCCAAGTCGAACAATGATCGGCCAGCGGCTTGTGGCTCGGTTTTCGACCACGTCACCAATACATCACTGGACTGGTGAACACGAGCGGGCAACAGCATGGTGCTAGATGCGTTGTAAGGGTAGCAATCCATACACACTTCTTGGCTTTGCGCTGCAGCCTCAATCATGGCAAGCGTTTCCACTGATCTGCCATGATTGACCATACCCACCAGTTTGTGATGGGACAACACAGTGGTAATGCCGAGAACTTTGCCGATATGCAGTGCTTCGCGCAGCGCGCTGGTAATGGCATCACTTTCATCCCGGATATGCATCGTGATCATGCCGTCTGCGCGTTTTAACGGCGCACCAACCGCGATCAGCTCGTCAGCCGTAGCGCTTTGAGCGGGCGGATAATACACACCTGTAGACATGCCCAGCGCTCCGGCTTTTAAAGCGAGTTCAAGATCGATGGCCATACGGCTACATTCCCTTGCTGTCGCTGCTCTGTCAAGCGTTTGCATGTGCTTGACTCGCAGCGTTGAGTGGCCCACCAAGCACGCTGCATTAACAATTGGCTCGGCTTGCTCAAGCGCATCAAGGTAATCTGCAAAGTTGTTAAAGCGCCAGCCGCTGGTGCCTAACAAATCCAAAGGTGCGGGGGGCGATTGCGTGATCAACGGCGCTAGGCTGATACCGCAGTTACCCGTAATAACGGTCGTCACGCCCTGCGAAAGTTTGGGGTGCGTACTTCGCGACGCCTGTAATAACAGGCAATCGTCGTGCGTATGCACGTCAATAAAGCCTGGTGCAATAATGCGGCCTTTTGCACTGACGCGATTTATCGCGGTGAGGTGTGACAGTTTGCCAATTGCCACGACCCTATCATCCACGATGCCCACATCCGCCCTGCGGCGCGGCTCTCCTGTACCGTCAATCAGCTGGCCGCCTTCAATAACTAAATCGAGCATGGATTCAGTCAATACGCGCACCCGACCGCTTGATTACCGCTCCCCACATCGGCGTCTCACGCAGCGCCCGGTCTTGTAAGCGCTCTGGCGGGCCAATGGTACTTTCCCATGATACGGCCAGCAGCTTTTCGCTAGCAGCCGCGCTTCCCAGCACCTTGTTGATGTCCGCATTGATGCGCAAAGTAATTTCACGTGGGGTTCCAGGGGGTGCCACTATGCCGCCCCAAGCGCTGGTCTCATAGCCGGGTATAACCTCTTGAATCGCAGGAATTTCAGGGAACAGTGGGCTACGCGCACGGCCTGATACCCCCAACACCTTGACGCGACCTGACTTGATGTGCGGTGCGATCGACGACAAGTTGTCAAACATCAAATCTACCTGACCGCCCATCAAGTCTTGAATCGCTTGCGGGCTACCGCGGTAGGGTACGTGGATCATGAACGTACCGGTCATGCTTTTAAACAGCTCGCCCCCCAAATGCCCCGTGGTACCGTTACCCGCCGACCCCATCACCAGCCTGCCGGGTTTGGCCTTGGCCATGGCAACCAGCTCTTTGATATTGTTCACACCCAGATCGCTGCGCACGACCAATGCGTTTTGCACATACCCTAGCAGCGCGACGGGCATCAGCTTTTCAGGTTCATAGGGCAACTTTGCAAACAACGATTTGTTGATCGCCAGCGTACCGACGTTGCCATAGCCTAGCGTGTAGCCATCGGGCGCAGCCCGAAATATTTCCGTCATGCCGATGTTGCCGCTGGCTCCAGGCTTGTTGTCAATAATGATGGCCTGACCAAGAAGTTTGCCGAGCTCGTTGGCCACAATGCGGCAGATGACGTCGGGCGCCCCGCCAGCGGCTGACGGTACAACCAAACGAATGGGCCTGTCTGGCCAGGCGGCGCGTGCAAGCAGTGGGACGGCTAAGGTGGTAGTTGCTGCCAGCTTGAGGAGCAAGCGACGGTCGGTGTTGATTGAAAGGTCAAAGGGCGTCATATGAGTATCCGTGAGGTTGCTAGTGCAGCAATGATGCGCAGATATTGATCAATCAACAAACGATGTTTTGTGATTGATCCATGATTATTTCTCATGCTAAATAGGTGTTGTGCGGTTATGCTGCAAGTTCATGACTGCTTTGCTACGCGCGCCTTCAACGATGTCACTGCTGTGCCTTGAGGCTAGCGCTCGGCTGCATTCTTTCACTGCTGCAGCCCTTGAGCTGCGCTTAACACAGGGCGCGGTCAGTCGTCAAATCATTGCACTTGAAGCACGACTTGACACCAAGCTGTTTGTGCGGCGGCGTGATGCATTGGCTTTGACAGAAGCCGGGCGCTACTACCTGGATGAAATTGCGCCACTGCTGCAAAAATTGGAGCGTGCTACCGCCAATGTGATGGCGCTTAAAGGCCGGGGCGGACTACTTACTCTGTCTGTCGGCGCATCGCTGGGCAGCTACTGGTTGATTCCGCGACTGCCAGCCTTCACCCGAGCGCACAGCGAGATCACACTTAACTTTGCCACGCGCGTAGGGTCAGTCGACTTTACAGACACGTCGGCTGATGCATCGCTGGAGTTTGGAGAAGGCAAGCGCATGCATTTAAAAAACGAATTCGTCTTGCCGTTGTTGTTGACCCCCTATGCGGCGCCCTCATGGATTGCAGTGCACGGTAAAACGTTGGGCAGCCAAACACCCGCGTCAGCTTTAATTCACCACAGCACCGTGCCCGAGGCTTGGCAAGCCTGGTTTGAGACGGTAGGCGTTGATGCCGGATTCGGCGGCCAAGGTCCGCGTTACGGCCTGATGTCCATGGCATTGAATGCCGCCGTAGCCGGGCTGGGCGTGGTGTTGTTGCCCGCCTTCATGGCGCAAGATGCGTTGGCGATGGGAAGGCTGGAGCGCTTGTCAAAGAGGCAATGGCGCGCCACGCGTGGCTACTATCTGGTTTATCCGCCAGAATCTGCTGAGCTCAAACCGCTCAAAGTATTCAGAGATTGGCTTTTAGGGCAAGCGGCGAGCGCGCAATCTTAAATGTCGTTTTGCACGAGACCGTGCTGAGCTAGCCACGCCAGAATCTTTGGCCACAACACTTGCCCCACCTGCGGACGAAAATATCCCATATGGCCAATTTGCCTGACGCCCAGGCTGGCTGGCAGCAAGTTAATCGCATCTACTGACGCATTGTTGTAACCTTTGGAGGACGCGTCACGCGAGGCTGGCGGTGCCCACAAATCATCGGTACTCACAGCCGCTGCAATCGGGATGCGCACGCCAGCAAATTTGTCGGTGATGCTCTTGGCACACGGATCGTCAAAAAAGTAATTTGGCATTGCACACCAGCGTTTCCAGTCGCTGTACACACCCATCGGCAAGTCCTCACCAGCGCCCAACTTGCTCATCGGGTGATAGCCGTAAAGACGCGTCCCAAGGGGGCCGAGCACGTTCCACATCAGCCACACACGGTAGCGCTCAGGGCGTGGCATCCAGCCGTGCCAGCCCGCGCCTGCGCCGCAGACGTAGGCTGCTTGCAGCACGTTTGCATCAGGCAATTGGCCAATAGCGTGGCCACCCAAGCTGTGCCCCACCAGCCATACCTTGCCCCGTGATGCCGCATGGTCAACGGCTGCAGCCAAATCAAGCGTTGACCAGTCTGCATACTGCATCTTAAAACCCTTAAGCGTGGCTGGCTTAGAGTCGCCAATGCCGCGGTAATCAACCG
This sequence comes from Polaromonas sp., assembly GCA_031424935.1. Lineage (GTDB taxonomy): Bacteria > Pseudomonadota > Gammaproteobacteria > Burkholderiales > Burkholderiaceae_C > Polaromonas. The sequence goes on from JANPIK010000073.1 coordinate 64,136, forward strand.
TGATGACATGGTGGCCGCGTGCTTGTGCAAACTCGGCAAAACGGCGGTAAAAACGACGTGGGACGCCTGTAGCGCTGGCTATGACGATATATCTTTCGCCGTCACCCGGGTAATGGGTGACGGAGAGCGGGTAACCGTCTTTGGCATGCAGGGTCAAGTGAAGCGGTGTTTTCATTGATGGTACTTGGCTATGATAAAAAACATGATTCAACTGCATTACTACCCCAGTACCGCGTCTATGGCGCCGCATATTTTGCTGCGTGAACTTGGCGTTCCGTTTGAACTGAGGCTGGTCGACCGCACACAAAACGCTCAAAAAATGACAGCGTATTTGCAACTCAATCCGAACGGATTGATTCCCGTGCTGGCTGACGCTGAATTGATTTTGTATGAGGCCGCTGCGATTTGTCTGCACCTGTGCGACAAGCACGCAGCTGCGGGCTTTGCACCTGCACCGGGCACTGTGGATCGCGCACATTTCTACAAATGGCTGATGTGGCTGACTAACACGCTGCAAGCAGCGTTGATCATCTACTTTTACCCCGAGCGCTTGGTAAATGCGGGTAACAACTCGGGTGCTATGCAAGTCAAGGCTCAAGCCGAGATCAAAGTCGGCTTGCTGCTTGACCAGCTGGATGCCGAGCTGGCAAAGCAGGGCCAATCTCATGCCGCACCATGGCTGCTGGGCGCAAGTTATTCAGCAGTAGATATCTACACCTTGATGCTGTGCCGCTGGACGCGCAACTTTGAATCAAAACCTGCCAGAGACAGAACGCATCTTGGCCCTTACTTGCAGCGCATGCTGGCGCGGCCAGCGGTGGTCAAGGCGTTTGAAGTTGAAGAGTTAGCACGGCCTTGGGTTTGATACAGGTTAGTAAGGCAGAAACTGACAGCGATACGGGTAGGCGTTTTATGGCGGTGACCAATAACACCAATCGTCATATCAGCGCCTCATCCAGCACTTCCACCCAATGCCGTACAGGCGTTTTTGTACCACTTTGCAAGTGCGTGATGCAGCCGATATTGGCTGACACAATCACTTCGGGATTCATCTCGCTCAAATTGCCAAGTTTGCGATCTCGCAGCTCGTAGGCGATTTTGGGTTGAAGCACTGAATACGTTCCCGCTGAGCCACAGCACAAATGCGCCTCACAACTGGCAGTTTTGATATTAAAGCCCAGGGCCCCCAGGTGCTTTTCAACGCCGCCGCGCAGTTGCTGGCCGTGCTGGAGCGTGCAAGGTGGATGAAAGGCAATTTGCGCGGATTTGGCTTTAACTTTCGGCAAAAGCACCCCAACTAAGTCGGGCAACAGCTCGCTCAAGTCCCGCGTCAGTTCGCTGACGCGATGGGCTTTGGCCGCATACTGCGCATCGTCGCGTAACGCATGTCCATAGTCTTTGACCATGCTGCCGCAGCCCGATGCGTTCATCACAATCGCTTCGACACCGCGCTCAACATGAGGCCACCAGGCGTCGATGTTGCGGCGCATCTCACCCTTGGCACCATCGTGATCATTCAGGTGAAATTTGACCGCACCGCAGCAGCCAGCTTTTTTAGCATTAACGACTTCGATGTTTGCAGCATCCAGCACCCGAGCGGTAGCGGCGTTGATGTTGGGCGACAAGGCGGGTTGCACGCAACCCTCAAGCATCAACATTTTGCGGGGGTGGCTGCGGGCTGGCGTCATACCTGCATCTTGCTTGGCAGGCACTTTGTTTTTAAGCGTTGCCGGCAGCAAGGCGCGTACCGTTTGGCCCACCGCCATGGCGGGTGCAAACAGCGGCGAAGGCAGGCCTTCTTTCAGCGCCCAACGCACAGCTTTTTCCGTCAGCGGACGCTTCACACGCTCATCGACCAGTTTGCGACCAATGTCAATCAAATGCCCGTACTGCACGCCACTTGGGCAAGTGGTTTCGCAGTTGCGGCAAGTCAGGCAGCGGTCCAGGTGCAACTGGGTTTTACGGGTAGGTACCTCGCCTTCCAGCACTTGTTTGATGAGGTAAATGCGGCCACGCGGGCCGTCCAGTTCATCGCCTAACAGCTGATAGGTGGGGCAGGTGGCCGTACAAAATCCGCAATGCACGCATTTGCGCAATATGGCTTCCGCCTCCAAGCCTTCGGCGGAGTTCTTGAATTCGGGGGACAGGTTGGTTTGCATTTTTTAGGCCTGACTTACCAGTCTGCGTACATGCGTTGGGGGTTAAAGACGCCCGACGGGTCAAACTCGCGCTTTAATTCACGGTGAATATGGTGTATGGGCGGTGTTAATGTGTCAAATCGCGCGGTGGCCCTTTTTTCAAATGCGCTTGACGCTATGAATAACGTAGCATATCCACCAACTTTTTTGGCGGCAGCACGGACTTCTTGGCTCTGCGCGGCGTCGGCATGTATCCAGCGTTGTCCGCCGTGCCATTCAATCAAAGGCGAGTCCGGCAAATCGAGCACTGGCGCAGTCTGCGGTACGGACAGGCGCCACAGGTCTTGCGTCTCCCTGCGAGCTTTAAACCAGGGCAACTGCTGGTCCCTGGCACGCTGCCAGTCTGGCATCGCTTTAACATTGGGCAGACGCTCACCACCCAGCTTACTGCAGGCTGTCTCTACCGCAGCCAGCGCGCCGCGTAAACGCAGATATAGCGTTCCCACGCCGCTTTCTTCAAGCCAGCAACTGGCATTGAGCGGCAGCGGCTGGCCGCCCCAAGTATTGAGCTGGGCTAGCGCCTGGGCCTGCGTCATTTCAAACTTCAAGGTCGCCTCAAGCGGCGCTAACGGCAGTACCTTCAAGCTCACTTCAGTCAACAGCCCAAGCGTGCCCATTGCCCCGACCATCAAGCGCGACACGTCGTAACCCGCCACGTTTTTCATCACTTGTCCGCCAAACGTCAAATGCTCACCCTTGCCATTGATCAGTTTGACGCCCAGCACATAGTCGCGTACGGCACCCACGCTGGCCCTCGCCGGGCCGCTCAAGCCGCTTGCCACCATGCCGCCAACTGTCGAGTCAGTTGAAAAATGCGGTGGCTCAAACGGCAGGCACTGTCCATGTGCAGCCAAAAGTGATTCCAATTCGGCCAACGGCGTACCAGCGAGTGAGGTCACCACCAACTCACTTGGCTCGTAACTCACCACACCACGCAGGGGCGTGGTGTCCAGCACGCTGCCGCTGAGTGTCTGCCCATAAAAGTCTTTGCTACCACCACCGCGAATACGCAAGGTGCCGCCCGTTGCAGCTGCATGACGCACACGTTCAGCGGCTGCCAGAAAAAAGTCGTTGTCTAAGGCCATGCCTGATGGTACGCGGCGCAGACTGAGTGCGGGTTGAATTTTTTGAACAAGCGTTGTTCGATTTTTTGATTCCGAACTGACCGGTACCCGGCAAACCCCAAACGTTTAGCCCGCTTTCATGTTCAACCGCCACGCATGCAACAACGGCTCGGTGTAGCCGCTAGGCTGCGCCAAGCCTTTAAACACCAGATCGGTCGCCGCCTTGTACGCCATCGATGTGTCAAAGTTGCCCGCCATCGGTTTGTACAGCTTGTCGCCCGCATTTTGGCCGTCCACCACCGCAGCCATGCGCTGGAAAGTCTCGGTGATTTGCGCTTTGGTCACCACGCCGTGCAGCAGCCAGTTGGCCATGTGCTGGCTGCTGATGCGCAGCGTGGCACGGTCTTCCATCAGGCCAACGTTATGAATATCAGGCACCTTGCTGCAACCCACGCCCTGGTCGATCCAGCGCACCACGTAACCCAAAATACCTTGGGCGTTGTTGTCAAGTTCTTGCGCTTTCTCCGCGGCTGACCAGTCTGGTGTGGTGGTGACAGGAATTTGCAGCAGTGTGTTTAAGGTGTCGGCACGCAGTTTTTTGGCATCTGCACTTTTCACTGCTTTTTCCATCGACTTTTGCACTTTGGCCACATTCACCTGGTGATAGTGCAGCGCGTGCAGCGTAGCGCCTGTGGGGCTAGGCACCCATGCGGTGTTGGCACCTGCCAGCGGATGGCTGATTTTTTGCGTCATCATGGCGGCCATCAGGTCCGGCATGGCCCACATGCCTTTGCCAATTTGGGCCTTGCCACGCAGGCCACACGCCAGCCCGACCTGCACGTTGTTTTTCTCGTAAGCAGCAATCCAGGTGCTGGTCTTCATGTCCCCTTTGCGGATCATCGGGCCGGCCTGCATAGCGGTGTGCATCTCGTCGCCGGTACGGTCTAAGAAGCCGGTGTTGATAAAAGCCACCCGCGAGCTGGCCTTGGCAATACAGGCCATCAGGTTTGCGCTGGTGCGCCGCTCTTCGTCCATGATGCCCAGCTTGACGGTGGAGTCTTTCAGGCCCAGCATTTTTTCAACTCGGCTAAAAAGCTCGGCGGCGAAAGCCACTTCAGCCGGGCCGTGCATTTTGGGTTTGACGATGTAGACACTGCCCTGGCGTGAGTTTTTGATGCCCGGCTTGCCTTTGAGTTTGAGGTCATGCATGGCGATCGTGGTGGTCACTACCGCATCCAGAATCCCTTCAGGAATCTCTTGGGCAGTGCCATTCGCAGCGGTGTACGTAATAGCCGGGTTGGTCATCAAGTGGCCGACATTGCGCAAAAACATCAGTGAGCGGCCATGCAGCACCACAGGTTTTTTGCTGGTGACTGACGTGTAAATGCGGTCAGCGTTGAGGCCACGCGTAAAGGTTTTTCCGTCCTTGGTGACGCTCTCGGTCAGTGTGCCTTGCAAAATGCCTAGCCAGTTGCTGTACGCCAGCACTTTGTCGTCAGAGTCTACCACGGCTACCGAATCTTCCAGGTCAAGAATCGTCGACAGCGCGGCTTCCAGCACTAAATCGCTTACGCCCGCGGCATCGGTTTTGCCAATGGGGGTAGCAGCGTTGATTTGAATGTCAAGATGCAGGCCATTGTGCTGCAGCAGCACTGCCGATGGACGCAGTGCAACGCCCTGGTAGCCGATGAATTGCTTGGGGTCTTGCAGTTGCACGCTTTTGCCGCTGGCCAGCTTGGTGACCAGTTTGCCCGCGACTACGCTGTAGCCCACCGAGTCAATATGGGAGCCGTTTGCCAGCGGGACGGTGCGGTCCAGCACGTAACGTGCGTATTCAATAACTTTTGCGCCGCGTTTGGAGTTGTACGTTTTTCCCTTTTCGCAACCTTCAGTTTCTGAAATCACATCAGTGCCATACAGTGCGTCATACAGGCTGCCCCAACGTGCGTTGGCGGCGTTCAGCGCGTAACGGGCGTTCAAAATCGGCACCACCAATTGCGGCCCGGCTTGCCTGGCCAGCTCGGCATCCACGTTTGCGGTGGTTGCTTTTACCTTCTTGGGCGCGGGAACCAGGTAACCGATGCTGGTCAAAAACTTTTGATAGGCCTTCATGTCCGTGACTGGGCCAGGGTTGGTTTTGTGCCACGCGTCAAGTTCGGTTTGCAGGCGGTCACGCTCGGCCAGTAACGCGATATTTTTCGGCGCCAGATCAGCCACGATGGCATCAAAACCTTTCCAGAACTGCTCGCTGGTAACGCCGGTGCCGGGCAGTACCTTTTGCTCAATAAACTGGTGCAGTTGCGTAGCTACCTGCAAGCGGTGGCAGGTGGTGCGGGCAGATGGCGAGGGGGTCAAGGCAAACTCCAAAAATAAGCAGTAATTACAAACAGGTTTATCAAGCTGCGTGTGCGCGAACCCAATATTTTAATTTATTGCTGCTCCATTACTGGCCGCGCCGGCGCTAGCGCTTGCCGAAAATCGCCGT
>JANPIK010000074.1:0-16788 GCA_031424935.1 Polaromonas sp.
GATGACGTCACCGGCCAGCTGGAAGGATGCTTTTCTGCCCTGAACGGCCTGGCGGGCAAGGCGGGCCAGACCTTGACCGAGAACGACTGGCTCATGAGCATTCGCAGCCGGGTCGGTATTCCAGGCGGAACCTGCGAGTTCGACCTGCCCGCCTACTATGCCTGGCAGCATGTCGACACGCAAACCCGCCAGCAGGATTTGCAGCGCTGGACGGCCACACTGGTGCCTTTGGCCGAATCCATCCGCCTGTTGCTGCAGTTGCTGCGCGACTCGGGTGCGCCGCAAAAAGTGGTTGCGCCTGGCGGGCAGTATCAGCAAACCTTGCCGCAGGGGCGTACTTTTCAGCTGTTAAGGCTGCTTATCAACCCGGCGCTTGGGCTGATTCCAGAAATCAGCGGTAATCGTCTTCTGGTTTCGGTGCGTCTCATGCGCCACGAAAGTGATGATCGCCTTCACCCGAGTACGGATGAGGCCTCTTTTGAATTGACGCTCTGCTCGTAATCCGGGCTTTGTGGTTTTCTGCAGTTTTCTGTCATGACTCAAGACTCAAGTTTTCACAAGGTCGTGGTTTGCCCGGCCTGCAAAGGAAAAAGCATTTACGCCCCAAGCAATCCATCGCGCCCTTTTTGCAGTGAGCGCTGCAAAAATACGGACTTTGGTGCCTGGGCCAGTGAAAGCTTTCGTTTGGCCGCTGATGCCCCACCGGACGATGACGGAAGTAGCAGCCCGAAATTGCAGTAGCCCCTGAAAAGCGAAAAAGCCTCACGTTCTGGCCAGGCGTGTAACAAGGCAGATGGCCTTGCCAAAACAGTCAGGGAGACCATGAAAAAGTTCTTATTCAGGCCAGCAATGGCCTTTGTGGTGCTGGCCGCCATGCTTATCAACATGGCGCAAGCGCAGTCAACGGTACCTGCAGATCCGCCAGCAGCGACAAAAACAAAGAAAAAAGCCGCCAAAAAGGAAGCGGCCAATAAGCCAGCCAATACGGTCGGCAAAGCCAAATTCATTCGCGGTTCAGAAGAAAGTACCGCTGAGCGCAACGCCCGCCTCAAGCGTGAGTGCAAAGGCGGGGTCAATGCGGGTGCCTGCGCCGGCTTTACCCGCTAGTCCTGGCAGCTGATTTTTGACGACCTTGAAAGGCCTGTCCGGCATTTCAGGCCGCCGGGTTGCCCAGCACCTGCTGCAATTCACCGCTTTCGTACATTTCCATCATGATGTCCGAGCCGCCTACAAACTCGCCCTTGATGTACAGCTGGGGAATGGTCGGCCAGTTGCTGTATTCCTTGATGCCGTTGCGGATTTCCGGGTCTTCGAGTACGTTGACAGTCACAGGTTTTGTCACACCACAGGCTTTGAGCACTGCAATCGCCTTGCCTGAAAAGCCGCACTGCGGAAAGTTGGGGTTGCCCTTCATAAACAGCACCACATCGCTGGATTTAACGATCTGGTCAATGCGGGTTTGGGTGTCGCTCATGGTTGTGTCCTTTTAAAAGTCGATGGCTTGATTATCCTGCGATTTCACAACACCCATTGGCCGCCTGAGCAGCGTTCAACAGCTGCCAAATCCAATCGGCTCTGTACTTGTTTAAAACCGCTTTGATTGAGCAGCTCACGTACCGCGCTGGCCTGATCGTAGCCATGCTCCAGCAGCAGCCAGCCACCCTCATGAAGGTGTTCCGGGGCCCGCCGAATGATTTGCCGAATGTCGCTCAAACCGTCTGGCCCAGCGGTCAGTGCGCTTAATGGTTCATGAACCAATGCCCCCAAATGAGGGTCAGCGTTGGATATGTACGGCGGATTGCTGATGATGAGGTGGTAGTGACCACTGACTTTCTCAAACCAGTCGCTTTTAAAAAATTGCACGTCAACGCCCAGTTGATCAGCGTTTTGTGAGGCTACCAACAAGGCTGCTTCGCTGAAATCGGTGGCTGCGACTTTGCACTTCACCGAATGTGCAACCGAAATAGCTACCGCGCCGCTGCCCGTGCCCAAGTCAAGCACGGCGGCAGCTGCATCATTTTTTAAAATATCCAACGCCCACCGCACCAGCGTTTCTGTGTCAGGCCGGGGTACCAGCACGTCTGCATTCACGTTGAAACGCAAGCCGAAAAATTCTTTGTAGCCCACGATGTAAGCCAGCGGTTCGCCTGCTGCCCGGCGCTGGCAGACAACGCGAAACACTTGTGCCACGGATGGCGGTAGCTCATCCGTATCATGGGCCATCAGCCAGCCACGCTGATGGTCTGGTTTGGCCAAAGCGTGCAGCAACAGCAATTGGGCATCAAGTCTGTCCAGACCGAGGGTATTGGCGCCTGCCAAGGCGTGGGCAATCGTGATCAAAGTCAAACCGTCAACTGGCTAAATACCATGTGGCTGCCGCGACCCCGTTTAAAGCGGTCAAAAAATTGCTATTAAAAAAATAGCTAATAGAGCATATTCTCCGGGGGCCAGGGGCTATTTCTAGGGTTAAAAATGATATTTCCATGCCCACCTCGGTGTTTCAGCCTTGTGAAGCCATTTCAAGCTCTGCCAGCTGCTCTGCACCACGTGCGACTTGCAAAGCCGTCACCACGTCCTCCAGGTCACCTTCCATGATGGTGAGCAGCTTGTATAGCGTCAAATTGATCCGGTGGTCGGTCAAGCGGCCTTGCGGGAAGTTATAGGTACGAATGCGGTCACTGCGGTCACCTGTGCCGACCAGGCCCTTGCGCATCGCCGCATCCACGGCCGCCCGCTCTGAGCGGTCTTTTTCATGGATGCGCGCGGTCAATACCTTCAGGGCTTGGGCTTTGTTGCCGTGCTGGCTGCGTCCGTCCTGGCATTCGGCCACGATGCCGGTTGGCAGATGGGTGATACGCACGGCTGAATCTGTTTTGTTGATGTGCTGGCCGCCTGCGCCACTGGCCCGGTAAGTATCAATCCGCAGGTCTGATGGGTTGATTTTGATGGCTTCCAGCTCGTCGGGTTCGGGCAGCACGGCCACCGTACAAGCGCTGGTGTGGATGCGGCCCTGGGTCTCGGTGGTGGGTACCCGCTGTACCCGGTGGCCCCCCGATTCAAAGCGCAGCTTGCCGTAGACACCCACGCCCTGTGCATCCGGGCTGCCGTCGATGCGCAGAACGACTTCTTTGTAGCCGCCCAGCTCGCTGTTCGATTCGCTGATGATTTCAGTGCGCCAGCCGCTGCGCTCGGCAAAACGGGTGTACAGACGGAACAAATCTGCAGCAAACAGCGCCGACTCATCACCCCCCGTGCCCGCACGAATCTCCACAAACGCGGGCCGAACATCGTCGGGGTCTTTGGGGATCAGCATCAATTGCAGCGCGTCGTCTAGTTGGGTGATGTCGGCTTTGGCCGCATCAATTTCTTCTTGCGCCATGGCGGTCATGTCCAGATCGCCTTTGCTGGCGGCCAGCAGATCTTGTGCACCCGTCAAATCGGTTTCGCGGCTGGTCAGTTTGCGGTACTGCTCGGCCACCACGCTGACTTCTGAATGCTCACGGCTCAAACTGCGAAAGCGCTCCATGTTGCTGACCACGTCGCTGGCAGACAACAACGCGTCGAGTTCGTGCAAGCGCAGCAGTTGGCGGTCAAGGGTTTGTCTTAAAAAGGGTTTCATGGGGTTTTGTATGGGTCTGTCAGCCTGAACTCGATTCAGGATGCATGACGATTGCGAGCTGGGGGTAGTTGAGGGTTCAGGGACTGCGGATCAAGCCCGCCATGACGAACCAAGACAACGCCAGCTAACGCTCTGCGTCGTCCGCTTTTGATCTGGCCGACCCGCGCAAAAATAATTTGGACACGGTTTGCGCCGTTGCCTCGCGGCGGTCTGCATCGCCAGCATGCAATTCGGCCAGTGTGCCGTGCAACATTTTTTGACTCATGCCGCGCGCCAGCGCTTCAAGCACGTTGTCTATTGTCTCGCCTTTGGCCAGCAGTTTTTTGGCCCGGCTGATTTCAAGCGAGCGCCATTCCTCAGCCTGTGCATTGAGCTGTTGAATCAAAGGCACCGTGACGCGCTGCTGCAGCCAAGCCATGAAGTTCTGCACACCCGTGTCAATGATGATTTCGGCTTCAGCCACCGCTGCCTGGCGGCTTTCTCGGCCTGTTTGCACCACTTTGGCCAGGTCGTCCACGGTGTACAGGTAAATGTCGGGCAGGGCCTTGACTTCAACCTCAATGTCGCGCGGCACTGCCAGGTCAATCATGAATACCGGTCGGCGCTTGCGCTGCTTGACGGCCCGCTCAACCGCCCCCAGGCCAATAATAGGAAGCACACTGGCGGTGCAGCTGATGACCGCATCAAACTCATGCAGTCGGTCTGGCAGATCGCCCAAAGGCATGGTTTGTGCCCCAAACTTTTTGGCCAGTGCTTCGCCGCGCTCCATGGTGCGGTTGGCAATCACCATCAGTGCGGGGTTTTTAGCGGCAAAGTGGGTGGCCGCCAGGTCAATCATCTCGCCAGCGCCTACAAACAAAATCTTGATCTTGCCAAGGTCCTCAAACAACTGGCTTGCCAGCCGTACCGCCGCCGCCGCCATGCTGATGCTGTGGGCGCCAATTTCGGTGGAGCTGCGTACTTCTTTAGCGACTGCAAAACTGCGCTGAAACAGCTGGTGCAGGGTGCTACCCATCGCGCCAGCGTCTTCAGCGGCGCGCACGGCGTCTTTCATTTGCCCCAAAATTTGCGGCTCGCCCAGCACCATGGAGTCCAGGCCGCTGGCCACCCGAAAAGCATGCCGCGCGGCCTGGTCGCCTTCGAGAATGTAGGTATGCGTGCGCAGCGCTTCAGCGGGGACGCCGCCACTGCGGGCCAGCCAGGCCAGGGTGTGCTCGAGTGCCGGGATGTTACTGGCACAGTAGACTTCGGTGCGGTTACAGGTCGACAAAATAGTCGCCTCGGGCGCCACATTGGCATGCGCCAGTCCGGCGTGCGACTCTCTCAAGCCCTTCAAGGTAGGCGCCATCTGCTCAATCGAAAAAGCAAATCGGCCACGTAAATCAAGCGGTGCAGTGTTATGGTTTAGCCCAAGGGCCCAGACAGACATCCCTGGATTATAAAATTGAACGCCCGCCGTTGGCACCACCCTAGGATAAACACCCATGACCGCCTATTTGCTGACGGATCATCTGCTCAATTTTGTGGCACCGGCTGCCGTGATGGCTTTGCTTTTCGTATTGTCGGGTCGGCTTTTTAAACGGTTATTGTGGTCAAAAGTGCCGTTGGCCCAATCATTTATTAAGCAGTTTGCTACTGTTTTTATAGTCAATGTCGTTGTGCTTGTGGCTGGCCTGGTGTTTTTTGGTCATGACGGCAAGATGGTCACCTATGCGGCCATGGTGGTGGCGTCTGCAATGGCGCATTGGATTTTGGTGCGCGGCTGGCAAAAATAAATCCAATTTTGGCCATGACTTGCTCACAATCGACGCAAGCGGGAGGGGGCTGGTTCAGGCGTGGGGCGTAAATCTGTCTACCGCGTCAGTGATGATGCCGTCGGTCCCCAAAGCCAGCAAGCGCTGTACATCAGCCTCGTCATTGACGGTGTAGCTCAGGGTCTTAAAGCCACCGCTTTTGGCCTGAGTGAGACTGGAAGTGTCCCAAAGCACATGGTTGCAAATAATGGCTTGGCAGTCCAACATCAAGCCCGTTTCAAGCCAGCCTGTCCACAGCTGGTGCAACAGCAGTCCGCGCGGCAGCTCGGGTGCGGCATCCAGTGCTGCTTGCAATGCGTCGGGTTTAAACGATGTGAGTAATGGCTTACGCACAGCGCCCTGCCATAGGCGGGCAGCGTGTTGGGCTACAACGGCGCCTGTTTGTGCGTCAGTGCCGGTTGTCGGTTTGATTTCAATGTTCAGGTCAAAATTGTTTTCAAGGCAATAAGCGGCGATGGTGTCCAGGCTGGGGATTTTCTCGCCCGCATAGGTGCTGGAATGCCAACTGCCCGCATCAAGCGTTTGCAAGCTCTGCCAAGTCTGCAAGCCTGCTACGCCTAGCCCATTGGTGGTGCGCTCGAGCGTGTCGTCGTGCAGTAAAAACGGAATGCCGTCGCTGCTGAGTTTGACGTCACATTCAAACATGCGGTAGCCCTTTTCAGCGCCAAGCTGGAAGGCGGCGAGTGTATTTTCAGGGGCTAATCTGCCAGCACCCCGGTGCGCTACCCAGCGCGGGTAAGACCACACGTCACTCATGGAGCGGTCTTTGGCTGTTGCTGCATCGCGGGGTCAATCGACACCCGTAATTTACCGCCCACCACTTTCACGTCTGAAATGCTCATCCGTGCCATTTTCTCGGTCTGGGTGCTTTTAAAGTTGTAAATCGGTGTTCGCTCCAGGCTTTGTTTGGCCAGGATGGAGCCGTACTGCGTCACCAGGTTGGTCACGTTGGCGGGTACTCCCGGAAACTTCAAGTCCTGAATTTGGGAATCATCCAGAAATATCTCGCCCGTGCTGGCCTGGTAGCGCGGCTTGGCAGACACCACTGCTGTGCCCGTGACCGGTTGCTGCAATATTGACACGGTGGTGTCCAGGCTGAGGGTGATGCGGTCAGAGTTTTCTTGCAAGCTGACCATCGGGTTTTGCAGTGTGATGCAGGCCAGCGGCAAGCGGCAGTTTTCGGCAGGGAACTTGGGCGCTATGGCGTCCTGAATTTGTTTGGCTGAAAAATCAAGCGTGAATTTGCCGTCTGAAAAACCGCAAGCAGACAGTAGGCAGGCGATAAAGAGCAAAGGCAAGCATTGGGCAATTTCGCGACGTGTCATTCGCAAATTATGGACCAGTCGCTATTCGTCAATCGCCGACACGTATCCCGGTGGCCGCGTCAAAGTGATGCACCCTGTCAGGCCGTGGCCTCAAAGCAATGGTTTGGCCCAAAGCTGGGGCTGGCGTCGCCTCGTCCGTGCGTACCACCAGGTGCTCATCACCCAGGCGGCAGTACAGCAGGCGCTCAGCCCCCAGCATTTCAACCGATTCGACCACTGCTTGCCAGCCGTCCGCCCCGATGTCGAGGTGTTCGGGCCGAATGCCCAGAATATGTCCTGCCTTTGCGCCTGTCGCATGTTTTAAAAGGTTCATCGGCGGAGAACCAATAAAGCTGGCCACAAAGGTGGTGGCAGGGCGGTGGTAGACCTCTTCTGGGGTGCCAAACTGCTCCATACGGCCAGCGTTCATCACCATCATGCGCTGGGCCAGCGTCATGGCTTCAACCTGGTCGTGGGTGACGAACAGTGACGTGATGCCCAACTCACGGTGCAGTTTCTGAATCTCCAGCCGGGTTTGCACGCGCAGCTTGGCGTCCAGGTTGCTCAGCGGCTCGTCAAATAAAAACACCTGCGGCTGGCGCACGATGGCACGGCCCATCGCCACGCGCTGGCGCTGCCCGCCTGAGAGCTCACGCGGTTTGCGGTCTAAAAATTTACCCAGCTCCAGAATACCTGCCGCCTTGGTCACGCGCTGTTTGATTTCTTCAACCGGGACTTTTTTGATTTTCAGGCCGTATGCCATGTTGTCAAACACGCTCATGTGCGGGTACAGCGCGTAGTTTTGGAACACCATGGCAATGTCGCGCTCGGCTGGCTCCAGTTTGTTGACCACGCGCGAGCCAATGCTGATCTCACCGCCGGTGATGTCCTCAAGCCCCGCCACCATGCGCAGCAGGGTGGACTTGCCGCAACCCGAAGGCCCGACGATCACGATGAATTCATGGTCAGCGACGGCTGCAGTCACGCCATGAATGACTTGCAGCGCCTTCGCGCCGTTGCCGTAGCTTTTGGTGACGTTGTTGAGTGAAATAGAAGCCATGCGGTTGTTCGAGTGGGTTTAATTCAAGCGGACATCGTGGAACCGGCTTTGCCGGGCCACAGGTGTCGCCCCCTTGAGGGGGAGGCGCCACAGGCGCTTCGGGGGTGTTTCATTTCTCGGTGTCCACCAAGCCTTTGACAAACCACTTTTGCATCAGCATCACTACAAGTGCAGGCGGCAACATCGCCAAAATGGCGGTGGCCATGACCACGTTCCATTCGGTGTAGGCCTCACCCGCAATCAGGCGCTTGATGCCCAGCACCACCGGGTACATGTTTTCGTTGGTAGTGACCAGCAGCGGCCACAAATACTGATTCCAGCCGTAAATGAACTGAATCACAAACAGCGCCGCAATTGAGGTTTTGGACAGCGGCAGCAGCACATCCCAAAAAAAGCGCATCGGGCTGGCGCCGTCCATTCGTGCGGCCTCGACCAGCTCGTCGGGTACGGTTAAGAAGAACTGCCTGAACAAAAACGTGGCAGTCGCTGAGGCAATCAGGGGAATGGTCAAACCTGCGTAGCTGTTGAGCATGCCGAGGTCGGACACGACCTTGTAGGTCGGCCCAATGCGCACTTCCACTGGCAACATGAGCGTGACAAAAATCATCCAGAACACCAGTCCTTTTGCCGGGAAGCGAAAGTAAACAATCGCAAACGCCGACAGCAGCGAAATTGCGATTTTGCCGACCGCAATGACCACTGCGGTCACCAGACTGACCCACATCATGGGCAGGGCGGGCGGGAAGGTACCACCACGGCTGTTTTCCCCGCCAAATAACGCGATACGGTAGGTTTCGAGAAAGTTTGTGCCCGGAATCAATGACAGCGGAGTTGATCCTGCGATCTGTTCCTGCGACTGGGTAGACGCAACAAAGGCCAGATACAAGGGAAAGGCGACGATGGCCACGCCAAGAATCAACACGGCGTGCGAGAAAAAATTGGCAATCGGCCTGCGCTCAATCATGGTGGTGTCTTTTCAAGCAGGGGCCGCGGAACTGGCTTTGCCAGGCCGCAGGCGCAGCGGCCCCCTCGGGGGGCAGCGTAGTACACGAAGTGACGAGCGTGGGGGTCATAGGACTAATAGTTGACTTTTTTCTCGATAAACCGGAACTGCAGCACCGTCAGCGCCACCACAATCACCATCAGTACCACCGACTGCGCCGCAGAGCCACCGATGTCCATGGCTTTAAAGCCGTCAAAGTAAACCTTGTAGACCAGAATCGCGGTATCTTTGCCCGGCCCGCCTTGTGTAGCCGCATCCACAATGCCAAAGGTGTCAAAAAACGCATAAATCACGTTGATGACCAGCAAAAAGAAGGTCGTGGGTGTGAGAAGCGGGAAAACAATGGTCCAAAAGCGCCGGGCAGGCGACGCGCCGTCAATCGCGGCTGCTTCCAGCAGAGATTTAGGAATCGACTGCAAACCCGCTAAAAAGAACAAAAAGTTGTATGAAATTTGCTTCCACACCGCGGCCACCACGATCAGTGTCATGGCGTGGGTGGAGTTGAGCAGATGATTCCATTCAACGCCCACCGATTGCAATGCAAACGAGATTACGCCCATCGGCGATGAAAACATGAACACCCACAGCACGCCAGCCACCACAGGCGCCACGGCGTAAGGCCAGATCAGCAGCGTTTTATAGGTGCCTGCGCCGCGTATCACGCCGTTTGCCATCACCGCCAGCAGCAGTGCAATGGCCAAGCCGCAGCCTGCAACCAGCACTGAAAATAGCGCCGTGACTTTGAACGAGTTAAGGTAAGTGCTGTCAGCCCAGAGCCGCGAAAAGTTCAGCATGCCAACAAACTCACTTGACGTGCCAAATGCGTCCTCGCTCAGCACGCTTTGCCACACCGCCTGGCTGGCAGGCCAAAAAAAGAAGACCAGCACGATCAGCAGCTGTGGCGCAACCAGTGCCCACGGCAACCAGGCTGACTTAAAAAGAACGCGTTTTTCCACCTTTTGCTGCCGTAGGTTGATTTGCTATTGAATAAGAAGCTGATTTCTCAATGAATTCGGGGGCCAATGGCATGTTTCAGTGCTGAAGATGGCTTTTATCCATCTTCAGCCCAAGGTCGCCTTATTTACCCTTATTTACCCTTATTTACCCTTATTTGCCGCCTGGAAGCGCTCTAACTGCTCGTTGCCGCGTTTGACCGCGGTGTCCAGCGCTTCCTTGGCTGACTTTTTACCGGCCCAGACCTGTTCGAGCTCTTCGTCGTTGATGGCGCGGATTTGCACAAAGTTGCCCAAACGGATGCCGCGGGACTTGTCTGTCGTTTTACGGATCATCTGCGTCACTGACACGTCGGTGCCCGGGTTTTGCTTGTAAAAGCCGGATTTTTCGGTCAAGTCAAACGATGCCTTGGTCAACGGCAAATAGCCGGTACGCTGGTGGCTTTTGGCGGCCTCAGCAGGCTGCGACAAGAAAGCATAAAACTGACCCACGCCTTTGTAGTCGGCCGCAGGTTTGCCCGACATGGCCCAAAGACTGGCCCCGCCAATCACCGTGTTTTGCGGTGAACCTGGCACGTCGGGGTAGTACGGCAAAGCGCCTGTCCCAGCAGCAAACTTGGCGTTGCGTTTGATGTTGCCGTACAGCGCTGAAGAGCCGGTCATCATGGCGCACTCGCCTGATACAAAGGTGGCGTCGGCCAGATTGCCCCGGCCTTTGTACACAAATAAAGCCTGCTTGGACATATTGCCCAAGTTTTCAATGTGCCGTACATGCAGTGGCGTGTTGAAGGTCAGCCGCGTGTCCAGACCCTTCATGCCGTTGCTTTTGGTCGCAAATTCAACGTTGTGCCAGGCTGAAAAGCTTTCCAGCTGTGTCCAGCTGACCCAACTGGTGGTGAAAGGACATTTGTGGCCGTTTGCTTTGAGCTTGGCAGCTGCCAGCGCCACTTCAGGCCAGGTGGTGGGCACGTTGTCGATGCCCGCGGCTTTAAAGGCCTCTTTGTTGTAATGGAATACGGTGGTTGAGCTGTTGAACGGAAAGCTCAGCATGTCGCCGCTGGGGGCGGTGTAGTAGCCGGCCACTGCGGGTACGTAAGCGCCAGGGTCAAACTTGATGCCAGCCTTTTTCATCACTTCAGTGACCGGTACGATGGCTTGTTTACTGGCCATCATGGTGGCTGTACCCACTTCAAACACCTGCAAAATGTGGGGGGCATTGCCGGCGCGGAAGGCAGCAATCGCGGCAGTCATCGACTCGTCATAGGAGCCTTTAAAGGTAGGCACCACTTTGTAGTCTTTTTGACTGGCATTGAAGTCTTTGGCCTGGTCATTGACCCATTCGCCCAAAGCGCCGCCCATGGAATGCCACCACTGGATTTCAGTTTGCGCTTGACTGACCAAGGGCAGACAGGTTGTCACGGCTGCCAAGGCAACTGCTGCGATACGGTATTTCATAAAAACTCCTGATGATTGAATCTGCAAAACCAGCTGGCAGGATATGTCTGGTTTATGACAATGTCATTTAAATCCAGTCTGAAAATTTAGCAAGCCGGGTTTGTATGAGGTTAATTAGCCGGTGTGTCGCTTTTGTTGCTCTGCGGTAACATTGACGATTGCTTGGGGTATACCCCTCACAGCCACTAAATTTGCACGATGAACGCTCCCATAAAACCTGAAGAACTGAACGTCTTTGCCGTTGAAGCGAAGGCAGACGAATCCCGTATCCGCGAGATTCCTTACAACTACACCTCATTTTCTGACCGCGAAGTCGTGATTCGCCTTTTGGGACCACAAGCCTGGGACTTGTTGAACCAACTGCGCGGGGAGCGTCAAACCGGCCGGTCCGCACGCATGCTGTATGAGGTTTTGGGCGATGTCTGGGTGGTGCAGCGCAACCCATACTTGCAGGATGACATGCTGGACAACCCCAAGCGCCGCAAGCTGTTGATCGATGCGCTGCAACATCGCCTCAATGAAGTAGAAAAGCGCCGCACGCCGGGTGTGGACCCCCAGCGTGACGCCGTGGTGGGCGAGCTTTTGCAAGCTGCGCGCGATGCGGTGGCACGTTTTGCCCGCTCTTTTGAAGAAATTTACGACCTGCGTAAGCTGGCTACCCGCAAACTGGGCAAACTGACGGAAAAAGACAACATCAGATTCGATGGCCTGTCGCGCGTGTCGCATGTGACCGATGCCACGGACTGGCGGGTTGAATACCCTTTTGTGGTGCTCACACCCGATACAGAGGCGGAAATGGCCGGCCTGGTTAAAGGCTGCATTGAGCTGGGCTTGACGATCGTCCCGCGCGGCGGCGGCACGGGTTACACCGGCGGCGCGATACCTTTGACTTGGAAATCAGCCGTCATCAACACCGAAAAACTGGAGGCCATGACCGAAGTGGAGCTGGTCAACCTGCCCGGCATTGAGCAACCTGTCGCCACGGTATGGACGGAAGCTGGCGTCGTCACCCAGCGTGTCGCTGATGCCGCCGACCAAGGAGGGTATGTGTTCGCTGTCGACCCCACATCGGCCGAAGCGTCGTGCATTGGCGGCAACATCGCCATGAACGCGGGCGGTAAAAAAGCGGTCTTGTGGGGCACCGCGCTCGACAACCTGGCCAGCTGGCGCATGGTCACGCCTGACTCGCAGTGGCTGGAGGTCACCCGCCTCAACCATAACCTTGGCAAGATTCATGATGCAGAACTGGCCAGTTTTGACCTGAAATACTTTGAAGCTGACGGCAAAACCTTTGTACGGTCTGAACGCCTGGACATTCCCGGCAAGAGTTTTCGCAAAGAAGGCTTGGGCAAAGACGTGACCGACAAGTTCTTAAGCGGCTTGCCCGGCATTCAAAAAGAAGGCTGCGACGGTTTGATCACCAGCGCCCGCTGGATTGTTCACCGCATGCCGGTGCACACCCGCACCGTGTGCATGGAGTTTTTTGGCAACGCCAAAGACGCGGTGCCCAGCATTGTCGAGATCAAAGACTTCATGTTCTCCGAACAAAAGCGCAGCGAGGCAGCGGGTTCGCCTGTGTTACTGGCGGGCCTGGAGCACCTTGACGATCGCTATTTGCGCGCGGTGGGTTACGCCACCAAGTCCAAACGTGGCTTGGACGCCAAAGGTGGCCTCCGGTCTGCTGTCCCCAAAATGGTGCTGATCGGCGACATTGCCGGCGACGATGCTGATGCTGTGGCGCGGGTCACAAGTGAGGTGGTGCGTATTGCCAATTCACGCAGTGGCGAAGGCTTCATTGCCATTAGCCCGGAAGCGCGTAAAAAGTTCTGGCTGGACCGCAAAAAAACTGCGGCCATCTCGCGCCACACCAATGCTTTCAAAATCAATGAAGACGTGGTGATTCCGTTGCCGCGCATGGCCGAGTACACCGACGGGATTGAGCGAATCAACATTGAGCTCAGTTTGG
Organism: Polaromonas sp.; assembly: GCA_031424935.1. Lineage (GTDB taxonomy): Bacteria > Pseudomonadota > Gammaproteobacteria > Burkholderiales > Burkholderiaceae_C > Polaromonas. Next base: position 13,175 of record JANPIK010000074.1, read on the forward strand.
CGAACAAAATCAAACTGTGTGATGAACTGCATACTTTTTTAAGCAAAGGCAGTCTGCCATTGGGCAAGGCTGAAGACGCCAGCGACATACCTTCGCCAGAATTGCTGGAAAACCGGGTGTCGCAGGCGTTGGCGTTGGTCAGCGAGACACGCGTGCTGTGGGCCAGCTGGTTGCAAAACCTGGACGAGTTGTTTGAGCCGGTACAAAACCACACGTTGCGAGCCAGCTGGAAAACCCAGCTCAAAGCGCCACTGCAGGCCATTTTTACGGGCGGCGCGTTTTTGCCGATATTTACCGAGTGCGTGGCGACTCACAAACGCGTGCTCAAGGGGCGCGTGTGGGCTGCGTTGCATATGCATGCGGGCGACGGCAATGTGCATACCAACTTGCCGGTCAACAGTGACGACTACGAAATGCTGCAAACCGCACGCCATGCGGTCGAACGCATCATGGTGCTGGCGCGGTCGCTTGACGGCGTGATTTCTGGCGAGCATGGCATTGGCATCACCAAGCTGGAATTTTTGACCGATGCGGAGCTTAAGCCGTTCGCCGACTACAAGGCCAAGGTTGACCCGGAAGGGCGCTTTAACAAAGGCAAGTTGCTACGAAATCAGGAGCTGCTGGCGCCCGTATCTATTGGGCTAGAGGCTAAAAACATTACTAAAATTGCTAAAAATGCTCAAAAAGAGCCACTTTTGGCTGATTTGACGAACGCTTACACGCCAAGTTTTGGCCTGATGGGCCACGAATCCCTGATCATGCAGCAGTCCGACATCGGCGCCATTGCCGATTCGGTCAAAGACTGCTTGCGCTGTGGCAAATGCAAACCGGTATGCGCGACCCATGTGCCGCGTGCCAACTTGCTGTACAGCCCGCGCAACAAGATTTTGGCAACATCGCTGCTGGTCGAAGCGTTTTTGTATGAAGAGCAAACCCGGCGCGGCGTGAGCATCAAACACTGGGAAGAATTTGAAGACGTGGCCGACCACTGCACTGTTTGCCACAAGTGCTTGAGCCCATGCCCGGTCGATATTGATTTTGGCGAAGTGTCGATGAACATGCGCAACCTGCTGCGCAAGATGGGCCAAAAAACCTTTCGCCCCGGCAATGCGGCGGCGATGGTGTTTTTGAACGCAACGAGCCCGCAAACGATCAAGTTCATGCGCAGTGCGATGGTGGATGTCGGTTTTAAAGCGCAGCGCCTGGCGAACAATTTGTTCAAGCGATTGGCGGCTAAGCAAACTGAAAAGCCGCCAGCAACCAAGGGCGCGGCACCCATCAAAGAGCAGGTGATTCACTTCATCAATAAAAAGATGCCTGGTGGCTTGCCCAAGAAAACCGCGCGTGCGCTGCTGGACATTGAAGACAAAGACTACGTGCCGATCATTCGTAACCCGACCGCCACCACGGCCGAGACAGAGGCGGTGTTTTATTTTCCGGGTTGCGGGTCAGAGCGTTTGTTTAGCCAGGTAGGTTTGGCAACCCAGGCCATGCTGTGGCATGCAGGCGTGCAAACTGTATTGCCGCCCGGCTACCTGTGCTGCGGCTATCCACAAAAAGGCAGTGGCCAGTTTGACAAGGCGGACAAAATCATCACCGATAACCGGGTGCTGTTTCACCGCGTGGCCAACACACTGAATTATCTCGACATCAAAACCGTGGTGGTCAGCTGCGGCACTTGTTATGACCAGTTGCAGGGCTACGAGTTTGACAAGATTTTCCCCGGTAGCCGCATCATCGATATCCACGAGTATTTGCTTGAAAAGGGTATCACCCTGCGGCCAGAAAATGGTGACGGAAACGGGTACCTGTTCCACGACCCCTGCCACAGTCCGATGAAGCTGCAAGAGCCGATGAAAACTGTGAAAGCGCTGTTGGGTGACAACGTTTTGAAAAACGAGCGCTGCTGCGGCGAGTCCGGCACGCTGGGCGTGACCCGGCCTGATATTTCGACCCAGGTGCGCTTCAGAAAAGAAGAAGAACTGCAAAAGGGCGAAGCACAGCTTCGAGCCTCTGGCGCGGTCAGTGAAAAGCAAAACGTCAAAATTTTGACCAGTTGCCCAAGCTGCCTGCAAGGGCTGTCGCGGTACCAGGACGACATGAAGAATGGTTTGCTGGAGGCCGACTACATCGTGGTTGAAATGGCAAATCAGATATTGGGTAAGGACTGGCTGCAGACTTATGTGGATTCGGCCAATCATGGCGGTATCGAAAGAGTGTTGGTTTGAAAGTAAATGGTTGCCCGCTGTGCGACGCCGACGGTGGGGTGCTGGTGTTCAAGAACGAGCAACTTCGCGTCATTCAAGCAGTTGAAGCGGGTTTTCCGGCGTTCTACCGAGTGGTTTGGAACGCGCATGCGGCGGAGTTTTCAGATTTGACCCAGGACGAACGCAATGCCTGCATGAGCGCTGTGGTCAAGGTAGAGCAGGTTTTGCGTGAGCAGCTCAACCCCACCAAAATCAATTTGGCGGCCTTGGGCAACATGGTGCCGCATTTGCATTGGCATGTGGCTGCCCGGTTTGACTGGGACAGCCACTTTCCGGGTTCGGTTTGGGCCGCACCGCAGCGAGCGCAAGATGCAGACAAACTGACGCAATTGACATTGAAATGTGAGCAGATCAACGCGCTGCTGGCTGAAAAGCTGGCATCTTGAATTTTTTGCAAAGTAACTCCGATGGCCGGCCTTCAAGCAGATTCACCCACTCCCACCGCACTGACGGTGCACAGCAAATCGCGCGTGTTGGAGGTGACTTTTGCAGACGGCGCGGCGTTCAAGATTCCCTTTGAGCTGATGCGTGTGTATTCCCCATCCGCCGAGGTGATGGGCCACGGCCCGGGTCAAGAGGTGCTGCAAACAGGCAAACGCGATGTTGGTTTGGTGGCGCTTGAGCCAATCGGCAATTACGCGGTCAAGCCGGTGTTTACGGATGGCCATGAAAGCGGGATTTTTTCTTGGGACTACCTGTACCACCTGGGAGCCAACCAGGACCAGCTGTGGACGGATTACAACGGTCGACTTGTTGCCGCCGGCATGTCGCGCGATGCTCATCCGGCAACTGCAGATGGCCACAGTTGCGGCAAGCACTGATCGTGCTGGGCGCACTGCGTTGTATTTGCATCACAAAACCAGACGCAAAACGCGATAAAGCCCTGATGCCCACTAGGGTTGTCGATGTCCGCCAGCCTCATGCCCTCTAGCATCTGACTCATGACAACGACGCATTTCGGTTTTCAATCCGTTGAGGAAAAAGACAAGGCCAAAGCCGTGCGTGACGTGTTTGACTCTGTCGCGCCCAAATACGACTTGATGAACGATTTGATGTCAGTCGGCATGCACCGCGCATGGAAGGCCTACACCGTGCTGGTGGCCAACGTTAAACCGGGTCAACGGGTGCTGGATATTGCTGGCGGCACGGGAGACTTGGCACTCGCGTTTGCGCCCAAAGCAGGCGCGACTGGCCAGGTGGTACACACCGATATCAATGAGGCCATGCTGCGTGAGGGCCGTAACCGTTTGCTGGATGCGGGTGTGAGCTTGCCAACGCTGGCCTGTGATGCCGAGCATTTGCCGTTTGTCGACAATTATTTTGACCTGGTCACAGTGGCCTTCGGCC
>JANPIK010000075.1:0-83659 GCA_031424935.1 Polaromonas sp.
GTCATGGTCATACACCATGAAGTGCACGCCAATGTTTTCACTGAGCGGCTTGCATAAGCTGCTCAAGCTCAGCGCCTCGACTTTGCCGCCGGTAAAACCGGTCACCGTGCGCGGCTCGTAGTCCACGTTGTGCTCAATCAGCGCAATTTCGGCCGATTTGGGGTCATCACAAAACAGCTGAATATATATGTCCGACAGCCGCGTTGCCGTGCCGTGCCACACCGCCCCGGCCAAATGCGGCCTGAAGTCCGCCATCCGCTGCATCCACACCAAAGCCAGTTCCCGAAGCGCCGCCAGTTCGGCGGGCTGGGTATCGGCACAAAACACGGCAATGTATTCAATGACGGCGTCTTCAATTTCCGCGTTGTCAGGCAGCTCGGCACGCGCGGGCAGCCCCATCTGCTTGACGGCCCGCCGCTTGGCCGGGCCATATTCAAGGCCTTCTTCAACCACCAAGGCGGCAGCTAGGGCGGCTATTTCGGATTTGAGGGTTTGCACGTTGGCGGCTGTTAAAAAAGTCAAATCACGAGTTTAGGTCAGCCGCGTAGCTGGCCCGTTGGCTCCTAAAATACCCTCATGCACATACACATACTCGGAATTTGCGGCACGTTCATGGGCGGTTTGGCTGCCTTGGCGGTTGAGGCGGGTCACAAGGTGACGGGTTGCGACACCGGTGTGTACCCACCCATGAGCGACCAGCTTCGCGCCTTGGGCATTGAGCTGACTGAGGGCTATGGCGCGGATCAGTTGGCCTTCAACCCGGATGTGTTTGTTGTCGGGAATGTGGTCTCAAGATCGCACTTGGCCGACGGAAAGCCTAAATACCCTCTGATGGAAGCCATCCTCGACGCTGGCCTGCCCTACACCAGCGGGCCGCAGTGGCTCAGCGGCCATGTGCTGGCAGTGGCGGGCACGCATGGCAAAACCACCACGACAGCGATGCTGACCTGGATTCTGGAATGCGCTGGGTTGCAGCCCGGTTTTCTGGTCGGGGGCGTTCCTTTGAACTTTGGGGTCTCAGCCCGGCTGGGCGCAGGCAACACCTTTGTGATTGAGGCCGATGAGTACGACACTGCGTTTTTCGACAAACGCAGCAAGTTTGTGCATTACCGCCCGCGCACCGCGATTTTGAACAATCTGGAGTTCGACCACGCGGACATTTTTGACGACCTGGCGGCAATTGAGCGGCAGTTTCACCACCTGGTGCGCACGGTGCCATCAACTGGCCGCGTCGTGGTAAATGCGACTGAAGAAAGCCTGGAAAGAGTCATCGCCCAGGGCTGCTGGAGTGAGCAGACACTCTTCGGAAAGGCTTGGACCAATAAGGAAGGCTTTACGGCGTTGGGTGAACCGGGCGACTTTGAAGTTCTCAAAGAGGGCAAGCTGGTTGCTCGCGTTCAATGGAGCGTCAGCGGTATTCACAACCAGCTCAATGCATTGGCCGCGATAGCTGCTGCCGAGCATGTAGGCGTTGACCCGCAAACCGCAGCCGAGGCACTGGCCAGCTTTCAGAACGTCAAGCGCCGGATGGAAGTGATTGGCGTGGTCCACAAAGACGGCGGCGAGATCACGGTGTACGACGACTTTGCCCACCACCCCACCGCCATCCACACCACGATAGACGGCCTGCGCCGCCAACTCAACGCCGCAGGCAAAACCGCTGACCGAATCCTCGCCGTATTTGAACCACGCAGCAACACGATGAAGCTCGGCACCATGACAGCCCAGCTGCCGCGAAGCCTGGAAGCTGCCGACCTTGCCTTTTGCCACGCGGGCGGCTTGGACTGGGACGCTAGAAAAGCATTAGCGCCAATGGTCAACCGCGCCCACGTAGCCGACACCATTGAAGTGCTGGTCGAACAAGTCAAGGCCGTAGCCAGAGGCGGTGACCATATTCTGTGCATGAGCAACGGCGGTTTTGGCGGCGTGCATGGCAAGCTGCTGGCGGCTTTGGCTTAGATTGGCCGTGTTTAGATGCTATTCATTAAGTAGCTGCTTGCGCCCGTAAATATTGGGCTTTGGGCCAATTTGATGGGTGGAAAGTGCAAAAAATTGCCAGCTTTGAACTTAAACGGCGGCGAGTGTGTTAGTCGATGCATGAATGATGCGGCCTATCGCCACCGACCTACCGCGCCTTCATTTTTGAAACGGCACAGCACTCTCCAGTTGCCAATGGGTGTATTTTTGGCTCGATGATCAAAGGCTAAGCGAAAAGCGGTAGCGACCTGGATATTCAGATTGATCCGCTTCCGCATGCCACGCGGTTTGATCTTGGCGACTTACAAGACAACCTGCCGGGACTGGCTTTGCCACCGCAACTCGCGCGGCAGGCGTTAGCGCGGTTTGCATGACCAACCCCTGGAATCAGTGAAAAAGCAATATTTTGAACACATTTCAGCTTGTAAGGCAAAAGGTTCTCAAACCTTACGCCGCGCTTCAACCGCTTTCGACAGCAGGTCCAGCACCTCGAGCGAATCACCCCACGACAAACACGCATCGGTAATGCTTTTGCCGTATTCGAGATTTTTGGCATCGTCTTTTCCGGGCGTGAATTTTTGCGCGCCTGGGTTCAGGTGGCTTTCAACCATCAGACCAAAGACTTGCCTTGATCCGCCGCTGACCTGCCCTGCAATGTCACGCGCCACATCAAGCTGCTTTTCATGCTGTTTTAACGAGTTGGCATGGCTGCAGTCGACCATCAAGGTAGCGGGCAGTTTGGCGGCGGCCAGCTCTTTGCAGGCCGCTGTCACGCTGGCTACGTCGTAGTTAGGCGCTTTGCCTCCGCGCAAAATCACGTGGCAGTCGGGGTTACCGTTGGTTTGCACCACGGCGACCTGGCCGTTTTTATGCACTGACAAAAAGTGGTGGCCGCGCGATGCGGACTGAATGGCATCGGTGGCGATGCGAATGTTGCCGTCGGTACCGTTTTTAAAGCCAATCGGCGCTGACAGACCCGACGCCAGTTCACGGTGTACCTGGCTTTCAGTCGTGCGTGCGCCGATGGCGCCCCAGGCAATCAAGTCACCAATGTATTGCGGCGAGATCACGTCTAAAAACTCACTGCCTGCTGGCAAACCCAGGCGGTTGATGTCGATCAGCAACTGGCGGGCGATTCTCAAGCCCTCGTCGATGCGGAAGGTTTCGTCCAGGTACGGGTCGTTGATCAAGCCCTTCCAACCGACAGTGGTGCGGGGCTTTTCAAAGTACACACGCATCACGATCTCTAACGTACCGGCGTACTTTTTGCGCTGCTCGACCAAGCGGTATGCGTATTCCATGGCCGCTTTCGGGTCGTGTATTGAACACGGACCCATCACGACCAGCAGCCGGTCGTCGGTACCTGCAATGATGTTGTGAATGCTTTTGCGGGTGTTGGTGATCAGCGATTCGACTTGCGTGTTTTGAATCGGGAAAAAGCGGATCAGATGCTCGGGAGGTGGTAACACGGTGATGTCCTTGATGCGTTCGTCGTCGGTCTGGCTGGTTTTGTCGACGGGCGCATACCAGGCGGGTGTTGGGTTGGTCATCACAGGTTTCCTTTTTATCAACGAGGCTAAACAAAACAAAAATCACCAAAAAAAAACCGCCGGGTGTCCGGCGGTTTTTAAAAGATTTGTGCGTTTATCAGGGGTTACGCAAAAGTCTCTCTACCGCCAGAAGCGCTTGAGAACCAAAAGTAACCAAAGTAAAACGATGCTTGGTGCATGGCTAGAAATGTAGCACAGGTTAAAAAGTGGTTCGTATCAAGCGGTACCGCCGACCGTCAAGCCATCAATCCGCAGCGTCGGCTGGCCCACACCCACAGGCACGCTCTGACCTTCTTTGCCGCAGGTGCCCACGCCGCTGTCAAGCGCCATGTCGTTGGCCATCATGCTGACTTTTTTCAAGCACTCGGGGCCGCTGCCCACAATGGTGGCGCCTTTGACCGGGTACAAAATCTTGCCGTTTTCTACCCAATACGCTTCGCTGGCTGAAAACACAAACTTACCTGAGGTAATGTCAACCTGGCCGCCAGCAAAGTTGGTGGCGTACAAACCCTTTTTGATGCTGGCAACAATTTCTTGCGGGTCTTTGTCACCGCCCAGCATGTAGGTGTTGGTCATGCGCGGCATGGGTGTATGGGCATAGCTTTCGCGGCGGCCGTTGCCGGTGGGTTTGACCTTCATCAGCCGTGCATTGAGTGAATCCTGAATGTAGCCCTTCAAAATGCCGTCTTCTATCAGTACATTTCGCTGGCTGGCGTTGCCCTCGTCGTCGACGTTCAATGAGCCGCGGCGGTCGGCTATCGTGCCGTCGTCCAGCACAGTGACGCCTCTGGCCGCCACGCGCTGGCCGATCTTGCCTGCAAATGCGCTGGAACCCTTGCGGTTAAAGTCGCCTTCCAGCCCGTGGCCGATGGCTTCGTGCAGCAAAATACCGGGCCATCCAGAACCTAAAACCACGGTCATTTCGCCCGCAGGCGCAGGGCGGGCTTCCAGGTTGGTCAGGGCGGCCTTGACAGCTTCATCCACATAGGTTGCGATTTGGGCGTCGTCAAAATACGCCAGGCCAAAGCGCCCACCGCCACCTGCTGAACCGGTCTCGCGTCGGCCTTTTTGCTCGGCAATCACCGACACCGACAAGCGCACCAGCGGCCTGACGTCAGCGGCAAGCGTGCCGTCGGCCCGGGCCACCATGACCACATCATATTCACTGGCCAGCCCGGCCATGACTTGCACAATGCGCGGATCTTTGGCCTTGGCGAATTTTTCGATTTTTTCAAGCAGCTTGACTTTAGCCGTGCTACCCAATGTGGCGATCGGGTCACCGCCCCCGTAAAGCGAGCGGCTGTTGGCGATTTTGCGGCTGGGCGTTTTGATTTTGGCCGACTTGCCTGCGCCTGAAATGCTCCGCACCGTGCGGGCGGCATCCATCAGGGACGCTTCCGAAATATCGTCGGAATAGGCAAAAGCGGTTTTTTCGCCACTCACCGCGCGTACGCCGACGCCTTGGTCGATGCTGAAAGAGCCGGTTTTGACGATGCCCTCCTCAAGACTCCAGCCTTCGCTGCGGGTGTACTGAAAGTACAGGTCGGCATCGTCTGCGCCTTTGGAGGTGATTTCAGCCAGGGCCTTGGCCAGGTGTGCTTCAGTCAACCCAAACGGTGCGAGCAGCAGCTTTTGTGCTGTTTCGAGACGACCTGATGTGGATGATGCTGTCGGTTTGACTTTAGACGACGTGATCGAAGTGTTGAGGGCCGAGGGGGAAAGGGAGCGCAGTGTAGTCATGCCTCGATTGTAGGCAGCCTGCTACTCCCCCGCTGCTGGCATAGTCATCTGACCTGTTAAGTGACCAATGATGGTGACTGATCAGCAGGCCGTTCAGGTCTGATCGTCCGTCGCCGCGCTGGGGCCGTTGGTTTTGCAAGACTCAATGCCATTGTCGCGGCTTGACGCGCTGGCATACATCTGGCTGTTGCCAATGACCTGGTGGTTACCTGCCTTCAGGACAAAATAAGGCGCGTCACCTTTGCCCATCAGGCGTTCGTAACGCGCGTCGTCGGGTGAGTTCTTCTTGACTGATTCAATGCCATTGAGTGCGCTGGCTTTGGTTTCGTACATTTCGCTGCCCAGGATGGTTTGACCATTGCCTGCCAGCAGCGAGAAAAAAAACTTGTCGTTTTTGGATTTTTTGAGTTCGAATTTCCCAGCCATGTTGCGCACCTTATGGAGTTACAAAGTTGTATTTTTAGCTGTTTGGTTACAAAAATGCAAGGCTCATCTCGGCATTCAAACGAATTATTGGCAACTTTATCGCCCTGCGTTTAAATATTTGCTCATTTGCTGCTGAGCAGCTTATAGACTGCCGCATCGTCCTCGGCCGCAAACCCGGCCGCGTGCGCGCGCTCAAACACATGGCTGGCCGCCGCGCCCAACGGCCCGGTAAAGCCTGCTGCCGCCGCACACAGCAGCGCCAGCCGGGTGTCTTTTTCAAGCAGCGTGATGTGGGCACGAGGCTCGTAGTCGCCCACAATAGCTCGGCGCATGCGGTCGGAGCCGATCCAGCTTTGCCCGCTGGACTGCTCGATGACATCGAGCGTTTTGCCGACATCCAGGCCCAGCCTAGCCGCCAACGCCAGCGCTTCAGCCGCGCCAACCAAATTGATACCTGCCAGCAGGTTGTTGACCAGCTTGGTGCGCGCAGCGTCGCCCGGCGTTTGGCTGATGTGAAATACCTTGCTAGACAAGGCATTGAGCAGACCGGCCTGCTGCGCAAACACAGCTTTCGGACAAGCCACCAGCAGGCTCATGGTGCCATCGGCCGCTCTGGCCGGGCCGCCGGACATGGGCGCGTCAATCGTGTGAATGCCGCGCGTTGCCAGTCGACCGGCAAATGATTCAACGTCCTGGGGCAAGATGGTGGGGGCATAAAATGACGGTTTGACCCGCCCGCAGCGTGTGAGCCAAGCCATCCACCCCAAAAAGCACGTCTTCGGTTTGTGCCGCGTCGACCACACAGACAATGACCGCTGAAAGGCCAGGGACTACTGGTGCCCTGATCGATTCAGCGTTTGCTACTGAATCAGGAGCTACCAGCCTAGCTAATACATGGGCCACCGCCCCTTTTGACTCCCATTTGGTGACTTTCTGAGCATCTACGTCGCTGACCTGCACCGCCCAGCTTTTGGACAGCAAATTGGCCGCCATCCCGCCGCCCATGTTGCCCACCCCAACGATCAATACAGGAGCTACAGAGGGTGAAGAAGGTGCGCGGGTCAAGACTGAACCAGTCTTTTGGCTTTGGCAATTGACATCAAGATCCCGACTGCCAGGCCCAGCGTGACCATGGCCGTGCCGCCATAGCTGATAAAGGGCAGCGGCACGCCCACCACCGGCAAAATGCCGCTGACCATGCCCATATTGACAAAGGCATAGGTGAAAAAGATCATCGTCACCGCACCGGCCAACAGCCTTGAGAACAAGGTGGGCGCATCGAGGGCGATGAACATGCCGCGCAGAATCAAAAAGAGAAATCCGGCAATCAGCAGCAAGTTACCCGCCAGCCCAAACTCCTCTGAAAACGCTGCAAATATAAAGTCTGTGGTGCGTTCAGGAATAAATTCGAGGTGGGTCTGCGTTCCGGCCATAAAACCCTTGCCAAACAGCCCGCCCGAGCCAATCGCAATCATGCCTTGAATGATGTGAAAGCCCTTGCCCAGCGGGTCCCGCGACGGGTCCAGCAGCGTACAAATGCGTTGCTGCTGGTAGTCGTGCAGCACAGGCCAGCGCACACCATCGGCGCACAGCGCGGGCTCAAACCAGACAATCAAAAATATGCCGATCAAGCCCAAAATAACTGGCGGGGCAATCAATTTCCAGCTCAGGCCAGCAAAAAATATCACTGCCAGCCCAGCCGCCAAAACGAGCAACGACGTTCCCAGATCTGGCTGCTTCATGATCAAACCGACCGGCACCACCAGCAGCGCCGCCGCCACCAAAAAGTCAAGCGGGCGCAGCTGGCCTTCGCGTTTTTGAAACCACCAGGCCAGCATCAGCGGCATAGCGATTTTTAAAATCTCGCTGGGCTGAATCACCACGCCTACATTGAGCCAGCGGCGCGCACCCTTTTTGGTAATGCCAAATATTGCCACCGCAATAAGCAGCCCGACACCCGCCACGTAAAGCGGAACAGCCAGTGCCATCAAGCGCTGCGGCGGTATTTGCGCCACCACAAACAAAATAAAACCCGCAATCAGCATGTTGCGGCCATGGTCCACAAATCGACTGCCGTGATCAAAGCCGGACGAGTACATGATGAGCAGGCCCGCGCAGGCCAGCAAAAACACTGCAAACGCCAACGGGCCGTCAAAGCCGCCAAACAGTGGCGCAGCACGCTTTAAAAGAGAGGGTTTGTCGAAAACAGCGGCCATGGTGGATTATCGGCGTGATTACACTTGCTGCTAATCCACAAAGGACACTCATTTTGTTTGTATTGTTTGAAGAAGCCGGCAAGCATTTGGCTGGGCGCATATTGTCTGAGGCCGACGCATCGCTACAAGTTGAGCTGGACTCGGGCAAGCGCATCAAGGTCAAGTCCGCCCATGCTCTCTTGAAGTTTGAAAAGCCCGCGCCCGCTGAGTTTGTAGCTGCCGCGCAAAAACTGGCGGCCGACATAGAACTCGACCTGGCGTGGGAGTTTGCCAGTGACGAAGAGTTTGGTTTTGCTGACCTGGCACGTGACTATTTCAGTGCCGACCCGACCAAGCCCGCCACACTGGAGCAGCAAGCCGCAGCCCTGTTCAGGCTGTTTGATGCGCCGCATTATTTTCGGCGTGCCAGCAAAGGCCGGTTCAAAAAAGTGTCTCCTGAGATTTTGCAACTTGCCCTGGCCGCCATAGAGAAGAAAAAGCAGCTTGCCCTGCAAATCAGCAGCTGGGCAGATGCGCTGGTGCTGGGCAACTGCCCGGACCCGATACGCGAGCAACTGTACAAAATTTTGTTCAAACCAGACAAAAACAGTGCGGAATACAAGGCAGTGGTCGAGGCGTCCAAAGCCGCACACATGGCCCCGCTGGATTTGTTGCAAAAGTCGGGTGCGATTGCTTCGGCCTACCAGTTTCATTACAAACGCTTTTTGTTTGAAAATTTCCCCAAGGGCACGGGTTTCCCGGCGCTTCAGGCGCCGACACATTCGGCGCCGTTGCCATTAGCCAGCGTTCAGGCGTTTTCCATCGACGACTCGGCCACGACCGAAATTGACGATGCCTTGTCAGTCACGGGCATCGGCACAGGTACCGTCACGCTGGGCATTCATATCGCCGCACCGGGCCTGGCCATTCAGCCAGGCAGCGCGGTTGACATGCTCGGGCGCGCCCGCTTGTCAACCGTTTACATGCCGGGCTACAAGCTGACCATGCTGCCTGATGATGTGGTGCAAAACTACACGCTGATGGCAGGACGTGACTGCCCGGCGGTATCGCTGTATGTCACCCTAGATGAGGCCACCCTGGACGTTACCCAGACCGTTACCCGGATTGAGCAGGTCACCATTGCCGCCAACCTGCGCCATGACGTGCTGGACAGCACCTTCAACGAAGCGTTTTTTGAATCTGCAACTGCTGCAAATACCGTAGCACTTAGCCCTGATATCGCCTGGGCCACAGAGCTTATTTTTCTTCACCGATTGGCAAAACACTTGAAAGCGTTGCGTGAAGTCGCTCGTGGCAAGCCAGAAAACTTTAACCGCCCTGATTACAACTTCAAACTGAACAACCCCAGCGGGCAAGCGCCTCAGGGCGATGAGAAAGTCACCATCACCACACGCCAGCGCGGTGCGCCGCTGGACTTGATCGTGGCTGAAGCGATGATTTTGGCCAACAGCACCTGGGGCCAATGGTTGGCAGAGCATGGCGTGCCGGGCATTTACCGCAGTCAGGCCAGCATGGCCCCGGGCGTGAAGGTGCGCATGGGTACGAAAGCTCTGCCGCATGCTGGCCTGGGTGTGAAAAGCTACGCCTGGTCTACATCGCCGCTGCGTCGCTACACCGATTTGGTCAACCAGTGGCAAATCATTGCTTGTGCTCAAAACGGCCGCACGGCAGCGCTGGTCGCGCCTTTCAAGCCCAAAGACGCCGAACTTTTTTCGATCATTTCGGGCTTTGATGCGGCTTACAGCGCCTACAACGCCTACCAGGGCGGCATTGAGCGTTACTGGACCCTGAAATACCTACATCAAAACGGCATCACTGAATTAGTGGCCACGGCTTTTAAAGACAACATGGTGCGCGCCGATGACCTGCCGCTGGTGTTACCCGCAACTGGCGCCCTGGGGTTACCGCGCGGCGCAAAAGTGCGCATCAAGCTGGGGGAGATTGATGAGATCACGCTGGACATCACTGGGGCGGTCATCGAGCGGCTCGATGTGGCCAGCAGCCCGCTTGATGACCCGGCCAACGCGGGGGATGCAGACGATGAAGAGCTCACGGCTGGCCCGATTGCAATTGCTGTAGATGTGAGCGAAGCGCCTGAAGATACCGCGCTGGCCAGCCCTTGATTGTTACTGCGCACTGAATTAACCCCGATAATTTGATGGTGAAGACTAATCGCACTCTGCAAATAGCCTTGGGCGCATCAGCCTTGCTGCATGCGGTGGTGCTGACGACGCGTTTTGTTGACCCCCAAAGCTTTAACCGGGTCTTCAAAGACACGCCACTTGAAGTGATTTTGGTCAATGCCAAATCAAACGAAAAGCCGGAGTTTGCCAAAGCCATCGCCCAAAGCAGTTTGGCGGGCGGCGGACAGGTTGAAAAAGGCCGAGCCACATCGCCGCTGCCGCCGTCAGCCCTGACCGATTTGGGCGACGCAGCAGAAGACGCGCAGAAAAAAGTCGAGGCCATGCAAGAGCAGCAAACCCAGCTGCTGGCGCAAATCAAAAAGCAGCTGGCCACCATGCCGCCGCCCGACCCCAAGGTACCTTCTAACGACCCTGCACAGGCTGAGCGGGAAGAAAAGCGCAAGCAACTGATCAAAATTCTGGCAGAAATTGAAAAGCGCATCAATGAAGAAAACGCGCGGCCCAAAAAGCGCTACATCAGCCCCGCCACCCGCGAAGAGGTGTACGCCATTTACTACGACAGCTTGCGCCGCAAAATTGAAGACAAAGGCACCACCAATTTTCCGGAGCTGGCAGGCAAAAAGCTTTACGGTGACTTGACCATGATTTTGACTGTTAATTTTGATGGTCGTATTTTGGCAACCGAGGTGGTAGAAACATCAGGCAACCTGACGCTGGACCGGCGCGCGCAAGCCATCGTCAAAGGCACCGGGCCATTTGACAAATTTTCTGACGCGATGCGGCGCAAGGCCGATCAGATTGTGGTGGTGTCGCGCTTTAAGTTCACGCGTGATGAAACGCTACAGACCACACTTACCAATCGCTGAAAACGGCTGTGAAACAGGAAAATTTATCTGCCTTTCACCCGTTCGGGCCGAGCCCTTCGACAGGCTCAGGACAGGCTTTGTCGAAGCCTGTGCAAAACCCTGCAACCCTTCGACAAGCTCAGGGCGAACGGCTTAGCTCGTGAAAGCATTTTTCCGGTTGATTCTTTTGGTGCTTTTGGCAGGCTTGTCATTGCAGCTCTATTTTGTCGGCCGAATTGCCCTGATGGCAGGGGTTGACCCTGAATCAACCGCTTTTGAGCGATCTGCCATGTACAGCGTGGTCACCACAAAGGGCAGCTTGAAATGGCGCCAGCAGTGGGCAGATTACAGCGAGATTTCTGACCATCTCAAACGCGCGGTGATTGCGTCTGAAGATGCCAGCTTTAACGAGCATGAAGGCGTGGATATTGAGGCGCTTGAAAAAGCTTGGGACAAAAACGCCAAGGCTGAACAACGGGTTCAGCAGTCAAATGCCAAAAACCTGAATGCCACCCATCCTGCGAAAGCTGATAAGGCCGACAAGGCCGTCACAGCGGTCAAACCAGCGAAGATTGTGGGCGGCTCGACCATCACGCAGCAGTTGGCTAAAAACCTTTTTTTGTCGGGCGAGCGCACGCTGCTGCGCAAAGGCCAAGAGCTGGTTTTAACCCTGCTGCTGGAGCGACTGCTGAGCAAGCAGCGCATTTTGGAGATTTACCTGAACAGCGTGGAATGGGGTGAAGGCGTGTTTGGTGCCGAGGCTGCGTCGCAGTATTACTACCGAAAAAGCGCCGCCAAGCTCACGTCTTTTGAGGCTGCCCGCTTGGCGGTGATGCTGCCTCGCCCCAAGTATTTTGAAACCCGGCCCAATTCGGGCTATTTGTCGTCGCGCGCCAGCACCATTGCAGCCCGCATGAGCGGTGTGGAGGTGCCATGATTTTTCAACAATCTCACATCATCGAACAGGCTAAGGGCTAACGTGCTGGCAAAGCTGATGAGTCTTTTTCTGCTCGGGCTGATTCGCGCCCTGACCGGCGCGCAAGCGCGCTGGCAGGGTTGCCCACCCAAGGCTGAACAACGCATTTATTTTGCCAACCACCAAAGCCATGCCGACCTGGTGTTGATGTGGGCAGCGCTGCCCAAAGAATTGCGCAGCATCACGCGGCCGATTGCGGCTAAAGATTACTGGACCAAAACGCCCTTTAAGCAGTGGATCACCACTGCGGTGTTTAACGCCATTTATGTGGACCGCACCAAAACTGGTGACCAAGACCCTCTGGAGCCTTTGATGGACGCGCTGGGTAACGGCGACTCGATCATTTTATTTCCCGAGGGGACGCGCGGCAATCAGGAGGACCCACAAAAGTTTAAATCTGGGTTGTTCAACCTGGCGCAAAAGTTTCCCGATGTGGTGTTGATCCCTGCATGGATCAACAACGTGCAACGCGTCATGCCCAAGGGTGAGGTCGTGCCGGTGCCGATCTTGTGCTCCGTCACGTTTGGTGCACCAATCGCCCTGGGGCTTGAAGAAAATCGGGCTGATTTTTTAGCCCGGGCCCGCGACGCCGTGATGGCATTGAAAGAAGCCTGACGTGAACATAACCCGGCAGCCCTCTTGATCAATACCTTCATGCTCAGTTTGCGTCCATCCCAACAGGTGGGTTTGCTGTTTGTGCTGCTGTTTGGCCTGCTCACAGCGGTCAGTGTCTATGTTTTTGTTGCATCACTAAAGGAGCGGCCGGACGGTGACCGCCGCAGTCAGACACTTAAAGAATTCAGCGGCGTTCTGCAAACCACCTGGGTCATGGCGACGGTGTTTTGGGTCGGCTGGGCACTGGGTGAAACGGTAGCCACCGTGCTGTTTGGCATCGTGGCGTTTTTTGCGCTGCGCGAGTTCATCACGCTGTCGCCAACCCGTCAGGGCGATCACCGCAGCCTGGTACTGGCGTTTTTTATTGTCTTGCCGGTTCAGTTCTATTTGGTGATTTCCCGGCACTTTGACTTGGTCACCGTGTTTATACCGGTTTATGCGTTTTTGGCGATACCCGTGGTCAGCGCGTTAGCCAACGACCCGGCGCGATTTTTGGAGCGCAATGCCAAGCTGCAGTGGGGCATCATGGTGTGCGTGTATGGCATCAGCCACGTACCAGCGTTGCTGCTCCTGAAGTTTCCGAACTACCAGGGTAAAAACGCATTTTTGGTGTTTTTTCTGGTGTTTGTGGTGCAAAGCTGCATGTTGGTGCAGTACCTGGTCGACAACAAGCTCAAAAGCAAGCCGCACCTGCTCGTCGCACCCCAGATCAGTACCACCTTTAACTGGACGGGTTGGTTGATCGCGGTGGTGGTCGCCAGCTTGCTGGGCGGATTGTTGTCCGCCTTGACGCCTTTCAAACCAGCTCAAGCGGTGGCCATGGCTCTGATTGCCTGCGTTGCGGGTTCGCTGGGACATTTGGTGATGAAGGCGCTCAAGCGTGACCGGGGCATTACGAATTGGGGCACCGAAGGCAAGTCTGTGACTGGTGCCAGCGGCCTGCTTGACCGGGTGGACGCGCTGTGTTTTGCGGCGCCGGTGTTTTTTCACTCGGTCAGGTGGTATTTTGGGATATAAATATTGCCTTGGCCCACGCGTTATATGGGCTAGCAGCTCTTTAATTAATAGCACTTATTTTTAATCATCCGGATGCGTATTCTTGGTATTGATCCTGGCCTGCTGATCACCGGCTTTGGTGTGATCGATGTCGATGGTCAAAACCTGGCGTATGTGGCCAGCGGCACGATCAAGACTGTCCATCTCGATAAAAAAAACCTACCGGGCCGCCTCAAGGTGCTGTTTGATGGTGTGCGCGAAGTGACCCAGCGCTACACGCCAGATTGCTCGTCGGTTGAGATTGTGTTTGTCAATGTCAACCCGCAGTCCACTTTGCTGTTGGGGCAGGCACGCGGTGCGTGCATCACGGCGCTGGTCTCGCTTGATCTGCCGGTGGCTGAATACACCGCACTGCAGCTCAAGCAAGCGGTAGCCGGTTACGGCAAAGCGGGCAAAGCCGAGGTGCAGCAAATGGTGATGCGTTTGCTGAAGTTGCCTACACTGCCCGGCAAAGATGCCGCCGATGCGCTGGGCTTGGCCATCACACATGCACATGCGGGGCGTGCCCGTGCGATGCTGGCGGCTGCGCTCAAAAAAGCTTGAGACTTCAGCCGATCCGCTCGAGGATCAGCACCACAAAAAAGCCAAGCCCGGCAATCAACGTCCATTTCAGGGTAATCAAACCGTAGCGTTTGTAGCGCGCCTGCCCCGTACCTGCGTAAAACATAAAAGACACCACTGCACCGAGCAGCAGCAACAAAATAAGCCAGCGAAATAACAGCATTGAAATGACCTACCAGGCAGGTGCCAACGTAGCAAAACCTTTGGGGGCGAGTTTTTCGTCGTCAAACGTCACGACTTCGTAAGCGTCACTGTGGGCCAACAGCTCGCGCAGCAGTTTGTTGTTCAGCCCATGGCCCGACCGAAACGCACTGTAGGCGGCGAGCAAAGGCTTGCCCAACAAGTGCAAGTCACCCATGGCGTCCAGAATTTTGTGTTTGACAAACTCATCGTCGTAGCGCAAACCGTCGGTATTGAGCACTTTGTAGTCGTCCATAACAATAGCGTTGTCTAGCCCACCGCCCATCGCCAGGCCGTTGGCGCGCATCATTTCTACGTCTTTGGTAAAGCCAAAGGTTCTGGCACGGGCAATGTCCCGTGTGTACGAGTTGATGCTCATGTCAAACTCGACCCGCTGGCCTGTCGAATCAACCGCAGGGTGGTCAAAGTCAATTTCAAAGCTTAATTTATAGCCTTCATGCGGAGCCAAGCGCGCCCATTTACTGGCACTGCCTTCGCCTTCGCGGACCTCAACCGCTTTGAGTACCCGCACAAACCGCTTGGGCGCTGGCTGCAACTGAATGCCCGCTGATTGCAATAAAAACACAAACGAAGAAGCCGAGCCGTCGAGGATCGGCACTTCCTCTGCGGTAATGTCCACATACAGGTTGTCCAGCCCCAAACCCGCGCAGGCAGACATCAGGTGCTCTACAGTAAATACCCTGGCGCTGCCGTTGGAGATGGTAGAGGCCAAGCGTGTGTCGGTCACAGCTAAAGCTGAAATGGCGATGTCAACAGGTTGCGGCAAATCAACCCGCCGAAAAACAATCCCCGTGTCAGGCGCAGCAGGCCGCAAGGTCAGCTCAACCCGCTGACCGCTGTGCAGACCCACACCGACAGCTTTGGTGATGGATTTAAGCGTTCTTTGAGCGAGCATGACTGTATTTTAATTTACCGATCGCCCATTCAAGCAGGGGCCACGGATCTGGCTTTGCCAGTCCGTAGGCTGGAGGCTGCGGCTCCGAGCCCGCTTGAGCGGGCTTGGACAGCCTTCAGATGCGCTGCCTCTGGCAGCGTTGCGCCCTGCAAGGGCAGCGGCCCCCTCGGGGCTGGAGCCTGTGGCCCCGAACCTGCTTGAGCAGGTTAGGACAGGCGACAGAAGCGAAGCCTCTGGCGAGCGGCGGCCTGCAAGGTGCAGGGAGCCACACAAGGTGGGCGACCGTGGGGGCAACATCAATCTGCCTGTTTACGTAGAAACGCCGGAATCTCAAAATCATCCATGCCGCCAGACGCCAGCGCATCTACTTTGGCCGCTGCTTGCGTCCGGTTGGTACGCCACACGCTAGGTACCGACATGTTGCCGTAGTCTGGCTGGGTAGAACTCCCAAAGGTTTGCGCAGAGCCGCCTGTACCTGACACAGAAAGGGTGGGCACATTGAATGGTACGTTGTCGGTACCTGTGCGCAGCACTTGCAGCGGTGGCGCCTGGCGGCGCGCGCCCTGACGGCTCAAGCCGGTGGCAACCACTGTCACGCGAATATCGTCGCCAAGTTTGTCGTCATAAGCTGCACCGTAAATGACATGCGCGTCAGCCGATGCATAAGCGCGGATGGTGTTCATCGCCAATTTAGATTCACTCAGTTTGAGTGAGCCTTTGGCTGCAGTCACCAACACCAAGACACCTTTAGCACCCGACAAATCAATGCCTTCCAAAAGCGGGCATGCCACAGCCTGCTCGGCAGCGATGCGGGCACGGTCTGGCCCATTGGCCACCGCGGTGCCCATCATGGCTTTGCCTGGTTCGCCCATCACGGTGCGCACGTCCTCGAAGTCAACGTTGACGTTGCCGTATTCGTTGATGATTTCGGCAATCCCGCCGACAGCGTTTTTAAGTACGTCGTTGGCATGGGCAAAGGCTTCGTCTTGCGTGACCTCGTCGCCCAGAACCTCCAGCAGTTTTTCATTGAGCACGACAATCAACGAATCAACGTTGGCCTCCAGCTCGGCCAGACCTAAATCTGCATTTGTCATGCGTCGACCGCCTTCAAACTCGAACGGCTTGGTCACCACGCCAACTGTCAAGATGCCCATTTCTTTGGCGATTCGGGCAATCACAGGTGCTGCGCCCGTACCTGTACCACCGCCCATGCCAGCCGTGATAAACAGCATATGAGCGCCATCAATGGCGGTTCGAATATCCTCTACCGCAAGCTCAGCTGCCTCGCGGCCTTTGTCGGGCTTGCTGCCCGCACCCAAGCCTGTACCTCCAAGCTGAATGGTTTTGTGCGCGCTGCCGCGTGTCAGCGCCTGGGCATCGGTGTTGGCGCAAATAAACTCCACGCCTTGCACGCCGCAGGCAATCATGTGGCCTACCGCGTTACCGCCGCCGCCGCCGACGCCAATCACCTTGATTTGTGTGCCTTGGTTAAATTCTTCGATTTCAATCATTTCGATGCTCATGGGGAGCCTCCTGTTGGGTTAATTTGCTGTTGCAAAACTGAAGCAGTAAAGGGGTTGAAGGTTTCATGAAGGCGGATCAGCGCCTCCTGACCGGTGCGGCGGCGCAGTAGAAGTAAATGCGGGATAGTGCTTCATCATGGCTATCTTTGGGTGCTTTAAAAATTGCCCACAAACCAGTCCTTCATCCTGCCAAATGCGTTATGAACGCTGCCCGCTTTTTGCGACACCTTGTAGCCACGCATGCGGCCCAAGCGGGCCTCTTCTAGCAGGCCCATGACGGTGGCGGCACGCGCTTGCGCCACCATGTCATGAAGCGAATTGGAATACCGCGGTATGCCGCGCCGTACCGGCTTTAAAAAGATGTCTTCGCCCAGCTCCAGCATGCCCGGCATGACGGCACTGCCGCCTGTCAGCACAATGCCGGACGACAGCACTTCTTCGTAGCCTGACTCGCGAATCACCTGCTGAACAAGGGAAAAAATCTCCTCAATCCGGGGCTCAATCACGCCCGCCAGCGCCTGCTTGCTGAGCATGCGCGGCGCACGGTCACCCAGGCCTGGAACTTCTACTTGGGTGTCGGGGTCAGCCAGCAGCTGCTTGGCATATCCACTTTCAACCTTGATGTCTTCCGCGTCTTTGGTCGGTGTGCGCAGCGCCATGGCAATGTCGCTGGTGATCAAATCGCCAGCGATCGGGATGACCGCCGTGTGCCGAATTGCACCGCCGGTAAAAATGGCGACATCGGTCGTACCTGCACCAATGTCCACCAGCGCCACGCCAAGCTCTTGTTCGTCTTGCGTCAGCACGGCCAGGCTGGACGCCAGTGGGTTGAGCATCAACTGGTCTACTTCAAGACCACAGCGACGCACGCATTTGATGATGTTTTCAGCGGCGCTTTGCGCACCCGTAACGATGTGAACTTTTGCTTCCAGCCGGATGCCGCTCATGCCTATCGGTTCGCGCACATCCTGCCCGTCAATCACAAACTCCTGGGGTTCTACCAGCAGCAGGCGCTGGTCGGTCGAGATGTTGATGGCCTTGGCCGTTTCAATCACTCTAGCAACGTCGGCCTGGGTGACTTCTTTGTCTTTGACCGCCACCATGCCGCTGGAGTTGATGCCGCGAATATGGCTGCCCGTGATGCCGGTGTAAACCCGGGCAATTTTGCAGTCGGCCATGAGTTCAGCTTCTTTCAAAGCCTGCTGAATGCTTTGCACAGTAGCGTCAATGTTGACCACCACACCGCGCTTTAGCCCGTTGCTGGCTGCAATGCCCAGGCCCGCCAGCTTGAGACTGCCGCCAGGCAGAACTTCGGCCACCACCACCATGACTTTGCTGGTTCCAATGTCAAGCCCCACCACCATGTCTTTGTATTCTTTGGCCATCGGCGTTACCTTTTCACTTTTCTGTCGTCTTTGTCACCCGGGTTCAATGTGGTGACACCTTTTAACTTGAGCGCATAGCCGTTGCCATAGCGCAAATCAGCTGACTCCAGGTCTCTGCCGTAGCGCGATGACACCTGTGTCAGCGTGGCGATAAACCGCTGGGTGCGTGCTTGAATTTCATCCGTCGCCCCGTGGCCCAACTCCAACACCGCACCGCCGTCAAGCCGCGCCCGCCAGCTGCCTTGCCCGGTCAGCTCCAATCTTTCGAGCTGCATGTCGAGTTTTTCAAACTGCGCCGCCAGCTGGCGGTAGGTTTGTAGTACCAGTGGCGTTTGACCTGAGGGACCGTTCAATTGCGGCAGGTCAGCGGACTCGACTTCATCCTGATTGGCCTCAAACACCTCACCAAAGCTGTTGACCAACCGGGTGTCGCCTTCCGGGCCCCAATAAGCCACGGCTTGGTGTTCTTGAAGTGAAACCTTCAAGCGGTCTGGAAACTGCCTTTGCACCACCGCTTTGCGAACCCAGGGCACCGATTCAAAAACCGCACGGGTCTGCGCCAGATTAACGGTGAAAAAATTGCCCGCCAGGCGTGGGGCCACATTAGCGCGCAGAGTAACCACGTTGTTGTGTGCAACATCGCCCGTGACGGTGATGGCGCTCAAATTAAAAATGGGCAACCTGAAAATCCATGACGTCGCAAGCGCCAACACCATCAAGACAAACAGTCCACCCAACGCCATTGACATGGCATTCATGAACCGAATGTCTGGCGGCAGCATGACCTGCTGCCCGCTGTTGGGTGATGGCATAGCGCGTCTCAAGCGGCTGCTCCTTGCGCTGCCGGATAGTCCAAGGCAGCGGTCTTGAGGATCTCAAGGCACAGGTCTTCGTACGAAATACCCGCCGCCCTGGCCGACATGGGCACCAGCGAATGCCCAGTCATACCCGGCGAGGTGTTAACTTCCAGCAAAAACGGCTTGCGCGTCAGCTTGTCAATCATCACATCAGCGCGTGCCCAGCCCCGGCAACCCAGTGTGCGGTAGGCCCGCAAAACCAGTTGCTGAATTGCAGTTTCTTCGCCGTCTGGCAGGCCTGCGGGCACCAGGTACTGCGTGGTGTCGGTAAAGTATTTGTTTTGGTAGTCGTAGTTACCGTCTTCGGCTGCGATGCGTATGACGGGCAAAGCATAAGCCTGACTGCCCGTACCCAGCACCGGACAAGTGACCTCATCGCCATCGATGAATTGCTCACACAAGATATCTGCATCCAGCAAACCGGCCTGCTCTACCGCCGCTGGCATGTGCGCACGGTCAGTGACTTTGGTCAAACCAATCGACGAACCCTCACGCGCTGGCTTGACAATTAAGGGTAAGCCCAGCTGGTCAAGGGCAGCGTTGACATCAGCTTGGGTGTAGGCGCCGCGCCGCAACAACACGTGCTCTGGCGTGGGCAGCCCCACGGCTACCAGCACACGCTTGGTCATGACCTTGTCGATTGAAATACTTGATGCCATCACGCCTGAGCCGGTGTAGGGGATTCCAAGCAGCTCCAGCGCGCCTTGTACCGTACCGTCTTCGCCAAAACGGCCATGCAATGTGATGAAGCAGCGGTCAAAACCATCAGTTTTAAGCCGCCCCACGTCACACGTTGCCGGATCAAAGGCGTGGGCATTGACGCCGCTGGCCAACAGCGCTGCCAGCACGCCCTGACCTGACATGAGCGAAATCTCGCGCTCGGCTGACTGGCCGCCCATCAGCACAGCTACTTTACCGAAATTATCTTGGTTTTTGGACTGTATATTGCTCATAGCCCACGCATTTCTTGTGTATGTTGCTCTTTAATTTGTAGTGTATTGACGACCTTTTGGGGTACGTTGCCAATTGAGCCTGCGCCCATGCAAAGCACCACATCGCCACACAGCGCGTTGTCGATGATGGCTTGCGGCATGGCTTCAATCGCGTCCGTAAAAATCGGCTCCACCTTACCCGCTACCCGCAATGCGCGGCTCAACGACCGGCCATCTGCCAATGCAATCGGTGCTTCGCCCGCGGCATACACCTCTGACAACAGCACCACATCGGCCATGCCCATGACTTTGACAAAATCTTCAAAACAATCGCGCGGGCGCGTGTAGCGATGTGGCTGAAACGCCAACACCAGTCGCCGACCCGGAAATGCACCTCTGGCAGCTGACAAGGTTGCCGCCATTTCTACCGGGTGGTGACCGTAGTCTTCAATCAACGTGAACGTGCCGCCTTCAGGAGCCATCACATCGCCATAACTTTGAAAGCGACGGCCCACCCCTTTGAACTCCGCCAGCGCTTTTTGTACCGCCGCATCAGGCACGTTCAGCTCCACGGCCACCGCAATGGCCGCCAAGGCATTGAGGACGTTGTGCTCACCTGCCAGGTTTAAAACAACATCAAGGTCTGGCAGCGTGATGCCGTTGCGCCGCTGCGCGGTAAAGTGCATTTGCTCGCCCACCGGCCTGACGTTGACGCCGCGCACCTGCGCATCTGCGTTAAAACCGTAGCTGGTGATGGGGCAAGTGACCAGCGGCACGATGCTTTGCACGGCGGTGTCGTCGGTACACAAAATCGCGGTGCCATAAAAAGGCATGCGGTGCAAAAAGTCAACAAAAGCTTTTTTCAGGTTGCCAAAGTCATGACCGTAGGTCTCCATGTGGTCGGCGTCAATATTGGTCACTACAGCCATGACCGGCAGCAGGTTTAAAAATGATGCATCCGATTCGTCAGCCTCCACCACGATGTAGTCGCCTGAGCCCAGTTTGGCGTTGGCACCCAGGCTGTTCAGGCGGCCACCAATCACGTAGGTCGGGTCCAGCCCGCCCGCTGCCAAAATGCTGGCGACCAAACTGGTTGTGGTCGTTTTGCCGTGCGTTCCGGCAATCGCTACACCTTGTTTGAGGCGCATTAACTCCGCCAGCATCAAGGCGCGCGGCACCACAGGAATACGCTTTTCGCGTGCAGCCAATACCTCGGGATTTTCCGCTTGTACGGCTGTTGACGTCACGACCGCATCCACACTGGCCAGGTTTTCAGCTGCATGGCCGACAAAGGTCTTGATGCCCATGCTGGACAAGCGCTGCAGCGTTGCGCTGTCAGACAGGTCGGAGCCCGAGATCACATAACCCAAGTTGTGCAGCACCTCGGCTATGCCCGACATGCCGGAGCCGCCCAAGCCGATGAAGTGAATGTTTTTTATCGCGTGTTTCATAGCACTTGAGTCATGACGTGAGCGCTTCACAAGCGGCCACAATGCACGCTGTAGCTTCTGTTTTTTTCATCTTTTTAGCCTCTAGCCCTATATTTAAAAGCGCAGCGCGCTCTGTATTTTGTAGCACGGCCGCAAGTTTTTCTGGTGTTAGCTGGTTTTGAGCTATTTGCCATCCGGCACCCTGCTGTACCAAAAACCGGGCGTTGCTGGTCTGATGGTCATCTACAGCTGATGGAAAGGGCACAAACAGTGCGGCCGCGCCCACGGCGGCTATCTCAGTCACCGTGCTGGCACCCGCCCGGCAAATCACCAGGTCGGCTGCCGCGAATGCGCTGGCTGTGTCGTCAATAAACGGCGTCAAGGTTGCCTCGACACCTGCTTGTTGGTAATTGGCGCGCAACTCGTGGATCTGGTTTGCGCCGCTTTGATGCGTGACCAGCGGTCGGTTTTCAATCGGTATGAGTGCCAAGGCTTGCGGGACAACTGTGTTTAACGCCCTGGCGCCCAAGCTGCCGCCCACAATCAGCAGGTGCAACGGTCCGCTTCTGTTGGCAAAACGCGCAGCCGGGTCTGCCTGCTGCGTGAATGCTGACCGCAGCGGATTACCGACCCATTGAGCGTTTTGTAGAACGCCAGGAAACGCGGTGAACACCCGATCAGCCACTTGCGCCAAAATCCTGTTGACCATGCCAGCGACTGAATTTTGCTCGTGCAACACCAACGGCTTGCCGAGCAAAACCGCCATCATGCCAGCCGGAAAGGCAATATAGCCGCCCAAACCAATGACCACCTGTGGTTTGACACGCCTGAGCACCTGAATGCTTTGCCAGAACGCCTTGAGCAGACGCAGTGGCAAAAAAGCCAGTGTCACCACACCTTTGCCGCGCACGCCTGCAAAATCAATCGTCTCGAAAGCAAAACCATGTGGCGGCACGATTTGGCTTTCCATGCTGGGGTTGCCCGGTTGACCCATGCCGCCCAGCCAATGCACGCGCCAGCCTTTGTCGCGCAAGGCTTCAGCCACGGCCAGACCCGGAAAGATGTGCCCACCGGTTCCGCCCGCCATGATTAAAGCGCAACGTTGCGTCATGCGCGACCTCCGCGCATCAGCAAGCGATTCTCGTAATCAATTCTGAGCACCACAGCCAGCGATATCAAATTCATCAAGATTGCAGAGCCGCCGTAGCTCATCAAAGGCAATGTCAAGCCTTTGGTGGGTAAAGCGCCCAGGTTCACGCCAATGTTGATAAACGTCTGAAAGCCAATCCAAATGGCAATACCCTGCGCCGTCAGGCCCGCGAAAAGCCGGTCCAGCGCAATCGACTGGCGGCCAATGTGCATGATGCGCCTGACCATCCACATGAACAGGCCGATGACGGTCAACACACCGATCAGACCAAACTCTTCGCCAATCACCGCCATTAAAAAGTCGGTGTGCGCCTCGGGCAGCCAGTGCAACTTCTCGATACTGCCACCCAGGCCGACGCCGAAAATTTCGCCGCGTCCAAATGCGATCAAAGAATGCGACAGCTGGTAGCCCTTGCCCATGGAATATTTTTCACTCCACGGGTCCAGGTACGCAAATATCCGCTCACGCCGCCAGTCGCTCAGCATCACCATTAACCCGAAGGCCACCACCACCACCAGTGCGATGACAAAAAACATGCGGGCGTTGACGCCACCTAAAAACAAAATACCCATGGCAATGACCGAAATCACCATGAAAGCGCCCATGTCTGGCTCAGCCAACAGCAGCAAGCCCACCACGGCAATCGCAATTGCCATCGGCATGACCGCACGAAAAAAGCGCTCTTTGACTTCCATTTTGCGAACCATATAGTCCGCGGCATACAGCAGCACGGCAAATTTGGCCAGCTCTGAGGGCTGAAAATTCATGAAGCCTAGCGTGATCCAGCGGCGCGCACCATTAACGCCTTTGCCGATAAATGGCACCAACACCAGCATCAGTAAAACCAACGACACGATAAACAACCAAGGTGCCAGCTTTTCCCAGGTGCTGATGGGCACCTGAAATGCCAGCAGTGCCACCACAAAAGCCACCACCAACGACAGCACATGGCGCATCAAAAAATGGGTGTGGGCGTAACGTGCAAATTTCGGGTTGTCCGGCATGGCTATTGACGCCGAATACACCATGACCAGTCCAAACATCAGCAAGGCCACAGTTACCCACACCATCGCTTGGTCAAACCCCGACAAGGTCACCGGTGCAGAAGACGAGCCACTCAGGCTCTGGCTGCCCAAGCGCACGGGCAGCGCATCGCTGGCAGCACTACCGGCACTGCGTAACCAGCCCATGCCCGGCCGCCAGCCCCAAGAGCGAGAGGTCATAGGACAAGCCCTTCATCAAGTGCCAATGCGTGTACAGCTTCACAAAATACGCGGGCCCGATGCTCATAGTTGTCAAACATGTCAAAACTGGCGCAAGCTGGCGACATCAGCACTGCGTCGCCGGGTTGTGCCTGTTGGGCCGCTAAATCTACGGCATCCTGCATGGACTGGGCATTGAGCAACACCACACCACTGCTTTGAAGCGCCGCGGCTATCAGGTAGGCGTCACGACCCAGCAGAATCACCGCACGCACGTAGCGCGACACCGGCAGCGCCAGCGGAGAAAAATCCTGGTCCTTGCCGACGCCGCCTAGCAATAAAACCAGTTTGCGCTCTGCCCCTAGCCCCTGCACTGCGGCTACCGTTGCGCCCACGTTGGTGCCTTTGCTGTCGTCAAAATATTCAACGCCATGAATGACCGCCACCGACTCAACACGGTGCGGCTCACCCTTGTAATCACGCAGTCCGTGCAGCATCGTGCCCAAAGCGCATCCAGCTGCATGGGCAAGCGCCAAAGCAGCCAGCGCATTGGCTGCATTGTGGCGACCCTGGATGCGCAGCGCATCAACGGGCATGAGGCGCTGAATGTACAGTTCAAGGTCTTGCCCTTTGTCGCCCCGCTTGCGTTTGATGGTCTCATCGAGCTCTGAAGCGCGCACCAGCCAGGCCATACCATTGACCGTTTCAATGCCGTAGTCGCCGGGACGCTGCGGTGCATCGTGGCCAAATGTGACGTAAACCCGCGCAAGTTTGCCTTTAACGGGTGCTTGAACTGCTGTCATCACCAGCGGGTCATTACGGTTGAGCAACATCAGTCCAGCGACACCGTAAACATTATTTTTTGCTGCGGTATAGGAATCAAAAGTCTCGTGCCAGTCCAGGTGGTCTTGCGTGATGTTCAGCACTGTTGCCACAAGTGGCTCAAAGTTTTTGATGCCGTCCAATTGGAAGCTGGACAATTCAAGCACCCAGACTTCTGGCAGGCTGTTGGCGTCTATTTTTTCAGCTAGGGTGTCAAGCAATGTCGGGCCAATATTGCCGGCAACCGCCACTGTCATGCCAGCGCGCTCAACCAGTCGCCCCGTCAAGGACGTCACAGTGGTTTTGCCATTGGTGCCGGTGATGCCAATGACCTTGGGGGCATAGCCCGTTTCGGCTTTCAAATCGGCCAGCGCCTGTGCAAACAGCCCCAATTCATTCGTGCAGATCACACCAGTTGCCTGCGCCTTTGAGACAACGTCAGCAACAGCCGATGGACTGAGTCCGGGGCTTTTGAGCAGCAGGTCAAAAGTTGAGTCCGCCAGCAAATCACCATTCATGGCGACATGAACAAAGCGGGCCGACGGAACGCTGGTGTTCAGAGCCTGTTTTTGTGGCGGCTCGGCTCGGGTATCAGCCACAGTGACTTGCGCGCCACACCTTGCACACCAGCGTGCAAGGGCCAAGCCAGAAGTGCCGAGGCCCAGCACTAAAACGCGTTGATCGGCGAGGTTTTTCATCGCAGCTTCAGTGTTGAAAGGCCGACCAGGCAAAGCAGCATAGTGATGATCCAGAAACGAACCACCACCTGGGTTTCATTCCAGCCGCTTTTTTCAAAGTGGTGGTGCAAGGGAGCCATCTTTAAAATGCGTCGGCCCTGACCGTAACGCTTTTTGGTGTATTTAAAGTAAGTCACCTGGAGCATCACAGACAGCGCTTCGACCACAAAAATGCCGCCCATAATGGCCAGCACAATTTCTTGCCGAACAATCACGGCTATCGTGCCCAGTGCCGCACCCAAGGCAAGTGCGCCCACATCGCCCATAAAAACTTGCGCGGGGTGGGTGTTAAACCACAAGAATGCCAGGCCGCTACCGGCCATGGCGGCGCAAAAGATCATCAATTCACCGGACCCCGGAATCGACGGAAAAAACAGATACTTTGAATAAACCGCGCTGCCCGTGACGTAGGCAAAAACGCCCAGTGCAGAGCCCACCATCACCACCGGCATGATGGCCAGGCCGTCGAGTCCGTCTGTCAGATTGACAGCGTTGCTGGATCCCACAATGACCAAGTAAGTCAGGATCACAAAACCAAACACACCCAGCGGATAGCTGACTTCTTTGACAAACGGCACCAAAAGCCCTGCTTTGGGTGGCAGATTCACGTCAAAGCCAGATTGCACCCAACTGATGAAAAGCCCGATGACGCGCAAGTTCGAGCTTTCGGAAATGCTAAATACCAAGTACAGCGCTGCAATCAACCCAATTGCCGATTGCCAAAGGTATTTTTCGCGTGACCGCATGCCTTCGGGGTCCTTATGAACCACCTTGCGCCAGTCGTCGACCCAGCCAATAGCTCCAAAACCTAACGTGACGAGCAGCACAATCCAGACAAATCGATTTGACAGGTCCGCCCACAACAAAGTGGAAACTGCAATGCAAAACAAGATCAACACGCCGCCCATGGTGGGTGTGCCAGACTTGCTCAAGTGCGTTTGCATGGCGTAGTCACGAATCGGTTGCCCAATCTTGAGCGCGGTCAGCCGGCGTATTACAAACGGCCCCGCCACCAAGCCCATGAGCAGTGCTGTCAGTGCCGCCATCACAGCCCGAAATGTCAGGTATTGAAACACCCGGAAAGATCCGAATTCAGGCGACAAGCCTTGAAGCCATTGCGCCAGGCTAAGCAGCATGTTGGTTCGCCTTATGTGTTGTTGTTGTGTTAGCGGTTGCGGTTGTAGGGGTAGCCATTGAGCCGACGGCATGCGCCGTGATGGCCTGCACCACACGCTCCATCTTCATAAAACGCGAACCCTTGACCAGCACGCTGGCCGCATGAGGTAGGTGCGCAATAACCGCTGAGTTGAGTGCGTCGATATGGGCAAAATGTCGACCCAACCCAAAACTGGCGCAAGCCAGCAACGACTGCTCGCCCAAAGTGAAGAGGTTTTCAATCCCCTGCGCATGCGCCCACTGCCCAGCTTCAGCGTGAAATTGCGGGCCTTGATCGCCTACTTCTCCCATGTCTCCCATGACCAGCAGGTGTGGGCCTGGCAGTGCCGCCAGCACGTCAATGGCGGCGCGCATGGAATCCGGATTAGCGTTGTAGGTGTCATCTACCAGTGTGATGTTGCGACCGTCAATGTGAACTTGCGTCGCGAGTGAGCGGCCCTTGACAGGCTCGAAGGCCGTCAAACCCGCAGCGATGCAAGCGGCGGGCACACCGGAGGCCAGCGCGCAGCTTGCAGCAGCCAGCGCATTTTTAACGTTATGCCGACCTGCCACATGCAGCTTAAATCCAATTTGGCCTGCAGGCGTTGATGCCAAGACTTCCCAATTGTCCGTGTTCCAACATGCTTCAGCTGTCACATCGGCGGGGCCAGCCATTGCAAACGTCAACACACTACGCGTACCAGCAGCGTTGCGCCAAACTGGCGTGTAGGCATCGTCAGCGGGGAACACTGCAACGCCTTGCGAACCGAGGCTGCTGATTACTGCGCTGTTTTCGTGGGCCACAACTTCAACCGTACCCATGAATTCAAGGTGTTCGCGCTGGGCGTTGTTGACCAGCGCCACCGTCGGTTTGGCAATGCCCGCAAGATACGCGATTTCGCCCGGGTGGTTCATGCCCAGTTCAATCACGCCAATGGTGTGGGCTGCAGTCATGCGCAAAAGTGTCAGCGGAACACCGATGTCGTTGTTTAAATTACCTTCTGTCGAAAACGCTTGCGCAGCCTGATAAGCACGCAAAATTGAGGCGATCATCTGCGTCACGGTGGTCTTGCCGTTGCTGCCTGTCACGGCAATGAGCGGCAAATCAAATTGAGCCCGCCAGCCTTTGGCAAGTTGGCCCAATGCCACTTTTGTATCTGCTACCAATAAACCGGGTAAGCAGCCAGCGCCAATATCGACGCCAAGGCCACGCTGAGCAATAGCTGCGACAGCGCCTTTGGCATGGGCAGTTGCCAGATAGTCATGGGCATCAAAGTTATCGCCTTTAAGCGCTACAAACAAGTCGCCGGCTTGTAAGCTGCGGGTATCGGTATGTACTCGCTTGATCTCATTGCTGGCATTGCCGATGATTTCTGCGGTGCCCACCCATTGCAAAGCTTGCTGCAAAGTCATCATGTTGCAGCTCCTGTCGGCCGTACAGCATCAAGTGCACGCTGGGCATGGTGCAGGTCATTAAACGGGTGTTTGACACCATTGATTTCCTGGTAGTTTTCATGGCCCTTACCGGCCAGCAAAACCACATCAGATGGCTGGGCGCCGGTAATGGCATCAAGAATTGCCAGCGCGCGGTCAGCCTCTACTCTGACCGATTCGCTGTGGTCCAGGCCCAATAAAATCTGGCTGATGATGGCTGCCGGAACCTCCCCGCGCGGGTTGTCGCTGGTCACGACAATTTGATCTGCATTTTTTTGTGCAGTCGCTGCCATCATGGGGCGTTTTGAGGCATCACGCTCGCCACCACAACCAAACACACACCACAACTTTCCGCCTCTTGCCTGTGCCACAGGTTGCAGTGCCAGCAGTACCTTTTCAATCGCGTCGGGGGTGTGAGCGTAATCCACCACGACCAGTGGCTTGCCAGCGTAGCTCAGTGTATTTAAACGGCCCGGAACAGCAGGCAGATGGCAACAAGCCACAGCCGCATCTTCAAGACTCAAACCCAGCGCGCGCAGCGCCGCCAGCACGCCAAGCAAATTCGAGACGTTGTAACGGCCAATCGCGTTGGTGGTAACGGTTTGCCGGTCTGCGCCCTCCGCCACAACAAAAGTTAATCCATTGGCACGCTCGTCAATGGCCTCGGCCTTCAGCCTTGCAGGCTCACCAACAGCCACCGTCCACACATCAACGTTTGATGAAGCGAGCAACGAATTTAAGGCGCGTCCTTTGGCATCATCTGTGTTCAAGACAGCAGACTGCAAACCCGGCCATTTAAAAAGTGACTCTTTTGTTGCCCAATACGCCGCCATCGAGCCGTGATAGTCGAGATGGTCTTGGGTGAAATTGGTAAAGATGGCGATCTGCAGTTCAGTTGCATCCAATCGATGCTCCGCAATACCGATTGACGAGGCTTCAATGGCACAGGCGGCAAAATCTTCATCTACAAAACTGCGCAATTGTTGTTGGAGCAATACCGGGTCAGGGGTGGTCAAGCCGTTAAAAACCATCGCACCCGGCAGTCCTATACCCAAGGTGCCGATCACGCCGCATTTGCGATTGAGTTTGCCGAGCGCTAGTGCCAACCACCACGCTGTGGAAGTTTTACCGTTGGTTCCCGTCACGGCAATCGTTTGCAGTTGCCTGCTGGG
Source organism: Polaromonas sp. (assembly GCA_031424935.1). Classification (GTDB taxonomy): domain Bacteria; phylum Pseudomonadota; class Gammaproteobacteria; order Burkholderiales; family Burkholderiaceae_C; genus Polaromonas. The sequence continues at coordinate 29,002 of JANPIK010000075.1, forward strand.
GTGACCGTAGTAAGCCGCTGCGATGGATGCCGCAGCCACTTTGAGACCAGCATATGCCGCCACTTCTGAGTGGGCTATGTCATAAGCTTCAACGCCAGCGCTTTCAACCAAACAAGCACTGGCACCTGCTCCAAGCACGTTGCCAACGAACTGGCGTGCATCTGCTGCTGTGCCAGGCCAGGCAATAAATCCGTCGCCCGGCTTGACCTGGCGACTATCGGTACGCAGCACGCCCCGCTGCACGCGCTGACTCAACCAGTTTGCGGCTTGCTGCGGCGTTTGAAGCTGCGTGATCAAAACGACTCCTCCACGGGCCGCATCACGATTTGCGGCTTAACTGACATGTCAGGCTGAACGCCTTTCATGCGAAGCGCTTGTTGTACCAACTCACTGAAAACCGGTGCGGCAACCTCGCCGCCGTAATATTTACCGGCTCGTGGCTCATCAATCATGACCGCCACAATCACCCTGGGCTTGTCGATGGGGGCCATGCCTACAAACCAGCCTCGGTACTTTCTGTCTTTGTCGGTACCGTAACTCTTGCCGACCTGTTTAAAGGCGGTACCCGATTTACCTCCGACCGAATAACCTAATGTCTGTGCTTTTTGGCCTGTGCCGCCCGGACCTGCCGCCATTTGCAGCATTTTTCGAACTTCAAGCGCCGTATTGCTTGAGAAAACCTGTACGCCTGCTGCCGGCAAGTCGCTTTTAAGCAAAGTAGCGTCAATGATCTGGCCATCATGGCCAAACACCGTGTAGGCACGGGCCATTTGGAACAGCGAGGCTGACAAACCGTAGCCATACGACATGGTGGCCTGCTCAATGGGTCGCCAGGTCTTGTACGGCCTGAGGCGTCCAGACACAACACCAGGAAATGTGATTTGCGGTTTTTGTCCGAAGCCGGCTTGCGAGAATGTCTCCCACATCTCGCGCGGCTGCATTTGCATAGCCATTTTTACCGTGCCCACATTGCTTGATTTTTGAAGCACTTGCTGCACGGTTAACAAACCATTCGGGTGGGCGTCTGAAATCGTTGAACCCGTGATCTGCATGCGCCCAGGAGCCGTTTGTATCTGGGTTTCAGGCTTCACGCGTCCGGTCTCCAGCGCCAGACCGACGGTAAATGCCTTCATCACCGAACCTGGCTCGAAAGTATCGGTCAGCGCGCGATTACGCAACTGACTACCGCTCATGTTTTGACGCTTGTCTGGCACGTAGCTGGGGTAGTTCGCCATCGCCAGCACTTCACCCGTTATTGCATCCAGCATGACCACACTGCCGGCGACCGCTTTGTTGGCAACGACAGCATCGCGCAGCTTTTGGTAGGCCACAAACTGCATTTTGCTGTCGATTGAAAGTTGCAGGTCTTTGCCGTCGACAGGCGGGACTTGCTCTCGGGTGTCTTCCACCACGCGGCCCAGCCGATCTTTGATGACGCGGCGTGACCCCGCACGTCCGCCCAGCTCTTTGTTAAAGACCAGCTCCATGCCCTCCTGACCTTTATCCTCAATGTTGGTGAAGCCGACCACATGCGCAATCGTTTCGCCTTCTGGGTATTGCCGCTTGTATTCTTTGCGCTGATAAATGCCTTTAAGTCCCAGTGCCGTTATTTTTTGTGCCACATCGTCATCTACCTGGCGCTTGACCCAAACAAAGTTTTTGTCTTCATCGGCGAGTTTTTTGTCCAGTTCGGCCAGCGGCATATCAAGCAGCTTGGCCAGCTCAACAAGTTGCGGCCTAGTAGCAACAATGTCCTCGGGAATCGCCCAGATACTGGGCGCTGGCACGCTAGATGCCAATATCAAGCCGTTACGGTCAAGTATGCGGCCACGGTTGGCAGGAAGCTCCAACGTACGCGCAAACCGGACTTCACCCTGGCGTTGAAAAAAGTCGTTACCCAACACCTGCACATAGGTAGCACGACCCGCCAAGCCCAAAAATGCAAGTGCAATTGCCGCAACAATAAATTTGCTGCGCCACACGGGCGTCTTGCTGGCAAGCAGCGGGCTCGACGTGTACTGCACGCTTCGGCTCATTGAGCGGGCCCGGTGTTGGCGGCAGCACTGCCTTGGGTCACGTACTGCGTGATGGCCGGCGTCACACTGCGCATTTGCAAGTTGTCTTTGGCCAATTTTTCAACCCGTAACGGGGTTGCTTGTGCCCGCTTTTCGACCTGCAGACGCTCGTTTTCAGCTTCCAGCTTTCGGTTCTGTGCTGTCGCTTTTTCAAGCTCAACGTACAGCCTGCGCGATTCATATTGCGTGCGCACCAAATACAGGGCGCTGGCTAACACCGCCAAAAACAACACCAGATTCAGCCGGGTCATGCAGGCACCCCGGTGCGCTCGGCAATGCGCATGACTGCACTGCGCGCGCGTGGGTTAGCCGCGATTTCCGCTTCGCTTGGCATGATGCGTCCCAACGCCTTTAACCGCATCTCTTTGGGCGGCGCAAAGGGCGCACGACGATCAAATTCCTGCCGCGAATGCTCGGCGATAAATTGTTTGACGATGCGGTCTTCCAGTGAATGAAAGCTGATCACCACCAGCCGCCCTCCAGGTTGCAAAACATGAAGGGATGCGGCTAGCGCTTGGGCAAGCTCTTCAAGCTCGGCGTTGATGAAAATCCGAAAAGCCTGAAATGTGCGCGTTGCGGGGTCCTTGCCCGGCTCGCGGGTTTTGACCGCGCCAGCCACGATGTGGGCCAATTCATGGGTGCGTTCGATTCGGCCCCCCTCTTTCCGAGCACGATCAATCGCCTTTGCAATCTGCCCAGCAAACCGTTCTTCGCCATAGTCACGAATCACCTCCGTCATGTTTTCTACCGATGCATCGGCCAGCCAGTCGGCGACGCTCTGGCCCCTTGTGGTGTCCATGCGCATGTCCAGCGGGCCATCGCCCCGAAATGAGAAACCCCGAGCAGCGTTGTCAATTTGAGGCGAGCTGATGCCCAAATCCATGAGCAGCCCCGCGGCGCTTGATGCTTGAAGCGCCGAAATCCCGTTGAACCCTTCGTGGCGAATCGAAAAACGGGAATCCGTGATAGTGGCTGCTTCTGCAATGGCCTCAAGATCTTTATCGAAAGCCGTCAGTAAGCCCTGGTCAGACAATTGCGAAAGAATCAACCGCGAATGACCACCACGCCCAAAGGTGGCGTCAATGTAGTGTCCGCCTTGCAAAATGCGAAGCGCTGTCACTGCTTCGTTTAACAAGACGGTGCGGTGTATCCAGGTATCCTGCACCATCATCCTTCTAAAACGAGAAGTCCCTGAAGACGTCAGGCAAGTCGCCTTTCATTTGCTCAGCCTCCTGTGCGGCATAGGTTGCGGCATCCCAGAGCTCAAAGTGGCCGCCCATCCCGAGTAGCACGGTGTCCTTGCTGATGCCTGCAGCGGTTCGCAGCTCTGGCGATACCAACACGCGGCCAGTGGCGTCCATATCGACATCCATGGCGTTGCCCAGAAAAATGCGCTTCCACCACTGTGCTTGCATCGGCAGCGAAGCAATCCGTTCCCTGAATTTTTCCCACTCATTGCGAGGAAAAATCATCAGGCAACCGTGCGGATGTTTGGTGATGGTAAGTTGACTGTTGGTGGTTGCGGACAGGACGTCACGGTGCCGGGTTGGCACTGAAAGCCTACCCTTTGTATCGATTGCTACAAATGACGCACCCTGAAACACTGATAAGACCTTTCACAAAACGCTTATCACCACAAAATTGCACTTCCTCCCACTTTATCAGGAAAGATTTGGCATGCAAGCGCTGTGAAACAAATTTTTTCAATGAAATCAAAGACTTAGAAGCGTCAACTCAAGTCAGTTAAAGAGCAAAAGGCGTTATGAATTAAGCACTTAGCACGCGAAATGAAAGTGTTTGCTTAAAGTCAGACCCTTGGCGAGCAAAAGCCGAGCCCAACCAGGGAATACAAAAAGGGAGTAGGAATGTAACGATTAGCTACAAACTCCAAGTTTGAGACGGAGTCTGCTTGCGGGCAATCTGAGCTGCGGTAAAGCTCAGTCCTTGCGGCTGATAACCTTGGCGTGTTCGGTAATGCCAATCACATTGAAAAACGCGGCGACCAAGCGGTTAACGTCCGAAAACTGTACCGCCCGGTTTTCGGCCTGACGCGCAGATACCCAATTGAGCAGCGTCCCGGCCGCAGAAAAATCAACACGTATCAGCTTGGCGCACGAAATCACCATGATGTCGGCGCCCATCAGTTTGGTTTCCAGTTGCTCCAGCATGGCGATGGCATCGCCTTCGATTTGCCCCGAAAGCTCTACCGACAATAGGCTGCTCATTTGTGACGACACCTCGTCCATTTGCGTGTCGCCGTCAAACACACTCAAGCTGGAGGCAAGCGAGTCACGGTAAACATCGCCAATGATGGTGTGGCCTGCAAACGCCACACCCTCGTTGTCCATTGGCTTGTATTCGCAGCGCGACACCTCCCAAGCCGGGGGAGAAACTTCGTAAGTCACACAAAAGTCAAGCGCCACCATCTCGAACTCATCGGGCCTGTGTGTCACCCGCAAAGCTTCCATGCGCAACTGCCACCAGTCCTGTGAGACGCTGCGATCGCCTGAGGGTGTGGCATTTTGCAGAAGCTGCTCAAAGTGTGCTCCGCCCATAAAACGCAACTTGACAGGTTGCGAAGCCCAGTTTGCAAACACCTTGCTCAGGGGTTCTACCGCGCTGGCCTCAATGGTTTTCAGGTTATTCCAGTTCAAGCGCCAAGGCATAGGCGCTTTGGCAAGCGCCGCTTTCATGGCGGCAACGGTTTGGATACCCATTGTGGAGGAACATATCCAGTCGGCAGTCTGACCGCCTATAGGGGCCTGAACAGCAGGACCGGCCAGTTGCTTGACCATCGCAGGCATTGAAAACCACTGCGGTGCAGAACGGTCAAACTTTTGGACAAACTTGATCGCCGTATTTTCAAACTTTTCCTGTTGGTCAGTGGCGCGATACAGGTCGAAAAGCGTCATCCATATTTCGGACTGTCCCGCTCTTGAACCACCCGGCGCCAGCATTTCGAGCAACGTCGCTTCAGCGCTGACATCGTCGCTGTTGGCAAAACTGATCGATGCTTCTTCGAGTTCGGCGTCATGTGCGATTTCTTGCACATCCATGGCCATCATGTTGGTGTAAGTAAAACCACTGGCCCCTGCGTCGGGGCTGTTGGATGACGCAGCCATGACATTCATCGCCATCGGCTTGGGTGATGAAGCCTGCGCCGAAGCCTGCCTTGGTGCAGGCTCGAATCTAGCACCGGTTGGCCCGGCGGCCCTGTTAGCGCCTGGCGTCGATGACGTGTTAGCGGCGGACTGACCGGTCGATAGGGGTGTTGCAGCAACAGGTGTTGTGTGAGCCGCCGTACCAGACGCAAATGCAGCCGTTGAAACGGGTACTGAGACGGGTGCAGAAGCGGGTGCAGCGGGTGACGTAGACGCTGACGCTGACGCAGAAGTTGTTAAAGGCTCCAGTCCAATGGGCTCAGTTGCACCATAGCCCTGTGGTACGCCTGCAGAGAAATCGGCGCGCGCCCGGGCGCTGAGCCTTGGCGGTGCAGGGGGCGGAAGCGTGTTGCCCGACGGGAAGTTAGAAGACTCTGCCGAGCTGAGTGAAGACGCTGCCCCGTTCTTGGTCTTCCACCACTGCATCGACATTTGCGCTTCAATTTCATCAATTTTTTTGATGGTTTGGGCACGGTCATCCGGTTTGGAGGGCATGCTGCTCTGAAAAAAAGAAGGCCGCCCCCCCTGATCCTGACCGACCATGGCTTCGCGCTTGCGCATTTTGCGCAGCATGTCGAACTCACGCTTACGCACAAAATCATTGCTGCGCTTGCGCTCAATCATTTCCTTAAGCAACAATTTGCTGACCGCCTCGTCGCGGTCTGTTTCTTTGTTGTCAAGCTCTGTCCAGCTTGTTGCAGGATTGCGAACAAACTTGACCATCTTCGAAAGCAAACCAGCCGAGGTGTCTTCTTTTGCCATGAAGCTTTGTGAGGGAGGAAGTAAAACGGGGTTGTTACACGTGCAAAACTAATCGCCAAACATCTTTTGCTTCAGCTCGCGCCTTTGCTGGGCCTCCAGCGACAAGCTGGCTGTTGGCCTGGCAATCAAGCGGCCGACACCAATCGGCTCGCCGGTTTCGTCGCAATATCCATAGTCGCCTGAGTCGATGCGGGCGATCGATTGCTCAATCTTTTTCAGCAATTTTCGCTCTCGGTCACGGGTTCGCAACTCCAATGCATGCTCTTCTTCGATCGTAGCGCGGTCTGCTGGGTCAGGCACAACGGCGGTGTCTTCGCGCAAATGTTCGGTGGTGGCACCCGCACTGTTGTGAATGTCTTGCTTAAGGATAGACAACTTGTAGCGGAAAAAAGCCATCTGCTTGTCGTTCATGTACTCGGAGTCCGGCATGGCCTTGACCTCTTCGTCGGTCAGAACTTCCACAGCGGTCGTTTTCCAGTTATTGGCCAATTTTGGGTCTTTTTTGGCAGCCACATGGGGGGGGGGTGCGATAACACGTTCGGTCATTGTTGAGTAACTGGCTTTGGCTGCGTCTGGCGCATGGGTAGGCACCATCGGTGCGGGAGGAGGCATGTGTGCTGTGGCTCGCGAGGAGCTTCGGCGACCTGGTTTGAGCGGCGGTGGCGGCGGTAAACCATTGTTTGCGGGTGCGGGTGCGGGTTTAGGTTGCATAACAAAAGGTAGGGTGGCGGGCGGCGTTGCCGCAGATACAGGTTTTTTGCTGGCAGCTTCAGGCATTGCCTGAGCGGGCGCTGGCCGGATCGGTAAGGTCTTTACAGGCACATGTGCGAGCTTTACCTTGGAAACCGTTTTTGATGTGACTTTGCTGATTGGCTTGGTGTCGGGTGTTGTTTCTGGTTTTACCATCGATTTGGACACCGATTTAACAGCAGACTTACCAACAACCTTTTCAGACGTTTTGGGTGTCTTCAGTGCAGATTTTGGCGCTGATGGTGGCGCAGTTTTTACCTTAGGCTTTGCAGCAGATGTTGATGCAACCTTGGGAGTCGATTTAGCCGCAGACTTTGGCGCTGCACTGGCCCCGGTTTTGGCAGACGGCTTAGCGCTTGGCTTTGCGGAAGACTTAACAGGCGTTTTCGCTGAAGCCTTGACAGAAGCGATAACAAGCGTTTTGGCAGAGACCTTCACCGTGGGCTTTTTAGTCGCTTTTTCAGGCAGTGTTGCCTGAGTTTTGGGCTTTAGCACTGATTTGGAAGCCGCGATTTTCACGCCCGCCGTGCCCTTGACAACAGGCTTGGCGACTGCTTTTTTAGTGGCTGGCGCTACCTTGCCGACGGTTGGGGCAACTTTGGTCGACTTGGCGGTTTGGGGTGCTTTTGCTGCCGTGGGTGATTTTGCTGCTTTTGCTGTCACTGCCTGTCTCCTCTCGGGTGCCGCCTCTGGATGAACATTACTGCCGCCCCCAAGCAGGGCCCCCGGTTGGGTATTTTGGTCGGCGCGCGATTGTAACGGCTGCCCGGCTGGCTGCGCTGTTTTGAAACCAAAGCGTTGAAGAATCGATACGAACATAAATTTTGTCGCCAGATAAGCGCTCTTTTGCAAACAGTTGCAGACTAACTCAAAGAAAGCTCAAACCAGGCATTGTTCGAGGCCCTGCATAAAAATATCTTGGGGAAGGTCAATGCCAATAAAGACCATTTTGCTGGTCTTAACCTCGTCTGCGGCCCATACCGGTCCTAAATCGCTGCCCATTAACTGGTGGACGCCCTGAAAAATGACCTTGCGCTCCGTGCCTTCCATGTTCAACACGCCCTTATAGCGCAGCATACGCGGACCATAGATATTGACAATCGCCCCTAAAAAATCTTCGAGTTTGGCTGGGCTGAAGGCCTTGCCAGAGCGAAACACAAAACTTTTGACGTCATCATCATGGGCATGATGGTGGCCAGCCTCGTGCGGTTGCTCTGCTGCGTGGGACGGGTGATCGCAGTGTTCGCCTGGGGCATGGTTGTGCCCCTCATGACCGCCTTCGTGATCATGGCCATGGCCGTGTTCATGCGCGTCCTCCTTCAAGAAATCGGGGTCAATGTCGAGTTTGGCGTTCAGGTTAAAGCCGCGCAGGTCAAACACATCAGCAATCGCGACTTCGCCAAAATGCACGGCTTTTTGAGGGGCGCGCGGGTTCATGTGAGTCAAACGGTGCATCAGCGCCTTCACTTCAGAGCCAGCCACCAGATCCGTCTTGCTGATGAAAATCTGGTCCGCAAAACCCACCTGACGCCTCGCCTCTTGGCGGTCATTGAGCTGGGTGTTGGCATGCATGGCATCGACCAGCGTCAATATAGAGTCCAGCAAGTACTGCTCGGCAATTTCTTCGTCCATAAAAAACGTCTGCGCCACCGGGCCGGGGTCAGCCAAGCCCGTGGTTTCAATGACCACGCGGTCAAAAGTTAACTCGCCTTTGCGCTTTTTTTCCGCTAGAAGCTGCAGGGTTTCACGCAAATCCTCTCGAATTGAGCAGCAAACGCAGCCGTTGTTCATCTGGATGATGTTTTCCTGGGTGTCATTGACCAAAATCTCGTTGTCAATGTTTTCCTCCCCAAACTCGTTTTCAATCACGGCAATCTTTTGGCCGTGCGCTTCAGTCAGGATGCGTTTTAGCAACGTGGTTTTACCCGACCCTAAAAAGCCTGTGAGGATGGTGACGGGTATCAAGCTCATGTTTTTTCCTGGTGGATGCCATTTTTATCAAGCCTTGAGTTTAGCGACCACGCAGTACCGCGACTCAGCCCGGGGGGTTTATGCCAGCTTTTTCACCAACACCAAGCCCTTCAGGTATTCCCCTTCTGGAAAAGTCACCGTCATGGGATGGTCTGGCGCGCCGCCCATGCGTTCGGTAATGTAAGCATCCACGCCGGCGTCCATGCCCGCGCCGGCAACAATCTTGTGAAACAAATCAGCACTGATGCCGCCTGAGCAAGAGTAGGTAAACAAAACGCCGCCAGGCTCAAGCAGGAGCAACGCCAGGCGGTTGATGTCTTTATAAGCTCGAGCAGCCCGTTCAGCATGAAAGGCGGTCGGGGCAAACTTAGGCGGGTCAAGCACGATGGCGTCGAATGTCACGCCGTCTTTCAAATACTGACGCAGTGCGGCATTGACGTCGGCATCCCGCATGGTGGTGCGCGCTGGGTCGAATCCGTTCAGCGCGACATTGGCAATGGCCCTTTCGATGGCTGGGCCGGACGAGTCGATTGACGTGACATGCGCCGCCCCACCGGCCAAAGCCGCCACGGTGAAGCCGCCCGTGTAGCTGTAGCAGTTGAGCACCCGGTTTAATCCCATGCGGCGAACATATTGACTGAATTTTTGCCGACTGTCGCGTTGGTCCAGGTAAAAGCCGGTTTTGTGCCCTTCGGCGACATCTAGCGTGAGTCGCCAGTCATGTTCGGTCAAGATCACCTCGGTATTTCCAGACCCAGCCAACCAGCCAGTCGCCTCGGGCAGGCCTTCAAGTGAGCGAACACTCGCATCCGAGCGCTCGTAAAGGCGTGTTAAACCCGTTTTTTTGAGCAAGGTGTCCACCACCGCCGCTTTAAAGCGTTCTGAACCGCAGCTGGAAAATTGGGCCACCAGCGTGTCGCCGTACCGGTCAACGACTAAACCGGGCAGGCCATCGGATTCACCGTGAATCAGCCGCAAGCCGTTACTTTTTATGTCAAATAAGCCTCTGGCGCTTATAGCGCGGTCGCAAGCAGCTATAAAAAACGAAGCATCAATCCGCTGGGTCTCGTCAAAACTCCAGACCCTCGCGCGAATCTTGGATTGCGGACTGAAGGCAGCCCAAGCTAAAAACTGACCCGCGTCGCTTTCAACCTTGACCGTTTCACCGGCGTCAGCCCCACCGCTGGCGATGGCGCCTTCAAAAATCCAGGGGTGGCGGCGCAGCAGGGACTTTTCTTTGCCAGGTTTGAGGCGTAATGTTTTCATCACGCTATTGTCACGGCGGCCACATGCCTTACCAAAAAAGTGAACCGGTGATTTTTTAACCCGCAAACATGGTGACAATGGCCTGATGCTTTCAAGCAACGCCATCACTCGCCTACTTCACTGGAAGTCAATCTGGACATCCATCTCGACAGTGACCTGGCTGGTGACCCGGTGGCTCAAACGTGGGTCAAGCCAAACAACGGTCACCCGCTCAAGCGCAGGGATGGTTGCCGCCATGTTGGCGATGATGGTCGGCGTATTGATACTGCCAGCGCGGGCAGCGCCTTTGGTCGACCTGAACCCGGCAAAGCAGCCCATCGCGTTGGGCAAGGCGGGCGAATACTGGATTGATACCGAGGCCAGATGGCAGCCCGACCAAATTTTCACCAGCACCGATATCACCTGGCAATCAACGCCTGAAAACGGTATTTACCCGCTTAAGCCGCGACAAGCCTTGTGGATCAGGTTCAGCGTACCGGCCTCGCAAGACCCAGACCGCTGGGTGCTTGAAATTCCTTACCCCGCCATTGACCATGCGGCGCTCTACACCCTGCTGGACTCCGGCCGGCTGACCGAACAAAAGGCCGGGGATTTGATCGCGGTTGACCGCTGGCCAACACCGCATCGCCATCCGCTGATGGTCATCAGCTTTAGCGCGCAGCAGCCAACCCAGTATTTGTTGCGTTTGGACAATGCGCAGGGGTTCAGCGCCCCGATCCGATTTGTCAATGCCCGTTTTGTGCTGCGCACCGAGCAAAAAACATCCCTATTTTTAGGCCTTTACCTTGGCATGGCTGTGTTGGGCTGCGGTATTGGGCTGATCGGCCTGGTATGGCTGCGTGATCGCGCTTATTTGTACTACACCCTGTGCTGCGCTGGCGTTGGCCTCACGTTGGCAGCCATTACCGGCGTTGCCGCCCTGCACTTGTGGCCCAATTCACCAGAATGGGCCGACCGGTCACTCGCCATTTTGGGTACCTGGGCGCTGATGTCTGTTTTGCTGCTCAGCGCGACCGTGGTGTCGCTGGCAGAACGCTCCAGGTTGTTGAACTGGCTGGTCTGGGCGGTGGCCGGCGTGGGGCTTGCGTTGTCTGTTTTGCTCGGGGTGACTGACAGCGCCTTGCGCTTGAGCCTGGTCGTGCCGTACGTTGTGACCGTACCGGTGATGTTGCTTAGCATCAATTTTTGGGCCTGGCGCCATGGCGACCGCTACGGCGGCTGGCTGCTGCTGACGGCCATCCCGTTTGCCGTTGCTTGGGCGATTGCCGCGGCGCGCTACCTGGGCTGGATCCCGTTAAGTTTTATCACTGAACAAAGCGGCCTTGCCAGCATGGCATTTCAGTTGCCCGCCTTGCTGACGGTGTTGGTCCTAAGAAGCCAGCAAAAACGCGAAAATACACGCCGTATTTTGGGTATAGACCGAGTCGACCCCGCGACAGGGCTGGTCAATGAACACGTGTTTGGCCAGCGCCTGCTGCGCATGATGGCACGCTCCGAGCGGCTCAAGCACCAAAGCGCGGTGATGTTGATTGACATCATCAACGCCGAGCAAAGCCAGCGTGACTTTGGCCGCAAAGCAGCCAACGAGTTGCCGCTGCGGGTGGCCTCACGGCTTTTATCCACCGCAAGGGAGATTGACAGCGCTGCGCGCCTGTCAGAGCTCAGGTTTGGTATGTTGGTAGAGGGGCCTTTTAGCGATGAAGATGCGGCGACGCTGGGCCCACGCATTGTGGCGCGATGTTTGATGCCTTACAAAGGCTTGCACAAAGAGTGCATCGCCCAGGTGAGGGTGGCCTATGCCTTGGTGCCGTACGAAAACCACAGCGCGCAAAGCTTGTTGGCCCGGCTGGAAAGCCGCCTGGCGCAGGCCGCCAGCAGCGACGACAAGCGGGCCGTGTTTGTGATCTGAAGCGCAAGACGGGCTGGCCGCAGCGGTCAGGAGCCCACGGCGGCAGGGGCGCAGAAAGCCCCGCAAAAAAGTTTGCGACAATTCTGGCCATGCTTTTCCCTTTGACTTTGGCGCCACACTTGAAGACTTTGCGCAAACTTTGCTTGGTTTTAAGTGACGTGCTGCTGCTTTGGGCCAGCCTGTTCGTCAGCAGTGCCTGGCCGCGCACTGCACTAGATCTGGATGTAAAGCAACAACCCGTGGCCCTTAAAGACTGGGGTGACTACTGGATTGACACGACAGGCCAAATGAGCGCGGCACAAGTTCTGGCAGACACTACCGCCAACTGGCAGGCGACGCGGTCTGACCTGATTTACCCGGTGACGTCAAGCCAGGCACTGTGGATCAGGTGGACCGTGCCCCCCGCACCCGACAACGAACGCTGGTACCTGGAAGTGCCCTACCCGTCGATTAACCGCGCCACACTTTTCACCCTTGATTCGGTAGGCCATTGGGACGAACAAAAAGCCGGAGACCTGGTGGCGGTAAGCAAATGGCCCGTACCGCATCGTCACCCCTTGCTGCCCATAGCCGTGTCGGCCGAAGTATCTAGCAGCTATTTACTAAGGCTTGAAAACGGGCACAGTTTTGGCGTTGCCCTGCGGTTTTTGAGTGAAAGCCGTTTGAACTTTTCAGAGCAGCGGGTGTCCCTGATTTTGGGCATTTTTTTTGGGCTGGTGGGTTTGGCAGCGGCGGTCTCGGCACTTAGCGCCATGTCGCTGCGCGATCCGGCCTATGGTTTTTATGCGTTGTCGGTTGCCCTGATGGGATTGACCCAGGCTACTGCCACCGGCATTGCGGGCCTGCACCTGTGGCCCAACTCGCCCGCCTGGGGTGATGTGTCAAGCTCTGTGCTGCCCACACTGGAACTGGCCGCGACGCTGATGTTTATCTCAGCAGCAACCTCGTTGCCTGAGCGCTCAGCCAGGCTACACCGTTTGTGTATCGGCATTGCACTGCTGGGCTTGGTGACTGCAGCAGCAGTTGCGTTGGTGCCGGTTGACATACGGATGCGGGTACTGATGTCTTATGTTTTTCTGCCCCAATTGCTTGGATTTTCGGCTTTGGTCTGGGCGTGGCAACGCGGTGACCGTTTTGCACCCTGGCTGATAGTGGGATTTGCACCTGTGGCGCTGGCAGCGGCTTGCGTTTCTGCACGTAATCTGGGCTGGCTACCGGTCGGTTTTTTGACCACCCACGCGTTGCAAATAGGTGTTGCCATTGAACTACCTATCGTCATGGTGATTCTAATGTTGCGCAGCCAGCAGCACCGGGAGAACAAGCGCCGTATTCTCGGGCTGGACAGGGTGGATCCGGCTACCGGCCTGATCAATGGGCACGTGTTTGCGCAGCGCATGATACGCATGGTGGCGCGCTCCGAACGGCTCAAACAGCAAAGCGCGGTCATGCTGATTGATATTGTCAACATTGACCAAATCGAGCGGGATTATGGCCGCAAAACCGCTGAAGAATTGCCCCTGCGCGTAGCTGAGCGACTGCTGTCTACAGCGCGAGAAATTGACAGTGCCGCGCGTCTGTCAGAGCGGCGCTTTGGCATGCTGGTAGAAGGCCCGTTTGATGCCGAAGACGCTGGTGCATTAGGTCCGCGCATTGTGGCGCGCTGCCTGATGCCCTACAAGGGTTTGAATATCGACTGCTCAGCCCAGGTGCGTGTGGCCTACGCGCTGGTACCGCATCCCAGCGCAGATGCCCAAAGCCTGCTCAACCGACTTGAAGACCGGTTGGCTTACGCGGCCTCAACCGCAGACAAACGCGCCGTTTTCATGCTGATTGATACCTACGTACCCACCCAGAGTGCCAAAACCTGACGGGCAGTCGTCCTTTAGCTGCCTTGTCATGTCGTGGCAGTGTAGCCAGACTGTCCGCTTTGTCCTACACGGCCGGCGTCAGCAGTCAAGCGGAGTACAACGTTAAATTGATCAATACATTTTTTTGTTCAACATATCAGGAGCTCAGCATGACCCCTTTCAACCTCACTGGCCGCCTTGTTGCGCTTGCCATAACTGCCCTGTTTATAGCCGGGCCAGCTTTCGCTAAAGGCAATGACGACGATCAGGGCCATGGCAAGGGCAAAGACAAACACGCGGAAAAGTACGAGAAAAATCAACAAAAGCAGGCGGATAAAGCTGAAAAGCGTGAGCGCAAAGAAATTGAACAGGGCAAGTATTTCAACGACCAGCAACGCACCTATGTCCGCGAGTACTACACCACCCAATACAGCTCTGGCAAAAAGTGCCCACCGGGTCTGGCTAAAAAGGGCAACGGCTGCATGCCACCCGGCCAGGTTCGCAGCTGGACAGTTGGTCAGCCTGTACCACGCGATGTAGTGATCTACTCCGTGCCACAACCGGTTATCTTGCAGCTGCCGCCGGCACCTTTTGGCTACCGTTATGCCAGGATTGGCGGCGACATCGTGCTGATAAAACAGCAAAACAACCTGATTGTTGACATCATCCAGGGCTTACTTAACGGCTAACCTGACCCAGCGCTGTCCTGGGGTTCGCTGATAAATTTTTCGAAAGCGCGCCAGCACGGTTCAATAGCGGCATCACTGTCCAGATTTGGGTGATTTGATAGCCCGGTTCGCCCTGGGGTGAGCCGCGTCATAAGCCTTTGCCAAATGCTGAAAGTCAAGCCGGGTGTAGATTTGCGTGGTGGTGATGTTGGCATGGCCCAGCAGCTCTTGAACCGCCCGCAAATCACTGCTGGACTGCAACACGTGGCTGGCAAAAGAATGGCGCAGCATGTGGGGATGAACGGGTGTTGCCAAACCGGCTTTAAGTGAGCGCTGCTTCAGCCGTACCCGAATGTGCTGCGGCGTCAGCCGGCCGCCACGCATATTGATAAACAAGGCCGTGTCCTGCCTGGCCCAATGCTGCCGCAAGCTGAGCCAGTGCGCCAACGCTTCAAGCGCCTTGCTGCCCACCGGCACACTGCGTTGTTTGTTGCCCTTACCCAGCACATGCGCCTGCTCTGCTGCGAGGTCAATCCAACCGGCGGCTTTGGCACTGGCCACCGCGTCCAGCCCCACCAACTCGCCAATGCGCAGGCCGCAACCGTAAAGCAGTTCGGTGATGCAGTGGTCTCGCGCATCCCGCACCGGATCTTCGTCTTCAGCCACAAAACTGGCCAGTTGCACGGCTTCCTCTACCCCGAGTGCTTTGGGCAGCGGTTTGGGCACTTTGGGGGCGCGCACGCCCTGCACCGGGTTGCTGCTGACCAGACCTTCACGACCCAGCCAGGCGTAAAAGCCTCGCCAGCCCGACAAAATCAAGGCAATGCCCCGTGGGCTGCGGCCGCTGCTGTGCATTTGCGCCACCCAGCGGCGAATATGGTGGCTATCGACCAATTGCAAATCACTGTGGGCAGCTTGGGCCTGGCTCTGCAGTTTTTGCAGATCAGCCGCATACAGTTCGACCGTGCGCAATGCCAGGCGCTTTTCAACCAGGACATGCTCGAGGTAACGTAGGACAAGGGGGTCAAATTCAAAGCCGGTTTCAGCAACCGGCCCGGAACCCTGGCATGGTGCGCCCACCTCGCCGTGTTGCATGGCGCCGCTTATTCGGGGGTGACTTGCGGCAGCAGCCGCGACAAAGCAGCCCCAGCCAAATCACCGATTTGCGATAAAAAATCAGTGCCCATGTCGGCGTCAAAACGCAGCGCATCGCTTGACGCCAGCACCAGCATGCCAAAAGCGGCTTGCGCGGGAAAAGCACGCAAAGGTATGAGCGCCATTGACATGGCCAAGGCTGGGTCGGGCAGCCAGTTGGCTGCCTCAAAACCAGAGTTGACACCGCAATAGGGCGCGCTCAGGGATGACGCAAAAGCCTGGGCATCACTGCTGACATCGGTACAAAAAGGCTCGCCGGTAAATATGCCGTTGACCCGCCACACCTTGATGGCAGCTTGTGGAATACCAAACTGAGAGATGATCTCCCGCACAATCGTTTCAGGCAAATCACGCGCATGGGCAGTAAGCAGCAAGTTGCGGGTGCAGCGCTGAAGCTTGGCGGCAATGGCGACATTTTCGTTGCCGTGGCGAATCATTTCTACCACTTTTGCCTCCAGCGTCTTGATCTTGTCACGCAGCAAGCCCGCCTGGCGCTCTTGCAGACTAACGGCGCGCCCGCCATGTCCGCTGGAGAGCTCTACTGTCGCCAGCAGCTCGGCGTGACGCTCGAAAAAGTCCGGCGTGTTGGCCAGAAAGCTGGCAATGTCGTCTTCCGTGATGGGATGGCTGTGGTTAGAGTCTGTGGGGTACATGGGCGGATTCATGGTGGTAGGTAAGCGGGTTTGCTGATCACTAAAAAGTGGGTGGAACTTCGATTTCGGAGGCAAATACGGTGGTAGCGGGCCCGGTCATCATGACAGGCGCATCGAGCTGACCGGACCATTCAATCGTCAATGGTCCGCCTCGGGTTTGCACATTCACACAGGTATCGAGCAGCCCGAGCCGAATACCGGCCACAACTGCAGCACAGGCACCCGTGCCGCACGCCAGCGTCTCGCCCGCACCACGCTCATACACCCGCAGCCGGATTTCCTGGCGGCTGACAATTTGCATGAATCCAGCGTTGACATGCTCGGCAAATCGCTCGTGACTTTCTATCAGCGGCCCGAGTTGCAAAACCGGCGCTGCATCAACGTCGCTGACCACATGCACCGCATGTGGATTTCCCATAGACAAAATTGCTATGGATACAGGAGCTGATAACGCAGCATTTGAGGGGGCCAGAGGCATATTAAGAGGCCATTTTTGCCATAAGTTGATTTTTTCGGCCGCCAGGCCGGTGCTGTCAAACGGCACGGCAGCCAGATCAAACACAGGCGCACCCATATCCACTGTTACCCGTCCGTCTGACTGCATGGCAAGTGTGAGAACACGATTTTTAGTTTGTACCTTCAGCACGCTTTTGCGGGTGAGACCCTGCTCGCGTGCAAATCCCACAAAACAGCGCGCGCCATTGCCGCAGTGCTCGACCTCGCCGCCATCGGCGTTGTGAATCACGTACTGAAAATCGACTGCACTGGACGGCGCTGGCCGGACCGACAAAATCTGATCAGCACCCACCCCAAAATGGCGATCCGCCAAAAAGCGGTATTGCGCGGCACTCAAGCCCAGCAGGCCGCGCGTCTCGTCCAGCACCACAAAGTCGTTACCAGCGCCCTGCATTTTGGTAAATTTCACTTTCATGGCCTGATTATCGCGCTACGCTATGGTTTTTAAACAACCCCGTTGAGACAACATCATGCGCATCCCAGACTGGACCCCCGCACACAAACCCCAGCCTGATGATTTGGTGGAGGCAATCTTGAAGCGCCGGGGCGGCGAATTTATTAACCTGGACAAAGCCCTGCTCTGGAGCGAGCCGCTGGCACGCGGCTGGAACGTGTACCTTAAAGCCGTACGAACCGATTTGCCCACCAGCTGGAAGCTGCGCGAGTTGGGGATTTGCACCGTGGCGTTATTGACAGGCGCAGCGTACGAATACCACCACCATGCACCCGATTTTTTAAAAGCAGGCGGCACGCAGGCTGAACTCGACGCGCTACAGCAAGTTTGTGCCAATTACAAGTCAAATACGGCCCTGGCACAATCAAATACTGCGCTAGCAGCTATCGAAAGCATAGTGATTCAATATGCAGCGCAGATGACGCTTGACGTCAAGGTTACTGACGAGGTGTTTGCACAGCTCAAGCAGCACTTCGACACCACCCAAATCGTCGAGTTGACTGCCGCCGTCGCAACCTACAACATGGTGGCCCGGTTTTTAGTGGCGCTGGGGGTGTCACCAGAGGTTTAACCCAGACTGAACTCGCCTTGAAATAATTGCCGCAAGAAACCTGAAGCCACCGCAACAGATGCAACCGGGCTATCCGCTTTTTCGAGTGGCAGGCCAAACCTGTATGGCGGCATCAACGATCCGCAGTAACTTGTCACGTGAGGCACCGTCGCGGGCGAGCGTTGACATTCCCTGAATAACTGCCATGGTGTAGGCCGCCAAGGCATCTGCATCAGATTCGGTGGGCATCAGGCCGGCGTTCATCGAAGACACAATTTTGTCCCGCAAGCACGCCTCAATGCCACGGCGAATTGCCGCCAGTTCCGCTTGCACGTCGCTGGCAGCGTTGGAGCAACTGATCGCAGAACTTGCCAGCAGACAGCCTGCCGGTGTGTCGATACCTGTAAAGCCGGTAGCGGAGGCTACCAACAAACTCCTTGCAGCATCGCGGGCATTGGCGGCTTCGGCAATGATGGACTGTGAAGTGATGGGTCCCGACATGTAATAAGCGACCACCTCCATGAACAGGCGCTTTTTGTCTCCAAACACGGTGTAAATGCTTGACGGTCGTACACCCAATGCGGTGGTCAAGTCGTTCAGCGAAGTAGCTTCATAGCCATGGTGCCAAATGAGCAGCATCGCTTGATGTAAAGCGACCTCCCGGTCAAATGACAGCGGGCGTCCTTTTTTGCGCGGCGCAACTGTTTTGTTAATATTTGTAGTGGTCACTAGGAAAATAGTTTGCGATGGTTTAATATTATCCTATCAACCACTAGGAAATACAAATATGTCTCTTTCAAATTACCGAACACTGGGGCGGTCTGGTCTCGCAGTCAGCCCCCTGGCGCTGGGAACCATGACCTTTGGTACCGCTCGCTGGGGCTCTGGTGAAGACGATTCACGGGCGATTTTCAATGACTATGTTGATGCAGGCGGCAACTTGGTGGACACGGCTGACGTTTACGCCTCAGGCCGATGCGAGGAAATGCTGGGCGGTTTCATCGCCGAACGCAACCTGCGGGGCAGCATTGTTTTGGCAACCAAATCCGGCTTTGCAGCTGGGGCTGGGCCCCATGCCGGTGGCAATGGCGCCAAACATATTCACAGCGTACTGCAAGCTTCCCTGAAGCGGCTGCGCACGGACTATATCGATCTTTATTGGGTTCACGTGTGGGACTCCATCACACCAGCCGAGGAGCTGCTGGAGACGATGACCACACTGGTGCGTGCTGGCAAAATCCGCTATTGGGGCCTGTGCAACTCGCCCGCATGGTACGTTTCAAAAATCGCCACGCTTGCTGCCGTGCGAGGCCTGCCTGGCCCGATAGCCATGCAGTACTTCTACTCCCTCACCAACCGCGATATTGAAGACGAACATGTGCCCCTGGCGGCGGCGTTTGGCATCGGCGTTATGCCCTGGAGTCCATTGTCCTTTGGCTTGCTGTCGGGCAAATATGACCGCGCTGCCGTGGAAGCTTGCGCACCACGCGACGGTGGTCTGCCTCGAGATGCCGCCATAGACGGCGAACAGCGGCCCAAGGAGGACAAAAGGCTGGATGGCAGTAACCCATTCGGCGACTCTTTGTTCACGGAGCGCAACTGGAAAATTGTGGACACCCTCAAGCAAGTGGCCAAGGAAGCCGGCCAGAGTCGCACTGGCCTGGGTCGCTGGACGACCCGGCGTGACTTCAACCTTGATGGGCGTCAGTCGGGTAGAGCAGGTGGCCGACAACATCGCTGCAATAGACCTCATCCTGTCTGCAGAGCACCGTGCAGCGCTTGATGCTGTCAGTGCACCAGAGCCGCGCATGCTCTACACCCTTTTCACGCCAGCCGCTCGACAGCATGCTGTTTTTGGGGGAAGTACCGTAATGCCTTGGCTAGCTTAACTAACTGCATTTGTGGGTCAGTTACGTGTTGACCCCAAAAACCTATCCATTCAAGCAGGTGCCACGGATCTGGCTTTGCCAGTCCGTAGGCGCAGCGGCCCCCCCGGGGGGCAGGGAGTTACACGAAGTGAATGACCGTGGGGGCTAGCTAATCTGCCTTGATGTTGTTGTCTTTAACCACTTTGGCCCAAATGTCCATTTGTTTTTCAATGAACACGCGTGCCGCATCGGGTGTGCCACCCACCACATCAATGCCCTGCGCGTCGAGCTTTTTGGCGATATCAGGGGTTTTCAAGATGGTGTTGAGCACCTCGTTCATGCGCTTCAAAATGTCAGGCGGGGTTTTTGCGGGCGCCAGCACCGCCCACCAGGCGGGGGCCTCAAAGCCGGGGTAGCCGCTTTCGGCAATTGTTGGCACATTGGGCAAATCCGGGCTGCGCTTGGGGCTGGTTACGGCCAGTGGGCGCATGCGGCCACTGTCAATGTGCGGCTTGGTCACAAACACGGAGCCGATGGATAAAGGCACATGGCCAGCAACTGCATCGTTCATCAGCGGGCCGCCGCCTTTGTAGGGGATATGTGCCCAGTCGATGCCGCCGTTTTTGCCCAGCAGCGTCATGGCCACATGGCCAAGACTACCCGACCCAATGCTGCCGTAGCTGACAGGTTTTTTGGCTTTGGCGGTTGCCACGACATCGGCAAAGGTCTTGTATTCACTGGCTGCAAAGGTAGCCAGCACCATCGGCGATGTGCCGACCAGCACAATTGGCGACAAATCCTTTTTGCTGTCAAACGGCAGGTTGGGAATCAGCGCCGGGTTCACGCCGTGGGTGTCAAACACGACTGCAAAGGTGTAGCCGTCTGCCGGGGCTGCGGCAACGGCTGCTGCCCCAATGGAGCCTGATGCGCCGCCCTTGTTTTCAACAATTACGGTTTGGCCCAAAGCGGTTTGCAACGGAACTTGCAAAATACGGGAAACCTGGTCAACCGATCCGCCGGGTGGAAACACCGCCACCAGTTTGATCGGCCCCCGCGCAGGCCAGACAGGTGCTGATGAAGGGGTTTGGGCCATCGCACCCAAAGAAAAACTGGCCAACAAGCCAAAAATAAAATTGCGCTTTGATGTCATGAAAGTCTCCGTGTTGTAATGTTTGGATGGTACGCCCAACTCAACTCCTGCACCCTCAGCGCGAACCCGCATTGCTGCGAAACGCTGCTACAGTTTTGCTGCTGCGTGACAGCGCCCAAGGCATCGAGGTACTGATGACCCGGCGGTCTATGACCGCAAGTTTTGCACCCGGTGCGTATGTGTTCCCTGGCGGCGGCATTGATGCGGCTGACACAGCGGCGCACAGCTATTCCACCCGGCGCAACACGCAAAGCGACGTGCACTTGACGCAAGCGATTGCAGCCATTCGCGAGAGTTTTGAAGAGCTGGGGGTACTTCTGGCCAAGCATGCTGATGGCAGCCATGTCAACACAGCAGATATTGCAGCGCTCGACAGAAAGGCGCCGTTTGCCGCGCAATGCCAGGCGCGCGGTTTGACATTGGCGGGCGCAGATGTTTTTGTAATGGCCCACTGGGTCACCGACCGGGACTTGCCGCGCCGCTTTGACGTGCCATTTTTAGTAGCGCGTATGCCCGACGGACAGGAGCCGGTAGCAGATGAGGCCGAGCAGTTTGAGCCTGAGTGGATTCGCCCTGCAGATGCACTGGCCAGACACCAAGCAGATCGTTTTTTCATCATCTTTCCGACCATTCGCACGCTGGCGCGACTGGCACACTACGCCACCGTAGAGGCTGTTTTAAGCGCATGCGCTACTGAAAAGCCGCTCTGGATTTCTTGTCCGCGCGCTGGCTTTTTGCATGGCATTGAGGCGCGCTACATGGAGCATGAACCCCCCTACGGCGAACTGGAACTGGTCAGCCCCGATGGGCAAATAGTCCATCACTTGGATTGGCAAACGGACAAGCCTGTCAGGTTGCTCAAAAACGTCATACGCCTGACGGCACCCAACCCCGGCGTGATGACGGGGCCGGGCACCAACAGTTATCTGGTGGGCGACGCAGTATCAGGCTACATCGCCATAGACCCCGGCCCTGCGGATATTGACCACATCCAGCGGCTGTTCGACGCGGCAGGCGGCAACATCAGATTAATTGTGTGTACCCATTCGCACCCTGATCATTCACCCGGGGCGCTGCCGCTACAAGCCATGTGCGAAGCTGCTGGCAAGCGGCCGCCGATTGCGGGCTTGCCGTCAGCACCCACGGCGCGTGCAGACAGCGGCTTCAAACCAGACAAAACGCTATTAAATAATGAGCTACTGACGCATATAAATCAGGGGCCAGTGGTCAATTCAACACCAAACAACATTCAAATCAGTCAAATCAGTCACGACAAGCATACTTTGAAGGTTATCTGCACCCCAGGCCACGCGGCCAACCACCTGTGCTTGGTGCTGCTTGAAGATGGTCTGCTGTTCAGTGGCGACCATATTTTGAACGGCAGCACCACCGTTATCAACCCGCCGGATGGCAACATGAACGCTTACCTGCATTCACTGGATCTACTGAGCACTGCCTGCGATGAACACAGCATCGACTTTATCCTGCCCGCCCACGGCTACGCGATAGGCCAGGCCAAAGCGGCGATTGCCCAACTCAAAGCCCACCGCTTGAAACGCGAATCCAAAATCATGGCGGTGATGGAGGCGATGCCCGACGGCACGCTAGACGACTGGGTACCGCTGGCTTATGACGATGTCGATGAACGCATCTGGCCGCTGGCCACGCGGTCTTTACTGGCGCATGTGGAGCGGTTACAAGCCCTTCGCCAGGCTTGAAAATGAAAAGTGTGAAGCTCGCCGATAAGCCGGATTTTGTGCGCTGAACCGTTTTGCCGAAACAAATTGGCCCAGTGTGACCGCCATTAATCTGGGCCGGGGGTCGCCCACCCGGCTCGGTGCTACCTACCCGCCAACTCAGCGAACCGCTTCAATGTTGGCCTATTTGGTATTGCTGCGCGTAGAGATTGCCCGTTTCACCCGGCTTTTGAGTTGCCCCAAAAGCCGACTCGTCTCTGTTGCTCTGATCCTCACCTCACGGTGGAGAGGTGTTACCTCCTACGCTGTCCTGTGCAGTCCGGACGTTCCTCCAGTGCGGGGTTTCCCCCACAGCGACTTGCATTGCTGCCTGTCACTGCCTCTCTCGAGTTGCACCAGCGGCGGTCTGGCGTGCTTCACAGCTTGATTATCGGCTGGAACTGCTAGCCGCAAAACTCATTTCAAACTTTGCAAACGCTTGTACTTGCCAAGTACCGGTTCGATCAAATCCAACACCTGTTTTATTCCAAGCTCGGGTTTCTCGGCGTTCACGATTTTCACGGTTTTCACGGCTTTCAAGTGTTGATAAGCAACTTGTAAATCAGCAATGTCTTTTGGCGTTTCCTTTCCGCTGGTGATCTTGTCAGCAACTCGTTTTGTTTCGTAGTATGCCGCTCCAAGAGCCTTGCCCGCCGCATTCTCCGCAGTCAGTTGGCAAAGTGAAATCAAATGCCCATCACGTCTACGCTCATAAACAGGCACCAGATGCGGCTTGCCATCGGCAACGGCTTTGGCCATTTTGCTGGCGTAGTCTTCACGGACTTCAGTCTGGCACTTTTCCAGTGCTTGGACGAAAGCAGCTTTTGTAGCTGGACTGGCTGTGGCGTCGGGGTACTTGATGGCGGTTGGCCCGGGGGTTTGGGCCAGGGCTGTATTGCCCTGTAGGAGACAACAAATCAAAAGACCAGCAAGTTGAAAATGACTGCCGAGGGGCATGGTGAATCCTTAATGATGGCCTGCAATAGGTTTAACAAGCAGCGCCATAGCGCGACTGCCTAAAATAGTGACCTGATCCGAAAAACAGATCCACGAAAGCCGACATGATCCGTATCACTGAACTCAAGCTGCCGCTTGACCACGACGAACACGCGCTGCCTGCGCTGATTGCCCGCACACTGGGCATCACACCCGCTGAATTGACCAACCACACCATCTACAAACGCAGCTACGACGCGCGCATGAAAAAGTTGCTGCTGGTATACATCTGCGACATCGAAGTTGCACCAGCGCTTGGAACCAAACTGCTCAACCAGTTTGAAGCACACCCGCACATTCGCCCCACACCTGACCAAAACTACTACCCGGTCGTGGAGCAACCAGACTTGCCAAATGAAGTCACAGATTCCGTTCGGGCTGAGCTTGTCGAAGCCGGTACAACCCTTCGACAAGCTCAGGGCGAACGGGTCAGTAGTGGTAGGGTGAGATCAGCAAACATAGCGCCCGCTCTTAGACCCGTCGTCGTCGGCTTCGGCCCCTGCGGTATTTTTGCAGCGCTGCTGCTGGCGCAAATGGGTTTCAAACCCATCGTGCTGGAGCGGGGTAAAAAAGTACGTGAGCGCACGCAAGACACCTGGGGCCTGTGGCGCAAAAGTACGCTGAACCCGGAGTCAAATGTGCAGTTCGGCGAAGGCGGTGCAGGCACCTTTTCAGACGGCAAGCTGTGGAGCCAGATCAAAGACCCGCGCCATCTGGGCCGCAAGGTGATGACGGAGTTCGTCAAAGCGGGCGCACCTGAAGAGATTTTGCTGGTCAGCAAGCCGCACATTGGCACTTTCAAGCTGGTCAAAGTGGTGGAGCACATGCGAGAGCAAATCATTGCGCTGGGTGGCGAGGTGCGGTTTGAACAGCGGGTCAGTGATGTACTGATTGAAAACGGCTGCATTCGAGGGCTGACGGTGCAAAACCTGAACAATGACGTAAAGGGCAACACCCAGTACGAGCTGCGCGCCGACCACGTCGTGCTGGCACTTGGCCACAGCTCGCGCGATACAGTGGCCATGCTGCATAAACGCGGTGTGTATATGGAGGCCAAGCCCTTTTCCATCGGCTTTCGCATCGAGCATCCGCAAGGCGTGATTGACCGGGCGCGACTGGGCCAGCACGCCGGTCACCCGCTGCTGGGTGCGGCAGACTACAAGCTGGTGCACCACGCCACCAATGGCCGCAGCGTTTACAGTTTTTGCATGTGCCCCGGCGGTACGGTGGTGGCTGCGACCTCGGAGCCCGGCCGGGTGGTCACCAACGGTATGAGTCAATACTCGCGCAATGAGCGAAACGCCAATGCGGGCATTGTGGTGGGCATATCCCCCGCTGACTACCCTGGCGGCGTTGCCAAGCCACTGGCTGGAATCGAATTTCAGCGTCAACTCGAAACCCACGCCTACACCCTGGGCGGCAGCAATTACCAGGCGCCGGGCCAGCTGGTGGGTGACTTTATTGCCGGCAAACCTTCTACGCAACTGGGCAGCGTTGAGCCGTCATACAAACCGGGCGTGCTGCTGGGCGATTTGGCAACAGCCCTGCCCGCCTATGCCATTGCCGCCATGCGCGAGGCACTGCCTGTGTTTGGTAAAAAAATACGCGGTTTTGACATGCATGATGCCGTACTGACAGGCGTTGAAACCCGTACCTCATCACCCGTCAAAATCACCCGCGGTGAGGATTTTCAAAGCCTCAACGTCAAAGGTCTTTACCCGGCCGGCGAAGGAGCCAGTTATGCGGGCGGCATTTTGTCTGCCGGGGTAGATGGCATTGAGGTGGCAGAAGCGGTGGCGCAGCATATTGCGGCCAGTTACACGGCTTGAGAATTTACCCCATCGACAAGCCGCGATAATGCAGGCCATGCAAAATACCCTAGACGAATCCATGACTGAAGTTGTTGCGACAGAACCGCAGCCGTTGTTAGAGGCGCAAGCACAGCCGCATTCAACAACACAAACACCCTCACAACCGCAGCAAAAACCGAAACAGAACGCGCCCAGGCAGATCAGCCCGGTACTTGAAACACTGTTTGAGTTGTACCCAAACTTGTTTGGTGCCAGGTTTTTACCGCTCAAGCTCGGTATTTTTCACGACCTGCTGGCGCGCCACCCCGATGTTTTTAAAAAGGACGAGCTCAAGCTTGCCATGGGCCAGCACGCACGTTCAACCCGTTACCTGGAATGTGTAGCAGCCGGGCTGGCGCGGCATGACCTGGACGGCGTGGCGGTTGAGCCCGTGGCACCGGAGCACGTGCATCACGCGATTCTCGAAGTTTTTCGCAGGCGCCAGGCCCGCTCAAAAGAAGACTTGCGGCCACGCCTATTTCTGCTGCTGAAACAGGCGGTTGAAAAGTCAGGCCTACCGCTGGACGATTACGCAATACTGGCGCGCGCGCAAGATGAAGCCACGCAGGCGGTGCTGGGCGATGCGATTGCCGAACTCAAGCTTGAGGCAGCCAAGCGCGAAGCGCTGATGGCAACTTTTGTTGCCAGCGGGAAAACCGAGGCTGAGTTTGCCGACATGTATGGCATGAGCCTGAAACTGGTGAGCAGCGTGCTGGCAAGAGTTCGAGCCGACATGGAGGCAAAAAAAGAAGCCAAAACCGAAAACATCGCTGCCTGAATGCAAAACAGACGCTGAATTTCTCTAGCGTCTGTTTTATGAGTAAATTAACCATTGACCCATAAGACACCTGGGCCAGGCGCTATCTATTCAATAGCAGTCAAATATCAAATCAAACTTTGCCAGGCTGAGCATCACGCAGCGCCGCAATACGCTCTTCAATTGGCGGATGGGTTGAAAACAGTTTGCCCACACCACCGGCAATGCCCATCGCCGCGACCGATTTAGGCAGCTCACCTGGGACCATGCCGCCCAAACGCGCCAACGCGTTCATCATGGGTTGCGTTTTGCCCATCAGTTGCGCCGCACCTGCATCGGCCCGAAACTCACGGTGGCGAGAAAACCAGGCCACCACCATGTGCGCTGCGACGCCTAGCACAATGTCCATCACCACCGTGGTGATGTAGTAACCCATGCCCGGGCCATCGTTGGTATTTTTCAAAATGACTTTGTCAACAAAGTATCCGACCACGCGGCTGATGAACACCACAAAGGTGTTCATCACGCCCTGAATCAGCGTCATGGTGACCATATCGCCGTTGGCAATGTGGGCGACCTCATGACCAATCACAGCCTCGATTTCTTCCTTCGTCATGCCTTGCAGCAACCCGGTTGATACCGCTACCAATGCAGAGTTTTTAAACGCGCCCGTCGCAAATGCGTTGGGTTCGCCTTCAAAAATACCCACTTCCGGCATGCCGATTTGCGCCTTATCGGCAAACTTTTTGACGGTGTCAACAATCCAGGCTTCATCGGCGTTTTGTGGCTCGTTGATGACGCGCACACCCGAGCTCCATTTGGCCACCGGCTTGCTGATCAACAGCGAAATAAACGCGCCGCCAAAACCCATGATGAGGGCAAAGCCCAGCAGCGAGGTGAGGTTCAGGCCCTGTGCCGTGATGAACCGATTTAAGCCCAGCACATTGGCAACGATACCCAACACCAGCACAACGGCCAGATTGGTGAGTACAAACAGAAAAATACGTTTCATGGATTCTCCGTAGGAGGATAAATTGAGGCGATGCCGGATAAATGAGGAACGGACGCTTTAAATCAAGGGCAAGCGGCACCGACGCTTTGTTTTAGGACGTTTTGATCGATTCTCAAGGTTTTAGGCCGAAATACAAGAATGTCCTCATAAAAGGAAAGTTTCTCGTTATCGGCCCACCAGCCGGGTACGCCCAGCACCGGCAACGGCACAAATGGTTTGCTGGCCAGTTTGACAGCCGTCAGGTCACTTGCCATCCACGCGTCCATATCTGCTATTACATTTGTAGCGGCTTGCGCAATATAAACGTGGGCCGTGATGGGCTTTCTGGGGTTAACCAGCTTTTCAAGCAGCGCGTGGCCAAATAAAATCAAGGTTGCGTCTTGCCACATGGGCCGCAGCTCAACAAAAAGCCGCTGCCAGTCTCTGGCCTTGAGCGCGTCCCATAACGGCTGCGGTGCATGGAGAAACGCCGCGTTTTCGTCAAACAGCGTCAGCGCGTCACGTACCGCACCACGCGTTTGCCGCACCCCATCAACAGCGATTTGCGCGGCTTGAAGTTGATTGAGTTTTGTTTTGGTTTTAGGAAAAGTCAGCCAGCACAGACCATTGAAAAAATCATGCAGGTTATCGCGCGTAGGCACGGTCTGGGTGTTAAAAATGAATTGCTCGTAAGCCAGTCCGTCCGGTTGCTCGGACGGGCTGACGAACCGAACCGGCGCACCTTTGACCGCATTCAGACCGTCTGCCACAGCATTGCCTGAATATTCAGGCGCACACCGTGCATATGGTGCATATGGCGCAAGCCAAGGCGCGTCCCAGTCAATCACCCCATGCGTCACACCAGGCGCCAGGTCAGACTTTCACCGCTACGCAGCGGCTTGAGCTGGCCCTCGCCAAACGCAAAACTCTCAGGTGGCGTCCAGGTTTCTTTCTTTAAGGTAACCGTGCCCTGATTACGCGGCAAGCCATAAAAGTCTGCGCCATTCAAGCTGGCAAAGGCTTCTAACTTGTGCAGCGCGCCTGCTGCTTCAAACGCCTCGGCATAGAGCTCCAGGGCCGCATGGGCGGTGTAGCAACCTGCACAACCGCTGGCGTGCTCTTTCAGGTGGGCTGGGTGCGGGGCGCTGTCTGTTCCCAAAAAAAATCTTGGGTTGTCGCTGGTAGCGGCTGTTACCAGCGCCAAACGGTGCATTTCCCGCTTTAACACGGGCAGACAATAGTAATGGGGCCGGATGCCACCGGTAAAGATGGCGTTGCGGTTGTACAGCAAATGGTGCGCAGTGATAGTGGCTGCGGTAAAGCCATCAGCGTCACGCACATAGTGCGCCGCGTCTTGTGTGGTGATGTGCTCGAACACAATTTTGAGTTCCGGGAAATCACGCCGCAGCGGAATCAACTGCGTGTCAATGAACGCCGCCTCCCGGTCAAACACATCAATTTCAGGCGAGGTGACCTCGCCGTGTACCAGCAGCAGCAGGCCTTCGCGCTGCATGGCGTCGAGCGTTTTGTACGTTTTGCGCAAGTCGGTCACACCCGCGTCACTGTTGGTGGTGGCACCCGCCGGGTAGAGCTTGGCGGCCACTACACCTGCATCTTTTGCTCGTTTAATCTCATCTGGCGGCAGGTTGTCCGTCAAATACAGCGTCATCAAGGGCTCAAACGCGACGCCGTCGGGCACTGCCGCTTGAATACGGCTTTTGTAAGCCAGCGCCTGCGCAGCGGTGGTGACGGGTGGCCGCAGATTGGGCATGATGATGGCCCGGGCAAATTGAGCTGCGGTGTGCGGCACCACGGTGTTGAGCGACTCACCGTCTCGAACGTGCAGATGCCAATCGTCGGGGCGAGTCATGGTTATCGTGGTTGTCGTGGCTGTAATGGCCGTGGTCTGTGTTGTTGCTGGTGTCATGGTCTAAATTGTCGCACTGCAATGTTTTGAAAATGGACGCGTAAAAAAACCCGCGAGCAGCGGGTTTTGCTAAATTGTTCAGGCTCAATGGGCCAGAATTTTGTTCAGGAAATCTTTGGTGCGCGCCTGGCGGTTCTCGGGGTGCTTGAAAAATTCATTGGTCGAGCAATCCTCAAGAATCTTGCCGCCCACGTCCATAAAAATCACGCGGCTGCCAACTTTTTTGGCAAAACCCATTTCATGGGTAACCACCATCATGGTCATGCCCTCTTTGGCCAGGTCCATCATGCAGTCAAGCACCTCGCCCACCATTTCCGGGTCAAGCGCAGATGTTGGCTCGTCAAACAGCATGGCGATCGGATCCATGCTGAGCGCTCTGGCAATCGCCACACGTTGCTGCTGGCCGCCCGAAAGCTGTCCAGGAAACTTGTCTTTATGCAGCATCAAACCCACGCGGTCCAGGTATTTCAGGCCGTGTGCCTTGGCCTCTTCAGGCTTGCGTCCCAGCACTTTCATTTGCGCCAGGGTCAGATTTTCGGTCACGCTCAGGTGCGGGAACAACTCAAAGTTTTGAAACACCATGCCCACCCTGCTGCGCAGTTTTGGCAAATCGGTGCTGGGGTCATGCACCGCTTGACCGTTGACAAAAATCTGACCTTTCTGAAATGGCTCCAGCGCATTGATGGTTTTAATCAACGTTGACTTGCCCGAGCCGGAAGGGCCGCAGACCACCACCACCTCACCCTTGTTGATGCTGGTGGTGCAGTTGTTCAATACCTGTACCGTGCCGTACCACTTCGACACGTCTTTCATTTCAATCATTGCCATCTTCTTCTCCAATAAGTTCTCGTGAGTCTTGACGTCGGATTGTCTTGACGTCGGATTTTTAATTTGGGTTTTATCGAGCAGTCACGCTACCGAATGATGGCGATTTTTGCCTGGAGGCGTTTGACAAGGTAAGACAAGCCAAAGCACATCACAAAATAAACCACAGCGGCTAATAAATAAGCCTCTTCGGTTCGACCATAAATTTTGCCTGCCGTCGTGAACCCCTTGAGGAGGTCATAAGCACCAATGGCGTAAACCAGCGACGTGTCCTGAAACAAAATAATGGTCTGCGTGAGCAAAATTGGCACCATGTTGCGAAAAGCCTGCGGCAACACGATCAATCGCATGTTTTGCGCGTAGGTCATGCCCAAAGCCCTGCCTGCGTTGACTTGACCCCGCGAGATGGACTGGATACCGGCCCGCATGATCTCGCTGAAATAAGCCGCTTCAAATGCGACGAAAGTGATGATGGCTGAAATTTCGGCGCGGTTGTTGGCCCCACCAGGTATCAGCGCATAAAAGCCAGCTGGCACCAGCAAGAAAAACCACAAAATCACCATCACCAGCGGCACAGAGCGCATGCCGTTGACATAAATGGTGGCCGGTGTTGCCAGCCATACCTTGCCAGACAAACGCATCAGGGCCAGCAAGGTACCCAAAATGATGCCGCCTATCGTGGCAATGATGGTGAGCTGAATACTGAACCAAAAACCTTTGACCACGAACTTGGAAATGATGTCCCAGTTCAGGAAACTCATGTCTAAACCCAACATATCAATGCCCCCCGCCTGGCGCGCCGGCCATGACAAAACCAGGAATCTGCGCTCTCTTTTCAATCAAGGCAAAAACCCGGTTGACGGCAAATGCAGAAGCTGCGTACAGCAACGTCACCGCCAAGTAAATCTCAATGCCGCGTGACGTCTCTTCTTGGGCCTGCATCGCAAACATGGTCAATTCGGCAATCGAGACGGCAAATGCGACAGACGAGTTTTTCAGCAAATTCATGGATTCGCTGGTGAGCGGCGGAATAATGATGCGCAGAGCCATCGGCAAAATGACGTAGCGATAGGTTTGTGCCGTGGTGAACCCCATCGCCATACCAGCGTAACGCTGGCCGCGTGGCAACGCCTGCACGCCCGCCCTGACCTGCTCAGCAATACGTGCTGACGTGAAAAATCCGAGTGCAAAGACAACCAAAATGAACCCTGGCACTTCTTTCATCGGCGGGAATATTTTGGGAATCACAAAGTACCAGATAAAGATCTGAACCAACAAGGGAATGTTGCGAAACAGCTCGACCCAGGCGTTGGCAATGCGGGTCAGCACGGGGCTGTTTGGCAACGTACGAAAAATACCAAATATCAAGCCTACCCCCATGGCCACGACCCAGGACGCGCCTGCAACAGCCAGCGTCCAGCCCCAGGCGTCAAACATCCATTGAAGATAGGTACGGCCACTGCCATCGTCGGTTAAAAAAACTCTCCAGTCCCAATTCATGAAGACTCCAGCTTGTTGTTGTTCAAATAATTAAAAAACACTTCACAAAACAACAAACCTCGCGAATTGAAACCAATTGCGAGGTTTGAGTCATACAAAGAAAACGGTTTGCAAGAATTACTTCTTGGCGTAGTCTTCCATGGGCTTGTCGTTAGGTGCGTTCCATGCAGCTTTGGTGCTTTCGCTGGCAGCGTAACCTACGCGTGTGTTTTTCGGTGGGATGGGCTGGAGGAACCACTTGTCCCACAACTTGGCGATCTCGCCAGACTTCATCATTTCTTTGACGGTATCGTCACCGAGCTTTTTGAAGGCTGGGTCATCTTTGCGAATCATGATGGCGATGGGCTCAACACTCAACACTTCACCCACAATTTTGAAGTCGGCAGGTGACTTGGATGTTGCAATGTTGCCCGCCAAAATAGCGCCGTCCATCACAAAAGCGTCAGCCCGGCCCGACTCAAGCAGCAAAAAGCTGTCAGCATGGTCTTTACCAAAAACTTCTTTGAAGTCAACGCCCGTCGCACGCTCGTTTTTACGCAAAGTCTGAACTGACGTTGTGCCGGTTGTGGTTGCCACATTTTTGCCATTTAATTGGGCAATTGCCGTGATGGCTGAGTTGGCCTTGACTGCAAAACGCACTTCTTCAACAAAAGTGGTTGGCAGGAAGGCCACGTCTTTTTGGCGTGTGGCGTTGTTGGTGGTTGAGCCGCACTCAATGTCAACTGTGCCGTTTTGAACCAGCGGAATGCGGTTTTGCGATGTGACAGCCTGGTACCTGACTTCAACTTTGCGGCCTACCGCTTTTTCAAGGTTGGCAATGACTTTATTGCAAACTTCAACGTGAAAACCGGTGTATTTGCCATCACCCAGCGTGTAAGACAGCGCACCTGATGAATCACGAACGCCAACGGTGACAACGCCAGAAGCTTTGACTTTGGCAATGGTGTCGGTGGCTTGTGCAAATGCGCCGCTGGTGGCGAAGATGGCAACAGTAAGAGCGGCTACTTTGAGTTTCATGGAATCTCCTGTATGAAATGAAACAATTGGCTAAATCTATTTTAAGGAATCACAACCCGGCAAACCCCAAGGACAAACCCCAAGGAAAGGCCCTAAACAAAACACGAAAACAACGACAAAAAATATGGCTGAAGTTAAGCTGAGCTCTTGAAGGTCTGACATGCCAGCCATTCGGGCTTTGCCCGTTTTTTCGGCTTACCCGTGAGCTCATCGCTTTCGGGTCTCACCGATATGGTGCATGCATATTTCTAAACACTTCCAATGAGGCATTAAGCAGTCTTCATGCCAACCAGTTCTGCATGGTCGATGGTGTGGACTGACTCACTGATTCACTGACCTGGCAACGTATCGAACTGTAAATATGAACGCTTGACAACGCCAATGCCGTATCTAAAACGCGTTATGCGTATTATTTATAACGCCATAGGGTTGTTACTTAGATGCGACTTTGGGGGTGCTGATGGCTGGCAACGAGCCAGCCTGCGCCTCAAGGTAGGTCCAAAGCGCCAAGGCGGGACTTTTCATGGCGGCATTCAGCGTGGGGCGTTCGCGGTAGACGCGAATGTCCATGGTCATGTCCAGTTTGTCGCCCGCGTGCACCAACTTTTTAGCGCGAAGCTCCTTTTTAACTGCGCTGAACGGTAGAAAAGCGATGCCGTGGCCTTCAAGCGCCATGGCTTTCAGTCCTTCGGCCATGTCGGTCTCATAAACCCTGTCCAGGTGAATTGCGGTGCTGGACTGCTTCAAAATCAGGTCCACCACCCGGCCCAGATAGGCTCCAGGCGCGTAACCCAAATAAGGCAGCGGCTGCCCCGCTCTGCCGGGTAACTTGTACATCGGTTCGCCCTGCGCGTTGGGTTTGACGAAGGGCGACAACACCTCTTGCCCCAGGTTCACCATTTCGTAGCGGTTCGGGTCCAGCTGAAAAGGTTGGGAGTCATGGTGGTAAGCAATCAGCAGGTCACAACTGCCCTCAACCAACCGCAGCACGGCATCATGCACGTTAAGGGCGATCAAACGGCTTTTGATGGGGCCAAATTTTTCTCTTAAGGAACTGACCCACGCAGGGAAAAAAGTAAATGCCAGCGTGTGCGGCACCGCAAACTCAATCACGTCTTGCCCAGCAGACGTGTGACCGCGCAGCATGGCTCGGGTTGATTGCAAGCCCTGCAGCATTTCAAGCGACTGGCTGTACAGCGTCTCGCCTGCCGGTGTGAGCCGCGTGGGGTAGGAACTGCGGTCGACCAAATCAGTGCCAGCCCAGGCCTCAAGCGCTTGTATTCGCCGGGAAAAAGCGGGTTGGGTCACATGCCGCAAAGTGGCAGAACGGCTGAAACTGCGGGTTTCAGCTAGGCTGACAAAATCTTCAAGCCATTTGGTTTCCATGCTTGGATTATGCGAGTTTGTCAGCTGAGGCGACTACGGGAATTCCCACAGGAAAGTAGCGCAAAACAGGTAAACGCTATCAATTTAGTAGCTACTAGCGTAGAAAAATCGGGGGCCATGGCCCAAATACATCATTTTATTAAGCTAACTCGCTGTTTTGCTGCAGATTCCACATCTTGGCGTATTTTTGATTGATTTCAAGCAGCTCTGCATGGGTGCCGCGCTCGACGATGCGGCCATGTTCCATCACCAAAATCTCATGCGCATCCACCACAGTAGACAGGCGGTGGGCAATCACCAAGGTGGTTTTATTTTGCGCCGCAGTCCGTAACTCAGCTTGAATGGCGCGCTCGTTGGCCGAGTCCAGCGCTGAGGTCGCTTCGTCAAAAATCACCACTGGTGGGTTTTTCAGCAACGTTCGGGCAATCGCGACACGCTGCTTTTCGCCGCCAGATAACTTTAGGCCCCGTTCGCCGACCATGGTGTGGTAGCCCAGCGGCGTACTGATGATGAAGTCATGGATACGGGCGGACTTGGCGGCTTCTTCCACCTGTTGCCGTGTGGCACCGGTTTGCCCATAAGCGATGTTGTATTCGACCGTGTCATTGAAAAGCACGGTGTCTTGCGGCACGATGCCGATGGCACGCCGCACGCTGCCTTGGGTGACCTGCTTGATGTCCTGATCCGCGATGGTGATGCGTCCGCTTTGCACATCATAAAACCTGAACAGCAGCCGCGCCAGGGTAGATTTTCCGGCACCCGATGAACCGACAACAGCCACCGTTTTACCCGGTGGAATCTCAAAGCTCACGTCTTTCAAGATGGGCCGAGCGGGGTCGTACGCGAAACTGACGTTTTCAAACCTGACAGCCGGTGATGCGCTGATCTGGATCGGCAAAGCGCCCTTTTCGTCGGCAATTTCGCGCTCTTTTTCCATCAGGGTGAACATCTTGTCAAGGTCAGTCAGGCTTTGTTTGATTTCCCGGTAAATCACGCCCAAAAACCCGAGCGGTATGTACAGCTGAATCATGAAAGCGTTGACCATGACCAGGTCACCCAGCGTCATGCGGCCATCCACCACACCCTGCGTGGCGCGCCACAGCATGGCCACCAGGCCCACTGCAATGATGAGCTGCTGTCCCGTATTGAGCATGCTGAGCGTGCGCTGGCTTTTGATGGCGGCTTTGCGGTAACGCTCCAGACTCTCGTCATAGCGCGTGGTTTCAAAGTCTTCGTTGTTGAAGTACTTGACGGTTTCGTAATTTAAAAGCGAATCAATGGCCCGGCTGTGGGCGGACGAGTCGAGCTCGTTCATCTGCTTGCGGAATTTGCTGCGCCATTCTGTGACGGTCACGGTAAAGGTGATGTAAAAGACCAGTGCGGCCAAGGTAATCCATGCAAACCAGACATCAAACTTAACCGCAAGAATACTGAGCACCAAGGCGACTTCAATCAGCGTGGGAATGATGCTGTACAGCGAATACGAAATGAGCGAGTGCACGCCGCGAGTCCCGCGCTCAATGTCGCGTGTCATGCCGCCGGTTTGGCGCTCGAGATGAAAGCGCAAGCTCAGCGCGTGCAAATGCCTGAAGACCTGGAGCGAAATTTTGCGCGACGCGCCCTCCGTGGCTTTTGCAAAGACCAGTTCGCGCAGCTCTGTAAAAAGCGATGTCGACAAACGGAGCAAGCCATAACCCAACAACAAAGCCGCAGGCACCACCAGCAGCGCCTGCGTGTCACCTGGCTTGATGTTCATGGTGTCCACCAGGTTTTTCAGCAGCAGCGGCACGCCGACGTTGCCCAGCTTTGCGCCGACCATGAAGATCAGTGCTGCCAGCACGCGCCATTTGTAGTCCCACAAATAAGGGAAAAGTCGTTTGAGCGTGTCCCAGTCAGAGCGGGCGGGTATCGGGACGCCAGTTTTTTGAAGGGTCGGTTCTGTGGGGGCAGAAGCGCTGGAAGCCATGGAACGCATAAGAGACAATCTGTGTTGTTATTTACTTTGAAGACAGATTGTGCCCATGAACACCCCATCAAGCCCGCAGCCAAATAATTCCCGCGACCACGGCGCAACTGGACGGGTACAAATGCCCAGCGACAAAGAGCTGGTGCTTAAAGTCATCCCCATGCCGGCAGACAGCAATGTCAACGGTGACATTTTTGGCGGCTGGGTGATGGCTCAGGTAGATTTGGCGGGCTCAGTGATACCGGCTCGCATTGCCAAAGGACGAATTGCCACCGTCGCAGTGAACCAGTTTGTATTTAAGCAAGCCGTCAAAATGGGCGACCTGCTGAGTTTTTATGCGGAGGTCGAACGCATTGGCACAACCTCGGTGACGATCAAGGTGGAAGTGTTTGCCCAGCGCATGCGCCAGCCTGAGCCGATCATCAAGGTCACCGAAGCCAACCTGACGTATGTGGCGATTGACGACTCAGGCAAGCCGCGCAAAATTGAAAAAGACTGAACCCCAGCGGTTTAGATGCTCCGGGTTGGCAAGACTTGGCGTTATTTGTCTAGCAGGGGCATTTCGAGTGTCATGACCGCTGAGTCGCCCCGATTGGTTGACAACGTCACTTTGCGGGCGGTAGCGGACTGCAAAACGATGCCGTCCTCGATCGCGCTGCCTACTTTAAAAGTGACCGCCGGTTTGTTGTCGATAGAAATCAAAGCGGCCTCTTTACCCGGTACGCCAGACACCACGCCTTTTAAAGCGAATCGGCTGCTGACCGCCACCGGTGCAAGCGCCTGCGGTGCCGTAGCACCCAACAAGCGCCCCAAGCTGGTGGCGTCAATGGTGTCGACTTTAGACGCCGCAAGGGTAGAAAGACTCTCCGGTAATTTTGGCTCGTTCAGGCGCAAAACCCAGTAGGTGGCGCTTGCCGCTACCAAAAGCCAAACACAGAACGTTGCAATGTGTAAAAAGAGTCGGTAGGACAGGGGGCTTGGCATGGCCAGATTATGATGGAACGCGTTAAATCACATTTTTAGTGCACATGAAATCTCCCAAGCTTTTTCTCAGCAAAGTGACGCAGCGTGGTTTTACCTTGATTGAGTTGATGGTGGTGTTGGTCATTATTGGCGTGCTTGCCGCGCTGATCGTGCCAAACGTGATTGACCGGGCCGACGATGCCCGGGTCATGGCGGCGCGCACTGACGCCAACAATTTGGTGCAGGCGCTCAAGCTGTACAAGCTTGACAATCAACGCCTTCCCACGCCCGAGCAAGGTTTGGCCGCATTGTTGGCAAAGCCCACCACGGGGCCTATTCCCCCCAATTGGAAGCCCTACCTTGAAAAGCTGCCCAATGACCCTTGGAATCGGCCTTACC
Source organism: Polaromonas sp. (assembly GCA_031424935.1). Taxonomy (GTDB): domain Bacteria; phylum Pseudomonadota; class Gammaproteobacteria; order Burkholderiales; family Burkholderiaceae_C; genus Polaromonas. The sequence goes on from JANPIK010000075.1 coordinate 66,070, forward strand.
AGTATTTACTTCCAGGCATCAAAGGCGAGTTTGACGTGATGTCTTTTGGCGCAGACGGCGTAGCCGGCGGTGAGGGGAAAAATGCCGATATCGGGTCGTGGCAGTAGCTTGTGATGGGAGCTGTCAGGCAAGCCGCGGCAAAAGCTGTCCTGGATAAGGTTTTTTGCGCAACTTTGGGCTAATGATGGGCACGCAAGTCAATGTGCAGTGGGTTGGCGTTCGCTCAGCGGGTTTCACGCTGCTGGAGCTGTTGATCGTTGTGAGCCTGATCGCCATGGCATCAGCCGGTGTTGCCTTGGCGCTGCGAGACGGAAACCAGACGGCGTTGGAGCGTGATGCCCAAAGACTGGCGGTATTGCTGGAGTCAGGTCGGGCTCAATCCCGGGCAACGGGCGTTGCGGTGATTTGGCAAGCCACAGAAACTGGATTTGTGTTTGAAGGACTCTCCCCTGCCCGGCTGCCCGACCAGTGGTTGTCAGTATCCACGCGCGCCATCGGGACCACCAGCCTGGTACTGGGGCCCGAGCCGATGATTCCACCTCAAGAAGTACGGTTGGTTGACACTACCCAGGCGGGCAATCCGCAAGCCGCCACGGCGCGCATTGCAACAGATGGTCTCAGGCCATTTTTGCTACAACCCAACGGGTCGTTTTGACCGCCGCGCGATGCCTGAGATCTGCCGGCTTTACCCTGATAGAGGTACTGGTAGCACTTGGGATTGTGGCGGTTGCGCTGGCTGCTGGTAGCCAGGCCATGCAAGCCTTAACCCGAAGTTCCGCTCGGCAATCTGACTTGCTGCTGGCTCAACTGTGTGCCGAAAATGAATTCGTGAAAATCCGGCTCCTGCGGCAATTGCCCAGTGTGGGCGACACCACGGTGCTGTGTGCGCAGGCTGGCCGCGAGCTCCAAGTCTTGGTGTCCGTCCGTCCCACGCCTAACCCGTTGTTCAGGCGTGTTGAAGCCTCGGTCAGTGATGCCAATGGTTCTGTTTTGCAATTGACCACTGTCGTCACACAATATTGACATGCGGTCTATCAACATTCACAAGCGCAAGGCAAACCTCGCCGACAGCGGCTTTACTTTGATCGAACTGCTGGTGGCGCTGTCGGTGATGGCGCTGCTGGCGCTGCTGAGCTGGCGCTCGGTTGATGCCATGGCCCGCACCCAGGCGCAAGTCGGCGCCCGCACAAATGAAGTGCTTACCTTGCAGGCGGGAGTCGCCCAGTTTAAATTTGACCTTGATGCCCTGACCCAACTACCCGGGGTGACCAGCCTGGACTGGGATGGCCGCGTGATGCGCATCACGCGCATAGCACCCGTGTTGGCGGATGGCATTCAAGTGATCGCCTGGACGCGACGCTTTGACGATGGTGGCACCTGGGTACGCTGGCAATCGCCGGCCAGCCGCAAAATAGCCGACTGGCGCCAGTACTGGGAAAACGCCGCGTTGTCCGGTCAAAACGCCAACGCCGAGGTTAAAAAACGAGAGACGGTGGTAATGCCGCTGATGGATTGGCAGATTTCTTATTTCCGCAACAATGCGTGGAGTAACCCATTGTCCAGTGCCGATTCGGCGGCAGGCGCGGGTGCAGTTGCCGGAACAGCTGCGCCGGGCACCGCCAGCCAGGCGCTGCCCGATGGGATTCGCGTCGTTTTAAACTTGCCGCCAGGCCAGGGATTTGCGGGCAAGTTGACGGTAGATTGGGCGCGTCCCACGCTGGGCGGAGACGCGCCATGAACCGTACTGCACACCACTCGGTTGTGCTGATAAAGCACCCAACATTTGGCCAGCAATGTGGTGCGGCGTTGCTGTCCGCCATGCTGACGGTGACTTTAGTCGCGACCTTTGCGTCGGCTGCGCTTTGGCAGCAATTTCGAAATTTCGAGATCGAAAGCGCTGAGCGCGGCCGCCTGCAGTCAGGACTCATTTTGACGGGCGCACTCGATTGGGCCCGGCTAATTTTGCGCGAAGACGCGCGTACCGCCGGGGCCGACCACTTAGCAGAGCCTTGGGCCGTGCCCCTGGAGGAAGCGCGGCTGGCCAGTTTTTTGGCGGTTGATGACACAGCGATCAACGCCGACCGGGACGCCTTCTTGTCAGGCACGATCACTGACATGCAAGGCAGGCTGAATGTGGCTAACTTGGTGGAAGGCTTTGCAGCTTCTGAAGCCGGAACGGCTGCCTTTAGGCGGCTATTTGAACTGCTGGATTTACCCCCGCAGGAATTCACACGGCTCACCGAAAATTACTTGGCAGCGGTGGTCAGCGCAGCGCAGCCAGGGCAACTGGCCGACAGTGCAAACGCTGGCGTTTTGTTACCGCAGCGTACCGACCAACTGGTCTGGCTAGGGCTGGAGGCTCGCACTCTGGCGCTGTTAGATCCCTACATCAGCGTGTTGCCAGTGCGTACGCCTGTCAATCTGAACACCGCTGACGCCATCGTCATCGCGGCCAGTACCCCAGGGCTTGATCTGGCAGCCGCCGAAAAGGCTGTGGCTGAGCGGGCCCGCAAGCACTTCAGCAATTTGGCGGACGCCAACCAAAGTCTGGGTAACCCTGCAAGCACTTTCAAAGAAGGCCAGCACAGCGTGGCCAGCAGCTTTTTTGAGGTACAAGGTCAGCTTCGGCTTGACCAACTGTCGGTCGTGGAGCGTTCTTTGGTGCAGCGTGATGGCCGCAAGGTCCGCACGCTGTGGCGAACCCGCAGCGTGCGGCGCGACACGGCAAAGGGGCAACTCCCATCAAGGTAAACGGCGGCAGCACACCTTGCGGTGGTGTGCAAAGTCACCCACCTACAATGCATCAGCTCAACATAAAGAACCAAGTCAGTGGCAACTCTCGTCGTTTATTTACCACCCGATATGGCGAGTCCGTCGGTCAGTTATGCGTACGTCAGTTCGACCGACAGCGAGTACTCGTCCGGGCAAACGTCCAGCGCAGTCAAAACGAGCGCCGTGATGTCATTGCCCTCGCCAGGCCGCGGGTTCGAGCTGGTGGCTGTGGTGCCTGCCGCGGCGCTGTCGTGGCATGCAGTTGACTTGCCAGAAGGCTTAAGCACTGCATCGCCGCTGCTGCGGACCGTACTGGCGGGACTGTTAGAGGACCGCTTGCTAGATGACCTTGAAACCATGCATTTGGCGCTGGCGCCCGAGAGGCGCACCGCTGCCAACGGCCAGACCTGGGTCGCGGCTTGCGACAAGGCTTGGCTGCAAGGACACTTGCAATTGTTCGAATCATCACAAAGGCCAGTCACCCGTATCGTGCCAGAGTTTGCCCCGTCTCAGGAGCCGCTCCAGTTACATGCGGTGGGCGATGCGGAGTCGGCTTCTTGGATCATGACGGGTGCATTGGCAAACGGATTGATCCGCTTGCCTTTTTCTGCCGCGACTTTGTCATTGCTGCCCCAACCCGCCGAGAACGAAGTCTGGCCCGTTTTTGCAGAACCTGGGTTGGCTGCTGCCACTGAGCAAATGTTGGAAAGCAAAGTCGGCCTGGTGACCCGGCAGCAGCGCTGGCTTGATGCGGCCAACTCCACTTGGGATTTGGCGCAGTTTGACCTAGCGCACAGCGCACGTTCACGGACGTTGAAAAAAATCACAGTAGGACTCGGCGAGCTGTTGTATGCCCCCCAATGGCGTCCGGTACGCTGGGGTGCACTGGGGTTGGTTTTGGTCAATCTGCTCGGCTTGAATGTGTGGGCGTGGCAACAAAACCGCAACTTGGCAGCCACCCGCCTGGCGGTACAAAATACCTTGACCCAAACCTTCCCAGCGGTCAAGGTGGTGGTGGACGCGCCCCTGCAAATGCAGCGTGAGATCAATGTTTTACGCCAAGCTAACGGCACTGCTGCAGCCGATGATCTGGAGGTCATGCTGGCCGCATTGAGTCGCGCCAATTCAGGCGGACGAACCTTGAGCAGCATCGACTTTGCCAACGGCGAGTTACGCATCAAGGGGCTGGACAGCGATTCGCAAGCGTTGGGCGCTGTTGCGAACCAGCTAAGCGCCAGCGGCTACACGGCTCAGCCTGAAGGCGACACGGTGCTTATCAAGTCTGCACCGCAGCGGACAACTCCATGAACAAGTCAATGACGCCTGACCTTAAACTCAGCCCCAACGCGAACGCCAGCCTCAATAAAACCATGGCGCAACGAGCTGCGCTCATGTGGCAAACGCTTGCGCCAAGAGAGCAGTTGTTCGTCAGCGCTGCGCTTACTTTAGTGGTATTGGCGCTGGTCTGGTGGCTTGCCCTGGCGCCCGCATTAGGCGTGCTCAAGACGGCTGACGCCAAGCGGGCCGAGCTAGACCGGCAGTTGCAGCAGATGCAGGCGCTTCAACTGCAAGCCAAAGCACTTCAGGCGCAGCCTAAAGTCACGGTGCGCGATGCTGCACGAGAGCTTGAGGTGTCCGTCCGGCAGCAACTCGGCACCACCGCCCAGTTGTCGGTGGCGGGCTCCCAAGCCACCCTGACCTTGAAAAACGCCCCAGCTGCTGCGCTTGCCCAATGGCTGGGCCAGGCCAGAACGACAGCCAGAGCACTGCCTAGCCAAGCACGCTTGCGCGCCAGCACAACGGCTCCCGGCACCTGGGACGGCACGCTGGTGCTACAGCTGCCTGCACAACTTTAAAGCTGCCATGCCGCTTAGATTTCCTGCCAGCCAACCCTTGAGCTCTCCTGCGCGTATCGCGACGCCCTGGGGCCGCGCACTGCTTGGCGGTCTGTCGGGGCTGGTTTTAGCTTTGGTATTTTTTGCGCCTGCCTCGTGGCTGTCGGTGGCACTGGCCGCCGCATCGGAACAACGCTTGCAGCTGGTGGAAGCGCGCGGCACGGTTTGGAACGGCTCAGCCAGACTGATGCTGGCGGGCGGTGTTGGCAGCCGTGATCGTGCCGAGCTGCCGAGCCGCCTGAATTGGGAGCTGCGCCCGGCCTGGACTGGTGTAACCGCCCGGATCAGCGCGCCGTGCTGCACGCCCGAACCGCTGCAAGCACGCCTGAGTTTAGGGTGGGAGACGCAACATGTGCAGATTGCTAATGCGACATCGCAATGGCCGGCCATCCTGTTGGCGGGGTTGGGTACGCCCTGGAACACCGTGCAAGCCCAAGGCAGCCTGGTGCTGACCACTCAAGGGTTGTCTCTGCGCTGGTTCAAGGGGCGACTTGCATTGGACGGCAATGCGCAGCTGCAAGCCATCGACATGTCGTCACGGCTGTCTACCACCCGCCCGATGGGAAGTTACCAATTGCTGTTGGCTGGCGGCGCTGTCCCCACACTGACGCTGAGCACCTTGTCGGGTAGGCTTATGCTGACGGGTAACGGCAGTTGGGTGGGCTCGAGGTTTCGCTTTTCAGGACTGGCCAGCGTTGAGCCCGAACTGGTTGGCGGATTCATGAACTTGTTAAATATCATTGGCCGCCGTCAAGGGGCTCAATCCATCATCACCTTAGGCTGAAAACATGGCGCACTGTTCAATGGTTAAAAATCAGCAAAGCCGGGCCGACCTGGCGCGCTCAAAACTAGCGTGGTCAGCAAGGCCGGCGGCGTTGGCCACTCTAAAAGTTAGATTTACTCTTAAAATCATAGCTGCTTGTGTCCTATTTTCATGGGCTACGGGTCAATTGAGTGCCCAACCAGCTTCATCAGCCGCACCAGCGGCTCTCCCAGCTTTACCGGCCTTACCACCTTCCCCACCTGCGCTGGCACCGGTTCAGACGCCCGCCCCCGGTCCTACCGCGGGTCCTGCAGTTGCTCCGCAGGCAACCAGCCCCCAGCCAGGCCCTGCCAAGGCCAGGCCCTCTACATTAAACGCCCCCAACGCAACCCAATCGCGTGCGGGCGGTCCTGTGAGTTTGAATTTTCAGGGCGCTGAAATCGATGCCGTCGCCCGTACCATGGCAGTCATCACCGGGCGCAACGTGGTGGTTGATCCGCGGGTCAAAGGGGTGATGTCGATGGTCACCACGTCGGCGGTGTCGCCAGCTCAAGCGCTGCGGTTGTTTTCGCTGCAGTTGCGAACGCAGGGGTTCTCGTTGGTTGAGTCGCAAGGCTTGTACATTGTGGTGCCCGAGGCGGACGCCAAACTGCAGAGCAGTTCGGTGTCGGTCGGGCCTGTGAACAACGCTGGGGGTCAGATTCAGACCCAGATTTTTTCACTCAACTACGAGACTGCCAACAATTTGGTACCCGTCTTGCGCCCCCTGATCAGCCCGAACAACACGATTAACGTTAACCCAGGTAACAACTCACTGATCATCACCGACTACGCGGACAACCTCAAGCGCATCGGCACCATCATCAGTGCGCTGGACTTGCCCAACGCTACCGGGGTGGAAATCATCCGGCTAAAGCACTCGATTGCCACAGACATGGCACCGCTGGTGTCGCGCCTCATTGAATCAGGCATGGCCGGTGGGGTGGGCGCGGGCCAGACCGACACCGCATTCAGAACCACGTTGCTAGCCGAGCCGCGCAGCAACTCGCTGATATTGCGTGCCGCTAACCCAGCCCGCCTTGCGCTGGTCAGAACACTGGTCGAGAAACTTGACCAAGGCGCGTTTACCGCGCAAAACGCGGCCAGCAAAGACTCGGCTGGCGGCAACATTTATGTGGTGTACCTGAAAAATGCCGACGCCAGCAAACTCGCTGTCACGCTGCGGGCGGCGTTGTTGGCCACTTCTGGCGGCGGCGCAACGTCTGGTGCAGGGGTGGCCAGCGTCTTGCCAGTGACAGGCGGCGCGCCAGGTACGGCTTCTGCAGGCACCACGTCTGCCTTGGCGGCCAGTGCCCAGCCGTCCACAGGGGGGCAAATTCAGGCTGATCCGGCCACCAACTCGCTGATCATTTCGGCGCCCGAACCGCAGTACCGCCAACTGCGCGCAGTCATTGATAAGCTGGACTCAAGGCGAGCGCAGGTGTATGTAGAAAGTCTGATTGCCGAGGTTAATGCCGACAAGGCGGCTGAGTTTGGGATCCAGTTTCAAGGTGCTTTGGGCAAAAAGGGCGACAGCCTGCTGGGGCTTTTAGGCACCAATTTCAACATTGGCGGTGCCAACATCATCTCGCTGGCTACCCAGGCTGCCAACAATGCCGTTGCGCCTTCAGTGGGTGGCAATTTTGGGGTGGCATCCCGGCAAAACAATGGCGTTTACATTTTGGGCTTTTTGGCCAGATTTTTAGAAACAAGCGGGGACGGCAATGTGCTGTCTACCCCTAATTTGCTGACGCTGGACAACGAAGAAGCGCGGATTGTGGTGGGCCGCAACGTGCCGTTTGTCACCGGTCAATTCACCAGCAACAACTCCAACTCCGGGTCGGTGAATCCGTTTCAAACCATTGAACGCAAAGATGTCGGACTGACCCTGCGTGTCAAGCCGCAAATCAGCGAAGACGGCAGCGTCAAACTGCAGGTTTTCCAGGAGGTCAGCAGTGTTGACCCCGCCACGGTCAATTCGCCCAACGGCCCCACCACCAACAAACGTTCAATTGAAACCAGCGTGGTGGTTGAAGATGGCGCAATCGTGGTGCTGGGCGGCCTGCTGAGCGACGAATACTCGGGAGGCCAAGAAAAAATACCGCTGCTTGGCGATCTGCCGGTGGTGGGAAACCTGTTTAAAGGCGAAGCACGGTCACGCAAAAAATCTAACCTGATGGTGTTCCTGCGGCCTGTGGTGGTGCGCGACGCCTTGTCAACGGAAACGCTGTCGCAAGACCGATACGACTTCATGCGCGGTGCGCAGCAATTGGGCCAACCGGTTCCCAGCATGACTGTACCCATCAACCAAGGGCCAGTACTGCCGCTTTTGCGTGATTCCAAACGCGAGGTCATCATTCCTGACGCCAACCGTCCGCAAACGCCCCCGGCCGTGACGGTTCCCGCCCCAAAATAGGCTAAAAACCGGTCATGCGATACCCGCTTCCTTACGCATTTGCCCGCAGCAATGCGTTGCTGCTTGAAAACAATGGCGACTCACGCACGCTTTGGCACAGCGCCAGTCCAAATGCCAATGCATTAGGCGAGGTCATGCGTAAATACGCTGCAGCTGGCAGTGCGCTTACGCTGCAGAGCCTGGATGCTGCAACCTTGGCGCAACGCATCAGTACCGCTTATTCTGAAAGTGAGTCCAGTGCAGCGGCGGTGGTCAGCGAGGTCGAGTCTGATGCCGACCTGTCACGCATCATGCAAGAGTTGCCAGCGATTGCCGACTTGCTGGACGCATCGGATGACGCGCCTATTATTCGCATGCTTAACGCGCTGCTTACCCAAGCTGCGCGTGATGGCGCCAGTGACATCCACATTGAACCCTACGAGCGCCATTCCAGCGTGCGTTTTAGGGTTGACGGCACGCTTCGCGAAGTCGTGCAACCCAACCGCGCACTCCATGCGGCGCTGATTTCACGCCTGAAAATTATGGCGGATTTGGATATTTCAGAAAAACGCCTGCCGCAAGATGGACGTATCAGCTTGCGCATTGGTACCCGCGCAGTCGATGTGCGTGTCAGCACACTGCCCAACTCGCACGGCGAGCGAGCCGTGCTGCGCTTGCTGGATAAAAGCGGCAGCACCCTGAGCCTTGAATCGGTCGGCATGCAAGGCGATGTACTGGCGCGGCTAAGCCAGCTTATTGCGCAGCCACATGGCATTATTTTGGTCACCGGCCCCACCGGCTCAGGCAAAACCACCACGCTTTACGCCGCGCTCCAGCGCTTGGACGCAGGTGCTGGCAACATCATGACGGTGGAAGACCCGGTTGAATACGAGCTGCCAGGTATTGGCCAGACGCAGGTCAACCCCAAGATTGACCTGACGTTTGCCAAAGCACTGCGCGCCATATTGCGGCAAGACCCGGACGCCATCATGATTGGCGAAATCCGTGATTTTGAAACGGCACAAATTGCCATACAGGCGTCCCTCACCGGGCATCTGGTGTTGGCAACGCTGCACACCAATGACGCCGCCAGCGCCGTTACACGTCTGACCGACATGGGGGTTGAGCCGTTTTTGCTCAGCTCGTCGCTGCTCGGTGTATTGGCGCAGCGGCTGGTACGCAAGCTGTGCAACGCCTGCGGCGGCGCAGGTTGTGCAGACTGCGGGCAAACCGGCTACCAGGGCCGAACCGGCGTGTTCGAGTTGATGGTGGCTGACGATGCCATTCGTGCCCAAATTCATGGCCGCGCGGCAGAAGCAGATATTCGCAGCACCGCCCTCACCTCAGGCATGACACTGATGCGCGACGACGGCGAGCGGCTGGTAGTAAGCGGCATTACCTCGCGCGAAGAGCTGCTTCGCGTGACACGCGATTAGCCTATTTTTGTCAGTCGCCCATGCCCGCCTATCAATTTGAAGCCATGCAGCCAGACGGCAAAGTCCGCAAGGGCGTGCTGGAGGCTGAAACCGTCAAAGCCGCCAAAGCCGCGCTGCGCTTGCAGGCGCTGGTGCCGCTGGTTGTCGGTACGCTGACTGGTGCTGACAGCGGCGCAAACAAATCATTGCTGCAAACAAAATTGTTTGCGGGTCGGGTGTTTAATTCAACGCGCCTGGCCATCTGGACGCGCCAGTTGGCGGGCCTGGTGGGCGCAGGCCTGCCGCTGGAGCGAGCACTCACCGCACTGGCCGAAGAAGCAGAAGACGAAGACCAGCGCAATCTGGTTGCCGCACTGCGCGCGCAAGTCAATGCAGGCAGCGACTTTGGCCGAGCCTTGTCTGAGCACCCGAAAGAATTCAGTCCCATTTACCAGGCCGTCATCAGCACCGGCGAGCAAAGTGGCAACCTGGCGGGCGTACTGGAGCGACTTGCCGATGACCTGGAAGAACGGTTGGCGCTGAAGTCAAAACTCATTGCCGCCACGTTGTACCCCGCCATTGTCACGCTGGTTGCCGTGGTGATTGTGATGTTTTTGGTGGGCTACGTGGTGCCTCAGGTCGCCAATGTATTTGCTGGCACCAAACGTGCTCTGCCATTTTTGACCGTCGCCATGCTGGCCATCAGCAGCGTGGTTCGAAATTACGGCTTATTTGTCTTAATTGCTCTAATTTTAGGAGCGTTTAGCGCACGATTTGCCGTGAGAAAAGCCTCTTTTCGTCAAAAGTTTGATGCTTTTGTTTTGACCATGCCGCTGGCTGGCAGGTTGATACGTGACTACAACGCCGCGCGCTTTGTGGGCACATTGGCCATGTTGTCGAGTTCTGGGGTTCCGATACTTAAGGCCGTGCAGGCTGCGGCTGAGACTTTGTCAAACAGCGCCATGCGCGCAGATGCACTGGACGCGCTGGTTCTAGTGCGCGAAGGCGCACCGCTGGCATCGGCATTCGGGCAGAAAAAGCGCTTTCCTGGGTTGGTCAGCATGTTTGCCCGGCTGGGCGAACAGACGGGGCAGTTGCCCGTCATGTTGCAGCGCGCATCGGTGCAGTTGTCAAATGAAGTGCAGCGCCGCGCGATGGCCTTGGCCACTATTTTGGAGCCGCTGCTGATTGTGGTGATGGGGTTTGTGGTGATGCTCATCGTGCTGGCTGTGTTGCTGCCGATCATTCAGCTGAACCAGTTTGTGAAGTAACGCTAATCTTTGTCATTCCCGAGCACGGGGATTTAGTCCGGTTTATGAATTGCAGACCAACATCCCCATCAGTCTAGATTCCCGCCTTCGTGAAGATGATACGAGGTACAGCATCAAGAACCTCAAAAAACAAGGTGTTTAAGGCCTCTAGCCCAGGAAAATAGCGCACATACCGCTACTAACGTAATAGCGAATACCATCGCTTAGTTTCGCTCCAGCGGCAGTCAGCGCCCCCGAAGCCCAATCGCAGAGTTTTTTGAACATCATGAATGTCACTCAGATTCATGAAAGGTAGATCAATTTCATGCAGGAGTACGCGGAACGGGGAGACGAGGATAAATATCGCAAAAAATCTCTACAGTTTCTTGGGGCAGCACCAAATTCTCGTCAACCCATATATCCTGTACTCTCCATAGATTCTTTGCATGCTCTAAGTCCTTTTCTAGTATTAAAAATCTGAAAATAATCTGGGGATTACCACCAGGCGTAGATCCTCCTATCGAGGGCGCATAGAGGCATTTGTTGGATATCACCTCAACATTGCCATCAGTTAGTACTTTTATATAAGATTGTGTAGCTTCCCGGTATTCTGAGATATACCCTTGTGTTCCAATAGTAACGGTGCGGATGGAGTCGTTATCACTCCCCCCACATCCTACGATTACGCTGGAACATACCATCAAAATAACGGAATTAAATAGATTACATTTGCGTTTAAAGTTAATCATAAATTTTCCAGCTTGTTAAAACTGCGGAGTTTGAATGCGACGGTAGGTTTGAATTCCAGTGGGCGCGCCAACATCCCATGTAACAGGAATACTACCCGTACTAACAATCCAGGCGGTCGCATCCGCGAGTCGTGCAATTCGTGAATAAACAATATGTTTTATTACCGCAGCTTTTGATTAGTTTTTATGTCGTTAAATACCCCGCGATTCAAAATACTGACTGAAAACTGGGCAGTTTGAGTGCGTGTAATTGCACTTAGCATCAAGATCACTTTCGGGTTGCAAAGCATTTTGTTTGTAAGCAAAAACAACATCTGTATGCAGGCTAAACCCCTTTTCGTATGGCTTGGCTGTCAGTTAGGTCTCAACATCAGTCAGATTGACGCAAGGCTCAATTAAGTTCCCGTAACAGTGTGTTGTTTTGTATAGCTATTTTTTCTTGTCGCTTTGTAGGACATGGCCGTGCCACGCCAAATTACAGCTTTGCATTGGCCTTGGATACCCGCAGTTGTTGATTTAAAGCTGCTCGTGGCCGGGATAAGCTTCGCGCTTGTTTTCAACCGTACTGGCGCAGGCTCACATGACACAGCCCAACACAACACATGCCTTTTTATCCATCAAAAGTAAAAGCCAGTTTCGCCGCCTGACGGTCTTGGCCGCTGCGTCCCTTTTGGCTGCCTGTGGCGGTGGCGGTGGAGGCGGCGCTGGTTCAGGCGCAGTAGCCACCTTGACGGTGCCGCAGCAACAACCAGCAATGATGACCTTTGCCGGTACCGCAGCTACGGGTGCAGGTATCACCAACGCTCTGGTCATCTTCAAATGCATGGGGGCCAGCGGCACCACCCAAATTAGCGGCACCACAAGCGACATTGCACAGTACCGCATGACCATGCCTTCAGAGGCCGTGCTGCCGTGCGTCGTCCGGGTCGTAGGCCCAACCGGTTCGTTGCACTCGGCTGTCGATAAAAGCCACACCACCAAAGACGTCAACATCACACCGCTGACTGACCTGCAACTCTCACTGGCTACCGGCATGGCGGCGGCTACTTATTTTGATACGTTTAACACGACGCAGGCCGACAAAATTAGCCTGACGGTGATGACGGCAGCCAAAAAAGAGGTGACCGACCTTTTTATTCCGGTGGTGAGCCTCTCAAGCATGCAAAGCTTTGTGAATGACCCGCTGGTGGCCACTGTGACCGGTAAACAAGCCGGCAACCAGGCGGACTTGCTTTTGGATCAGATCGGCATCGCCCTGACGACCCAAAACAAAAACCTGGCGCAGGTCACCAGTACTCTGTTGGAGCAAAGAGTAGGCACAGTGGCAGCCAAGTTGTTGTGGCCAGCACCTACATCAACGCCAGCACCAGCACCAGCACCAGCACCAGCACCAGCACCAGCACCAGCACCAGCACCAGCACCAGCACCAGCACCAGCACCAGCACCAGCACCAGCTCCAGCACCAGCTCCAGCTCCAGCACCAGCTCCAGCTCCAGCTCCAGCTCCAGCTCCAGCTCCAGCTCCAGCTCCAGCTCCAGCTCCAGCTCCAGCTCCAGCACCAGCTCCAGCACCAGCACCAGCACCAGCACCAGCACCAGCACCAGCACCAGCACCAGCACCAGCACCAGCACCAGCACCAGCACCAGCACCAGCACCAGCACCAGCACCAGCACCAGCACCAGCGCCAGCACCAGCACCAGCGCCAGCACCAGCACCAGCGCCAGCACCAGCACCAGCACCAGCACCAGCGCCATTGGTTGTCACGACCACTCAAACGCAGACACTCGCATGTCCAGCGGGGCAAACGGGTTCGGTAACCCAAAGCCGCATCGTGACCACGACCAATGGCGTCGCCAGCAATGGGGCATGGAGCACCCTTTCCAATACGTGTGTGACACCCCCACCGCTGGCTTGCACCAGCCAGTCTCTCAGTTGGATCGTGGGCGCAAACAGCTGTACCGGCACAGCCAACGCTGCGGGCTCAGGCCTCAGTGCTACTGCGATTGACAGCGTCGCGCCCACCACGGGCAGCGCCAGCTTCTTTTGCACCAACGGCAATTGGGGCGTGCCCGTTAACGCCACATGCAATGCTGCTCCCCCGCTCAATGCGCTTAATACGCAGCAGGCCGCCCGGTTTCTTACCCAGGCCAGTTTTGGCCCCACCGCAGAGTCTGTTGCGGCACTGGCTGGCCGGCCCGCCCAAGACTGGCTTACCGAGCAAATGGCCATACCACCGGCGGCCGACTATGTGGATGAAGTCCAGCGCTGGTTTGACAAAGGCAGCAGCTACCGCCCCGGCAGCGGAGGCGACAACTACACCCCGGGCTGGCTGCAGCATAAATATTGGTCGTTAGCCATGAATGCACCCGACCAATTGCGCCGCCGGGTAGTGCATGCGCTGCTACAAATTCATGTGGTGTCACTCGAAGATTCAAACCTGTACGACCATGGCCGTAGCGTGGGTCAATACATGGACAATTTAGGCAAGCATGCGTTTGGCAACTATCGCAATTTATTGCAAGACGTGGCACTCAGCCCGGTCATGGGGATGTACCTCTCACATATCCGCAACCAAAAGGCCAACACAGCGACGGGGCGCGAGCCAGACGAGAACTTTGCGCGTGAAGTCATGCAGTTGTTCAGCATTGGCCTGAACCAACTCAACATCGATGGCACGGTCAAGACAGCAAGTAACGGCAAGCCGCTGGAGACTTACACCAACGATGATGTAGAAGGTCTGGCGCGGGTTTTTACAGGCTGGTCATGGGACATGCCTGACGGCAGCAATGCCAGCAACACGTTTCAGTGGGGGGGGCCGGGCCGTTACGACACGGTGGGCGCAGCGCGCTTTGATCTCAAGCCGATGCGGGTTTACCCAACTTTTCATGAAACTGGCGCCAAGTCGTTTTTGGGCGTCACCATACCGGCGGGTACCGATGGCAACACCAGCCTGCGCATTGCGCTCGACACCTTGTTTAACCACCCCAACGTGGGCCCATTTATTGGCAAACAGCTGATTCAACGCCTGGTCACCAGTAACCCCAGCCCGGCCTATGTTCAATTTGTTGCCCAGGCCTTCAACAACAACGGCAACGGTGTGCGCGGCGACATGGCGGCGGTCATTCGCGCTGTGCTGTTGTATGCCGACGCGCGCATTGAGCCTGCGGGTCAGTTTGGCAAGCTGCGGGAGCCCGTGTTGCGCATCACCCAAGCGGCGCGTGCGCTCCAGGCCAGCTCATTGACCGGGCGCTGGATGATGGGGTTCGACGAGCGCACCAAGCTCATGCAATCGCCGTTGGGTTCACCTTCGGTGTTTAATTTTTACCGCCCAGGTTATGTGCCGCCCAATACGCAAATTGCAACGCTGAACATGGTGGCGCCGGAGTTTCAGATCGCCAACGAAACCACCGTTGTCGAATGGGTCAATTACACCTGGGCCTTGCTGCAGTGGGGCGTCGCTTGGACGGGTAGCGGCACCGATGTGCCATTGGCAAACCGCAACAAGTCCGATGTCACCATTGACTTTATGCGCACCACAACTGCGTTAGGACAAGCCGCGGTGGCCAGCGACGCCGCCGTGGTGGATCAGCTCAACTTGTTGTTATTTGCCGGACGTATGTCTGCCGCCTTGCGTACGCAAATTTTAAATGCCATGCAAAACCAGGTCAGCTGGAACGCGGCAACCCGGCTGGCTGACCGGCAAAAAATCGCCGCTTTCATTGCCCTGACATCGTCCGAATACCTGATTGAGCGCTAAGCCATGAACACACCCCAAAACCCTTCTCGCCGCTCATTTTTGCGCAACAGTGCTGGCTGCAGCTTATCTCTAGCGCTCCGGCATCAGGGCCTGGCCAGCGCAGGCGCATTTGCCACCAGCCTGGCCGCCATGGGCAGCGCGGCAGCGCACAACGTCACCAGCGGTAGCCCCTACAAGGCGCTTGTGTGTTTGTTCATGTATGGCGGTAACGATTCTCACAACTGGGTTTACCCCTTTGATACCGCCAGTTATAACGCCTACGCTGCGGCGCGTGGCGGCATGTACAACGCCAGCAGCAATGCGGCAGGGCTGGCGCTGGCACCCGGCAGCAGCGCCATGGCGGCGTCCAATGTTCTGGATGGCCGCCAATTCACAACCGCCCCCTTGCTGGCCCCACTTCGCAGTCTTTATGACACTGGCAAGCTGGCGGTTTTGGCCAACGTTGGGCCACTGATCAAACCCACCACCAAGCTGCAGTACAAAAGCGGCGCTTGGGATCTGCCGCCCAAACTTTTCTCGCACAACGACCAGCAATCCATTTGGCAAGCCAGCGCCCCCGAGGGTGCGCGTAACGGCTGGGCTGGGCGCATGGGTGACCTGCTGATGTCGGCCAATAGCCAACCGGTGTTCACCAGCATATCTGCCACGGGTAATACGGTTTTACTGGCTGGCCAGAATGTGGTGCAGTACCAGGTTGGGGTCAATGGGTCCATCAGCCTGAGCGGCGTCAGCGGTAACGCGATGAATTCCACTACCGGTGCGAGTCGTGCGCTAGAAGCCATGCAGGCCATAGGCATTACCGCGATGCAAGCAGAATATGCGCGCATTTTGACCCGATCAAGGGACACAGACGCGATCTTCAAAAGCAGCGTGTTGACCAACAACACCAGCTTTGATGCCCAGGTTGCATTGCCTACCAACGCCTACAGCGACGTGCCACAGGGTCACCCGGCATCCCTTGACCAAGACGGCTTGGCCAGACAACTGAGGATGGTGGCACAAATCATCTCCAAAAACACAGCGATTGGGGCCAAGCGCCAAGTGTTTATGGTGTCGATCGGCGGCTTTGACACGCACGACAACCACTACCGGGACCAATCGATCCTGATGCAGCGGGTATCTAGCAGCGTTAAGTACTTCACCGATGCCATGTCGGCGTTGGGTCTGGCGGACAACGTGGCGCTTTTTACCGCATCCGACTTTGGCCGCACCACGGTGAGCAACGGCAAAGGCAGCGACCACGGTTGGGGCGCTACGCATTTTATAGCTGGTGGTGCAGGCGGTACGGGGGCCAGGGCAGTAAAAGGTCAAAATATATACGGCAGCATGGCCCCCGCGGGGCTGCAACACGACTGGGACTTGGGCTCAGGTCGCTTGCTTCCCACCACCAGTGTGGACCAATACGCCGCCACTTTGGGCAAATGGTTTGGACTAGACGCCGCAGACCTGGCCCTGGTGCTTCCCAATTTAGCCAACTTTACGGCCAAAGATCTTGGATTTATGGCCTAGGCTGACGGGCCTTTGCACATGGGCTGCTAGGGCCTTGCACCTGGGCTGGCGTTCAATTCAAGCGAAGGGCGATTGCGCCAAGCCTTGCATGTACTTTTAAACCTTACTGGCGCAGAACCTGATGACACAGCCCAAAACGATAACTGCCAATTCCCCTTTCAAGATCTCAGGCCAAGTCAGTCGCTTGAGCGTCACAGCAGCCGCTTGTCTGCTGGCTGCCTGCGGTGGCGGGGGTGGGGGTGGGGGTGGGGGTGGCACAGTAACAACCGCATCGGTGGGGGGCGCACAGGTGGGAGGTGCTTCGGCAAACCCTGTCAGTTTTAGTGGCTCGGCAGCCGTTGGGGAGGCCATTGTCAATGCAGCAGTCACCGCCAAATGTCGTGGCTCTGCGCAGGCCTCAACGACAACGTCAGATACAGGCAGGTACAGCATCACCATGCCGCTGGTTGCCCAATGGCCTTGCGTGGTCAACGTGGTGGGGCCCACCCTGACCTTGCATGCCTTGGTGTTCAGCGATGGGCAAGCTGGTGAAGTCAACATGACGCCTCTGACGGATCTTCATCTCACCGTGGTGGCAGGTAAAAATGCCGCCCAGTTCTTCAATGCCTATGCCGGGACTGAAAGTCAACTGAGCGCAGTCAACGTCGGGGCTGCACACAAAGAGATCGTTGATGTGTTCAGGCCGCTGGTCAATTTGTCGGGCATGCGCAGTTTTGCCAACGATGCGCTGGTGGCGGCTGTTGCTAAAAAGGGCTTGACGGGTAATCAGCACGACCTGATGCTTGACAGCCTGAAGGCTGCACTGGCGGCCAGAAACAGCAGTTATGCAGATATCGCGGCTGCGCTGCTCAGCGAAAAAACAGGCGATAGGGCAGCGCAAAAGCTTTGGGGAATTAACCCTGCGCAAGGCCCCGTAGGCACGGTGATACCGCCTATGTCAACACCTGCACCAGCACCAGCACCAGCACCAGCACCAGCACCAGCACCAGCACCAGCACCAGCACCAGCACCAGCACCAGCACCAGCACCAGCACCAGCACCAGCAC
>JANPIK010000076.1:0-214289 GCA_031424935.1 Polaromonas sp.
CCCGGCCGCCGCGATTGAGTACGCGCGCCGCCTGATGGAGCAGCGCAAAAAGTACGCCGGCACGCTGGAGATCGTGATGCGCGTCTATTTTGAAAAACCCCGCACCACTGTTGGCTGGAAAGGGCTGATCAACGACCCTTACCTCGACGAAACCTTCCGTATCGACGAAGGTCTGCGCATTGCGCGCCAGCTGCTAATTGAGATTAACCGCCTCGGTTTGCCCGCTGGAAGCGAGTTTCTGGACGTGATCTCACCGCAATACATAGGCGATTTGATTTCGTGGGGCGCCATTGGTGCGCGCACGACAGAAAGCCAGGTTCACCGCGAACTCGCTTCTGGCCTGTCGGCGCCGATTGGCTTCAAGAATGGCACCGATGGCAATATCCGCATTGCCACGGACGCGATCCAAGCGGCGGCACGCGGCCACCACTTTTTGTCGGTCCACAAAAACGGTCAGGTGGCGGTCGTGCAAACCAAGGGCAACCCTGACTGCCACGTTATTTTGCGCGGCGGCAAGGCACCGAACTACGACGCACATAGCGTGACCGCAGCCTGCAAAGAGCTCGCCGCCTCAAAATTGCCCGCTACCCTGATGGTGGATTGCAGCCACGCCAACAGCTCCAAGCAGCACGAAAAGCAGCTTGAGGTGGCGCGCGACATCGCCGGGCAGGTCAGCGGCGGCTCGCGCCAGGTTTTTGGCCTGATGGTTGAGAGCCATCTGAACGCCGGCGCGCAAAAGTTCACACCTGGCAAAGACGATGCCAGCGCCCTGGAATACGGAAAAAGTATTACTGATGCCTGCCTGTCATGGGGTGATTCGCTGGAGGTGCTGGATGTTTTGTCTGCATCGGTGCAGGCACGCATAGCAAAGAAGTAAGCCGCCAGCCCTGCGGGTTTCTGCGAATTGCCGCAGTGCCCGCACTCAGCCGACCATTGCAGACTTGGGTTTCATCCAGTCCGGCATCGGGATCCAGTATCAGAATCCAGCACAAGGAGCAGGCCATGCGAAGCGAAGTCAGTGTGACATTCAAGGGCGCGTCTCCCGTGCGCATAGACCTGAACGAAGTCCAGCCCATGCCGCATGACGTAGCGCGCTGGTGGCTTGACGACCAGTTCACCCAGATGGCCTGCGAGCCTCTGCGGCCCACCGGCAAACTGCTTACGGCCGACAAGGTCGTAGTGGTAGCCGAAGCAGCCGGTCCGGCCCGTTTTGCCGAGGCCAAGTGGTCGCAGGAGTTTGCCCGGGCTGCAAGCGCCGCCCTCGGCAAACCCGTGGTGCATATTGATATAGGTAGCCTGAGTATTAGCTATTGAAGTTGGTATCGTTTTTTTTGCTATATGTTTGATAGCTGTAAATGCCCGATTTATATGGGCTGCAGGGGGTTTTTATAGATAAATGGCGCTTTCCGCTGGCCCTGTGCTTTCTCCCGCCACGTCCCAACCACTTATCTGGCGACTTTTACACCCGTTTTCATCGGTTTTGTGTGCCGAATAGGCTGCTCGCCCATTATTCATGGGTATAGGTAGCTATTAAATCAATAGCGTCCGCCTAGCTCAACACTGCCAGCAGCTTGCCGTGCACGCCACCAAAACCGCCATTGCTCATGCACAGCACATGGTCGCCGGGCCTGGCTGCTGCCTTGACCTGGGCCACCAGCTCTTCTATGTTGTCGGCCACGTGCGCCCGGTCAACCATGGGGGCGAGGGCGTCTCTGGGGTCCCAGTTCAGGCCGCCGGCGTGGCAAAACGCGATGTCGGCAGCCTCCAGGCTCCAGGGGAGTTGGGCCGTCATGGTGCCCAGCTTCATGGTATTGCTGCGCGGCTCGAACACGGCAAGTATGCGTTCGGCGGTTTTGCCACTGAAGTTGAGCTGGCGGCGCAGGCCGTCTATCGTGGTGTGGATGGCGGTAGGGTGGTGGGCAAAGTCGTCGTAAACGGTGATGCTTCCGCTGTCGTTGTGGCCGTTTTTGGCAATCACGCCTTTGACTTCCATCCGGCGTTTGACGTTTTGAAAGCTGGCCAGTGCGTCGGCGGAATAGGTGGGATTCACACCCACGTGCTCGGCCGCAGCAATTGCCGCAAGGGCATTGAGCTGGTTGTGAACGCCGCTTACCGCCCACTGAACGCGCGCCACCGGTTTGCCCGCTTTCAGCACGGTGAAGTCGCCCGGCTCGCCCTCGGCGGTAAAGCCCGCTTTATGGGCTAAAGCCTTGCCAAAGAGTACCTGCTCACTCCAGCAACCTTGGGCGATAACTCGCTCCAGGCTTTCTTCCGTCGCATTCACCACCACACGCCCGGTTGACGGCACGGTGCGCACCAAATGATGAAACTGCCGCTCAATCGCAGCCAGGTTTTCAAAAATATCGGCGTGGTCGTACTCGAGGTTGTTCAAAATCGCAGTGCGCGGGCGGTAGTGCACAAACTTGCTGCGCTTGTCAAAAAAAGCCGTGTCGTATTCGTCTGCCTCAATCACGAATGTTGCCCCCACGCTTTCCCACTGCGTGTGGACGCTGCACCTTGCAGGCCGCCGCTCGGCAGAGCCTTCGCTTCTAAAGCCTGTCCCAACCTGCTCTAGCAGGTTCGGAGCCGCAGGCTCTAGCCCCGAGGGGGTCGCTGCGCCTGCAGCCTGGCTAAGCCGGTTCTGCGGCCCCTGCTTGCCTGAAAGACCGCCTCCTAGACGAGCCGACACGCCGAAATTTAGCGGTACGCCGCCCACCAAAAAGCCAGGTTGCAGCCCAGCGCATTCCAGGATCCAGGTCAGCATCGCCGTCGTGGTGGTTTTGCCGTGCGTGCCTGCTACTGCCAGCACATGGCGACCTTGCAGCACATGTTCTGCCAACCACTGCGGGCCGCTGGTGTAGGGCAGGCCAGCGTCCAAAATCGCCTCCATGAGCGGGTATTTTGGACTCCCATCTGCCAAATGTGCCCTCGACACCACATTGCCGATCACAAACACATCCGGGTTAAAGGCTAACTGGTCTGCGCCGTAACCCTCAATCAGCTCGATGCCCAAGGCGCGAAGCTGGTCGCTCATCGGCGGGTACACCCCCGTGTCGCAACCCGTGACCTTGTGCCCGGCCTCCACCGCCAGCGCTGCTAGCCCGCCCATGAAGGTCCCGCAAATTCCCAATATATGTATGTGCATGACGCATTTTAGAAGTGCAGCCAGGCGCGTGAACGACGCGTTGTCCTAAACTCCAACGTACTTCGACCTTTATTTTCTTTTGCTATGCAAACCCTTAAATCCGAAATAGCTGCCCTAGCCGCCGCGTTGGTGGTCGAAGACGGACTTGAATATGGCCCCGCGAAGCGGCGCGCCGTCAAGCAGATGGGCCTGCCTGCACGGGCTGAATTGCCTGATAACTCGGAAGTTGAAGATGCGGTGATTGAATACATTGCGGTGTTCTGTGCCGATACCCAGCCGACCGAGCTGGCAGCGCTGCGCGAACTGGCTTTGGTGTGGATGGAGCGGATGGCTGATTTCCGGCCGCATTTGGCCGGGGCGGTGTGGCACGGCACGGCCACTCGGCTGTCTGATATTTACATTCAGCTGTTTTGCGATGACCCTAAGTCGGCTGAAATTGCCCTGATTGAACACAACGTGGACTATGAACCGCGCACGGTGACTGGCTTTACCGGCGGCAAAGTCGAAGCGTTAAGCCTAAGCAGCTTGTGCAAACCCTTGAATGAAAACATTGGTGTGCACTTCATGGTTTACGACCATGACGACTTGCGCGGTGCTCTGAAGCCTGACGGCAAAGGCCGCAAACCACGTGGGGATGTGGGGGCTGTTGAAAAGCGTGCATTTAAAGCAGCTAAAGTCTGAGGCATGAATCGAAGAAACTTACTCTATGTTGGTGCAGCAGCGTCTGCGGGTCTGGCGGGTGTAGGGGTAGCATGGGTGAAGTTTGAACCACGAAAGCTGACACCGCTAGAGACAAATGCGGCTCAAAGTTCGTTGTGGGCTTTGAGCTTTGATACACCTGAAGGCAAGCCCCAGCCGATGAGCAGCTTTCGCGGCAAACCGCTGCTGCTTAATTTTTGGGCTACGTGGTGCCCGCCGTGTGTTGAGGAGCTGCCGCTGCTTGACGCTTTTTACCAGCAGCAAAGAGCCAACGGCTGGCAAGTTTTGGGCTTAGCTGTGGACCAGCCCAGCGCGGTGCGGAAGTGGTTACAAACCAAGCCCCTCAGCTTTCCTGTCGGCATGGCGGGGCTAGACGGCACAGACCTGAGCAAATCCTTGGGAAATATTGCAGGTAGCTTGCCATTTACCGCAGTGTTTGGCGCGTCCGGCGAGCTTCTGCACCGCAAAACAGGCATCGTACTGAAACAAGATTTAGTGCAGTGGCTGGAATTGAAATAAATGTGGTTAACTTTGTCTAAAACAACGGTAGTCGCGCTTAAAGCGCTTATGTTTTATGTCATATAAATGAAAGATTTGCATAATTCAAAACGTTTTTTCTGATTCAAAGCGTTTTAGCTTGGGGTACACTTTGCGCCTTCGCCGCCAAAAAGCCTTGGTTGACTTAAAGTTTAAATGGCACAAATCTGAATTTTGTGTCATTTAAAGCTTAAAAGACACACGTAAGCGTAGGATGACGAAAGATGTACGCCACCCAGGCGTGCGCATTCTGCTCTGCTGGAGAGATTCATGGACTTAAGAAAACTTAAAACGCTGATCGATCTGGTTTCAGATTCCAATGTGTCAGAACTTGAAATCACTGAAGCGGAGGGCAAGGTACGTATCGTTAAATCCAGCGGCGCACCGATGGTGGTGCAGCAGCCCACTGTTTTGGCAGCTGCTCCTACGGTTGCTGCTGCTCCTGCAGCGGTGGCCGTTGACACGGGTCCTGCGCCTGAGACCAGCCACGCTGTTAAGTCTCCGATGGTAGGTACGTTTTATAGGTCAGCCAGCCCAGGAGCCAAGCCCTTTCTTGAAACGGGTGATGTCGTCAAAGTGGGCGACACCATCTGCATCATTGAGGCAATGAAAATCTTGAACGAAATCGAGGCAGACAAATCCGGCATCGTCAGAAAAATACTTTGTGAAAACGGTCAAGCCGTCGAGTATGGTCAGCCATTGTTTTTGATTGATTGAGCGATGCGCTGGCATGTTTAAAAAAATATTGATTGCCAACCGAGGCGAGATCGCCTTGCGCATCCAGCGCGCATGCCGCGAACTGGGTGTTAAAGCAGTGATGGTTTATTCCGAAGCTGACCGGGATGCTAAATACATCAAACTGGCAGACGAGTCTGTTTGCATTGGCCCAGCAGCTTCCAAAGACAGTTACCTGAATATGCCAGCGATTATTTCTGCCGCTGAGGTAACAGATGCCGAGGCAATACACCCGGGTTACGGTTTTTTGAGTGAAAACGCAGATTTCGCCGAGCGGGTGGAAAAAAGCGGCTTTAAGTTTATTGGTCCCACGCCCGAGTCGATTCGGATCATGGGTGATAAGGTGTCCGCCAAGCAAACCATGATTCGGGCTGGTGTTCCTTGCGTCCCGGGATCCGAAGGTGCGCTGCCCGATGATGCGGCTACCATTAAACGCATCGCCAAGCAGGTGGGTTATCCGGTCATCATCAAAGCGGCAGGTGGGGGAGGGGGTCGAGGGATGCGTGTGGTGCATACCGAGGCGGCTTTATTGCACGCGGTGCAAACCACCAAGGCTGAAGCGGGGGCTGCGTTTGGCAACCCAGAGGTTTACATGGAGAAATTTCTCCAAAACCCCCGGCACATTGAAATTCAGATCATGGCTGACCAGCACAGGAACGCGGTCTGGTTAGGTGAGCGCGATTGCTCCATGCAACGCCGTCATCAAAAAGTTATTGAAGAAGCACCAGCACCAGGCATTCCGCGCAAACTGATTGAGCGAATCGGTGAACGTTGCGTGACCGCTGTAAAAAAAATAGGTTATCGGGGTGCCGGAACGTTTGAATTTTTGTTTGAAAACGGCGAGTTTTACTTCATTGAAATGAACACCCGCGTGCAGGTTGAACATCCTGTGACCGAATGGGTCACCGGCGTGGATGTGGTGCGCACACAGATCATGGTGGCTGCAGGTGAAAAACTGCCTTTTGGGCAGCGTGACATCCAGATCAAAGGCCATTCGATTGAATGTCGAATTAATGCCGAGGATCCGTATAAATTCACGCCATCGCCAGGTCGCATCACAACCTGGCATACGCCCGGCGGCCCTGGTGTGCGCGTTGATTCTCACATTTACGCCAACTATTTTGTGCCCCCAAACTACGACTCGATGATTGGCAAAATCATCGTGCATGGCGATACGCGCGCTCAGGCGTTGGCTCGCATGCGTACGGCATTGGCCGAAACGGTGGTTGAAGGCATCAACACCAACATCGCGCTACACCGTGAGTTGATGGTGGACGCCAAGTTTACGGACGGTGGAACCAATATTCATTATCTTGAAGAGTGGCTGAGCAAGCGAGTGCGCTAGAAGGTGGCTCCCATGGTCGCACACGGCGTTTGCTCTGTGCACCTTGCAGGCCGCCGCTCGCCAGAGGCTGCGCTTTTGTCGCCTGTCCGAACCTGCTCAAGCAGGCTCAGAGCCGCAGGCTCCAGCCCCGAAGGAGCCGCTGCCCTTGCAGGGCGCCCTACTGCCAGAGGCGGCGCTTGTTGTGGCTGTCTAACCCCAATCCGCCGCCCGTACTGGAAAAGAAATAGTTATGTTTGAGTTGATCTTGTTAGTTCCTGAAAGCGGTGTTGAAATTGTCAGTGACGCGCTTGACGCGCTTGACGCACTTAGCGTGTCGGTTGAAGATGCTGACGCCCATACGAACCACGAGCAAGCGCTGTTTGGCGAACCTGGAATGGCGCCGCCCAAAGCTGGCTGGAACCGTTCGCGCATGGTGTCTTTGTTTGCCAGCGAACTGCTGGCACGTGATGCAGCAGAACTGCTGACGGCGCAAGATTTTTTCGCCGATTGCATCGTCGTTTCGATTCAAAATTTGCCAGACCAGGATTGGGTGCGCCTGACGCAATCACAATTTGCACCAGTTGAAATTACGCCTGATTTCTGGATTGTGCCGACCTGGCATGAGCCGCCTGCGCAGGCTGTGCACGTCATTCGGCTAGACCCAGGATTGGCTTTTGGCACAGGTACGCACCCCACAACCAAAATGTGCCTTAAATGGTTATCCCAGCAAGACTTTGATCTTGGCCGGGTGCTGGATTACGGTTGTGGTTCGGGCATCCTAGCGATCGGTGCCGCCAAGTTTGGCGCGGAAAATATTGACGCTGTCGACATTGACGAGGCGGCAGTTCTTGCTACTCTCGCTAATGCTCAAGCCAATCACGTTCAGCTCAGTGCGGGGTTACCCGAAAAAGCCAATGGAACTTACCAAACTGTGTTGGCCAATATCTTGGCGACGCCCTTAAAGGTTCTCGCTCCGCTGCTCTGCGCTCATGTGGCACCAAACGGACGCTTGGTGTTAGCGGGCATCTTGGCGCGCCAAGCGGATGAATTGAAAGCGGCTTATGCGCCTTGGTGCGCGTTGCAAGTGGCCGACAGCGAAGACGGTTGGATTTTGATGACGGCGTCGTTTTGAAGGCCAACAGGTCGTCATAAGCAGGCAGACCGACGCGTAACCCTCACTTTACAATACAGCATTAAATGAGTCAGATCACGCGATGCCCTGCTTGCGGAACGATGTTTAACGTCGTGTCCGATCAACTCAAAGTCTCTCAAGGCTGGGTGCGATGTGGTCAATGCGCTGTGGTGTTCGATGCATCGCTTTTTTTGCAAAACGGCACAGGATCGCAGCCGGAGCTTGCAGTTTCCCAAAGCCAAGCCAGTGTGGTGTCGGCAGCTGCCACAGCCGATCCAGTTGCCACGTTGTCTCCCGGTTCAACCAAGGATCCAATCCCCAGTGTTGTCGTCGACAGACTTCTGCAAAATGTTGATCCATTGATCAGCAAGGGCGTGGATTCGACATGGATTGAAGAATCTGCCGCGATATTACGACCGCTGGACGTTCATCTGGCCGACCCGCTGCAATCAGAAGCTTCGTTTGAACCCGCAACTCGGGATACCGCCGCTGCCGATGCGTCTGTTGATGAAATTTCCCCGGATGTGTCGTTTGTACGGGATGCACATCGTCAAGCTTTTTGGCGCAAACCGCTGGTGAAGGGAGTGTTGGTACTTTTTGCCCTTGCTTTGACCTTACTGCTGCTGTTGCAAGTGGCGATAAGGCAACGAGATACCTTGGCGGTTTTGGAGCCTGGACTTAAACCCAGTTTGCAAAAGCTATGCGAGATGCTCGCGTGCAAGCTAGGCCCGGTAAGGCAAATTGATGCTTTTTTAATTGACAGTTCTTCGTTTAATAAAATAAATGACACCACCTACTCCTTAAGCTTTTCTATCAAAAGCACCGCGGCAATTGCACTGGCCATGCCGTCGCTTGAAGTGACACTCACCGACACGCAGGACCAAGCCGTCATACGTCGTGTGCTGACACCGGTCCAGTTCGGGATGGCCAGCGGTTTACTGGGTGCGAGTGCAGAGTTTTCGGGGGCACTGACATTGCAGATATCTGCTGGTGAGACTGGCTCTGCCACCGCCCGGCGTATTGTGGGTTACCGCTTGCTGGCTTTTTACCCTTAACTTTTGAAACTTATCTGATGTCTGTTGTAATTTGTGGATCGTTAGCCTTTGACACCATCATGGATTTTGAGGGGCGTTTTGCAGAGCAAATCCTACCCGAGCAATTGCATATTTTGAATGTCTCTTTTTTGGTACCCAGCTTGCGCCGCGAGTTTGGAGGCTGTGCGGGCAATATTGCCTATGCGCTCAAGCAATTAGGTGGCGCACCACTGCCTATGGCAACGATCGGCAGCGATGGGGCCGACTACGCCGCTCGCTTGAGGGCCATGGGTATCAGTACAGAATTTGTCCGCGAAGTAATAGACAACTACACTGCGCAGGCCATGATCATGACCGACCAAGACAACAATCAGATCACAGCCTTTCACCCCGGTGCGATGATGCAGGCGCATGTGACGCAAATTAGGCCTCGCAGCGACATAAAACTCGGCATTGTGTCGCCAGACGGCCGCGATGCGATGCTGCAGCATGCAGAGCAGTTCAAAGCCGCTGACATCCCTTTTGTTTTTGACCCAGGACAAGGTTTGCCGATGTTTGATGGCACGGAGCTGATGCATTTTGTCGATCTTGCGAGTTGGATTACCGTCAATGACTACGAAGCCAAACTGCTGTGCGACCGGACTGGTGTGTCGTGTGGCGAGTTGTCTGCCAAAGTCAAGGGCTTGATCGTTACGTTGGGCGCCGAGGGCTGTGAGGTATGGGTGGACGGTAAAAAGACTGTCGTTGCGCCTGTTAAGGCAACTGAGGTAGTGGACCCCACGGGTTGCGGCGATGCGTTTCGCGGCGCGCTGCTGTTTGGTCTGGAGCTTGGCTGGCCTTTGTTGCGCTGTGCCGAACTGGGCAATCGGGTAGGCGCTCATAAAATTGCCTACCGTGGCGGGCAGAACTATACGCTCGAATCAGTATTGAAAGCATGACAGAGCACTTTTTCGTTGGGCCTTTGGTCTCCGACAACTGCTCTGGAAAATGAAATCACGGTAGTGGTGCTTGAAAGAATACGCGCAAACCGTATCTCAGGCACCCCATAAAAAAAGCCCGGCATCGTGGATGCTGGGCTTTTAAAGAAACGTACTTTGCTTCTTACGGTTTGCTTGCCGTTGGAAAAGGCCAGGCCGCTTGCGGATTTAAAGTAGTTTGAGCTGCCGAAGCTGTCGATGTGGCAGGTGCTTTTGCAGCAGGTTTTTTCGCGGCTTTTTTTGCTGCAGGTTTCTTGGCAGCTTTTTTCGCAACTGGCTTTTTTGCTACTTTTTTGACGGCAGCTTTCTTGGCTGGCGCTTTTTTCGCAGCAACCTTCTTTGCTGGTGCTTTCTTCGCGACTACTTTTTTAGCTGGCGCTTTTTTCGCAGCAACTTTCTTTGCAGGTGCTTTTTTAGCGGGCGCTTTTTTAGCCGGTGCTTGCTTTGCAGGTGCTTTTTTAGCAGCTACTTTCTTAGCAGCTACTTTCTTCGCAGGCGCCTTCTTCGCTGGTGCAGCTTTTTTTGCTACAGGTTTTTTCGCAGTTGCCATAATTTTCTCCTTTTTACGTTGCAAAGAGCACTTTGCGTTTGGAGTACGCAAAGCGATTCGAGGCGTTGAGCCAACGGAATACCGGGCTCAGCGCTGCGAACACCGAGGCAATGCCCAACGCGCACTCTGCGGTGCATCTGTTGATCATTGCAATTTTAAAAACCATGGTGTATGGTCAGCTTTTAGCTGTGCTAACTCAATCCCATGAGAGGGCACCGCCCGATTGATACTCAATCACGCGGGTTTCAAAAAAGTTGCGTTCCTTTTTCAAGTCAATCATTTCGCTCATCCAGGGGAAGGGATTTTCTTCATTTGGAAACAATGTTTCCAACCCAATTTGCGTTGCGCGACGGTTGGCAATGTAGCGCAGGTAGCCCTTGAACATAGACGCATTCAGCCCCAACACGCCACGCGGCATGGTGTCTTCCGCATAGCGATACTCCAGCTCTACTGCCTGCATAAACAGTGCTTTAATTTCAGCCTTGAACTCAGCCGTCCATAGGCCAGGATTTTCAAGCTTGAGCTGATTGATCAAATCAATACCAAAATTGCAGTGCATTGACTCGTCACGCAAAATGTACTGGTACTGCTCCGCGGCACCTGTCATTTTGTTTTGACGGCCCAGTGCCAGAATCTGCGTAAACCCGACATAAAAGAATAAACCTTCCATCAGGCAAGCAAATACGATCAGCGACTTGAGCAACGTCTGATCTGCCTCATGCGTACCGGTTTTAAAGTGCGGATTAGAAATAACTTCAATGAATGGAATCAAAAACTGGTCTTTGTCTTTGATAGACTGAACCTCGTTGTAGGCATTAAAAATTTCAGCTTCATCCAGACCCAGCGATTCTGTGATGTATTGGTAAGCATGGGTGTGAATAGCCTCTTCGAACGCTTGCCGAAGTAAAAACTGACGGCACTCTGGTGCCGTGATGTGCCGGTAGGTACCCAGCACAATGTTGTTGGCTGCAAGTGAATCGGCCGTCACGAAAAATCCCAGATTACGTTTGACTAAACGACGCTCGTCGTCAGTCAGGCCGTTCGGGTCTTTCCACAAAGCGATATCGCGCGTCATGTTGACTTCTTGCGGCATCCAGTGGTTGGCACATGTTGCCAAATACTTTTCCCATGCCCATTTGTACTTAAAGGGCACCAACTGGTTGACGTCGGTCTGGCCATTAATGATGCGCTTGTCTGAAGCCTTCACGCGTTTCATGACAGCGGGCGCGGCAGTTTTTATATCGACCGAAGGGGCAGTGATGGTATTTACCGTTGACCCCGAATCAGGCATGAAAGCGCCATCGCTCAACATACGAACGGTTGGCGACGCTAGCTCAGAATTTAAAGACGCAAGCTCTGGCAAACGGCTGCTTGACATGCCGCTGTGAAGAGATTTTTGCAGTGGTGATTTAACTTCCTCGTCCCAGGTCAACATAGTTATTTCCATTACTTTCTGATTATGAAAGCAGCAATACAAAATGAAAAGTGTTCATTCGTATCGCAGCAAATTTGTGTTGCTCAATTACATCGAAATGAGCGCTTTGTTTTTACTGGCAAGCCTCACAACCGGGATCGTCAATGGCGCAAAACTTGACGTCGGTAGCCGGGGTTGCATCCCTCTGTGCTTGCGCAGCAAGCGCGGCCTTGTCGAGCGCGCTGACAGTACCCGATGACTGTCTGACCGGACTGTTTGTACCCGACGAAACAGCGTTCATTTTGCCCGCCGTCACTGTAGATTTTTCAGCATGCGTAGCGCTCTGGGTACGCAGATAGTAGGTGGTTTTCAAACCCCGTAACCAAGCAAGCTTGTACGTCTCATCGAGTTTTTTACCCGACGCACCTGACATGTAGATATTGAGCGACTGCGCTTGGTCAATCCATTTTTGACGACGTGAGGCGGCCTCTACAATCCATGAGGTTTCGACTTCAAACGCTGTGGCATAAAGCGCCTTGATATCTGGCGGTACACGGTCAATCGGGCGTAATGAGCCATCGAAATGTTTCAAGTCAACCACCATCACGTCATCCCATAAACCTAGCCGTTTCAAGTCACGTACCAAGTAGTGGTTGACGACCGTGAATTCACCTGACAAATTGGACTTGACCGAGAGGTTGCCAAAGCAAGGTTCAATGCAAGCGTCAACTCCGATGATGTTGGAAATGGTGGCGGTAGGCGCAATGGCCACGCAGTTGGAATTGCGCATGCCGTCAAGTGAAATTTTCTTGCGCAGGGCGTCCCAGTCTAGCGTGACTGATCGGTCAACCTCAACATAGCCACCGCGCTCTTCAAGCAACATGTCTAACGTGTCCAGCGGCAAGATGCCCTTGTCCCAGAGCGAGCCTTTGTACGTCGCATACTTGCCGCGCTCTTTGGCCAGCTCGGTAGATGCCCAGTAGGCGTGGTAGCACACTGCTTCCATTGACTTATCGGCAAACTCTACCGCCTCTTGCGAGGCATAAGGCACGCGCAGCTCATACAGGCAATCTTGAAACCCCATAATGCCCAAACCCACTGGGCGATGCCGCATGTTGGAGTCACGCGCCTTTTTCACGGCGTAGTAGTTGATGTCGATCACGTTGTCCAGCATACGCATGGCGATGGTGATCGTCTTTTGCAGCTTGTGGTGGTCGAGCTCCTTGGTGCCGTCTGGAAGCGTTCTCAGATGTTGCACCAAGTTAACAGAACCCAGGTTGCATACAGCGGTCTCTAGGTCGCTGGTATTGAGTGTGATCTCGGTACACAGGTTGGACGAATGTACGACCCCCGAGTGCTGTTGGGGCGAGCGCACATTGCAAGCATCTTTAAAAGTGATCCATGGGTGGCCAGTTTCAAACAGCATTGACAGCATCTTGCGCCACATGTCAGTGGCCTCAAGTTTGCGAGCCGGTTTGATCTCGCCACGCTCTGCCTTGGCTTCGTACGCGGTGTAAATTTTTTCAAAATCCTTACCGAACTTATCGTGCAAGTCAGGCGTATCGTTAGGGGAGAACAGCGTCCAGCTGCCTTTTTCCATGACGCGGCGCATAAAAAGGTCCGGGATCCAGTTGGCAGTGTTCATGTCGTGGGTGCGTCGGCGGTCATCGCCGGTGTTTTTGCGCAGCTCCAGGAACTCTTCGATGTCTAAATGCCAGGTTTCAAGGTAAGCGCAAACCGCACCTTTGCGCTTGCCGCCTTGATTGACGGCCACTGCTGTGTCGTTGACGACTTTCAGAAAAGGTACAACGCCTTGTGATTCGCCGTTCGTTCCTTTGATATGAGAACCCAGAGCGCGGACTGGTGTCCAATCATTTCCCAATCCCCCAGCAAACTTTGACAGCAGCGCATTTTCCTTGATCGCATCGTAAATTCCGCCGAGGTCATCTGCTACCGTGGTCAAGTAGCATGAAGACAATTGCGACCGCTGCGTACCCGCGTTGAACAGTGTTGGTGTGCTTGACATGAAGTCAAACGATGACAAGATTTCATAAAACTCAATCGCTCGTTCTTCACGATTGATCTCGTTAAGCGACAAACCCATCGCAACGCGCATGAAGAAGGCTTGTGGCAGTTCAATGCGTTGTTTGCGGACGTGCAAAAAGTAGCGATCGAACAAGGTTTGGAGACCAAGGTAATCAAACTGCAAATCACGCTCAGGCTTCAGGGCAGCGCCCAAACGTGCCAAATCAAACTGCTGGAGCTTTTCATCAAGCAGCTCGTTTTGTACGCCTTTGGCAATGAAGCCAGGAAAGTACTCGGCGTAACGGGTGTGCATTTGTTCATACGTCACTTCTTCGCCCAGCACTTCGCGCCGAATGGTGTGCATCAACAGGCGTGCTGTTGCGTAGGTGTAGTCAGGATCTTTTTCAATTAACGTGCGTGCCGCCAGGATGGAGGCCTTGTAAACCTCATCAATCGGGACACCGTCATACAGGTTGCGTAGCGTCTCAGCCACGATAGGTGCTGATTTGACATCTGCCCCTAAATTAGCGCAAGACGCCTCAATCAACGCTTGAAGGTTGCGAATATCAAGCGCTACCTTTTTGTCGCCATCCATGACATGAATTTGCATCGCGGCAGGGATTTGCGCCTGCGGCTGTCGGGCCCGTTCTTGGGCGCGTTTTTCGCGGTAAAGCACATAAGCCCGTGCAATCTCGTGGTGGCCGCCGCGCATCAAGCCAAGCTCCACCTGATCTTGCACATCTTCAATATGAAATGTGCCGCCTCCCGGACGTGACCGCATCATGGCGCGCATGACTGCCTGGGTCAATTCATCGACTGTTTGGCGCACACTGGCTGACGCTGCGCCTTGCGTACCATGCACCGCCAAAAAGGCCTTCATCATGGCAACTGCGATTTTGTGCGGCTCAAAAGGTACAACCGCGCCGTTGCGGCGGATGATCTGGTATTGGCTCAGGGCTGGGGTAGATGTGTTGTGACTGTCCCGGAAGCTGCCTGGCGTATAGGGTGGCGTGCTGGTTACGGTGGGGTGAATGTCTTGCTCGGTTTGCATGCGTATCCTGTTGCTTGTTATGGGTTTTGTTTTGCTTTTTAGCTGGTGTGGCTTGGCTAAATTTGTCAGCATGGTTTGCTGTGTCGTCAGCCTAAGTCAGTGCAGTGGGCTCATCATCATTTTTGCCATCTGTACCTGGAAGCAAAGTGAATTTCGCAGCGACTAAAAACTGACTTGCGGACATACTTACCGACACAGTGAACGATACATATTAGACACGATCTGCTCCAAGACCACTTTATCAACTACACACTATACCTAGTGTTCTTAAGTAATTCAAGCACTACGGGTAGTGTTTTTCAATTGAGATGGCACTGAAACTTCTTCTTACGTTTTGAGTAAAAGCCTGGGGCGCAGCGACAGCAAATACGTCAAAACTTGTCCAAGCCTTGCGCAATCAAGCCATCATTTTTAGAAGGCAATGTTCATGCGGTTTTGCGCATCGTTTAGGCGCCAAAAGCAGGCGGCGCTTCAGTTGCGACACGACGCGGGCAAGCTGCTGTCGCGTAAGGCCAGACCATCGGTTAATTTTTGCCAGTCAAAACCAGGCCCTGGATCGAATTTACGGCCCGGCGCTACATGTTCGTGCCCGGCAACGTGCGCTACCGGGTAATGCGTCATGACTGCGGCGCACAGGGCGATTAACGTTTCATATTGTGCGTTTTCAAAGCTGCCGCTCTCTAGTCCTTCAAGTTCAATACCAATTGAGTCGTCATTGCAGTTGCTGCGGCCCCGGTATGTCGAATTTCCGGCGTGCCAAGCTCGGTCGTTACAACTCACAAATTGCCACAGCTCGCCCATGCGACTCACAAAAAAGTGGGCAGAGACTTGCAGGCCAAAAATACTTTGAAAGTAAGGATGTGCATGCCAATCCAACTGGTTGGTAAACAGTTGCTGAACATTGTGGTTGCCGTAATCGCCAGGTGGCAAGCTGATAGAGTGAATCACCATCAAATCGATATGCGCAGCATCAGGTCTTGGACCAAAGTTGGGAGATGCCAAAGCTCTAGCGCAGCGGTACCAACCGTTGTGCCAGAGCGAACCAGCGGGCGCAGTTTCAGGCCGTGTCGTCAGTACGGTCATGGCTGATTTCTGGTGCGTCGCCGTCGGGCATAACGATGCCCAATCGTGCAATCCGGTAGCGCATCTGGCGTAAGCTCATACCGAGCTTGCTTGCTGCTGCCGTACGGTTGTAGCGGGTGCCCTCCAGCATTCGGCACAAAATCTCACGCTCTTGCGAATCCAAATAATCCTGCAGGTTATCGGGTAGCGCAAGCAATCCAGGCGCTGCCGCAGGGCTTGTGACGGTGACCTCTACGGGGTGGTCTTGAGTGTTAGCTGTCAAAGTTGGCAGCTTTGGCGTCTGCGACGCGTCTAGCAGCAACTCTGCTCCGTCCCCAAGCGCTACGGCACGGTGCAATATATTTTCAAGTTCCCGCACGTTGCCATTAAATGCGTGGGTGCGCAGTTGCTGCAGCACGTTTTCTGGCATGCGCGGCACTTCAAAACCGGACTCCCTACAAATTCTGGTCAACAGCGCCTCACACAGTTGTGGCAAATCTTCCAGTCGCTCACGCAGCGGCGGGATAGCAATAACAATCACGTTCAGCCGGTAGTACAAATCCTGACGAAAATGCTTGGACACCACCTCTTCGCCCAGGTCCTTGTGGGATGCGCTGACGATCCGCACATCGACGGCGTCCTCTTGCGACGACCCCAGTGGACGAACCATGCGCTCCTGGATTGCCCGAAGCAACTTAGACTGCATGACGAACGGCAGGTCACCAATTTCGTCCAGGAACAGCGTACCTCCCTGGGCTGCTTGAAAGTACCCCAAACGGTCTTGGGTAGCGCCAGTGTAGGCACCCTTACGTGCCCCAAAAAACTCGGCTTCCAGCAAATTTTCGGGAATCGCACCGCAGTTAACGGCGACAAAAGGACCGTGACAACGGTGACTACAGTCATGTATGGCCCGGGCGACCAGCTCTTTGCCAGTGCCTGACTCGCCCTGAATCAAAACCGGCGCCATGCTGCCCGCCACCTTGACGATGCGCGATTTCACCACCTGCATGCTCCCTGATTGCCCCACCAAATTTTCAAGTGCTGATGGCGCAGACCCTAGCTTGCGTTTCAGTGTGGATGTGCGTTTAACATCTGGTTTGCCGCTTTCGGCCTCATGGAGGGGTGCGGACAACGCGGCTGCTCTAGAGCCTTGTACAGCCGATGCCACCACACTTCGAAACTGTTTTAGGTCAACAGGTTTGGTCAAATAATCAAAAGCGCCAGCTTTCAGGGCTTCTACTGCATTTTCAGCTGAACCGTGTGCTGTGATCACCACGCAGCGTTCAGTCCGTTGGGCTTTGACCATTTCGTGCAGTAACTCCAGCCCCAAGCCATCGGGCAGCCGCATGTCGGTGATGATGGCGTCGAAAAAATGGTTTTCAAGCTGTTGACGTGCCTGCGATAAGCTGCCCGCAGCTTCTACCCGGTAACCTTCGCGCAGCAAGGTCAACTCATACAACGTGCGCAGGTCGGGTTCGTCGTCAATGACCAAAATACGTGCTGCTTGCGCATGTGAGGTGTTCAGAGGTTGAGGCATGGCTTTCAAGCAAACAAATCGTCAGGCAGGGGCAATGCGGCGAGCGTGGGGCGGACGGCTGATTTAAAGATCACAAAAAATTCATTACCTTCTACACCTTTTAAGGGGCCTTGAATGGTCCTTTGGTAGCT
Source organism: Polaromonas sp. (assembly GCA_031424935.1). Lineage (GTDB taxonomy): Bacteria > Pseudomonadota > Gammaproteobacteria > Burkholderiales > Burkholderiaceae_C > Polaromonas. The sequence goes on from JANPIK010000076.1 coordinate 17,354, forward strand.
GATGGACGCCCCATAGCGCTCGCAGAGTTCACGGCAAATGTACAAACCTAGGCCGCTGGATCGACTCTCAGACGTGAAAAATGGCTCAAACAAATGGGTCTGGACGGTTTTTTCGAGCGGCAAACCGTCACTCCAGACCGATAACTGGGCCTGGCCCGTCACCGTCAGCTGCGTGGTGATCTGTATGGCTCGGCTGGACTGGCTGGCGTAGCGCAGTGCGTTGTCCAGCAGATTAATCATCAGGCGGCGCAGATGCTCTGGGTCAAACACCACACTGGCTCCGCGCGTCGTCAAAGCCACGTGCATCCTGTCCTTGGCTTCGCTTTGTTGGGTCCAGTCAGCGCAGATACGCGCTGCTGCGTCGTCCAGTATCAGCGTCATGCCGTGCTGCTCCGGGCTCAATACCTGGACTCTTGAGATGTTGAGCACATCATCAACAATTTTGGCAAGGCGCAGGGCGTTTTGGCTCACCATGGCTGTGAGTTGCTTGTGCGCTGGGTTTTGCAAATCTTCTTCAAGCAAGGCATTGGCCTGTGAAATGGCGGCCAGCGGGTTTCTGATTTCATGCGCGACTGCCGCCGACATGCGGCCCATGGCGGCCATTTTTTCAACCCGTATTCGGGCTTCCATTTCACGTAAATCCTCAAGGAACACCACGCACAAGGCCTCATCGGTGTAATCTTGCGCCAAAGCCAGCCGCGTTCGCACGTGCAGATGGCGCACGGGCTGTCCAGCATGGTGGAGGGCCACATCAGTAGCTTGTGGGAGCTTGCGCGCAAAGGTCTGGCGCATGATTTCCACCAGGGGTTGCCAGGCCGCTTGCGTCGCCAATACAAACGGCGCCATCCGTGTCATGTCGCTGGGGGCCAACAAGCGGCGCGCGGCCGGGTTAGCAGACCTGACAATGCCATTGACATCAATGACCAACACCCCGTCGGTCAGGGTTTCAATCACCAGTTCATTGACCTGGGTTTGCATACGCGCCGCCAGTTGGCTGTTTTTTGCCAATTGCTCCTCTCGTGCCAATCGAAGCGCCAGCTGATTGGCCAGCAATGCGATGACAAAAAAACCGGAGCCACTGAGTCCAGCCTGCAAAAAACGCGATGCCGACTCGCCTGTCAAATGCACAGACGCCCACCAAGCATCAGCCAGCAACAGCAGGGTGACGCTGGCAGCCGTGCCAAGCGCCAGCAAAACGGGGCCAAGAATGGATGCCAACAACACGGGCAAGGCAAATAGAGGCGTGTAGTTCATGCCGCTGGCAGGCAAAGCATTCAGCACTGAAAAAACCACCACGTCCACGCCTACCGTCAGCATCCACTGCGCGTCAAATGTGCTGCCTGGCGGCTTTGGCCGCGCCCGTAACCAGACCAATAGCGTAGCGAAGAGGTAAGCCCCGCACACCGTAATCGGCCAAATGTTATGGGTGTTTCCCAGGGCGTAAATAAAAACCTGCAACACCACCAAAACGCTGGCGATGGTGATGCGCGCTGTCATAAAGGTACGCCAGAGCCTGACAAACGAACTTTGCCTGGGCTCTGTTGCCCAGCTGCTGTGCCAGTTTTCGGCCATGCCAAACCATGAATTCGGCGCGTCTTTGATAGAGCGCATCACCGGCCTTAGTCTCCAGCCTGCTGCTTGTGCACACCAGAGCAGTAAAGACCATGTTTGCCGACCAGTGCCTCATGGCGCGGCAGATGAACATGACACACCTGACACGCCACAATTTCAGTGACTTTTTCGAGTGATGCAGGTTTCGGGTGAGTAGGCGTTTGTTTGCGGCTGCCCGCTTCGGATTGTCTTCTGCTGCGCCAAAGCCAGAAGATCACAAATACCAAGCCAAAAACCAAAAGGTACTTCATGCGCGGCTGAGCACAACTTCAAGCACAAAGCGCGAACCTGCATAGCCCAAAAGCAACAAACCGCTGCCCAAATACAGCACGCGCACGGCTTTTAGTCCGCGCCAGCCCAATCGTGCCCGTCCAACCAGCAGGCCAGCGAACGCCAGCCACGCCAGTACAGAAAAAATGGTTTTGTGACTCCACGTCCAGGCCAGGCCAGGCCCATACAACTGCTCAGCAAACAACCAGCCCACAAGCAAGGTGGCTGACAACAGGACAAAACCAGCTTCTACAAAGCGAAAAGTCAAACGCTCAAGCGTCAGCAACGGTACACCGGTTGAGTTTTGTTTGGCTAACCTCATGGCGCGCTCTGAGCGTTGCATCAACCAACCGTGCGCAACTGCCGCAGCAAACAGGCCATACGACGCGATGCCGAGCGCCCAGTGCAGCGGCAGCCAAATGGAAGCGATACGCGAATAACTGGAGCCGGGGAAAACCACCGCCAATGCGACCGATACAGCGCCTAACCCAGCAAGTGCCCACTGCGCTTGGAGCTGCGGCAGCAGTCGGCTTTCTACGGCATACACCGCTAGTACCAGCCAAGCCGTGGTGGACAAAGCAGGGGCAAAGCCAAAACGCTGGGGCTCGCCCAGCAGGCCGTGTGCCAACATCAATCCGTGCAACACCCAGCCCGAAAAAAGCACCAGGCGCAGCATGTCGGGCGCCATTGTCTTGCGAGACAGCATGGCCACCACATACGAGATGAAAGCGCCGGCGGCCAGCGCTTCACCCCACCATAGACTCATCGCTAAAATCATGCCCACAGTTTAGCCCGTATGCTACTGATTCTGCCGCTGGTCTGATGGCTTTCTCGTCCCCGGCCAGCTTTCTAAAGTCTAATTACTGCTCCACCGCACTGGAGCTCACCTATGGCCTCAGCCCTAACAGACAAACTATCACGACTCGTCAAGGAAATGCGAGGCCAGGCCCGCATCACTGAAACCAACGTGCAAGACATGCTGCGTGAGGTTCGCATGGCCCTGCTGGAGGCCGACGTAGCGCTTACCGTGGTGCGCGACTTTATTGCCCGAGTCAAAGACAAGGCGCTGGGAGCTGAAGTTATGGGGTCGCTGCAACCGGGTCAGGTGTTGGTCAGTATTGTGAGCAAAGAGCTGGCCGCCACGATGGGTGAGGGCGTCAGCGACATTAACCTGGCGGCGCAGCCGCCCGCCGTGATTTTGATGGCTGGCTTGCAAGGCGCCGGCAAAACCACCACCACTGCAAAACTTGCCAAACACCTGATAGAAAAGCGTAAGAAAAAGGTCCTGACCGTGTCGGGTGACGTGTACCGCCCCGCTGCTATCGAGCAGCTGAAAACAGTCACCGCGCAAGCCGGTGCCGAGTGGTTTCCTAGTACTCCCGACCAAAAGCCGGTGGACATTGCGCGCGCTGCAATCGACTACGCCAAGCGCCATTTCTTTGATGTGTTGCTGGTCGACACAGCTGGCCGATTGGCGATCGACGAGGCCTTGATGGCCGAAATCCAGCAACTGCATGCAGTTTTGAACCCGGTTGAAACATTGTTTGTGGTCGATGCCATGCAGGGTCAGGATGCGGTCAATACCGCCAAGGCTTTCAAAGACGCATTACCGCTGACCGGCATTATTTTGACCAAGCTCGATGGTGATTCGCGCGGCGGGGCTGCGCTCAGCGTACGGCAAATCACAGGCGCACCCATCAAGTTTGCGGGCACCAGCGAAAAGCTCGACGGTCTGGAAGTATTTGACGCCGAGCGCCATGCAGGGCGTATTTTGGGAATGGGTGACATTGTTGCATTGGTCGAGCAAGTCACGGCTGGTGTTGACATCGCTGCAGCCCAAAAATTGGCGGCCAAACTCAAATCGGGCAGCGGCTTTGACCTGGAAGATTTCTTAAGCCAACTCCAGCAGATGAAAAGCATGGGCGGCCTGGCCAGCCTGATGGACAAATTGCCCGCGCAAATGGCTGCCAAGGCAGGTCAGGTGGATATGGGCAAGGCCGAAAAAGACATCAAGCGTAAGGAAGGCATCATTCAAAGCATGACCCCGCTAGAGCGCCGCAAGCCCGAGCTGATCAAAGCCACCCGCAAAAAGCGTATTGCCATGGGGTCGGGTGTGCATGTGCAGGAGGTGAACCGTTTGCTCAATGAGTTTGAGCAGATGCAGGGGATGATGAAGAAGATGAAGGGCAGCGGGATGATGAAGATGATGAAGAAGATGGGTGGGATGAAGGGGATGCCAAAGTTTTGATGCCTGAAAGCCTGTTTTGGCCTTTTTAGGTATATTTTAGGGCTCTAGCCCGTTCAAACAGAGCGCCCTCTGCTACTAATTGAGTAGCAGAGAGCTGCAAACGATAACTTGCCGGAGCCAAAGGGGTGGAGGGTTCAGTTTGCCGAACGACGACGGCCCTAGTTAACGCGGCCCGCCTTTGCGCCTCTAGCGACGCTTCAAAGCCTGCATTTTTAATACAGACGACTCATTTCATAAAAAACAGGGATTAAAAATGGCTTTAGCCGAATGAATACGTGCGCTAGAAGCGACTAAAAAAATAGCGCTAAACAGTCAAAGCCGCATCAACAGTCACCACCTCACCCCTCAACGACCGCATAGGCGCCTCAGTAATTCGGATGTCCACCAGCTGCCCAATCAATCGGTCAGACCCGGTAAACACAACAGGCCGGTTGCATTCCGTCCGGCCAAACAGCGCGTTAGGTGTTTTGCGCGCCGGACCTTCGACCAACACGCGCTGAACCGTCCCGAGCCGACTGGCGCTGATCGCTTCTACGCTTTTGTCTATCGTGGCTTGCAGGTGTTGCAGGCGTTTTAATTTCACGCTGTGCGGCGTGTCGTCTTTGATATTGGCGGCGGGCGTGCCGGGGCGCGGGCTGTAAATGAAGCTGAACGAGGTGTCGTAGCCCACGTCGTCAATCAGGCGCATCATTTTGTCGAAGTCTTCGTCCGTCTCGCCGGGAAAGCCGACGATGAAGTCGCTGCTCATGGCCAGGTCGGGACGGATGGCACGCAGTTTGCGAATGGTGCTTTTATATTCCATCGCGGTGTAGCCACGCTTCATGGCCATCAAAATCTTGTCGGAGCCGTGTTGCACCGGCAGGTGCAGGTGGTTGACCAGCTTGGGCAGCCTGGCGTAGGCGTCAATCAAACTCTGCGTGAACTCGTTCGGGTGGCTGGTCACGTAGCGGATGCGCTCAATGCCCGGGATGCCGTGCACATAGTCAAGCAGGGTGGCGAAGTCGGCGATTTCTAACGATTCACCCATGGTTCCCCGATAGGCATTCACATTCTGGCCCAACAGCGTGATTTCTTTCACGCCTTGGTCGGCCAGACCCGCGACTTCGACCAGTACATCTTCGAACGGGCGGCTGACTTCTTCGCCGCGCGTGTAGGGCACCACGCAGTAGCTGCAATATTTAGAGCAGCCTTCCATGATGCTGACGAAAGCGCTGGCACCCTCGACCCGGGCCGGCGGCAGGTGGTCAAACTTCTCAATCTCTGGAAAGCTGATGTCAACTTGCGGCTTGTCCAACCGCGTCCGGTCGGCCAGCAGTTGCGGCAGCCGGTGCAGGGTTTGGGGGCCAAACACCACATCTACATACGGCGCTCTTGCAATGATGGCTGCGCCTTCTTGGCTGGCTACGCAGCCGCCCACGCCAATCAACACGCCTTTTTCTTTCAGGTGCTTGACCCGCCCCAGGTCGCTGAACACTTTTTCTTGCGCTTTTTCGCGCACCGAACAGGTATTGAACAAAATCAGGTCAGCCTCGCTGATGTCCTGCGTGGGCTCATAGCCTTGCGCTGCATGCAGCACGTCTTGCATCTTGTCCGAGTCGTACTCGTTCATCTGGCAGCCGAAAGTTTTGATGAAAACTTTTTTGCCGGTGGCTGGCGTGGTGTGGTTAGGCATACCGGTCCTCATTTTGTCTGCCCCATGGGCTGTTGCAGGCTTGGGTCGGGCAATCGGGTACCTGGCAACTTGGAGCCAATGGGACTGGGCCCAGTCTGGTCGTTGGTCATTGGCGGAATGAAGCTAAAAAACCCTGTGTTGGCGCGCGCTTGGCTCGCCCGTTTCTGGCGCGCCTCTTGCGCGTTCAGTACCCACACTTCGTTGACCAATCCAGCGGCATCGCGGGTGTAGTTCACAGCCAATGTTTGGCCCACCAGGCTGCCTGATAAGGCCAGCATGTTGTTTTCAGCCCGAATGCGCGCGCTAGGGGAGAGCTGGTCAGGTTGGCCATCCAGGCTGATGTTGGGTGGCGCGGTGACCAACATCTTGCCGCGTAGCGCCGCAGCCGGAAATTCGCGTTGCACGGTTTGCGCCTGCACTTGAGTGCTAAAAAGGCCATTGACCCACGTAAAAAATAACGATATAGCTATTAAAAACAGAGCATGTCGGTGAAAATTGACGAAGCGGTCAAAAACTGAAATGCGGGTTTGGTGATCGGCTGTGCAGCGGTTCATGGGGTATGTCCAGAGGCTGATGGTGAAATCTTGATTTTAAGGGCTCGACACGAACCGGGCAACCGGGCAACTTGTCAGATCAGGGCTTTGGTGCCGGTGGCTGAAAGCAGGCGTAAAAAAAGCCCCAACAATCAAATGACGGGGCTTTTATGAATCTTTGGTGGTGATAGGTGGATTTGAACCACCGACATCAGCATTATGAATGCTGCGCTCTAACCAACTGAGCTATATCACCAACGTCTCAGATTATAACGGAGAGTATGCGGCCGCGTGAGCGTTAAGCCCACCGCAGAAACAACGGACTACTTGTGTTTAAACGCGGGTTTGCGCTTGTTAACAAACGCATCCATGCCCTCTTTTTGATCATCCGTGGCGAACAAGGCGTGAAACAGGCGGCGTTCAAACATCACGCCGTCGGTTAAACCACTTTCGAACGCGCGGTTGATGGATTCTTTGGCCGCCATTAGGGCAAGGTTGCCGTGGCCGCAAATCATGAGCGCTGCGCCCAATGCTTCGTCCATCAATTTATCAAGCGCGACAACGCGGCTGACCAGGCCCGCGCGCTCTGCCTCAAGCGCGTCCATCATGCGGCCGGTGAGTGCCAGATCCATCGCTTTGGCCTTGCCCACCGCGCGCGGCAGGCGTTGCGTGCCGCCTGCGCCCGGGATGATGCCGAGTTTGATTTCCGGCTGACCAAACTTGGCGTTGTCGGCGGCGATGATGAAGTCACACATCATGGCCAGCTCGCAGCCGCCACCCAGCGCAAAACCACTCACGGCAGCAATCACAGGCTTACGAATCGCGCGAATTTGCTCCCAATTGCGGGTAATGAAGTCCTTGCCATACGCGTCAGCAAAGCTGTACTCTGCCATGGCACCAATGTCAGCCCCCGCGGCAAAGGCCTTTTCACTGCCGGTGATGATCATGCAGCCAATGTTGGGGTCCAACTCAAAGGTTTTAAGCGCCGCGGCCAACTCGTCCATCAGTTGATCGTTCAGCGCGTTGAGCTGCTTGGGACGGTTTAACGTCACCACGCCAACTTGGCGACCCTCGGGGCCTTGGGTGCTTGTGATGATGGTTTCGTAATCCATGTTTGCCTTTTGATGTTTAACATTTTTTTGATTCTGTCTTGCTTGCGCCCTTCTAGGTAAGCAACGCCAGCCAGCGCTTTGATAAACTGAAGCATGCTGGCAGTACCAGTCTAAGTTCAATGTTGCGCACCATAAAAAACGAATATGAAAAAAGTTATTACATTTTTATTCACGTGCTCAGTTATCTTAAGTACTGGTTGTACCCGGATTGAGACCGGTGAGGTTGGCTTGCGGATTAATTTTGACAAGACAACTGACCCGACCGAACGTCTTCCAGGCTCGTTCAATCAAACCCTCATTGGCGATATTTTGACGTTCAAAATTCAGGACGTTGCGGTAATGGTTGACAACATGACGCCGTTAGCCTCGGACAATTCAACCGTCAAGGACTTTGACATGACGATTGTTTATAACGTTAACCCTGCAGCGGTATCGGAGCTTTGGACAACCAAGAACAGGATTTTCCACGGCATGCCAGACAAAAGCGGCGATATTTTGCTGATGCAAAATTATGTGGCGCTGATTGCCCGTAACGCAGCGTACAAGACGGCACGTGGTTACGAGTCACTCAAAATGGCCGACAACCGGCCATTGATAGAACAACAAATTCGGGAGTCCATGATCAAATCATTAGCGGAGGAAAAGCTTGCAGAAAAAATCACGGTGTCGCAAGTTCAAGTTCGCTCTATATTGCCAGCAGATGTGATCGCTAACAGCGCCAACGAACTGGTGCGGGCACAAAATGAACTTAAAACCAAAGAGGTTGAGGTTCAAACGGCAAAAAAGGAAGCGGAACGGATCGCTGCACTTAACGCCAACGCAGGAGCCATAGGTTACATGAACGCGATGGCAAATCTAAAGATTGCCGAGGGGGTTGCCGCTGGAAAAGTGCACACCATTGTGGTGCCCTATGACTTTAAAGGCATTGTCAATGCGAAGTGACAAGGCTCTTCAGCGACGATCAGAAAGCCATTGATCCAGCAGTTTTGAGTCTTTAATCGCTAAGCGCCAAGTGGTAGCCGCTGCTGGAATTTTTAGCTCCAACCGCAGGATGCGCTTGTCGCGTGCTACCAGCGCGATCACTTTGTTGGCTGAGCCAGCATACAACAACAAGTCGTCCAAGCGCTGCATTTTCCAGCCACTTTGGGGTTTGATTGTCTCGACACCCAGCCATTCATCACCCGCTGCAAAACCCGCTTTTTCGGCAGCGCTGCCAGACAAGACATTTTTAATCAACACGCATTGAGTTTCATTGACCCGAAGCCCCAGGCGCTGTGCCAATTGGGCGGGGTCTTCGTGCACCGCTATGCCATGTTGTTCCAGCAAAGGGCGTATCGGTAGATCTTTTTTACCATGCACCCAGTCGGCCAATTCAGGGCCAAAAGAGCGCTTGCCCAGAGTTTGCAGCGCGTGGGCAAAGTCGGCTTCGCTCATGGGCCCTGCCTTGCAGCGCAGCCACAACTCGCGCATGACGTGGTCAAGTGTGGTGTGGCCTTCGCTTCGTAGCGTCAAGTCAAAGCACAGAGCCACCAACGCGCCTTTGGTGTAGTAGCTTACGGTGGCATTTGGTGTGTTTTCGTCCTGTCGGTAGTACTTGACCCAGGCATCAAAGCTCGCCTCAGCCACCGACTGCACCTCTTTGCCGGGGGTCTGCATGACCTGGTTGATGGTTTTGTTCAAAAGTTTGAGGTAGCCTGCGTCGTCCAGCAGGCCTGCGCGGCGCAGCAGCAAGTCGTCGTAATAGCTGGTGAAACCTTCAAAAAACCAAAGCAGTTGAGTGTAATTTTCCTGGCTGTAGTCATAGCTGGCAAATTCTGCTGGCCGCAAGCGTTTAACGTTCCAGGTGTGAAAGTACTCGTGGCTGATCAACCCGCGCAACGTGGTGTAGCCGTCAGAAACTTTGCCGTCGCCCAGGCGCGGCAAATCCTTGCGGTTGCAGATCAGTGCTGTCGAGTTGCGGTGCTCTAGCCCGCCGTAGCCGTCGTCTACCGCGTTCAGCATGAAGAGGTAGCGTGTAAATGGCGGGGTGTTGTGCAGTTTGGACGATTTGTTTTTCGCCAGTTGCGGGCCATGCCAAAAATGTATTTCTTCTTCGCAAATCTTCTGTGTGTCAGCCAGCAGCTTTTTGCCGTTAAAACCGGGCAATGCGCCAGCCACCACAAAGCGGTGCGGTACACCGCAAGCGCTGAAGCTACCGCTCCAAAACGCCCCCAGTTCGACAGGGCAGTCAACCAGTTCGTCGTAGTCAGCCGCGCTGTAGGTTCCAAACCCCTGCTTGTTGACTTTTTGAGGGCTCAAGCCTGTGGCCACTGACCAGCCATTGACTTTTGCAGGTTCAATGATGTCTAACGTATGCGGTGATTTTTCTTGGCCCGCAATCTTCAAGCAAATGCTGGTCCCGTTAAAAAACCCACGCGTTGCATCTAGCCATGCAGTACGCACAGAGTTGTCGTGTGCATAGATTCGATAGCGCAGCACCAAGGGTTTCTGGGGGTCGCAAGCAATTTGCCAGGTGCATTTGTCGAGCTGAATAGCAACCAGTTTCGTCTTGCCTTGCTGGGCCATCAGATGTTGCAGGTTTTTAGAGAACTCGCGCACTAAATAACTGCCAGGGATCCACACTGGCAGCGATACCTGTTGATCCGCTGCGGGTTGGTTGACTGTTAGCGTGACATCAAACAGGTGGGCGTGCAGGTCACGCGCCTCAACCCGGCAAGTGATAGGCGCAAGCGATAAAGGCGTTTCTTGCATGCGCAGTCCTGAAGTTTTCATACGGCTGCTGCGGCCAACAGGCAGCTCAAGGTCGCCACCGCCGTCAGCCGAAGCCGCATGGGCAGCCAGTCTGACAGACCTGCCATCGGGTAGACCTTGTAGTCCACCACACAGCAGGCGACCAAAACCAGTCCCAGCAGAGGCAGGGCGGCGTAAGCGGGCATCATCAGGGCCAGCCACGCAACAAGAGAAGGCACCACACCCCAAACAAAGTGAAAGCGCGGCGCATGGTCGCCTTTCATGAAACCTATGCCCCAATGCACACCGCCTAAAAACGACACAATAGCAGCCGCGTAGCCGGCTAAGGCAATGGCTACAAACGGCAGCAGTTCACGGTCCACCAGCCACATCAGACTTGCCATAAGCACAAAGGGCGCCAGGCCCGCGTTGCCCAGCCATGTGACGGTTTGATGGGTTGACATGTCGTTGTGAAATTAAGCTAGGCGTAAAAATACAGACTAAAGGCGCAGCAGTGGTGCATCAAAGCAAATCAGCGAGTTGGTCGGTGCTGCCCCGTGCGCGTTCATAAAACTTGCTGAAAGATTTGCAGGCCATGGCTGGGCTGGGTAGAAGGCGGGGTATGGGTGTCAAAGTCGCCATCTTTGACAGCGCTTGCCGATACCCTGGGAACAAAGTGGCTTGCGCCGTGACGGCGCGTGCTTTGGTCACATCAAGCTCTGCCAAGTCACCGATCCAGATGGCGTCGGTCACGCCTGACATGGCACCCAATACAAACCGCCAGCGCCGTTCAGACCACGGCCATGCTTTGTGCGCAGGTAGATCAATGATGCCTAAACGCAACCGGTGCGATCCGCCAGGCGCCGCGGGTTGTGACAAGCTCCATGGATGAATCAGCTCAAGGTCTTTATTTGCTATTTTTTCTATAGCTTCCTGGGTATTCAACGCGGGGGCCAGTGCCATATTTGAAGGTAAAAACTGGTCTAACAGCGGCGGTTCAGGTACCTTTTCATGGTCCCCGGGTTCCGGGCCTGCGCCAGGCTTGTTGCGTGCTATCAAGTCCAGTGCCTCGTAGCTTTTGTCAATCACGGTTCCGCTGCAATCCCAGGACGCTCGGGCGTGCACGGGGGCGAACTTTAAAACGTTTTCTGCATTGAAAAGATAAGGTTTGCTTGAAAACGTACCCGCTACCCATTGCCAGCTCAGGTGATTACTTGGCAGATCACCATCGAGTAAATGACCATAAAGCCAGTCTGCACCGACGCGCCACCGCACTTTGCGCACATGCACCAGGTAGCTGGCCAGGTACATGCGTGCATGGTTGTGCAGGTAACCGGTTGCATACAAAATCCGCACAGCGTTGTCGATGGCGGCGACGCCGGTGCAGCCATGGCGTACATCTGGCGGTAGCGTGTCCGCATATCGACCTGGCCAAGTGGCGGCACCATGCATGTCTTGCAAAATAGCGTCGGCGTTTTTTTGACGCTCCCAGACATGGTGAAAAAATTCTCGCCAGCCGAACTCAAACACCAGCTTGTCATCAAAACTTAAAAAATGCCGCGAATGCACACTGCGTGTTGCCTTTGGCAGGCTCAAGAGTCCGTGGGTAAGGTAAGGTGACAGGCCAGTCACGGCGCCGTCCAGCGCGTTTCGACTGCGCGAATAGGCAGCCGGCGAGATGCTGTCCAGACGCTGCTGTGCAGCGCGAAAACTGGGCTCAAAAGCTTGTAGCCTTGCAGGAATGCCAAATGTGCCAGGCGATGTCATTATTTTGTACGGTAATTACTTGGCATCGGTTAAAAATTTCTCAATTTGCTGGGCATTGATCGCGCCTGGCACGCGTGAGCCATCGGCAAAAAATATCGTCGGTGTGCCGGTTATTTTGTGTTTCCGGCCAAAGTCAACTGACCTGTCGATGGCGCTTGTGTCGCAGGTGGCTTTAGGTACAGGCATGTCCCGCACCATGACGTCTTGCCATGTTTTAGCTTTGTCTTTCGCGCACCAGATGTTTTTGGATTTGTCCACTGAATCAGCACCCAGCACTGGGTATAAAAACATGTGAACAGTCACGTTGTTGATTTGCTGCAAATCTCGCTCAAAACGTTTGCAGTAGCCGCAGTTGGGGTCTTCAAATACGGCCATTTTGCGCTTGCCGTTGCCGCGGACGATGGTGAAAGCATCTTTAAGCGGCAGCGAGTCAAAAGCAACGGCATTGAGCTTTTCAGTGCGTTCTTCGGTCAGATTACGCTTGGACCGGGTGTCAATCAGCGCGCCTTGAATTAAAAAATTACCTTCTGCATCGGTGTAGAAAATATCGCTGTCGTTCACGCGAATTTCAAACAAACCATTCATCGGTGTTTTGCTGATCTCATCAATTTTGGGCAAGTTGGGCAGCCGTTCGGCCAGATTTTTGCGAATAACGGCATCTTGCGCAAACGTATGAAAAGTGCAGCATGCCAAGCTGAAAAGCATGATTAATTTAAGGTGTTTCATGGGGTGTGGGTGTTGTTTTAGGCATTATGTTTTCAGGTGACGGTAACGCTAGGTCAAAGCGTTTGTCAAAGATGCTTTCCCGCAGCACGCTGCGTCAGCCAATTTTTAAACGGCTGACTGGCAGCAAAGCCATTCATGCCCCAATTGCGTGAAGACTGCCACGCCGGTTGGGTTTGTGCAAACAACGTCTGCAGCCCGTCTGTAACGGCGCTTACGGCGGCAACGTTAGCCCCGCGCGCTCGCTCATATCGGCGCAGCAATTTTTCGTCTCCCAAATTGCGCCAATATTCGCGGGCAGCCAACACTTGGCACAAACTTGCGGCGTCAGCCAGACCCAGGTTTAGCCCTTGGCCTGCCAGTGGGTGTACGGTGTGCGCTGCATCGCCAGCCAACGCCCAGCCCGGTCCCACCCATCGGTCGGCGCTGCCCAGTGTCAGCGGCCAGCTCGAGCGAGGGCTAATCAAGCGCAAATTGACTAAGCCAGCGGTGTGCTTGCAAGCAGCGACAAGCTGATCACAAAACGCTTCAGGAGGCAAGTGCTCCAGCTGGCTGGCGTGTGCGTCATTGACTGACCAAACCAGCGCCAGGGATGTCCCCTCGGGGCCGCCCATAGGCAAAAGCGCCAACACTTCGCCGTTCTCGGTAAACCATTGGCGGGCCAGCCCACCGTGAGGCAGGTCAGCGTCAAGCCTGGCGGCGATAGCCTTTTGGGCATATGCCCTCTTCGTCCAGCTGACGCGCATGTCAGCTCGAGTGCTGCTTTTTTGGCCTTCACAAATGATGGTCAACGGCGCATCAACTGGCGCGCTCACGGTCTCCATCAGGCTTTGGTAACTGCATGCTTGCAGCAGTTGAGCCTCAAGCTGCGGGACATCAACAATCCAAGTCAGCGCGTCCTGCTTTGCGGCCTGTGCATTAAAGTCAATGGCTGCCCCAGCGTCCCCCCAAACTTGCATGCTCTGCACCGGTGTGGCGAAAGTTTGGTCGGGCCAGACGCGCAGGTTCTCCAACACCTGCCGGGACGCGTGGTTCAGCGCATAAGCCCTAACGTCAGCACTTGCTGGCGCGTCTGGCCTGAGGACCAATGCCACTCGCAAACGCTCTTTAGCCAGCAGCAGAGCCAGCGTTCGGCCCACCACGCCGTCACCTCGAATACACACATCAAAACACTTGGTCATCCATTCATTTTAGAAGGCAGTGCAAAATTGAAGCTCCGGCGCACTTTTTCGCCCTTTTTTATGACCAAGAACCGATCTGGACAGGCTTCATGAGCGACTCGCCTAGCAACCCCCGTAATCACTCAGTCAATCACAACGATGGCAACAGCAGCATAGACTCACCCAGCAAACCTGCCCAGCTTGACCCATGTGACTTTTTGGCGGTTATTTCAGCGTTGTATGTCTACCCGATCAAATCTTGTGCCGGCGTGCAGGTACAAGAGGCCATCATGACCGAGACTGGCCTTGAATTTGACCGAGCGTGGATGGTCGTAGATGAGAAAGGCGAATTTCTGACCCAGCGCGATCTACCGCGTATGGCACTCATACAGCCACAGCTTAAACACTATGAAATGGTGCTGCGAGCCCCCGGCATGCTGGCGCTGCACGTTAAGTTAGACGAAGTTGAAGACCCGGTGCGGGTCACGGTGTGGGACGACGAAGTGGCTGCCTTTGACATGGGCAAGGTCGCGGCCCAGTGGTTCAGTGATTTTTTGGGGGTGAAAGCCCGCTTGGTGCGGTTTGACCCCGATCATCAACGCCTCAGCCCCAAGGCCTGGACCGGCGATGTCAACGCACTAAACCAGTTCAATGACGGTTTTCCGGTGCTGGTGGCCAGTGAGGCGTCTTTGGCCCAGCTCAACGCCAAACTGGTCGCAGGCGGCGGTCAAGCCGTCGGCATGTTGCGGTTTCGGCCCAATGTGGTGTTGGCTGCCGCTGATGCTGCTGGCGAGTTGATCCCGCATGACGAGGATCGGCTGGACGTTTTGTGTGTTTCAACCGATTCGGGCCTGCTGCAACTCAAACCAGTCAAGCCATGTCCGCGCTGCCCGATGCCCAACATTGACCCCACGACGGCACAAGCCAGCCCACATGTCGGCGACATGCTGCAAGCCTACAGGACAGACCCGCGCGTCAACGGTGCGGTAACGTTTGGCATGAACGCTGTGGTGCTCACTGGGTACGAGCAGACATTAAAACTTGGGCAAAAGGTAACGGCAAACTATCAGTTTTAGGCGGCAACCCGGTGAAGCTTTCGCGTCATTGGTTATCAATTTACGTCGGCCGGGTATCGCATACACTTCTTTCTAATTTTTTTAGCCCTAATTTTTAAGGTCAGCCATGAGTTTGAAGTGCGGCATCGTCGGCTTGCCTAACGTCGGAAAATCTACCCTGTTCAATGCGTTGACCAAAGCGGGGATTGCGGCTGAAAACTACCCTTTTTGCACGATTGAGCCCAACGTCGGCATCGTGGAGGTACCCGATGAGCGCCTTGACCAACTGGCCGCCATTGTTAACCCGCAAAAAATACAAAAAGCCATTGTGGAGTTTGTTGACATTGCAGGTCTGGTCGCCGGTGCCAGTACCGGCGAGGGCTTAGGTAACAAATTTTTGGCGCATATCCGCGAGACCGACGCCACCGTCAATGTGGTGCGCTGTTTTGAAGACGACAACGTGATTCATGTGGCTGGCAGGGTCGATCCGATATCTGACATTGAAGTCATCCAGACCGAGCTTTGCCTGGCCGATCTGGCGGCCGTTGAAAAGGCCTTGCACCGCGTCACCAAGCTGGCGCGCTCTGGCGACAAGGAATCGGTCAAGTTGGTGGCGATTCTTGAAAAATGTCAAACGGCGCTGAACGAGGCCAAGCCGGTACGCTCGGTCGAGTTCAGTAAAGAAGAGCAACCACTGCTGCAACAATTCTTTTTAATCACTGCCAAACCGGCGATGTTTGTGGCCAATGTGGCTGAAGACGGTTTTGAGAACAACCCCTTTCTGGACCGTTTGAGCGCCTACGCCAAAGCACAAAATGCGCCGGTTGTGGCTATTTGTGCCAAGATGGAAGCAGAAATGGCGGACATGGGCGACGAAGACAAAAAAATGTTTTTGGCTGAAATTGGCCAAACCGAGCCAGGTTTGAACCGCCTGATTGTTGCGGCCTTCAGGTTGCTGGGCTTGCAGACCTACTTTACTGCGGGCGTCAAGGAGGTCCGTGCGTGGACGATTCATGTGGGTGACACAGGCCCGCAGGCTGCGGGCGTGATCCACACCGACTTTGAAAAAGGCTACATTCGGGCTCAAACCATCGCATTTGACGACTTCATTGCTTTCAAAGGCGAACAGGGCGCGAAAGACGCAGGCAAGATGCGCAGTGAAGGCAAAGAATACGTTGTAAAAGATGGCGACGTCATGAATTTCTTGTTTAGCAACTGATTTTGGCGTGCTCCTGTTTGGACTTGCTTCGCGTAGCCCATCTTCCGATTGGCGGGGAAGCCGCTGCTCGCCCGGCAGAGCCGGTTTGGCGGCGGCCGCTTGAACGGGCGACGATTCGAGCATGAACGAGCCTGTCCGTCTGGCCAAACGCCTGGCTGAAATGTTGGCTTGCTCGCGACGGGAGGCGGAGCAGTACATCGAAGGCGGTTGGGTCACGGTTGACGGCGTGGTGGTCGAGGAGCCGCAGTTTCGGGTTTTGCAGCAAAAAATTGAACTGTCAAACGATGCCAGCTTGCTGGCACCCACGGCAGTGACACTGCTGCTCCACAAGCTGGCTGGTTTTGAGGCCGACTTAAAGCTGGCGTGCCAGTCGCCAGATGACGGTAGCAGCATCAAATTATTAAAGAAACACCTGTCTGCCGAACTGGTCACGCCATTGGCGTTGGCCAGCAGCGGACTAGTGGTGTTCACCAACGACTGGCGGGTTGCGCGCAAACTGGCAGAGGACGCCAACACGCTGGAGCATGAGGTGGTGGTGGAGGTCACTGGTAACATTTTGGCTGGGGGGCTGGAGCGTTTGAACCGAGCTGATCACGGCTTTACCTTCAACGGCAAACCGCTGGGTTCCGCCAAAGTAAGTTGGCAAAGCGAGACGCGCTTGCGTTTTGCGCTCAAAGGCGAACTGCCAGGCCAGATTGACTATTTATGTCGAAGTGTTGGGCTAACCGTCACGGGCATGAAGCGTCTGCGTATCGGTCAAGTGGCGATGAAAGGTTTGCCAATCGGTCAGTGGCGTTATTTGTTACCCACCGAGAGGTTTTAACTTAAAAATGAAAACCCGCCCGGAAAAGCCCAAACCAAACCCGCAGTCATCATAAAGTAGCGTAAGAATTTGCCGATGGCCATGTAGAAAACACAGGGCCAAAACGAAAATTTCAGCCAACCTGCTACTGCGCAAAGTGGATCCCCCACCACCGGTAACCAGGACAGTAAACAAGCTTTGGGGCCCAGCTTTCCCAGCCACCTGACAGCGCGGCCATGGTGAGAGTCGTGCTTGTATTTGTCGACCACCTTGTGAGCGCCGTAGCCCAACCACCAGTCCAGCGCACCGCCCAGTGTGTTGCCGGCTGTCGCGGTCAGAATGGCGGGCCAAAACAACTGCGGGCTTAATTTTACGAAACCAAACACCACAGGCTCTGACCCAAGCGGCACCAGCGTAGCCGAAATAAAAGACACGATAAAAACCGTGCTCAGTCCGTACTCGGGTAAAGCCAGCAGTTCTAAGAGTTGTTGCATCCAGGCTTGCATAAAAAAAGCAGTTTTGACAAGGTTTATCGTAACCCGTTTGCTATGCTTTTTGCTTAAATTTTAAGCAGCTACAATGTGCCTTCTTTTTCAGCACCCCCTTAAACCTGACCTCATGAACATCGGCTCTTTTGCCTTGGCGAATAACGTCTTTGCCGCGCCTATGGCAGGCGTGACGGACAGGCCCTTTCGCATGCTCTGCAAAAGGCTGGGCGCTGGCTATGCGGTCAGTGAAATGGTGACGTCACGCCGCGATTTGTGGGACAGCTTGAAAACATCGCGACGAGCTAACCACGACGGCGAGCCAGAGCCTATTGCGGTGCAAATTGCAGGTACGGACGCCCAAATGATGGCTGATGCTGCCGCTTACAACATTGACCGAGGCGCGCAAATTATTGATATCAACATGGGTTGCCCAGCCAAAAAAGTTTGTAACAAATGGGCAGGCTCGGCACTCATGCAAGACGAGAAATTAGCACTTGAAATCGTCGAGGCGGTGGTCAATGCCTGCGCGCCACGTCATGTTCCTGTCACGCTCAAGATGCGTACAGGCTGGGCTGCTGGTCATAAAAACGCGGTGGTGATCGCCCGCGCTGCCCAAAGCGCCGGTGTGGCCATGGTTACCGTGCATGGCAGAACGCGAGAGCAAGGCTACAAGGGCATGGCGGAGTACGACACGATTGCCCATGTCAAAGCCGCCTTGACGATTCCCGTCGTGGCCAATGGCGACATCACCAGTGGGCAAAAAGCCCGCGATGTGTTGGCTTATACCGGTGCAGATGCGGTCATGCTGGGACGGGCAGCGCAGGGCAGGCCATGGATATTTCGTGAAGTGGTGCATTTTTTAGCCACCGGGCAGCAGCTGGCTTCTCCCTTGGTTATCGATGTCAAACGCTTGCTGGCTGACCATTTGCAAGACCATTACGCTCTGTATGGCGAGTTCACTGGTGTGCGAAGCGCACGCAAACACATCGGCTGGTACGTACATACCTTGCCGGGTAGCGAGCGTTTTCGCACAAAGATGAATGCGCTGGTCACAGCCGAAGCGCAGCTGCAGGCTGTCGCTGATTTTTTTGACGGTTTAAGTGAAGTGGCAGACCGCATGCCCGGGGCAGCCGCGGTTGACAATAAAAATGAAGAGGAATGCAGCGCATGAGTAAAAAACAAATTGAAGAGTGCATCCGCACCAGCCTGGACGGCTACTTTAAAGACCTGCACGGCACCGAGCCAGACCGCATGTACGACATGATGCTGCGGGTGGTTGAAAAGCCGCTGCTTGAAGTGGTGATGCAGCAAGCTGAACACAACCAGTCTCGCGCTGCTGAATGGCTGGGCTTGAACCGCAACACGCTTCGAAAAAAGCTGGTTGAGCACAAGCTGATCAAGTAACGCCCGCCCTCATTTCGGCCTCACGGCTGTTTCTCCTTTTCTGAAAATAACATGAACGCATTGATCTCTGTTTCTGACAAAACCGGTATTTTGGACTTTGCCCAAGCCCTTCACGCCCTTGGCATCAAGCTGTTGTCCACCGGCGGCACCGCCAAGCTGCTGGCTGACGCGGGCTTGCCCGTCACTGAGGTCGCCGACCACACCGGTTTTCCGGAAATGCTTGATGGCCGGGTTAAAACTTTACATCCCAAAATTCATGGCGGCTTATTGGCACGCCGCGATGTGCCAGCGCATTTGGCGGCTTTAAAGGAACACGGCATTGCGACAATTGATCTGCTGGTTGTCAATTTGTACCCGTTTGAAGCCACTGTGGCCCAACCTGGTTGTACGCTTGAGGACGCGATTGAAAATATCGATATTGGCGGCCCGGCCATGGTGCGCAGCGCTGCCAAAAACTGGAAAGATGTGGCGGTGTTGACCGATGCGTCCCAGTACGCGGCCGTCCTTGCTGAGTTGAGTGTCAACTTAAGTGCCCATGGCGGCGAGTGCAAGCTGACCGACAAAACCAGGTTTGCCCTGTCAGTCGCGGCATTTAACCGCATCAGCCAGTACGACGGGGCGATCAGCGATTACCTCTCGGGCATTCAGGCCGATGGCACGCACAGCCTGTTTCCTGGCCAAACCAACGGCCGTTTTATCAAGGTGCAAGACCTGCGTTATGGTGAAAATTCTCATCAGCAGGCAGCGCTGTACCGCAATTTGTACCCTGCTCCCGGCTCACTGGTGATGGCCAAGCAGATTCAGGGCAAGGAGCTCAGCTACAACAACATTGCCGATGCTGATGCGGCTTGGGAATGTGTCAAGAGTTTTGGCGAGCCTGCTTGTGTCATCGTCAAACATGCCAACCCGTGCGGCGTGGCGGTTGGCGCAGACGCAGTCGACGCCTACAGCAAAGCCTTCAAGACTGACCCGACATCTGCTTTTGGCGGCATCATTGCGCTGAACTGCACACTGGACGAGCCTGCTGCACGGGAAATCGCGAAGCAGTTCGTAGAAGTGCTGATTGCGCCAGCCTTCACACCCGAGGCGCTGGAAGTTTTCAAAAACAAGGTCAATGTACGAATTTTGCAAATTGACCTGCCACCTGGGGGCGACACGGCTTTCAAACAGGGCCGAAACCTGATGGACGTGAAAATTGTCGGCTCTGGGCTGCTCATGCAAACCGCTGACAACCACACGCTTGCTTTGTCTCACCTAAAAGTCGTCAGCAGACTGCAACCCACCCCGGCCCAGTTGCAAGACCTCCTGTTCGCCTGGAAGGTCGCCAAATACGTCAAGTCCAATGCCATCGTGTTCTGCAAGGACGGCATGACCATGGGCGTAGGCGCAGGTCAAATGAGCCGCCTGGATTCAGCCCGTATTGCGAGCATCAAGGCAGGTCATGCCAATTTGTCTCTGGCGGGCACAGCCGTGGCCAGCGATGCGTTTTTCCCGTTTCGCGATGGACTAGATGTCGTGGTTGATGCGGGCGCCAGCAGCGTGATTCAACCTGGCGGCAGCATGCGCGATCATGAAGTCATTGACGCCGCCGACGAACGCGGCGTGGTCATGGTGCTGACCGGCGTTAGGCACTTCAGGCACTGAAAGGACTGCAGCAGAGCAAATATATGATAATTTGCAGCTGTGGACCCCGATTTACATATGCTACCAGCTATTAAATAAGTAGCAACCTGAGTCGGTTAAAAGCCATGGAAAGCATGGCGTGTTAGCCCGATGACCGCCCAGGCTCCTAGGTGGTCAAAGGGTCAAAAAGTACTTGGCAGCGGCATCCACGGTGATGTCAATGTCTTCTTTGGTATGTGTAGCACTGACAAAACCGGCTTCGTACAGCGCTGGTGCGTAATAGACACCGGCATCCAGCATCGCATGGAAAAAGCGGTTGAACGCCGGGCTATCGGTGGTCATGACGGTGGCATAGTTTTGCGGCAATTGCCCCAGCAGGAAAAAGCCAAACATGCCGCCTTCGCTGTCGCCGCAGAATCGAACGCCTGCTTTGCTGGCAGCGGCGGTCAGGCCGCTCACCAAGCTGCGCGTGCGTTCGCCCAGTGCTTCGTAAAACCCCGGCTTCTGGAGTTCTCGAAGAGTTGCCAACCCACAGGCCGTGGCAATCGGGTTGCCAGACAAGGTGCCAGCTTGGTAAACCGGGCCCAGCGGAGCGAGCTGCTCCATCACAGCGCGGCTGCCGCCGAAAGCGGCCATCGGCATGCCACCGCCAATAACTTTGCCCAGAGCTGTCATGTCGGGCTTGAAGCCCGGAATCAATTGGGCGTAAATGCTTTGCGCGCCGCCCAGTGCAACCCTGAACCCTGTCATGACTTCGTCAAAAATCAGCAAGGCGCCGTGCTGGGTGCAAAGCTCGCGGCAGCGCTTCATAAAGGGCACGCTGGCTTTGACAAAATTCATGTTGCCTGCAATGGGCTCAATCATCAGACAAGCGGTGTCGTTGCCGTGCAGGGTAAAACATTCTTCAAGCTGGGTGATGTTGTTGTATTCAAGCACTAACGTGTGCTGCACCACCTCTGGCGGTACACCTGCACTGGTGGGGCTGCCGAAAGTGGCCAAGCCTGAGCCAGCTTTGACCAGCAGCGCATCAGAATGGCCGTGGTAGCAACCTTCAAACTTGATGATTTTGCTGCGGCCCGTGGCACCGCGCGCCAGCCGTAGCGCACTCATGGCGGCTTCGGTACCGGAACTCACCAAGCGCAGCATCTCTATGGACGGCACGAGTTTGATGATTTCTTCGACCAGTTCAACTTCACGCTCGGTAGGTGCACCAAAAGAAAAACCATCCATCATGGCTTTTTGTACAGCATCTAGCACCGCAGGGTGGCCGTGGCCCAAAATCATCGGCCCCCATGAGCCGATGTAGTCAATGTAGCGTTTGCCGTCGGCGTCCCAAAAATAAGCGCCTTGGGCGCGCTGCACAAAACGCGGGGTACCGCCTACCGCCTTGAAGGCACGAACCGGAGAATTAACGCCACCTGGGATGACTTTTTTAGAGCGGTCAAAAAGGGTGTCGTTTCGACTGCAGGGGTTGGCGGTGTCGCTGTTGGTTTGACTGGCGATTTGACGAATGTTGTGGCGGATGGCGGTCATGATGGGCTGAGGGTTGTAAAAAGGTGGGCGGATCGGTTTTGCGATGTCAATGTTTGGTACTGCCGTACGGCGGCATGTCGAAAAACGACCGTTGGAGTGTTAACGAATGGTCAGTGCTGTCGGCATGCGCCGCTGCAGTGTGACCTTGAAGTCCATTTTGAGCACTTGCTTGGGCTTGTGCGTCTGAATCCGCTTCATGGCTTGACTCATCTTCTGCTTGTGCCCAAAACATGCGGTCGGGCAGGGTATGGCCCATGCCAGGGTTAAACCCCTCACCCAGGCTTTGGTCGAGGTAGGTTAAAGCTTCTGCGGTGGCCGCCGTCAAGTCGTGTCCATTGGCCAGCAGGGCAGTGAGTGCGGCAGAAAGCGTGTCGCCAGCACCAGAAAAAACAGCTTCGAAGCGTTCAAACTTTTCGCTGTACAGCACCGCTTGCGGTGTCGCCAGAGCGTTGTCAATAAATTGTTCGGGCAGCGGAATGCCAGTGACCAGCGTGTACGGCACGCCAGACTGAGCGGCAGCTTTTGCAATGTCCTTGGCAGACGGATTACGCTCACCTGGCCAGTCAGGCAACAACCAGCGCCACAGGCTGCTGTGGTTACCGACCAAAATCGTCGTTTGCGGCAGCAGCAGTTCCTTGAAAGCGTCGAGGTAGTTGTCAATTTTTTCTGCATCCCACCAGGCAAGGCTGGGCATGTAGGCAATCAACGGAATTTCCGCATAATCGGCAGCGATCTCCGCCACCACGCTGATGTTTTCCGGGCTACCCACAAAGCCGACCTTGATAGCCCCAATGGGCATATCTTCCATTGCAGTGCGGGCTTGCTCGCCGACGGCTTCTTCGTCAAAGCTGATGTGATCAAAAATTTCTGCGGTGTCGCGCACATAGGCGCCCGTCACGATGGCTAAAACGTGTCCGCCAGCCGATGCAATGGCCATCACATCACTGGTCAAACCACCTGCACCGCTGGGGTCGCTGGCGTTAAATGTCATGACGCACACGGGGGCTGTGTCAACGTCGGGTGGCGACGCTTTGCTATCAGATAAAGGTGGGGTGGTGGGGTTTGCCATAAGCGATGATTTTGCCTGTGAGCTAAATAGCAACGCTGCATCGATACAATCGCTTGCATTCTATGTGAAGGCAATTTAAGCTGGGATTGACGAATGACTTGGATGTGTTTGATTTGTGGATGGATTTACGACGAAGCAGCTGGCTGCCCTGAAGAAGGAATTGCCGCGGGCACACTTTGGGCGCAAATACCGATGAACTGGACATGCCCCGAGTGCGGGGCACGTAAGGAGGATTTTGAAATGGTGCAGATCTAACGACAGACTCAAACAGGTGCAAATTGACTCGCTCTGACATCTCTATTGCCGATGATAAGGCAACCAGCCCAAAACAGCGATGGGCACCCATGCAAGAACCACAGGAGTTACCCCAGTGAGTATTCCAAGTTCCGGACTCAAAGTCCTCGTGATTGACGACAGCAACACCATCAGGCGCAGCGCCGAGATTTTTTTAAAACAGGGCGGTCATGAGGTCGTGCTGGCCGAAGATGGTTTTGACGCGCTGGCCAAAGTCAATGACTACCAGCCTAATCTTATTTTTTGCGATATCTTGATGCCACGCCTGGACGGCTACCAAACTTGTGCGATTATCAAACGAAACGCAAGGTTTTCTAACGTTCCAATCGTGATGCTGTCATCCAAAGACGGCGTGTTCGATAAGGCCCGAGGCCGCATGGTTGGTTCGCAAGATTACCTGACCAAACCCTTTACCAAAGACCAATTGCTGCAGACAGTGACAGAACTGAGCAGCGCCAAAGATGGAGTAGCGTGATGACAATCAAAAAAATTCTGGTCGTGGACGATTCAAAAACCGAATTGATGTTTTTGACCGACCTGTTGGGCAAGAACGGATTTTCCGTAAAGACCGCTGAAAACGCAGAAGACGCCTTTCGTCGTCTGGCCGAAGATAAACCCGAACTTATCTTGATGGACGTGGTGATGCCCGGTCAAAATGGCTTTCAGTTGACGCGGGCAATTTCGAGAGATCCGTTGTATTCTGATATTCCTATCATCATGTGCACCAGCAAAAATCAAGAAACCGATCGCGTTTGGGGTATGCGTCAAGGTGCCCGTGACTACATTACCAAACCAGTCAACGCAGAAGAGTTGATGACCAAGATCAGCGCCCTGGGCTAAGCCCCACAGCTTTAACTTCCTGAAACCAGAACATGGCGAACAGACAAGCGATTCGAGATCTTCAAACGCGATTGGCTGAGCGGTTACAAATTGCGCGTACCCAGGGCGTGGCACCATCCTGGTTGGCTGTAGAGGCAAGCGGTCAAAAATATTTGTTCCCGATGACTCAGTCGGGTGAAATTTTTCCTTGGGTGGTGACTCAGTCGGTGCCCTACACCCAGAGCTGGTTTCTAGGTGTTGCCAATTTGCGTGGTGGCTTGTTTGGCGTCGTTGACTTGGCCAGTTACGTTTCTGGCAAGAGCACGGTGCCAAAAAGTGAATTTGCGCTCAAAGAGTCACGTTTGATCGCTCTTAACAGCGCGTTAGACATCAACTGCGCACTTTTGATTGACAGGCTCGCTGGCCTGCGTAATCAGGAGGCTTTCAGTGACTTTGCCAGCAGAGCGCCGGATGCGCCAGCTTATTTCGGCAATCAATATATCGATCACTCCGGTCAGTCTTGGCAGGAAGTCAATCTTCAGTTGCTGGCTCAGCAAGCGCATTTCTTGACCATCGGCGCGTAGCGCACACAAGTTTTTCCAGAAGGCACATCATGTCGTTTATTGCAAAAATTCAAAACCTGTTCAAACCCAAAAGCAAACTGCCAGAAGACAGTATGGACATGGCATCAGTGGGCATGCCCGCCGATCCTTTTGCGACCGCTTCGATGAACGCTATGGGCTATGGCGCTGCGCCCGATGCCACGAGCAGCTTGATGGCAAGGCAAGTCGATAGCGATAAAGACAAAGAGCCTTCCGCACCGAGCATGATGTTCACCGACGATGATTCGGTTGCGGAGGCAAACCCTGAGCTGCTCAAATTGCCAATTTTGGGCAACAAAACCATTGCGCAGCACCAGCGGGTTTTGTTGACATTGTTGGGATTGTCAGTGCTGGTTCTGGCTGTGGTGGCATACCGAGCTCTGAATCAAGCCGACACCATCACGCGGGAGATCACGGCAACGGGTGATTCATTGATGCAATCGCAGCGCCTTGCGAAGTCTGTTTCACAAGCTTTGGTGGGCAGTGCTCAGGCATTCCCAGACGTTAAAGAAAGCGCTGCGGTGTTGGCGAAGTCTGTACGAGCCTTAAAGTCTGGTGACGAAACTTTAAAAGTGGCGCCAGTTGCAGGCGACTTGCAGTCTGATATTGACAAAGTTGTGCCGCTGATGGAGCGCGCAGAGAAAAACGCCGCAACGGTGATGAGCCAGCAGGCCATCTTGACCCAGGTGGGCGCTGCTCTGCGCACCATTAACCGCCAGTCTTCTGACCTGCTTGAGATTGCCGAAACAGTTTCGTCGCTCAAACTTCAGCAGAATGCTGCGCCTGCCGAGATCTCTGCTTCCGGTCAACTGGTGATGTTGACCCAGCGCATTGGTAAGTCAGCCAACGAGTTTTTGACCCTTGAAGGCGTTAGCCCAGAGGCGGTGTTTTTGTTGGGTAAAGATTTGAATTCTTTCAAAGAAATTGCTCAGGGCTTGCAAGAAGGCAGTCCTGAACTGCGGCTGGTGGGTTCCAAAGACCCGCAAACGCGTGAGCGCCTTGTTGCACTGATTGCGCTGTATGAGCAAACCCGCGTTCAGGCGGGTGCGATTTTAGGAAACTTGCAAGGTTTGGTGTCCGCGCGAGAGGCGCAAGCATCCATCATCTCTGACAGCGAGCCGCTTCGCCGGACGCTTGAGGAACTACAAATAAAGCTGTCCGCCCAGTCGGGCTTGGGTGCCGGTTCGGTCGCTGCGTTGATCGGCGCTGCTTTATTTGGCTTGCTCTGCGCGTTTGGCATCGCGCGAATCCAGCTGCAAGACAGTAGGCAGCGACAGGGAATTGCTGAAAAGCAGCAGCTTGAAGCCCGTGGATTGGAGCAAGATGCCAAGCGCGTGAATGATGCCAATCAAGCCGCTATTTTGCGATTGATGAATGAACTTCAGACGGTTGCTGAGGGAGATTTGACACAAGAAGCGACGGTGACAGAAGATATCACCGGCGCTATTGCTGACTCCGTTAATTACACGGTGGAAGAACTTAGGCAACTGGTAGGCAACGTGCAAAACACGGCGACACGGGTTGCACAAACCACGGCGCAAGTTGAAAGTACTTCAACCGAGCTGTTGGCAGCATCGACAGAACAGCTGCGTGAGATTCGGGAAACGGGTCAGTCGGTGCTTGATATGGCGTCCCGAATCAACGACGTGTCAACCCAGGCGCAAGAATCGTCTCAAGTGGCGCGGCAATCGTTGACGGCTGCTGAGTCGGGTCTGCAAGCGGTGCAAAACGCCATTGGTGGTATGAACTCTATTCGGGACCAGATTCAGGAAACTTCAAAACGTATTAAGCGATTGGGCGAATCGTCCCAGGAAATTGGCGAGATTACCGAATTGATTTCCGACATTACTGAACAGACCAACGTTTTGGCGCTAAACGCGGCCATTCAAGCAGCATCTGCTGGCGAAGCTGGACGAGGTTTCTCTGTGGTTGCAGAGGAGGTTCAGCGCCTGGCTGAGCGTTCTGGCGATGCAACTCGGCAGATTTCTGCGCTGGTAAAAGCGATTCAAACCGACACCCAGGATGCGGTGGCCGCTATGGAACGCTCCACGCAGGGTGTGGTCGAAGGCGCAAAATTGTCTGACAGCGCGGGTACAGCGCTCTCAGAGATTGACAGTGTGTCACGCCGTTTGGCCGAATTGATTGAGCAAATTTCTAAATCTGCAACCCGCGAAGCCGCCTCAGCGAATGTGGTGGCAGACAACATACAGCACATTTTCGCGGTAACCGAGCAAACCGGAGAAGGCACACGGTCTACCGCGACTCAGGTGCGTGAACTGTCGCGGATGGCGGAAGAACTGCGCCAGTCAGTGTCCCGGTTCAAAATTGCTTGAGCGTTCTGACTTTTATTTCGCGTCAACAGAATCTTGAATCGGCCCTCTATTCATGCAAGTCAAAGACCTGAATTCAACTACCGCTGACATCGACATAGCGGTCAATGACCTGGGCCCGTTGGCTTGGGTCCTAGACGAGCTGCGTAAGTCTTTAGACGGTTCAGCAAAAGCTTTAAAGCGTTTTGTCAGAGATGCCGAAGCTGCCAAAGGCTCTGATCTTGGCACCCTGGACGCCAGCCAGTTGCGTATTTCGCGTCAGCAGCTGCATCAGGCAGTGGGTGCGTTGGAAATGGTGGGTCTGGCGGGACCGGCAACCGTGCTGAAGGCGATGGAGGCTGCGGTCCAAAAGTTTGTTCAGCAGCCGGACAAGTGCAGCCAAGATGCGGTGTCCAAGATCGAGCTGGCAAGCTTTGCCTTGACCGAATACCTAGAAAGTGTGCTTGCCGACAAGGTTGTGTCGCCAGTATCACTGTTTCCTCAATATCGACAGGTGCAAGAGCTGGTCAAAGCAGACAGGATCCACCCCGCGGACTTGTGGCCCATGGAATGGCGCTGGTTAGACCCCGAGTTAAGTTCGAGGTCTGAGCCTTGCAATTACGATACGCAAGCGCGCACGAGCTTTGACCAGTCGGTTTTGCAAATCATGAAAGGCCAAGCGCCCCTGGCCGCAGCGACACTGAAAGATTTAAGTCTTGGATTTTCGGCTCGTCAGACCGACCGGCAGCCTAGGATATTTTGGAAGATCGCAGCGGCTTACTTTGAGGCGCTAGAGCACGGTTTGTTGCCGTCGGATATTTACGTCAGACGAGCGTCGTCTCGTGTACTGGTTCAGTACGCCAGCCTGAGCAAAGGTGATGCAGGCATTTCTGATCGACTTGCGCAAGATCTGCTTTTCTTTTGTACTCAGGCGGCAGTAGCTTCGGTGCCCGCGAGTGCCATTCCTGTTTTGTCTGCGGTGCGTTCAGCCTATGGGCTGGCGCGCTTCAAAGCGGTCGATTACGAGGCTGTACTGTTTGGCCGCTTCGATCCTGCGCTGTTGTCTCAGGCGCGTAAGCGAATTGTTTCTGCAAAAGAAACCTGGTCTGCTCTATCGGCGGGAGATGCCAATAAATTTAAGGCAGTGGTCGACCAGTTCATTTTGGTGGCGGACTCGCTGGTCAAGCTACATCCCCCTAGCGAACCACTGGCTCAGGCGTTGACACGTGCAGTAGATGCTACTGCACGTTCTGGCCAGCCGCCCAGCATTGAGCTGGCGATGGAGGTGGCCACGTCCGTGCTGTACCTTGAAGCTGCGTTTGACGATCTTGATCCCAACGATGCTCAACTGGCAGCCAGGACCCAACACTTGGCCGAACGCCTCGAAAACGTGAAAAATGGGGGCGTCGCGCAACCGCTTGAATCGTGGATGGAGGACCTTTACCGGCGCGTCAGTGACAAACAGACCATGGGCAGTGTGGTGGGTGAATTGCGCTTGTCGCTGGGTGAACTTGAGAAATCGCTTGATATCTTTTTCCGCAACCCCAAAGACAAGATTGTTTTAGCTAAAGTCCCTGGCCAACTTGCGCAAATGCGCGGCGTGCTTTCGGTACTGGGTCTAGACCAGGCATCTCACGCGGTTGTCCGTATGCGGGACAGCGTAGAGCAAATGTTGGAGACTGAAATCAATGAGGAGCACGCCCGCGCTACCCGCACATTCGACCAGTTAGGTAATAACCTGGGTGCCTTGAGCTTCTTGATTGACATGCTCAATTACCAGCCCGTTCTGGCAAAAAAGCTTTTCGTATACGACGATGTCAAGGGCGAGTTAAAGCCTTTGATGGGACGGGTCGAGAAAAATTTCAGTGCTGCTTCTGTTGCTGAAGCGCCAAACCAGACGATTACCGAAGAAGTGCATTCAGTTGTACAAGACGCTGATGCGGGTGCTTCAGACGATGCCCTAGGCATCAAACTCGATGCGTTGGCAACGCACGCAGCTTTGGCTGGCCAGCCTCAAATGGCCCAAGCTGCTCACGAAGCATCTGCTGCTGTTGCGGTCCATGATGTGGAGGCAACCGCAAGTGCGATGAACACGCTGGCCACCACCGTCTTGCCCGCGGGTGTACCTGGGGTGGCCGAGTCAGGTGTCCAAGCTGAAGACGCCGACTTTGAAGAAGACGACTTGCGAGATATTTTTCTGGAGGAGGCCAGAGAGGTTGCCGGCAACGGTTTAGAAGCGGTCCGATTGCTGAACTCGGACCCCCGCGACATCAACCAATTGACCATCTTGCGGCGTGTTTTTCACACCCTCAAGGGCAGTTCCCGCATGGTCGGGCTCAATGTGTTTGGTGAAGCGGCATGGTCTTTTGAGCAGCTGTTTAATGGCTGGCTTGCGGATCAAAAGCCGGCAACTGATGATTTGCTGACTTTGGCTGGTGATGGCTTGGCTGGTTTCTCGCGCTGGATTGAAGACATTGCAACCCACAATGATGGCGCTTGGACGGCTTCGGCATTTAGCGCCAGCGCTGATGCCATGCGCACGGAAGGCAGGCTCAGTCCTCTTGTTTTGCCGCAACCGGCGTCCCTGGCAGCAGTTGACCCTCAGTCTGAACCTCTCGCCATACCTGTTGATGTATCGGTTGATGTGGCTATGGCGGTATCGGTAGCTGGACCAGATATTTTGGCCCCAGTCGCGGTTGATAAAGTTGCGCTGGACAAGGCTGAGCTGGATAACGTCGAGCTGGATAATGTTGAGTTGGATAACGTCGAGCTGGATAACGTTGAGTTGGAGAATGTTGAGTTGGAAGGCGCTGAACTGATTGAGGCATCTGCTGCGGCAAGCTCTGCAGACGCGAACGCCGATATAGACTTTGACTTTTTTGAACTCAGTGATGCCGCGCAAACGTCGGAGGCAGCAGTCGAGCCTAGCGCGATCATTGAGGTATCGCCCTCAACCGAGCCTACGTTGCTGAGTACTGAAAGCGTAGACTTTGACAGCCTAGCGGCCATATCTGGCGTACAAGACGCGGCGGATGTCCCTGCAGAAGCAACTTCCGCAGAGCTTTTGGAGATGGAGGCTCTGCAGCGGCAGCTTGAAGCATTTGAGGCCCAATCGTTGGTTGACACGATTCAAGCAAGCGCAGTTTCTGACTTGGACATCGCAGCTTTAGGCTCCTCGATAGACCCCGCTGAGATGTCAGCAGCCGAATTTGAGGCCCAATTTGCAATGCCAGATGGTCTGCAGGAACCCTCTGCAGTTGCTGCGGAACTTGAGCTGCCTGAGCAGCGCCTTGAATCGGTCGCACCCACGCCGGTGGCTATGTCAGCATTTGCATCGCTGCCATCAGATGCGCTGGAGTTAGCGTTAGACATGACAGATGGCGCAGCTAGCGCCGACGATGAAAAAGTCAAGGTGATTGGCGATCTGCGCATTGGAATAGCGCTTTATAACGTTTATTTAAATGAGGCTGACGAATGGTCACGTCGGCTTTTGGCTGAACTGACGGAGTGGGCAATGGTGCGAAGCCTTCCTGTCAGCGACGCTGCAGTGTCATTTGCGCACTCATTGGCCGGCAGCTCAGCAACGGTGGGATTTACGTCGCTGTCAGAAATTTCCAGAGCGCTTGAGGACGCGCTTATCCTGTCTCAGGCGCATCATTCCGAGGCGGCAGCAGCGAGCTATGCAGATGTTTTTGTCGGTGCCGCTGAAGATATCAGGCGACTTTTGCATCAGTTTGCAGCTGGCTTCCTAAAACAAGCGGACCCGCTGCTGTTGTCACAGCTGGCTGATCTTGAGTTTCCTGATGGCGAGCCAGAGTACGGTCTAGTTTCTGAAGCCGAAGGGTTGGACGTGGACTTCGACATGCCAAGCTCACTGCCGAAAAGTGTTGAGGCCGCAAGTTCGCCAGACAATCTACCGCCTGTCGAAGATAAGCCACTTTTGGTAGAGGACTATCGGGAGGCGAATTCTCTGATCGTACAAAGCGTAGCGTCGTCAGAACCATTTGCCCCATCAGTCATAAACTTAGACGTGCCTCTCACTGAATTAAGCGTGCCTGTTGTGACGCTTTCTGCACTTGCTGCCATGCCGGCCCGTGCTTCTGTAGAGGAATACCTTGCTCCCGCACCAGCGGTGGGATCGGTTACTGGGCTCGCCAGCGACGACCAAGAGGATGACGACATCGACGCGGTTGATGCCATCGATGCCGAGCTGTTTCCTATTTTTGACGAAGAAGCCACCGAGTTGATGCCTCAGTTGGGCGGCGCGTTGCGTCAATGGTCGGCCAGACCTGAAAACCTCGGTGCGCGTATGGAGGTCTTGCGCGTGTTGCACACGCTCAAAGGCAGCGCGCGGTTGGCGGGTGCCATGAGGCTAGGCGAGATTGCGCACAAAATTGAATCAGACATCGAATTTTTGGGAACTGACGCCGCGGCAAGTCAAGACTTTGAGCCATTGCTCAACCGTTTTGATGCGATGCAGCACATGCTCGATGTATTGCGCAGTGCTGATGCTGTGCACGATTCGCCCACCGCATGGGTTGAGCCGGTCGTTGCTAGCGCAACAGCGCTGACAACGGCGGACGCACTGCCTGTTGAGATACCCGGCGCTACCCTGGACGAACCGATACTGACGGCTGGCGACGCCCCGTTAGAGGCCCTCGCCGCGCTTCCAGCGGAAGAGGTCCTCGCTATTCAACCAGGTGTTGAATCAACGGTAGCCCCAACCGTGACCGGCAAAGCTGTCATTCCTGCGCCGCAAACCATGGCTATGCAGCCCTTGCGCCAAGCAGCTACTGCCTCGATACGAGTGCGTTCGCAGTTGCTTGACCGCATGGTTAACCAGGCTGGTGAGGTCATGATTAGCCGGTCACGCTTAGAGGTTGAACTTAACCAGCTGCGGGGCTCATTGGCAGACATGAACGACAACTTGAACCGCTTGAGGCAGCACCTGAGGGACATCGAGCTTCAGGCGGAGACCCAGATGCAGTCACGGCTGGCGCAGGCCAAAGAGCTACAAGCTGGTTTTGATCCGCTGGAGTTTGACCGCTTCACCCGGGTACAAGAACTGACCCGGATGATGGCCGAATCGGTAAACGACGTGGCAACCGTGCAGCGCACCTTGCAGCGTACGGTGGAGGCGACCGAGGACGATTTGGTTGCCCAGGGCCGTCAAACCCGTGAACTACAGCGCGATTTGCTGAAAACCCGCATGGTCGAGTTTGAAGGTATTTCTGATCGGTTATACCGGGTAGTACGGCTGGCTTCCAAAGAAACTGGCAAGCAGGTCAAATTGGATTTACTCGGTGCAACGATTGAGATGGACCGCGGCATGCTGGACCGGATGACACCCGCATTTGAGCATTTGCTGCGTAACTGCGTAGCTCACGGCATTGAGAGTCCAGAGGTTCGCAGCGCTGCTGGCAAAGAAGCCGCAGGCTTGATCACGGTTGAACTGCGTCAAGACGGTAACGACGTGTCGGTCGAATTCCGGGACGACGGCGCCGGTCTCGATTTGAAGCGCATACGCGAAAAGGCCATCAGCTCGGGCTTGATCACTGCCGACCAGCCGATTGACGACCAACAAGCCGCCAACTTGATCTTTATGCCTGGCTTCACAACCGCAGCGCAGGTGACCGAACTGTCCGGGCGCGGTATTGGGATGGATGTTGTTCGCGCCGAGGTCAACGCGGTCGGCGGGCGGATTGAAACCGCCACCACTTTTGGTCAAGGTACGCAATTTAAGTTGGTGCTGCCGCTCACAACCGCTGTGACGCAGGTGGTGATGATGCGCAGTGGTGGTTTGTCAGTGGGTGTTCCCGCCAACGTGGTAGAAACCGTACGCCGCACAACCGCCAAAGACCTGCTGCAAGCCTACAACACCGGCACGCTGGATGTGAACGGCGAGGTAGTGCCCTTCTTTTGGTCAGGCGCTCTGCTGCAAGCGTCAGCCCAAAGCGCGGAAGTTCAAGGCAAAACATCGCCCGTGGTGGTGTTCCGAAGCGCTGCGCAGCGCATTGCCTTGCACGTAGACGAAGTACTGGGTAACCAAGAGGTGGTGGTTAAGAACCTGGGGCCTCAGTTGTCGCGCTTGCCTGGTTTAGCGGGTATGTCGGTATTGGCCTCAGGCGCTGTGGTGCTGATTTATAACCCGGTGGCACTGGCCTCGGTTTACGGCGCCCAGGCGCGTACCTTGAGTGGCGACAATGCCGAGCCGCACATGCTTGAGGCAGCAGGCAGCGCTGCTGTCCCGACATCGGTGTTGCCGGCGGCCGTGCCGCAAATTCCGCTCATCATGGTGGTTGACGACTCCATCACGGTACGCCGGGTGACACAGCGCTTGCTGCAACGCGAGGGTTACCGGGTCGTGTTGGCAGCCGATGGCTTGCAGGCCTTGGAACGTTTGCAAGACGAGCGTCCAGCTGTGGTGCTGTCTGACATTGAAATGCCGCGCATGGACGGGTTTGACCTGGCGCGCAACATTCGTGGTGATGTCAGGTTAAAAGACTTGCCAATTGTGATGATCACCTCACGAATTGCCGAAAAGCACCGCGAACACGCTAAGGAACTTGGCGTAGACCATTACTTGGGCAAACCGTATGCTGAAGACGAACTGATGAGCCTGGTGCGGCACTACTGTAGCGTCGAGGCGGTGGTTTAAGGCTGGCCTGCCTATGTTGCGGTTGCTCAAATCATCGGTAGAAGTGATGGGCAGTAATGACGGGCCGACTGCCTGCTCAGTTGAGAGCTAAATTAGCCTGTGGACCACGTAAAAAGTAGACGTTTCGCTACAAATTAAATAGCAAACCCGGCGATCGACACAGCAGTTGGTCACCGGGTCGATTGCGCACCAGTCATTCACCCACCGTCTTAAATCAGCTTTTTTTAACCACGGCGTAGCGTTGCAGGGTTTTGATACGAGCTTCGTCATGTTTGACCACGGGGTAAGGGTAAGTCTTTCCCAGCTCTACACCAGCAGCCATCAGTTCCAGAGGTGCTGCGAGCCAGGGTGCATGAACCGTTTTGTCCGACAGCTTGACCAGCTGGGGCAGGTATTTGCGAATGAATTTACCGCCCGCGTCAAATTTTTCGCTTTGACTGGTTGGGTTGAAGATCCTGAAGTACGGCTGCGCATCGCAACCGCTGCTGGCTGCCCACTGCCAGCCTCCGTTGTTGGCCGATTGGTCAAAATCATTGAGCTTTTCCGCAAAGTAGCGCTCGCCCCAGCGCCAGTCCAGCCCCAGGTCCTTGGTTAAAAAGCTGGCGACCACCATTCTCAAGCGGTTATGCATGTAGCCGGTCTGGTTGATCTGCGCCATGGCCGCATCGACCAGGGGGTAACCGGTGCGTCCCTCGCACCACGCGGTAAACAAGGCTTGGGCGTCGCTTCCTTGTTCCCATTGGATTTGGTCGTACTCGGCCTTGAAGGCGCCGTGCACCGCATGCGGAAAGTTTGCCAGGATTTGTGCATAAAAATCACGCCAGATCAGTTCGCTGAGCCATACTGTAGCGCCTTCACTGCCCGCGCTTTGCTGGTCAAGCGCAGCTTTTGCGAGTTGCCGAATCGAGACTGTGCCAAAGCGCAGGTGTACCCCAAGGTAGCTGGGCCCTTTGACGGCAGGGAAGTTGCGCGTCTGGCTGTATTCGCCCATGCGGCTTAAAAACTCTTCAAACAACAACGCACCGCCGGTCGCGCCCAGCGGTATTTTTAAGCTCTGCAGGTTGGTTTTTTCAAAGCCAATGGCCTGCAAACTCGGTGGGGTGGTTTGGTACGGTGTTGGCAATGTTGCCAGTGCGTCTGCATAAGTGTCAACCGGGTAGGACTTCAAATAATAGGCGTCAACTTTTTTAAGCCATGCATTTTTGTACGGTGTAAATACGCTGTATGGCTTGCCTGCCATCGTCAGCACCTCCGTCCGTTCAAAGATGACATGATCTTTGAAGGTGTGAAACGCGGTGCCTTGTGCCTCCAGGAGCGCTTGCACTTTGGCATCTCTGGCTTGCGCTTGCGGTTCATCGTCGTGGTTGGTAAAAACCGCGTTAGCTGCCAATTGCCGGCTTAGCTCCGGTAGGGTGTCGCTGGCTATGGCATGTTGCACGATCAGCCCTGCGCCCTGGATGTTGTTCTGAAGTGCCAACAGTGTCAATTTTTCGTTCAATTCACGAACTGCCTCCCAAATGAACTCAACGCGTCTGTCTTGCTTGGGAAGACTTTCCAAAATGTCGCGGTCATACACAAAAACGCAATGCACCTGGCTGCATGTTTTAAGGGCGTGGTGCAGCGCAGCATTGTCAAAAGCCCGCAAATCACGTCGAAACCACATCAGGCCTACAAAATATTTTTTTTGCATGGCTGGCATGGTACCGAATTCGCCGGGTTGCTGGCGCGACCTACAGATAAAGCCTGCAGTCGCGTAAAATCAAACGATGAGCACGGAATCACATTCGATCAACTTTACGCACCATTTTTTGATCGCCATGCCGGGTTTGGAGGACGAGATGTTCTCTAAAAGCGTCATTTACATGTGTGAGCATTCCGAGCGAGGCGCGTTAGGCTTGGTCATCAATAAACCGAGCGACATCAATCTGAAAAAATTGTTTGATAAGGTTGAGTTGCCGCTGCACCGTGAAGATTTGACGCTGGCTCCGGTGTTTCAAGGCGGGCCCGTGCAAACCGAACGTGGCTTTGTTCTGCACGAATCCGTGATGCCCGGCAACGAAACGGTGTACGCGTCGACCATGACCATACCTGGCGGGTTGGAGATGACGACTTCAAAAGACGTATTGGAAGCGTTGTCTACCGGCTACGGCCCTCGCAAGGTGTTTGTGTCGCTGGGCTACTCGTCCTGGGGTCAAGGTCAGCTTGAATCTGAAATTTCAGACAACAGCTGGCTGACAGTTGCTGCTGACCCTGCGGTAATTTTTGACACGCCGGTAGAGCAACGCTACGCCAAGGCCCTGATGTTGTTGGGCTTAGAGGCCTGGATGCTGTCGCCCGTTGCAGGGCATTCATGAGCACGGTGGCTGCGCCATCTTTGGCCGCTGGCCTGCAAACTTTTTTGGCTTTTGACTTTGGCGTTAAGCGCACCGGCGTGGCAACGGGTAACCGGCTGACCCGCACTGCCAGCCCGCAGCCGACGATCATTGCCAATAACGAGAAACGCTTGGGCGAAGTTGCTAGATGCTTGCAAGACTGGCAGCCCGACGCACTTGTGTTGGGTATTCCGTTTCACCCCGATGGCGCAGCCCACGAAAACACCGCTCGCGCTCAAAAATTTGCCCGTCAGTTAAGGGCTAGGTTTGCGCTGCCCGTGTTTGAAGTTGACGAGCGCTACAGCACCACCGAGGCGCTGTCGTTGGGTGCCAAAGATGCAGACGCCGCATCGGCCTGCATTATTCTTGAGCAGTTTTTAAGGAGCCTTCCTGATGAGTAGCTTGAGCCTGGATGCCGAGGCACTGTATGGCGAGTTGCTGACCGCATTGCAGCATCTACTGACCAGCTATGCCAAGGCGCCTCAATTGGTCGGCGTAGCGTCTGGGGGTGTCTGGCTGGCAGAGCGCTTGCAGCATGACCTGAAGCTGGACGGCAAGATTGGTACTTTGTCTTCAAGCATGCATCGTGATGATTTTGCCAAGCGCGGCATGGCTTCGACCAGCCAAACGGTGCTGCCTTTTGACGTTAACAACGCCCATTTGGTGGTGGTCGACGATGTGCTTTATACCGGTCGAACGCTACGCGCGGTAATCAATGAACTGTTTGACTATGGACGCCCGGCCAGTGTCAAGCTGGTGGTCTTGGTAGATAGGGGCGGACGCGAATTGCCTGTGCAACCCGACCTGGCGGTTGCGCGCGTGGCGCTGCCAGCGTCGCAAAGCCTGGCGCTGGCTCAGCTTGCCGACGGCAGTTTCAGTTTTGAAGTGCAAGACTGCTAAGGAGGTACTCAACGTGCTGTACAAGCGAAACCCGCAGCTCAACAAAAATGGTGAGCTGATCCATTTGCTGTCTACCGAAGGCCTGCCCAAAGCCACTTTGACGCATATCCTTGACACCGCTGCCAACTTTGTTTCGGTCAGCGACCGCGAGGTGAAAAAAGTACCGTTGCTTCGCGGCAAAAGCGTTTTTAACCTGTTTTTTGAAAACTCCACCCGCACCCGCACCACCTTTGACATTGCCGCAACGCGCCTTTCAGCCGATGTGATGACGCTGGACATTGCCCGCTCGTCAGCGACCAAGGGCGAGTCGCTGCTGGACACCATTGCCAATCTCAGCGCCATGGCCGCCGACATTTTTGTCGTGCGCCACAGCGAATCTGGCGCGCCTTATTTGATCGCCCAGCATGTTGCGCCCCATGTCCATGTGATCAATGCTGGCGACGGCCGCCACGCCCACCCCACTCAGGGGCTGCTGGACATGTACACCATCCGCCACTACAAAAAAGACTTTACCAACCTGACGGTTGCCATTGTGGGCGACGTGCTGCATTCGCGTGTGGCGCGCTCTGATATACACGCACTGACCACACTGGGCTGCCCCGAAGTACGCGTGGTTGGCCCCAAGACCCTGGTACCCGGCGATATGGCGCAAATGGGGGTAAGGGTGTGCAACACGCTAGAAGAAGGCATCAAAGATGCCGATGTCATCATCATGCTTCGGCTTCAAAACGAGCGCATGTCCGGCGCTTTGTTGCCCTCAAGTCAAGAATTCTTTAAAAGTTTTGGCTTGACCCCCGAAAAACTAAAACTGGCCAAACCCGATGCCATCGTCATGCACCCTGGCCCGATCAACCGGGGCGTCGAAATCGACTCTGCCGTGGTTGACGGTGCACAAAGTGTCATCCTGCCGCAGGTGACCTTTGGCATTGCCGTACGCATGGCCGTGATGAGCATTGTGGCCGGGAGTGTATGACCCCCACGCTCCTTACTTCGTGTAGCTCGCTGCCCCCCGAGGGGGCCCTTGCTTGCGTGAACCCTCGCTTTACACACATTTGGCGGCTTGTTGCGGCGGATTGAATAAATGAAAATTTTGATTAAAAACGGCCGCGTGATAGACCCGGCTTCTAAGCTTGACGCTTTAGTCGATGTGGCAATATCAGGCGGTGTCCTTGTATCTATTGGCTCGACAGCTTCTGATTTTGTAGCGCAAAGGGTTATTGATGCTACCGGTTGTATCGTCACGCCTGGCCTGATTGATTTGTCAGCCCGCTTGCGTGAGCCAGGCCATGAGCATGAAGGCATGCTGGAAAGCGAGCTGGCAGCTGCGGTGGCTGGCGGTATTAGCAGCCTGGTGTGCCCGCCGGACACAGATCCTGTGCTGGACGAGCCGGGTTTGGTTGAAATGCTCAAGTTTCGGGCTGAAAAGCAGCATCGGTCGCGGGTTTTTCCGTTGGGTGCGTTAACGCGCGGCCTCAAGGGCGAGGCATTGACTGAAATGGTCGAACTCACCGAATCCGGTTGCGTGGGCTTTGGCCAGGCAGAAGTACCGCTGGCCAATACCCAGGTATTGATGCGTGCCATGCAATATGCTGCTACGTTTGGCTACAGCGTCTGGTTGCGTCCGCAGGAGCTTTACCTGGGCAAGGGCGTTGCTGCCAGTGGTGCTCTGGCCACGCGGCTTGGCTTGAGCGGTGTGCCCGCTGCGGCTGAAACCGTAGCACTGCACACTATTTTTGAATTGACCCGCATCACCGGTGTGCGGGTTCACATTTGCCGCATCAGCAGCGCGGCGGGTGTGGCGCTGGTAGCCCGTGCCAAAGAAGAATGTTTGAACGTGACGTGTGATGTCAGCATCAACAGTCTGCACCTGACCGACACCGACATTGGCTACTTTGACAGCCGCATGCGGCTAGACCCACCGCTGCGCCAACAGCGTGACCGTGACGCGCTGCGCAACGGCCTGCTGGACGGCACGATTGACGCGCTGGTGTCCGATCACACGCCGGTCGACGAAGACGCCAAAACGTTGCCGTTTGCTGAGGCCGAGCCCGGTGCGACGGGGCTTGAACTGCTGCTGTCGCTGGCGTTGAAATGGGCTCAAGATCAAACCCTGGCCGGTGTTGCTGTTCAAAATCAAGGCAACCCCGGCAGCAACAGCTTGATGCGCGCCATCGAGGTGCTGACCAGTGCGCCAGCGCGCGTGCTGGGTGCACTACCAGGTACGCAGGCGTCAGGCATTGGCCAATTGGTCAAAGGTGGCGTGGCCGATGTATGTATATTTGACCCATCCGCCCAATGGACGCCTGAGCCATCAGCACTGCGCAGCCAGGGCAAGCACACGCCATTTTCAAGTTATCACCTGCCCGGCCGCGTACGCTATACGTTGGTTGGGGGGCAGGTGGCTTTTGATGCCGTGATTTAATGCTGACCCTTAACTCGGATTTTGCGACTTGACGACGCTGGCAGCACTCTTTAAACTCTCGCGGGCGCTGCTGCACATCTTGCGCGGGTTTTTGACGATTTTGCTGGTCTTTCCACAGTTAAATGCCGAGCAGCGTCAGCTGCGCACTCAGGTTTGGTCACGGGCCATGTTGGGTTGCTTAGGCATCAAATTAATTGTCAAGGGCAACCCTGCACTTAATGGCCCATTGCTGTTGGTGGCCAACCACATGTCGTGGCTGGACATCACTGCCTTGCATGCCGCGCGGTTTTGCCGTTTTGTATCCAAAGCCGATATACAAAAATGGCCCTTTATTGGCGTGCTGGCCAGCGGTATCGGCACCCTGTTTATCGAGCGTGAATCCCGCCGGGACGCCATGCGAGTTGTCAACCACATGACGCAGAGCTTGCAAGCGGGCGATGTGTTGGCCGTTTTCCCTGAAGGCACGACAACTGACGGCACAGGCTTGCTTAAATTTCATGCCAATCTGGTTCAGGCTGCGATTGCCGCTGATGCGCCTGTTCAGCCGGTGGCATTGCAATTTATAGACATCACGACGGGTCAGCGCAGCACCGCACCTTGCTATGTGGGGGACGATACTTTGGCCCAGTCGGTTTGGCGCACGTTGACAACACCCCATATCGCCGTGGTTATTCACTTTGGCGCGCCACAACTTGCTGCGGGGCGCGATAGGCGAGCTTGGGCGTTGGCGCTGCAGCAGGCGGTCATTGATTTACGCGTTTAACCACGGTCAGCCAAGATCAGCCAAGATCAGCCAAGAT
The DNA here is from genome assembly GCA_031424935.1 of Polaromonas sp. GTDB lineage: Bacteria > Pseudomonadota > Gammaproteobacteria > Burkholderiales > Burkholderiaceae_C > Polaromonas. The sequence continues at coordinate 57,549 of JANPIK010000076.1, forward strand.
TAGCCAAGATTAGCCAAGATTAGCCAAGGCTAACCAAGATTCTGGGCGATACCTTCATTGCGCAGGTTTGCGATGTGGCTTTACGCCATATCCAGTCTAGGAAAAGTCACCACATGATCAACCTCGGCGCGTATGCCAATCCACTCACCCAGGGCGTGGTCGTGGTGAGACGGTACGTGTGCCACTAAAGCTTCGCCGGTCGCGAGTCTCAGCGTGTATAAAAATTCCGAACCGCGAAACGCCTTGCGCACAATTTGTGCTTTAACCGCTGCTTTATCGTCATGCACGATGTCATCGGCGCGCAAGAGCACATCACACAGCCCGCCCGGATACGCGCTGGGCACGGGGCATTCTTGCAAATCTGTTAAATCTCCCAGCGCGGTGCTGACCACCACGCCATTGGCGCGCTGCTCAATGTGTGCTGGTGCAAACACACCATGACCAATAAAGTCTGCGACAAAACGCGTGGCAGGGCGGTGGTACAGCGCATACGCGTCGTCCCACTGGTGCAGCTTTCCGCGCTCCATCACGCCAATTTTGTCGCCAATAGCAAAGGCCTCGAGCTGGTCATGCGTCACAAACAATGCGGTAGCGCCGGCCGTTTTCAGTATGCCGCGTACCTCATGGGCTAAACGCTCACGCAGGTCCACATCCAAATTAGAAAACGGCTCATCGAGCAACAACAAGCGCGGGCTGGGTGCCAAAGCCCTTGCCAGGGCAACGCGTTGCTGCTGGCCACCTGACAGTTCATGCGGGTATCGCTTGCCAACAGTGGGCATACCCACCAGCTCCAGCACCTCGGCTACGCGGTGCGCGCGCTGTCTGGATGGCAGGTGGGCGATGCCAAAAGCCACGTTGCGCGTCACATCCAGATGCGGGAACAGGGCATAGTCTTGAAACACCATACCCAGGTGACGCTGTTCGGCGGGGACATGCACCGCTGCACTGCTGATGAGCTGTGGGCCCAGCACGACGCTGCCGCTGCTTGCAGTCTCTAGCCCGGCTACGGCCCGCAAAAGCGTGGTTTTACCGCACCCAGACGAGCCAATCAGCACACCAATTTCGCCTGCCTGCAGGCTAAAAGACACACCGTTGACGGCTGGCTCAGGCCGGCCCGCGTAATTCACCACCAGGTCTGAAATTTGCAAAAACATAATAATTATTGTAGATGCTTACAATTCTCATTTGAATTCTCATTTGAATTCTCATTTAGCTTTCTGCTCAGCTTCTTGTTCAGCTTTTAATTCAACTTTTTTTGATGTAATTTGATTAGGTATCAGCGTGCTAGTGATGCGTAGATTTTCATTTTTGTCCCTGCTGTTGCTGGTAGCGGTCGTTGCGCTCATGCTACCGGTGCTCAGCGTGGCCGTGTCATGGTTGCAACACAACAGCGTTGCCAGTAGCTTGCTCAGCGAAATGGCGCAAACCGTGTTGCCCGACTATGCGCTCACGTCGCTGCTGCTGTGCTTGTCGGTGGCGCTGGGTGTGGCCGTGGTGGGCATGACGACTGCCTGCGCCGTGACGCTGTTTGAGTTTCCGGGGCGGCGGGTGTTTGAATGGGCGCTGCTGTTGCCGCTGGCCATGCCTGCTTATGTGGTGGCTTATGCCTACACAGACTTTCTGCAATACGCGGGCCCGCTGCAAAACTGGCTGCGCGCCACATTTGGCTGGCAGGGCCGCTTGCTGCCCGATGTGCGCAGCTTGGGCGGTGCGGTACTCGTGTTTACAGCGGCGCTCTACCCGTATGTGTATTTGCTAGCACGCACCGCCCTGGCCGAACGCGCAGTGCACATGATGGAAGCCGCCCGCTTGCTCGGTGCGCCCCTTGTCCGCCGCATTAGGCAGGTTGCCCTGCCGCTGGCTCGCCCGGCGGTAGCAGCCGGTGTGGCACTGGCGCTGATGGAAACGCTGGCCGACTTCGGCGTGGCCAGCTATTTCGGCATACAAACTTTCACCGCTGGCATCTACAAAGCCTGGCTGGCCATGGACAACCGCGTTGCCGCCGCCCAGCTGGCTACCCTGCTATTGGTCGTGGTGGGGGTTCTTTTAAAAATTGAACACACCGCACAAAAACGCATGCGTTTTGTCAGCAGCAAAGCCGGTGCCGCGGGTGCGGCAGATGCACTGCCTACCCGGCTGCACGGCAAGCGCGCTGCCGCAGCCTGGCTGGTGTGCGCTTTGCCGATTGCTGTTGGTTTTGTGCTGCCGGTGCTGTTCATGTTTCGCCCACTGGTGCAGAGTTGGGGCACCCTGCCGTGGACGCAATTTGGCGGTTGGGCCGTGAACAGCGTCTGGCTTGCAGGTTTAAGCGCGGCGCTGGCCACCGCATTGGCCACTGGCTTGGCGTATTCACTTCGCAGCAAACCCTCGCCCCTTACCCGCTGGGCAGCGCAATTGGCCAGCCTGGGCTACGCCGTGCCCGGCGCCGTGATTGTGGTGGGGCTTTTAACGCCTGTCGGCTGGCTGCAAACCGCAGTGCCTGAACTCAAGGCCGGGTACTGGGTGACGGCCACCGTGCTCGGCATTGTATGGGCCTACATGGTCAGGTTCAGCGCGGTGGCGCTGCAGTCGCTGCAAAGCGGTTACACCCGGATCCCGGCCAGTCTGGACGACAGTGCGCGCATGTTGGGCAGCACCGGGCTGGCTTTGCTGCGCCGGGTGCACTGGCCGCTGCTTAAAAAGTCAGTGGCGGTGGCCGCGCTGCTGGTGTTTGTTGATGTCATGAAAGAGCTGCCCGCCACCCTGGTGCTGCGGCCCTTCAACAGCGACACCTTGGCCGTCGTGGCTTACCAGCTGGCGCGCGACGAGCGGCTGGGCGAGGCCGCCCTGCCAGCACTGGCGCTGGTGCTGGTCGGCTTGCTGCCTGTAGCGCTGCTAAGCCGCACCCTGCGCACAAAGTAAGCAGTAGACCTGCACCTACGCTGAAGATCTGCGCGCGCCTACCATGCGCAGCGGTGTCTCAATCTCAAACTGTGGTGCGCTTGTCTCTGCTTCTAACAGAGGCAGTTTCATCAGTATTTTTTGAGGACGACACCATGAACAAAGACACCGTTGACGGTAACTGGATGCAATTCAAAGGCAAGGTCCAGGAGCAATGGGGCAAGTTGACGAACGACGACCTTGACGTGATTGCAGGCAAACGCGAGCAACTGCTGGGCAAGATCAAAGAGCGCCACGGCATCACCCATGACGAAGCTGAAAAGCAGGTCAGCGACTGGCACGCCAAAAACCCCACCAATTTCTTTGAGCGCTATTAAGCCGTTCAATACCCTCTAACCCCTATTTATGAAAGAACACCATGAAAAATAAACTCCTTATGCTCACCCTTGCCATGTCATGCACCTTTGCAGGTAGCGCCATGGCCACCACCAAGGTTGAATACAAAGCTGAAAAAGACCGTATTTCAAGCGACTACAAGGCATCCAAAGACAAATGCGGCAGCCTCAAAGCCAACGCCAAAGACATCTGCATGTCGGAAGCCAAAGGCATTGACAAAGTCGCTCTGGCTGAAGCTGAAGCCGCCTACAAACCCACCGCCCGCAACACTGAAAAGGTCGGCATGGCCAAGGCCAACGCCATGTACGACACCGCCAAAGAAAAGTGCGACGACCTAGCGGGTAACGCCAAAGATGTTTGTGTCAAAGACGCAAAAGTGGCTTTCACCAAAGCCAAGGACGACGCCAAAATCGCCAAGGTGTCGATGGACACCAACAAGTCCAGGTCAGACAAGATGGCTGATGTGAAAAAGGATGCGGCTACAGACGAAAAGCAAGCCATGTACAAGGCAGCCAACGAGCGTTGCGACATACTGGCTGGTGCGCCTAAAGACACTTGCCAGGCCGACGCCAAAGCCAAGTACGGCATGAAGTAAATAACCTTGGCGATTCCGCAGCAGCGGCAAGTCCCAAAAGCCCGGTTAGCACACGCAACCGGGCTTTTTTACATCAAAAGGTGCATTTTTGCCTCCTTTGTGCATGTAATTGATCCGTGGCCCTAATTTTATATACACGAGTTGCTATTTAAAGCATAGCAAATGATTGGTACCACCAACAGGAATCGAACCTGTATCTAGCGCTTAGGAGGCACTCGTTCTATCCATTGAACTATGGCGGCATGGTGGTTTACTTGGGCATTGTATTCGGTGGGTTGTGCGCTGGCCGTCGGGCGCTTAGGCCAGTCCAGGATTCTGTCTATCGCTTGCCATCAAACGAAAACGTGTATATCAAATCGACTGCGCTTTGCTCCCCAGCCTGCCCGCGCAGGGTAACCCGCTGTGACACATCAAAAAACACAAACAAGGTGCCCACTGCACCTGACACGCTGCGTTCGTAGGCGGCGTAAAAGTTGCGTGAAAAGCGTTTGCCCAGCGTAATGGCACCTTCGCGGGTAGTGCCGTCGGCATTGCTGGCCGACCCGCGATAAGACAACTCGTCCAGCCCGATGGCGGCGGCCAGCCCACCCGACATGCCGCCAGATGCGTTGTTTTTACTGCCCAGCAGTGCCAGAGCGGCTTGCTGTAGCAGTGCGGCCTCAGCGCCGCCGGTAGCCGATGGGCGACCCAATACCAGCCACGACAGTTTTTCAGCATCTGGCAGGTCCGGTTCAGCGTAAAGGCGTATGCGCGGTTGCAGTACGTTGCCCTGGATTTGCACGCCCACCCGTTGATCGGCGCGTGATGTGGTGGGGCGAATGGCCAGAATATTCAAAATGGGGTTGTCGAGCAACCCGGTAAACCGCAGTGTGCCTTGCTCAACGTCTAGCCGCTGCCCGTAGGCGCGGTATTGGCCACCGACCGCATTGACCGTACCCACCAGGCGCGGTGTAAAAATCGGTTGCCCCGCCACGACAGGGGAGTCACCCGTTAGCGTCAGCAGTCCGGCCAGCCGTGTGTCCAGGCCTTTGCCTTGCACCCGAAAGTCCTGGCCCAGGTCAATTTGCACCGCTATTTTGAGGTTCCTTTTTGGGTCGCCAGGCTTGGGTGGGCTGGCCGCTGCGACTGGCTCCTGACCGCCGATGGCACGACGTGACTCACTTGGCCCGGGGACAGCACGAACGACCACATCGTCGCCGAGTTGCGGCGTACTTTCGTCTGGCAACAGGATGAGCGCCTGGTCGACCTGTAGCTTGCCCGTCAGTTGCGCCAATGCGCCATCGAGCCTCGCCAACAAGTCGCCTGATAGGGTGATTTGTCGGTCAGAACGAACGCTGGTGCGCAGTTTGTCGAGTTTGGCGTTAATCAGTACCTGTGGCTGGCCGTCAACCCATGCGGCTTGTCCTTGTGCGGTCAAGCTTCCGCCAGGTGTTTTTTTATCCAGGCTGCCGATGCCCTGCAGATAAAACTCGTTGATCTTCATGCGCGTACCCTGCGCGGCATCAAGCTGCGCCCGCAATCTACCGTTGCCAAGCTCTATGCCGTCAACCACTGAGCGCAAGGCCAGGTCATTGGCTTCAATGTTGCCAGCAAACAGCGGCACTGCCCACGTGCCGCTGATAACCACGTCAGCGGCCAGCGTACCGCGCAAACGCCAGCCGGGCGGTGCCAGCACCGACCACACACCTATGCGCGGCAACTGCGCGCGCAGCTGGCCGCGCAGCGGTGCATCAGCCGCCCAGGCCCAGACGCCTTCAGTTGACTTGACCAGCCGCGTGCTGACCAATGCGTCAGCCGTGCCCGCGCGTTCGCTGTCCCATCGCAGTGCCAGCGACAGCTGGTTGTCTTTGTCACCCGGCCTGGTTTCAAGCGTCAGGCTGGCTTGCCTGACGCCTGCGGCAAACTTGGTGCTGCGGCTGTCAGCCGCCTCGCCTTGCAGAGTGATGTCGCCACTGCTGCGCACCAAACTGGCCTTGACCCGCAAGGTGTCGCTCAGTTGTGCGTCCCAGGCGCCGTCAAAAACCAGATCACCACTTAAAGCAGCCCCGGCCAATTGAGGGCTGGCAAACAGCTCGGCCCACGCCATCGGTAAGCCGGTAATTTTGCCGCTGGTAGTCAGCTCGCCACCGCGCCACGTCACCGGCTGCCATTGCACGCGCGCAGCGGGCATGGGGTTGGCTGCCCGTGTTGGCGCTGTCAACAATAGGTCACCCGCGCCCACCGTCATGCTGGCCTTCGCGCCGCCAGTTGCCGAAGCATCCCAGCGCAAGGCGACGTTTTGAAGCGTGGTCAGACGCCATGCGCCAGAAACTTGCGCGGGGTCCTCGACGGTTGCGCTGAACGGCTTGACAACAGCCTGCCAGCTAGACGCCGCCAGGCTGCTGAAGTCTTTGGGGTTGGCAGCGCCTATGCGCCCGCCGTCGGCTGACAGTTGCAGTGCGTAGCGGCGGCCTTCGGCTTCAAGCTGGCCTTGCAGGGCGGTTTGTGCCTGGCTGAGCTTGCCATTATGCGTGGCTTGAACATTACGAAATTTGAGAATGTTTGGGTTTGCCAGCGGTGCTGTATTGGCTGGCGTTTCTGTAGTATTTACCGTTGCACGGCTTGCCTTGTTCATTGTTGTAATGTCGAACAAGGGCGCATTCAGCCTGGCCTGCACAGCCGGGTCTTGCCAGCCGCCTTGCCAGTTCAGCATCAGGCTCGCACGGCCTGCGCCAGCAATTGCAAGCAGCCCGCCCGGCATACTGGGCAACCGCTGCAGCCAACGCAAGGCCTGCGATGCGTCGTTTGCCGTTACAGAAAGTGCACCGGCACCCGCGGTGGGGCTCAGCTCACCTAGCACCTTTGCCTGTAGCCCGGGTGCAGTCAACAGCAGATTGGCCTTGCCGCCACGGGTTGGCAGTTGTGCATCCAGCGAGCCCGAAAGGTCAGCATCGTCTGTGCGTAAGTGCAGGGCCGACAAGACGAGCTTGTTTTGCCCACCTGTCCAGTTGCCAGTAGCGGCAATAGCGCGCAGCTGCATTGGGTTGACTGCATTATTTACGGCTTTTTCAGCTACTTTCGTGTTAACTTCGGCCGCAGCAGACGCCAGCTTTGTCTCAAAACCAATCGATTCGCCTGACTGGGTAGCCATGCTACGTACGGTAACTTGCCCGCTCAGCGGCAGACTGGCCAGCTGCGAGTGCAGCGCGGCAGGGTTGACGCGTTGCAGCGTTGCCTCAGCGGTCCAGTTCTGTCCGGCAGTGTTGGCCCAGCGCCCATCGGCCAGCACGTCACCGCCGCCGATACGGGCTTTTAAATGATGCACTGCAGCCACACCGCCGCGCCATTCGCCCTGAGCTTGCAGTGTGTCAACGGGTAAACGCTGCTTGTCCCAAGGGCCAGCCACAGCGTTGGTCATTTGCGTTTGCCAAAGCCAGACATCGCTGGTCTTGATATTCGGCGCTGGCGTTGTGCTGAGGGTTGCGCTGGCTTTCTCAGGTTTGACGCTGGCGCTACCTGTCAGTTGGGTTTGTGGTGCCTGGGGCCAAAGTGCCCCAAGATTCAGATTGCGAAAGGTAGCGTCGGCCTTGCGCACCGGCTGGTCTGCCCACGGCATGATTTGCGCGGTGGCGGTGGCTTGCTGCGCTGTCGCCGCGCCAGGGTTCAACGACTGCAGCAGGCGCAGTTGTGCATTGGCGGCCAGGTCCGTCACGGGCCCCTTGACGGACGCATCAAACGTAAGGGGCAGGGTGCTTGTTGTGCCGGGCACGGGTGTGTTGACGGTGCCTGAAAAAACGGCATCCAATACCAACGGCTGAGCCGCGCCCAGTGTGGCCTTGCCTTGGTAGCGGCCGCTGGCAAACTGCACGCTTTTTAATTGCAGCTGGTGTTGCTGGCCGGTATAGGCGTAGCTTGCAGTCAACTGCGCGGCCTGCAAGCTCACGGCGGGTGTGCCCATCCATTGCAATTGGGTAATTGAGAAGTCTCTCAAGGCAATGTCCAGGGGCAGGCCAAGTGCATTTGGCGGTAACGAGGGTACAGGGCTGGGTGGTCGCAAGTCGATAACCCGTAGGCTGCTGGCAGACAGGCGGTTGATTTGCAGCATGCGCTGCAGCAGGGCCCAGGGTTGCCATTCAAAAGTCACGTTGTCTGCTTCAACCGTGATGCCGTCTTGCCGCCACACCAGCGCTTTGATCTGGCCACCGCGGCGCAGCGAACCCTTGGCCTCTGAATAAGCCAATGGCTGGTGGCTTGCAGTCCAGCGCAAAGCGGTTGACAAGGAGCCGTCTGTGCCTGCCCACCACCACAAGCTGCCCACAGTCAAGACCGTCAGCAGCAGCAAGGCCAGCATCGTTTTGGCCAGAACTTTCACCCCTATCCAGGCGGGCCGTGTTGCCGCAGCGCGGTTTTTCGGCTCTGTTCCCCCTGCCATCAAAACACAAATCCCACGTTGAAATGCAGCCGCAAACGCTTGACTTTGGCCCCGTACGCCAGGTCAATTTGCAGCGGGCCAATCGGGCTCTTCCAGCGCAGGCCCGTGCCTATGCCAACTGATGGTTTGAGGTCTTTGGGGTTGTCGGCCACTGCACCGGCATCTATAAAAATCGTGTGTTCCCAGGCCGATGGTCGGCCATCCTGAAGTATGGGGCGTTGCCATTCGACGCTGCCCACAGACAGATATCTGCCCGGCCCCACCACGTTGGCAGGGCCACCCGTGGTGCTTGCTAGCGCAATGCCAATGTCGCGGTAACCATAGCCGCGTACGCTGCTGTCGCCACCGGTCCTGAACAGCTGACCGCTGGGTATGCGGGCGCTGTCGGCTGCGATCACTGCGCCTGCTTCTGCCCGCGCGGCGATACGGCCGCCACGTCCGCCAAGTTCTGCCAGCGGGTAAATGCCCGCCCACTTCGCGACGGCGCGGGCAAACGGTTGGCGCTTGTCGCTCAGCGTCAGGCCGGCACCCAACTCAAAGCCCAAGCCATAGCCTTTGCCCGGAAAAGGCAGACTGTCAAAGTAGCGGCCCGTCCACACATAGTTGGCGCTGAGCGCTGAGCCGTCCCCCGTATCAACGCTTTGTAACGTGTTGATACCCACTGCTTGCACCCGGGCACGGTCGTACTGCATGTAAATATGACGGTCTATGGTGTCGCCATTCTGGGCACGGCCCCATCGCAAGCGCTCTGCCTGTGTGATGAGTTTTTCGTCTTGCGTGCGCTCTAACCTTGCCAGTGCTACCCAGCGCCAATTGTCGATATTGGGTATCGATGTCCATTCTGTTTGGCCAAACGGTGACTTGCGGTCCAGCTGCAATTTGGTGGCGGCGCGCCAGCCCAGGCCGGGCACGCGCTGGTGGGTGTATTCAAGCGAAGCGCGTGGGCCGTTGTCAGTGCTGGCACCCAGTCCCAAAATGATTTTTTGCAATTTCGCCTCCCGTACTTGAATTTGAACGGGCACGGCAGCGGGGCCGCTGCCAGGGTCGCCTTCGGGGTCTATAAAAATGGTGGCCGCATCAAAATACCCGCTGGAGACCAGCCGCAATTGCGCATCAGCCAACTTTTTTTGGTCATAGACATCTCCACCGTTCAGTCGGGCCAAGCGCGGCACCAGTACAGGGTCATAGCGGTCTATACCCGTGACTTTGGCGGGCCCCAAGCGATAAAGGGGTCCGGAGTCAAAATTTAAGGACAAATAGGCGGCGTTATTAAGTGCGTCAATGTCCGCCAAACTGCTGGCCAGCACGCCGCTGGGGTAGCGGCGGGCGAGCAGTTGCCTTAGCGCCTGCGCTTTGGCGTTGTCCCAGGCATCTTGCGTGAAGCGCTGACCAGGCACCAATGCCCAATCGCGCTGTATGGCCTGGCGTTGGGCGATCGCATCCTCATCGAGCGACGATTCAATATCGCCCGTAAAGTCAATGGCAACGGTGCGGGAACGTGCGGGTTCCCCAGGTTCAACCGTCACAACAATGGCGGGTTTTTGGCCGGTTAATTGTTCGCGCTGGATGGAAAGCTCAGGATTAAAGTAACCCAAGGTGCCCAGTAAGCCGCGAGCATTTCGTTCGGCCAGCACCACCAGGCGCGACAGCTCGGCATCGTCCAGATCAGTCACCGCGCGGTAGCGCTGCAGCTCAAGGTGTTGCTCGAGCAAGGCTTTGACGGGTTCGGGTGCACGTACGACGAAATTGAAGGCGGTAGCGTCAGGTTGCGTCAGTTGCGCAACGGCGGCAGAGGAAGAAAAAACGGCGACCAGAACCTGGCACAAAACCATCGTCAGGGCAGACCCAAGCAGCGCCAGGCAAGCGCGGCCTCTTTGAAGACATTTATTCACCATAAAAGTCTACAGTCCCAGGTTGACCCTGCCTGTCAGACGGCTGCGCTATTTTGACAGCAGCCGCATGGCTTCTTCAAGGCCTTTAATCGTCAGCGGGTACATGCGCTGGTTAACGAGCTGCTGAATGACGCTGATCGACTGACGGTATTGCCACACGCCTTGCGGCTCTGGGTTGATCCAGGCGAATTTGGGGAAAGCGTTGGTCAACCGCTGCATCCACTCCGCTCCCGCTTCTTCGTTGTTGTACTCCACGCTGCCGCCAGGCTGCAAAATCTCGTACGGGCTCATGGTCGCGTCCCCGACAAAGATCAGTTTGTAGTCTTTGTTGTACTTGCGAATGATGTCCCAGGTGGCAAACTTTTCACTGAAGCGGCGGCGGTTGTTCTTCCACATGAAGTCGTACACGCAGTTGTGAAAATAGTAAAACTCCAAGTGTTTGAACTCAGTTTTAACCGCTGAAAACATTTCTTCGACCCGGCCAATGTGCTCGTCCATCGTGCCGCCCACGTCCATCAGCAGCAGCACCTTCACATTGTTGTGCCGCTCGGGGATCATCTTGATGTCCAGCCAGCCGGCGTTGGCTGCGGTCGAATGGATAGTGTCGGGCAAGTCCAGCTCTTCAACATTGCCGAGCCGGGCAAACTTGCGCAGGCGGCGCAGCGCGACTTTGATGTTGCGGGTGCCGAGTTCTTGCGTGTCGTCGTAGTCTTTGTAGGCGCGCTGGTCCCACACTTTGATGGCGCTTTTGTTGCGGCTTTTTTCTTGCCCAATGCGAATGCCTTGGGGGTTGTAACCGTTGGCACCAAAAGGCGACGTACCGCCCGTGCCAATCCATTTGCTGCCGCCCTCGTGACGTTCTTTTTGCTCTTCAAAACGCTTTTTAAGCGTCTCCATCAGCTCGTCCCAGCCCATCTTTTCAATCTTCGCCTTGTCCTCGGGGCTCAGTTCAAGCTCAAGGTTTTTACGCAACCATTCGAGTGGAATGTCCTTGGTGAAGTCAGCCACCATCTCCACACCTTTAAAGTACGCGGCAAAGGCACGGTCAAACTTGTCGTAGTGCTTTTCGTCTTTGACCAAAATCGTGCGGCTCAAATAATAGAAATCGTCGATTTTGTAGGCCGGGTCTTCATCGTCATCCGCCCCGCTGTTCGGCCCCACCACGCCTGCCTGCAAGGCTTCAAGCAGCATCAGGTATTCCTTAGGCGACACAGGTAGCTTGGCAGAACGCAGGGCATAGAAAAAATCAATCAGCATGGCAGCACTATCAAGTTCTGGGTTTGTCCAGTTGATACAGCAACTGCGCTTTGGCCTCTGGCCATTCACCAGCGCGCATGCTGTACATCACTGTGTCACGAATGGTGCCGTCGCGACGAAGCGCGTGGCCCCTGATAACCCCGTCTTTTTGTGCGCCCAGGCGCTCAATGGCTTGTTGCGATGCGAAGTTGAAGTTGTCAGTGCGCCAACCCACCACATGGCAGCCCAGAGTTTCAAACGCATGCGTCATCAGCAAGAGCTTGCAAGTCGAGTTGACGTGCGTGCGATGACAGCGACCAGCATACCAGGTGTAACCAATCTCCACGCGTTTTACCGCCGGCAAAATGTCGTGGTAACTGGTGCTGCCCAACACCACGCTTGTGCTTGCGTCAGTTACTGCAAATGCAAAGCGATTGTCGGTCTGCAACGCAGTCTCAATGTAAGTCTTCGCTTCATGTGGCTCGGGTACAGATGTCACGCGAAGCTTCCACAATTGGCCATCGCTGGCCGCCGCTTGAATGCCTTCAACATGTTCCAGGCCTAGCGGCACAAGCCGCACGCCACGCGACGCCAGAGTGACGGGTTCGACGAAAGCCACGATCAGCTGTCCAATTCTGGGTCTGTTGCGTCTTTTGCCTGTTTTGCGCGTTGTGCCCGGCGCATGCGGCGTGCGATTTGCAGACCCAAGCCGCCGCCAATGCCGACCATCACAATACCAGCAAGGGTGGAATTGCCGTAACCGGCTTCAAAGATATCAAAGCCAATCAACCGCCCTATCCAAAAAGCGGCCAGTGAGCCGCCTACAAAGCCGACCGCATCTGCCAGGCCGTCCATTAACAGTGTTTTTGAGTCCATGATTTTCTTTGTCAAGGGCAGTTATTGGTGTTCATCGATTCTGGCGCTGCATAAACACCAGCTTTTCAAAAAGCGTCACATCCTGCTCGTTTTTTAAAAGCGCGCCCACCAGCGGCGGCACGCTGACTTTGTCGTCTTTGCTTTGCAAGGCATCGAGCGAAATGTCTTCAGCCACCAGCAGTTTGAGCCAATCGAGCAACTCGCTGGTTGAAGGTTTCTTTTTCAAGCCCGGCAAGTTGCGCACGTCATAAAACGTTTTCATGGCAGCGGCCAGCAATTCCTTTTTCAACCCCGGGAAGTGCACGTCAACAATTTGCCGCATGGTGCCTGCATCCGGGAACTTGATGTAGTGAAAAAAGCAGCGCCGCAAAAACGCATCGGGCAGCTCTTTTTCATTGTTCGAAGTAATAAATACCAGCGGGCGGTGTTTGGCCTTGATCAGCTCACGCGTCTCGTAGACGTAAAACTCCATGCGGTCAATTTCGCGGAGCAAATCGTTCGGAAATTCAATGTCGGCTTTGTCGATTTCATCAATCAACAGCGCTACGGGAGTATCGGACGTGAAGGCTTGCCACAACACACCTTTGACGATGTAGTTGTGAATGTCTTTGACCTTCTCGCCACCATCGATGGTAGACAGCTGCGAGTCCCGCAGGCGCGACACGGCGTCGTACTCATACAAGCCCTGCTGCGCTTTGGTGGTGGACTTGATGTGCCATTGCAGCAGCCGTAGCCCCAAGGCTTCAGCCACTTCTTCGGCGAGCATGGTTTTACCCGTGCCCGGCTCGCCTTTGACCAGCAAGGGCTTTTTCAGTGTGGCGGCAGCATTGACAGCAAGCATCAAGTCTTGTGTGGCGACGTAGTTTTTAGAGCCTTGAAATTTCATGTTGGAATCGGTTTGAGAGCCAGTAAGTGGATGGAAAACAGCGGCAAGAGTGATATGCGGTCACTGAGTAGGGTCAGCCTTTGGCACAGATATAATCAAGAGCGATACCGAACGCAGTGCTTACCTTGAATTTCCACTCTGAATTTCCACTCAATTGTGCGCGCAAAATGAACAAGTTGTTAACCAAGATTTTCGTCCTCGCTGTCGCTTTTGTGACGGTTAATGCTTTTTCCCAGGACATTCAAGGCGACGCCAAAGCGGGCCAAAACAAAAATGCAATGTGTGTGGGTTGCCACGGCATTCAGGGCTACCAGGCCAGTTTTCCTGAGGTCCATAAGGTACCGATGATCTCTGGCCAGTCGGCCAAATACATTGTGTCGTCGCTTAATGCGTACAAAAAAGGTGAGCGCAAGCACCCCAGCATGCGCGGTATTGCTGAGACACTGACCGACCAAGACATGGCCGACCTGGCAGCCTACTACAGCGTCAGTGGCGTGCTCGCAAATGCCAAGCCATTGGCTGAAAAGCCATCAAAAGAGCCTGGCGAGGCTGTACAAGCTTTGCTTGCGAAGGCCAATTGTTCGTCTTGCCATGGTGCTAATTTCAGCAAACCAATCGACCCTTCTTACCCCAAGCTGGCAGGTCAGCACGCGGATTATCTGTTGGTCGCGCTCAAGTCCTACAAGGTTGAAAAAAATGCGAAAGTGGGCCGCAACAACGCCATCATGGCGGGTATGGCCAAACAGTACACCAACGCTGAACTGAAACAGCTGGCCAATTATTTGTCTTCGCTGGATGGCGAACTGAAAACGGTGCCGCAAAGCCGGTTCAGGTAACCCAAGTGAATTCAAGACAAAAACCGCTTCACCAGCGGTTTTTTTACGTCTTTAATCCGTCACGGGTGGCTCTGCGCTGCACGCACTCGATGTAGGCTGCGCCGTCTGGCGGACGACCTGCGCGCTGGCTTTCCCAAACCATCTGGCCCAGGCAGTCCATGGTTTCGTGGTGTGCATCGTGCAGCGAGTCGCGCTTGGCGGTCAGCAGTTCAACCGCTTGCCTGATGCCGCGTGGCTGGTCGATAGAACATTGTTCGCTGATGGACAAGTGCATCGACAAATGCAAAAAGGGATTGGTTTTGCCGCCTTCTACGTCGTACATTTTGGCCAGCGCAGCGTCGGCATCCGCAAAGTCGGCATGGTGTTCGGGATGCTCTGCTAGCCATTGACTTGCTATGGTTTCCAGAGCTTCCAGGGGCTGGTTAGCGCGGTCTTTTGCGTAAACAGAACAAAAAAATCGGCGAACATCGGCTTGTGAAGGGGTAAACATGGCAAAAGAATAGCACGCCTATGCGTCCTAGTTTGTCCTACATCACGGGGAGAAGATTGCTTGTAGACTGAACCCCTGGTTGCCGCAGTTAGCTTTTATTGATGCCTTTCATCTCTACCCACCCGCAAGGAGAACTTTTTTGAATTCAACAAAAATAATAGGCATTGTTTTGATTGTTATCGGTTTGACGGGCTTTCTCACAGGTGGCTTTAGTTTTACTAAAAACACCACCGCCGCCAAAATCGGCCCGATTGAGCTAAAAGTGCAAGAAAAAGAGTCGGTCAATATTCCGCAGTGGCTTAGCCTAGGCGCATTGGCGCTGGGCGCGGGGCTGTTGGTGATTGGTTTTAGAAAGCCCTGAGCGCGACAACAATGCGGCTTTGCGGCTTTGCATGTCTACATGACGGCGTCTTTCGAGGCGAATGTCGTTTTTTGATTTGGCGCTGTTAACGGGCTGCCGGGCACGTCGCCGGTATTTGATTCACCACTTTTCTCGGGAAAACCCATGAACCAAGCATTCATCTGCGACGCGATTCGCACCCCTTTTGGCCGCTATGGGGGTGCACTCAGCAGCGTGCGGACCGACGATTTAGGTGCTATTCCCCTGAAGGCGTTGATGGCCCGTAACCCGAATGTGGACTGGCTGGCTGTCACCGACGTGATTTATGGCTGCGTGAACCAAGCGGGTGAAGACAACCGCAACGTAGCGCACATGGCGACGCTGTTGGCTGGCCTGCCGATGGAACTGCCGGGCGCCACCATCAACCGCCTGTGCGGCTCAGGATTAGATGCAATTGGTACCGCGGCCCGCGCTATTAAAGCGGGTGAAGCTATCATGATGATAGCAGGTGGGGTTGAAAGCATGAGCCGCGCACCGTTTGTGATGGGCAAAGCTGAAAGCGCTTTCAGCCGCGCTGCGCAAATGTACGACACCACCATCGGCTGGCGCTTTGTCAACAAATTGATGAAAGAAAGGTACGGAGTAGACGCCATGCCCGAGACAGCGGAAAACGTGGCAGCAGAGTTCAACATCAGCCGCGAAGACCAAGACAAAATGGCCTTGGCCAGCCAGCTCAAAGCGGTGGCGGCCCAAAAATCCGGCTACTTTGATGCGGAAATCACACCTGTGACAATCCCACAAAAAAAGGGTGATCCGGTTGTCGTCAGCAAAGACGAACACCCGAGACAAACGTCTCTTGAAGCGCTCGCAAAGCTCAAAGGCGCAGTGCGGCCAGACGGCAGCGTGACAGCAGGCAATGCATCTGGCGTGAACGACGGTGCGTGCGCTTTGTTGCTGGCCGACGAAGCGAACGCAGCCAAAAATGGCCTAACGCCCCGGGCCCGAATAGTCGGCATGGCCACGGCTGGCGTTGCGCCGCGCATCATGGGCATTGGCCCTGCGCCAGCCACGCAAAAAGTGCTGGCGCTGACGGGTTTGACGCTGGCGCAAATGGATGTGATTGAGTTGAACGAGGCTTTCGCCGCCCAGGGTCTGGCCGTGCTACGCCTGCTGGGCTTACAAGACGACGACCCACGTGTTAACCCAAACGGCGGTGCAATTGCGCTGGGCCACCCGCTTGGCGCATCAGGCGCGCGCCTGGCCACCACGGCGGTTAACCAACTGCACAAAACCGGCGGCCGCTTTGCCTTGTGCACCATGTGCATCGGCGTGGGGCAGGGGATTGCACTGGTGCTGGAGCGGGTGTGATGTCGCCTTGCCAATGCTATAGATTTTATAGCTGTTAGCCCTGGCTTTTATTGGGATAACGCTGAATTTATCGTTTTTTACCTTGAAAGAAATTTTTTGACAGCAATAACTTCTACCTCCACCTCCACGTCCGCCGCCACTTCAATTTCTCAAGCCAGTCTTGAACAGATTTTTTTGAATGCCCGCACAGCCAATGGCTTTACGGCCCAAGCGGTTCCGCTGGCGTTGCTGCAGCAGGCTTACGACATTGCAAAAATGGGCGCTACGTCCATGAACTCGCAGCCTACGCGCTACGTTTTTTTAATCAGCCAGGCCGCTCGAGCTCGTTTGCTGCCCGCCTTGTCAGCCGGAAATGTCGATAAAACCCGGGATGCCCCGGTCACGGTGATTGTTGCAACCGACACCCGGTTTTATGAGCACATGCCGCAGGTCTGGCATGACGCAGGTGCCCAAGCGATGTTTGAGGCAAACCTGCCCATGGCACAGGCCACAGCAACGCGAAACGGCACGCTGGGTGCCGCGTATTTCATGATTGCTGCACGTGCAGTTGGGCTGGACTGCGGGCCGATGAGTGGTGTTGACCTGGCCAAAGTCAATGCCGAGTTTTTTCCGGACGGACGTTTTCAGACCAACTTTTTAATCAACCTGGGTTATGGCGACAACAGCAAATTGTTTGACCGCAACCCGCGTTTGACGTTCGGCCAAGCCTGCACGGTACTTTAAGCACAGCATTGACTCTCCCCATTATCACTGACCCGTTTTTCTACGCGGTCGCGGTACCAGCGGTGCTGCTGCTGGGCATCAGCAAGAGCGGATTTGGCGCAGGCTTTGGCTCACTGGCTGTGCCGCTGATGGCATTGGCGGTAACCGTACCGCAAGCTGCTGCCGTGTTGATGCCGGTGCTGCTGCTGATGGATTTGCTCGGTATCGCAGTTTTTCGCAAAGAATTTGACAAAACATTGCTGAAGTTTTTGATCCCTTTCGCGCTGGTGGGCACACTGTTGGGTGCGCTGCTTTTCAAACTGTTGGATGCCAAAGTGGTCGCGGGGATGGTGGGGGCTTTCACCTTGCTGTTTTTGGCTCAGCGTTTGTTGTTCCCGTCCAAACCCGACAGCCCGCCGCCACCCAAATGGCTGGGCGCCATCCTGACCATCACGTCGGGTTTTACCAGTTTTATTGCCCATGCAGGTGGCCCGCCGATCAGCGCTTATGTCATACCCATGCGTTTACCGCCCATCAGGTACACCGCTACGATGGCGTTCCTGTTTTTTGTGATCAATTTGTCCAAGTGGGGGCCGTATGCCTGGCTGGGCTTGCTCGACATGCGCAACATGGCCACATCGCTGGCGCTGTTGCCGCTGGTTCCTATCGGGGTGTGGGGTGGTGTGCGCATTGCCCGGCGCGTCAGTCCGGTGCTGTTTTACCGCTTGTTGTATGGCGGCATGTTTTTAACGGGTTGCAAGCTGCTATGGGATTCATTTTCCTGAACCGTTGCCTGAACTGTCTTGTGAAGCTGCTGGCAGACCACTGCTATATTGATATACCCCATGACCGTTGCACCGCCCGATGACCACCGTTGTTTTTGCTGATCTTGTTGGCAGCACCAGCCTGTATGAAAGGTTGGGTGATGCGGCGGCGTCGTCGTTTGTAACGCAGCTGGTGGGTAAGTTGCGAGTAGTGTTTGAGCAGCATCAGGGCCGCGTCGTCAAGTTGTTGGGTGATGGCCTGTTTGTGGTGTTTGCATCCGAGGGTGATGCATTAGCCGCCTGCGTGCAGATTCAAAAACAGTTGGTCGAGAGTCCCCTGATTCCTGGCGAAGAGGGCAAAAACCCGCCCGTGCAAATGCAAATCGGTATTGAGTCGGGCGAAGTCGTGGAGATCAACGGCGACTGCTTTGGTGACACGGTCAATTCGGCTGCGCGTCTGGCGGATTTGGCCGGCGGCGGGCAGATATTGACAACCCAAAACGTATGTTCGGCTTTGTTGCCGCTTCAGCGAGCCGGTCTACGTAGTCTGGGTCCCATGTACTTGCGAGGCCGTGCAGAAGCCAGCCATGTTTACCGGGTGGAATGGCAAACGGGGCGCGACGAGGAAGCCACGATGGCGGGGCGCTCTATGTTTGTGGCCAGCCAGCCCCGTTTTTTAGAGCTGTCTTTTGCTGGACTGTTGGTGCGGCTGGATGCCAAATGCGCGCCCCTCGTGCTGGGTCGGGCGGCAGATTCTGCGGTGCTTTTGAACGACCCGCGCGTCTCACGCACACACGCTACGCTGGCGTGGCGCGGTGGGCAATTTGTCATCACTGACGCATCAACTTATGGCACCTGGGTGTACATGGGCAACCAGGTTGATGCCGTGGTGTTGCGCCGCACTGAATGTTATTTGGTCGGTAGCGGCCAGATTGTGCCGGGCTGTAGCCGGGCAGATGAGGCGGCCCCCCGGATTGATTTCGCGATTAAAAGTTAGATATTAGCGTCTATCAGGCCTCAGGGTTCTAACCATAGGCGCGCAGCTTGATGCAAGGCGGGCTAATCCACGTTTTGGCGGTTAAAGTCTCCTGAGAACTCCCAAAGTTACAAAAGCTTGAAAGTTTTTGTAAATTAAAGTAACAATTCGCTGAAATCTTTTTGAGACCGTTTGCATGTTGATTTACAGTTTGCTATGAGTCTTAAAAAATTGGGTCGTTACGATTTGGTTCGGGTACTCGGCAAGGGCGCGATGGGGCTGGTGTACGAAGGGCGAGACCCCAATCTTGACCGCCGCGTGGCCATCAAAACGATCAAGGTTGAAAACTTGTCAGATGAGGCTGCAGCTGAATACGAGGTGAGATTTCGTACTGAAGCGCGCTCGGCAGCGCGTCTGCAGCATCCCAACATCGTCAGCGTATACGACTCAGACCGCGATATTGACATTGCTTACCTGGTGATGGAATTTGTCGAGGGCGATGACCTGAAGCACCACCTTGACAAGGGCCAGGTCTACACACTCCAGCAAACCCTCAGCATCATGACTGAGTTGTTGTCGGCACTTGACTACGCCCATCAGCAAAAAATTGTTCACCGGGACATCAAACCCGCCAATTTGCTGGTGCAAGCCAGCGGTAGTATCAAGTTGGCTGATTTTGGCGTGGCGCGCATTCAGGACTCGGGCGATGCCACCCGCACCCAAGGCTCGATTGTTGGCACGCTTAAATACATGTCACCCGAGCAGCTTGAAGGCAGGCCGATTGACGCGCGGGCTGATTTATTCGCCGCTGGTGTGGTGCTGTACCAGTTGCTCACCAGCCAACGCCCGTTTGACGGGGACACCGACTTTGCCGTGATTCAAAAAATTGTCAATCACACGCCTGCAGCTGCCACGAGTTTCAACCCCAAACTGCCGCCTGCCATCGATGCCGTGGTAGCCAAAGCGCTGGCCAAGTCGCGTGACATGCGTTATGCGACGGCGCTTGACTTTTCAACAGCCTTGCAAGCTGCTTCCAAAGAGGCAAGCGACATCACCATTACGCCTGCCGCTGTCGTGCCCGCCAGGAGTAGCAACACCACCTGGACAGCCACCATGATGCCCGGTGAGTCATTGTTAACCACCGAGTCGGGTGTCGGGGTTATGGGTAGCACCGGCAGCAGCATAACCAGCGGCACCAGTGCCTCACTGGTCACGCAAGAAGTTGAGTTGGTCTACTGGAAAGACATCAAAGAATCAAACGACATTGAAGACTTTCAGGGCTTTTTAGTCAAGTTTCCATCGGGTATTTACGCTGACCTGGCCCGCAGGCGGATGAAAAACCTGGGTGTCGACATGCCAAATGAGTCCACCTTGGTGATTCCGCGCACTTTGACGCCAGCGCTAGCTGCTGCTGCTACACCCCTTGACACACGATCAACTACACAAACTGCGACTGAACCTGCTGCAGATATCGATAAAACCTTGCTATTACCCCAGCGTGACGCAGCGCAGCGCAGTACACCTTCAGACTCTGCGAAACCCGCAGTAAACATTATTCCAGCCACTTCACAGGCGTCTGCAACACCGGTGGCCCCAGCGACATCACCTAAAAAAACGGTATGGCTGGTGGCGGGCTTGGTCGCTCTTGCCGTTGCTGGCGTAGCTTTTCAGCTGTTTTCCGGGCCAAGCGCGACGCCTGAAACTGCCTTGGCCACGCCTCCTGCCAGCAGCGCATCACAGCCGTTGCCCGCAGTATCTTCTGCAGTGCCTGCAGTGCCTGCCCTCGCGGCCCAAGGGGCGGTTTCTGCTGCAGTCATGCCTGCGCTGGCTGCGGCTTCGGCTTCCCGCCCTGCAGTATCAGCGCCAGGGTTTGCCGCTCGCGCAGTATTGGCTGCATCCAGAGCAGCTGCAGCATCAGTCGCTAAAAAAGGGGCACCGGACACTGACAAGCCCAAAAAAGATGAGACTGCCCCAACCGACGCCGCGCCACAAACCGCCAGTGCGAAACCGGCTACCACCCCTGGTTCACCTCCCGTGGGCAGCAGCCCACGCGCCGCTTGCGAAGACCGCATTCTGCTGGGCTTTCAAAACTGCATGTCCGAGCAATGCGCCAAGCCGGCGTTTACCCAGCACCCCATCTGCATTGAGCGCCGGGCGATGGATGAACGCCGCCGTGAGGCAGAGCGAAATCGATAAAGATGAGATTTGCTATACCGTTAATAGCTACAAAGCTATGTAAATTGGGGGCCGCAGGCATATTCACTTATTTGCATTGCCTTTTAGGCTTTGATGTCCTTGTCCCCCACGCCACCTGCAAGGTCTCTTTCAACTTCATCGTGCCAGCCTAAGGTTCGTCTTTGCGCGAGTTGCGCCCGCTCTTGGACCATTTGCTCTTCTAGCTGCTCGCGGCCTTGCTTGACCACCGCAATCACTTTAGCGCGGTCTTTGTGGTGGGGGTAAAGCTGCTCAAAAAGCGCTAAATTGTGCTGCCTGAAGCGCATGGCCGATTGCCTGGCCTCATGAGGCGGCTGGCCGAGCAGCTCGAGTACGCTGCGGGCGCTCCTCAGGCTGGACTCAAACAGCTCGCGCTCCACCCGCATCACGCCTCTGTCGCGAAGCTGGTTCCAGTGGGTCACGTCCCTGGCTCTGGCCACAATTTGCAGTTGCGGAAAATGCGCTATCGCCATCTCGACAATCTTGATGGACTGCTCAACATCATCGACGGCCACCACCAAAATTTTGGCACTGGATGCTCCCGCCGTGCGCAGCAAATCGAGCCGCGTTGCGTCACCGTAAAACACCCGATAGCCAAAGGCACGCACAGCCTCGATCATTTCTGCATCATGGTCCAGCACGGTAGGTGCAACGCCTTCAGCTAGCAACATTCGGCCAATGATCTGCCCGTATCGTCCAAACCCCGCAATGATGATGGGCGCAGTTTGCGGTTCTGATATTTCTTTCATGGCGGTGCCGGAGCGGCTTGCATACCGGGGCAGCAAAAGTTTGTCGACGCCAATCAAAAGCAGCGGCGTGATCAGCATCGACAGGGCCACAGCGCCAATCAGCAACGACGCTGTTTCTGCCGAAAAAACCTTGGCTCCCGCAGCGGCCTGAAACACCACAAAGGCAAATTCACCGCCCTGTGCCAACAGCACGGTGAACACCGGTCGCTCCTGAAAAGGCAGTTTCATGGCGCGGGCAATGCCATAGATCACCATCAGCTTTAAGCCCAAAAACCCCAACAAAATCGCGGCCATCAGGCCAGGGGACCGCAGCAAGACGCCAAAGTCAATACTCATGCCTACCGCGATAAAAAACAGGCCGAGCAACAAACCTTTGAAGGGTTCGATGTCGGTTTCCAGCTCGCGGCGATATTCGCTTTCGGCCAACAGCACGCCCGCTAAAAACGCCCCCAGCGCCATTGACAGGCCAACAAATTGCATCAGCGCGGCAATGCCCACCACCAGCAGCAACGATGCAGCGGTAAAAATTTCAGGCGTGTCGCTGTTGGCAATCCAACGCAGCACGGGGCGCAGCAGCAGGCGGCCACCCAAAATAATGCCGCCGATCACTGCTATGATTTTAAGAGCTTCAAATGCACGACTCGTCTGGGCCAGAGTCTCATTTGAGGCTAAAACGGCGCCTAAAAGTGGTAACAAGGCCAAAATGGGAATAGCGGCGACGTCTTGGAAAAGCAAAATCGAAAACCCGGCTTGGCCGCTCGATGTGGGCATCAGATGGCGCTCGCCAATCGCTTGCAGGGCAATTGCCGTGCTGGATAGCGCCAGACCTAAACCAGCCACAAGGGCGATTTTCCAGCCCACACCAAATGCCATGGCCACCGCCATGATGATGACGGCGCACGACAACACTTGTGCACTGCCCCAGCCAAAAATCGGGCGGCGCAGGTTCCACAATCGCTTGGGCTCCAACTCCAGGCCCACCAAGAACAGCATCAACACCACGCCAAACTCTGCAAAATGCAGAATGTCTTGCACGTTGGTCACCAGTTTTAAGCCCCAGGGCCCAATCGCCATACCAGCGGCCAGGTAGCCAATGATGGCACCCAAGCCCAGTTTTTTAGCCACTGGCACGGCAATAACCGCGGCGGCCAGGTAAATAAAGCTGTTGACCAGCCACGCGGGGGCATGTTCCATTAAGTTTCCCCTTGTTCAGTGGGCCGGTCTTTCATCGGCACGACGCAGGCCGGGCATTGCTCCAGCTCGTCCATTTCAGGCCAGTCAGGGTAGCTTTGCAGGCGCTGGCTGAAAGTGGCCACGTGCTTTTCAATCACGTCGCTTGATACAGCGTGTGCACCATGCAAAATCAATGGCGGCAAAAACCGCATGCCGCACAGCGCCGCCGTTTGCTCGTACGGCGGTAAAAACGCATCAAAAAAATAACGGTTGTAGCCCTGCGGGTGGTAAGACGCCTCCGGCCCGCCAGTGGTGGCAACCAGCCACAGGTCTTTGCCTTGCAGCTTGTTGCCACCGTCACCATAGGCCCAGCCATAGGTCAGCACGTCATCAACCCAGAGTTTTTGCAGCGCCGGCATGCTGTACCACTGGATGGGGTGCAGCAGCACCACCAGCTGGGCTTTTTCGAGGGCGGCTTGCTCCGCAGTCACATCAATGCTGTAGTCTGGGTAACGGGAATACAAGTCTTGCACCTGTAGTTGGTCTTGCGTTTGCCCCCGACGCAAGCCTTGGGCGGCCTGCATCAATTTACGGTTAACCCTTGACTCGCGCCAGGCCGGGTGCGCCGCGAGCAGGTAGATGTTTGTTTCAATCGCATTCATGGCGTTACGATAACGGAAAAGTCCCCGTGAAACGCTTGAATGTCTAGAGAAAGCAAAGGAGCCCCACATGCCAGTTGTCGTTATTGCCAACCCCAAGGGCGGCGTCGGAAAATCTACGCTGGCCACCAATGTTGCAGGCTATTTTGCGAGCCAGGGTCATGCGGTCATGCTGGGTGATGCCGACAAGCAGCAGTCGTCCAGGCTGTGGCTGAGTTTGCGCCCAGCCGCCGCCCGGCCAATTGCCACCTGGGATGTCAATGCCGACCTGATTGTCAAGCCGCCCCGGGGCACGACGCATGTGGTGCTGGACACCCCGGGTGGCCTGCACGGCTGGCGTTTTAACGATGTCATCAAAATGGCGGACAAGATTTTGGTGCCGCTGCAGCCCAGTGTGTTTGATATTTTTGCCACGCGGACGTTTCTGGACCAATTGGCCGAACACCGCCATGCGGGCAAGCTGCAAATAGGCATTGTCGGTATGCGGGTGGACTCCCGGACGATTGCGGCGGACAAATTGCGGGAATTTGTTGACAGTCTTGGCTTGCCAGTACTCGGCATGGTGCGCGACACGCAAAACTACATCCATCTGGCCGCACGCGGATTAACGCTGTTTGATGTGGCCCCAAGCCGCGTTGAAAAAGACCTGGATCAGTGGGCCAGCATTTGTGAATGGCTGGATGCTTAAGCGGAGATGTCTTGCTGACAGGTCCTGCCAATAGGTCTTTTGTAACGCTACCAAAAAATATATGCCCAAAAAGTCTTTTCAAACTTTAGCTGAGCTTGCCGCATGCGTCGGGCAAGAAGTTGCCGTGAGCGACTGGCTGACCATCACGCAGCAGCAAGTCAATTTGTTTGCCGAAGCCACGGGCGACCACCAGTGGATTCATGTGGACCCGGAGAAAGCCGCCAAAGGCCCGTTCGGTGGGCCGATTGCACACGGGTTTCTCACCTTGTCGCTGATTCCGTCATTTTTTGAGTCGTCGTTTGAGATTGTCGGCTCGCGAATGGGCGTGAACTACGGCCTCAATAAGGTGCGTTTTACCTCGCCCGTACCGGTGGGCAGTCGCCTGCGGGCGCGCATGTTGCTGCTGGCAACGCTGCCGATTGACAACAACGGTGTACAAATGACCTGGGAGGTCACCGTTGAGCGCGAAGGCTCGGCCAAGCCAGTGTGCGTGGCTGAGTCGCTGGTGCGGCGTTACCCCTGAAAGCCTGCGTCTTGGTCCGTTCAATATGACCAGCGTTCAATATGACCATGTCAATCCGCCGGCCGTCGTTGGCTAGGGGCCAGCTGATTTAACGGCAAAGTCAATCTGCCGCCAGGCTTCAAACACCGCCACTGCCACGGCGTTCGACAAATTCAGGCTGCGCTGGTCGGCTTGCATCGGCAGCCGCAGGCGCTGCGCTGGCGCGAACGATTCGCGCAAATCTGGGTCCAGGCCCTTGGTTTCGGAGCCAAACACCAGCCAATCGCCGCGTTGAAAAGCCACGCCATACAGGTTGCGGGAGCCGCGTGTGGTCATCGCAAAAAGACGTGTGGTGTCTGGCTTTTCGTTGATAAGAAATGCAGACCAGCTGGCATGACGCGTGAGCTTGGCGTACTCGTGGTAGTCAAGCCCGGCGCGCCGCATGTGCTTGTCGTCCATCGAAAAGCCAAGCGGCTCAACCAAATGCAGGCGGCACCCCGTGTTGGCCGCTAGCCGGATGACATTGCCTGTGTTGGGCGGTATTTCGGGTTCTACAAGAACAATATTGAACATAAAAAATCTTAAACTGCCGGAGTTCTGGCCAGCACCACGCCGGTCACGTGCGCTGCGCCTGCGTCTTTGAGCGCCTTAGCCGATGTCAACAGAGACGCACCACTGGTCATGACATCGTCAACGAGTATCACGCGTTTTCCTTTCAGTTCAGCTGTGCGAAGCGGGTCGACCTGAAAAGCACCCTTGACGTTGGCCAGCCGCTCCTGGCGTAACAACTCGGTTTGAGGCTGGGTATTTTTGACCCGCAACAGCAAGGTGCCGTCGGCTTTGGCCAAACTGCCGGATTGACGGGCCAGGGCGCTGGCCAACTCCCAGGCTTGGTTAAAGCCGCGCGTTTGCAGCCGCTCTTTTGACAACGGCACAGGCAATATCAGGTCGGTGGCTTGTAGGCTTTTCAGGGCATCATTTAGCCCGTCGGCCTGCATTAACATGGCCGCAAAAAAAGGTGCCCAGCCCGGTCGTTCGCCAAACTTGTAGCGGCTGATCAAGCCCGACCAAGGGTAGGCGTAGTCAACTGCCGCAAACACAGCGTCGATCGGCGGGGCTTGCTTGATGCAGTCCATGCACAGGCTGGGGCGGGCGCGCTGCTTGACTGGCGAATCGGCGGGCAGAGCAATGGCTGGGGTAATGGGCAGGGCGGCGGCGCAGCATTGGCAGCGGGGCTTTCTACCCGAAAAGCGTGCCATGCAGGCTGTGCAAACAGGTGCCGTCGGCCAGCTTAAGCAGACTGCACATTGGCTGGGCAGCCACATGGACAGGCTTGAAATGGCCAAAAAAGGGTTTTGTGACATGCGTTTGAACACCCGGTCAATATACTCGGGCCAACTGCATTTAATTTGATGAAAACTGAACGCCCGCCGACCCTTGACGAGACCGCTGTTGCCCGCTGGCAACGTATCGCGCCCCTCACATCGCCATGGCTGAACGAAGAAGTCGGCAGCCGAATGCTGGACCGGCTGCAGTGGATCAAATTACAGCCCCAAGCCTGGGCACACTGGGGTGCGTTGCGTGGCGGCTTGCAGACCCACCAAAAGTTAATTGAAAAATATCCAAAATCAGCCTGTTTTATAGCAGAGGCCCATGTAAATAGGACTCAATCAGCTATTAAAAAAATAGCAAATAAATGGTGGCAACCGTCCGGTTGGCTCCGCCCCTCGGCCGTCTTTCAAGCCCCGCCGGCAGGTTCAGTCGATATGTTGTGGGCAAATATGGCGCTGCACGAATCGGCTGACCCACAATCGCTGCTCAGGCAGTGGCACAGCGCCTTGAGCGTCGGTGGATTTTTGATGTTTTCTTGCCTGGGGCCCGATACGGCTATAGAACTGCGTCAGCTTTACAAACAACTGGGCTGGCCCCCTGCCGGGCACGACTTGACCGACATGCATGACTGGGGCGACATGCTGGTACAGGCCGGTTTTGCCGAGCCGGTGATGGACATGGAGCGGATGACGCTGACCTACGCAACGCCTGCCAGATTGTTGCAAGAACTTGCCGAGTTGGGCCGCAATTTTCACCCGGCGCGGTTCAGTAGCTTGCGCGGGAGGCAGTGGCGCGCCACGCTCGAAAAAGCTTTAGCTGAGCGTTTAAGCACCGGGCCTGACGGCCGGTTGTCGCTGACGATTGAGGTCATTTATGGCCATGCGCTCAAGCCACAGCCCAAAGTAAAAGTAAGCGCGATGAGTTCCGTTTCGGTAAGCGACATGCGCAGCATGTTGACCATGGGCCCAAGCAGCGCTAAATAAGCAACCCGACAGGCAGGATTTGTCAGGTGAGTATCTCTGGCCAAAAATTACGCAGATATAATTTAGATTCACTTTTTGGGCATGTTCCCACGCCTTAAACAGCCATCTGGCTGCCATTTTTTTGAGTGTCACGCAGTGTCACAATTTCTTGGTCAACCGTTATCTCCCGGCGCAGCAGCTCTGCGGTTTGGTACAGCGTCTGCGTCAACCGACTTAAATCACAAAAGCGTGCAGTGGTTGTTAAAGCGAAACTGCTCAGTGACGCCGGCACAGTTGTTGGGACTTTTTATGTCGCTCAGTGCTGTGTCTTTGGGTATTGCCACCTTTTTTTGGTTTCAAGGCGCAACATTGGTCATGCCTTTTGCCTGGATCGAATTGATTGCGGTGGGTGCGGCATTTACGGTCTATGCACGGCACGCCCGAGACGGCGAAAAAATATCGCTCCAAGGCGGCACGCTCGTGGTGGAGTTAGAAATAGCGGGTCAGCTGCAGCGCGAGGAATTCAATCGGGAGTGGGTGCGTGTCGAGCCGCAGCAGAGCGATGGCTCGTTGATAGAAGTGTCCGGCCAAGGCCGTACGGTTCAGGTCGGACGGCATGTCCGGCCCGAACATCGGCCAGCGCTTGCCAGAGAGATACGGTACGCTCTGCGCGGGTGCTAAATGCTCGGCTTGTGGCTGAATTAACGCCAATCGACAAGTGTCACAGCTTGCTAACTTTATAATCAACAATCTCACCAAACATGCAAACCAAGTTTGCAACCAGAGTTGGTAATCAAGGTATCGGAAGTGATCACGATGAATGTAAGTAAAACCATCAGCAATATGACACGTTCAAGCACCCGGCTTGCAGCTGCTGCATTTGCGCTCTTGAGTGCCTGGACAGGCTCTGTGGCCTATGCTGTCAATGATTTGCCTGGCGGGCCGGCAGTGCGGCAGCTTAATTTGCACCCCGCTGTGACCAAAATTGCAGAGGAACAGCATTGGCTTCACTGGTTCATGATGATCGTTTGCCTGGGTATTTTTGTGGCGGTGTTTGCGGTGATGTTCTATTCCATTTGGAAGCACCGTAAGTCTGTTGGGCACAAGGCGGCTAACTTTCACGAGTCAGTCGCGGTAGAAATCGCTTGGACGATTGTTCCTTTTCTCATCGTCATCGGCATGGCCTTGCCAGCGACAAAGGTGTTGGTCGCGCAAAAAGACACCACCGCAGCTGACATCACCATCAAAACGACAGGCATGCAGTGGAAATGGGGTTATGACTACATCAAGGGCGAAGGTGAGGGCATTGGATTTGTGTCAACGCTAGACAACGCGCAGCGCGTGATGTCAAACTCGGGCGGCCCCAAAGCTGGTCAAGCCCCTGACGATTACCTGCTCAAAGTGGACAACCCAATGGTTGTGCCCGTCAATAAAAAAATTCGCATCATCACTACCGCTAATGACGTTATTCATGCTTTTGCGGTACCTGCATTTGGTATCAAGCAAGACGCGATACCCGGTTTCGTACGCGACACATGGTTTCGCGCAGAAAAAATAGGCGACTACCACGGTCAATGTCAGGAGTTGTGCGGCAAGGAACACGCCTACATGCCTATCCACGTTAAAGTGGTATCAGCAGCAGATTACAGCGCTTGGGTTTCAGGCAAAAACAAAGAAATGGCTGCCAAGGCGGATGATCCCTCCAAAGTTTGGGTGCTGGCAGACCTGAAGGCGCGCGGTGAAAAAGTTTATGCGGCCAATTGCGCGGCTTGCCATCAAGCCACGGGCAAGGGCGGCGGAGCCATCAAAGCACTCGACGGTTCAGCTGTTGTACTCGACGCTGATCATGGCAAACAAATCGCCATCATGCTGAACGGTGCGAATAACGGTGCCATGCCCTCATGGAAAACGCTGAGCGACACCGATTTGGCAGCAGTTGTCAGTTACACCAAAAACAATTGGTCCAACCAGACAGGCCAGATGGTGCAGCCTGCAGAATTTCAAGCTGCCCGTAAATAAACGGTTGTTTTCAAACATTTAAATTCAGGGCTTTTGACCATACCGTCATTTGTCAAGACAAGAAGGAAGCTGAGATGAGTGCCGTACTAGACCCCAAGGACCACGCTGCTGGTCACGCACACGATGACCATCATGATCACGGTGCGCCTGTCGGCTGGCGCCGATGGGTATTTGCAACCAACCACAAAGACATCGGGACGCTGTACTTGCTGTTCAGCTTTTTTATGTTCATGTTTGGCGGTGTGCTGGCGCTGGGCATTCGGGCAGAACTGTTTCAACCTGGCTTACAGCTGGTCAACCCTGAGCTGTTTAACCAGCTCACTACCATGCACGGCATCATCATGGTATTCGGTGCGATCATGCCCGCCTTTGTGGGTTTCGCCAATTGGATGATTCCCCTGCAAATCGGCGCATCTGACATGGCATTTGCCCGCATGAACAACTTCAGCTTTTGGCTGATGATTCCTGCAGCGTTGACACTAGCAACATCCTTCTTACTGCCCGGCGGCGCAATGGCTGGCGGGTGGACTTTGTACGCGCCACTGTCGCTGCAAATGGGTCCGTCGATGGACGCAGGCATCTTTGCCCTGCATTTGCTGGGCGCGTCGTCCATCATGGGATCTATCAATATCATCGTGACCATTTTGAACATGCGCGCGCCTGGTATGACGTTGATGAAGATGCCCATGTTTTGCTGGACGTGGTTGATCACTGCTTATCTGTTGATCGCTGTCATGCCCGTGCTGGCCGGCGCAATCACCATGACATTGACGGATCGCCATTTTGGTACCAGTTTTTTTAATCCTGCCGGCGGCGGCGACCCGGTGATGTACCAGCACATCTTCTGGTTCTTTGGTCATCCTGAGGTGTACATCATGATTTTGCCGGCCTTCGGCATCATTAGCCACATCATTCCGGCGTTCTCACGCAAGCGCCTGTTTGGCTATGCGTCCATGGTCTATGCCACCGGTTCAATTGCCATTTTGAGTTTTGTAGTTTGGGCGCACCACATGTTCACGACCGGGATGCCAGTCACGGGGCAGTTGTTTTTCATGTACTCCACCATGTTGATTGCGGTACCAACCGGTGTAAAAATATTTAACTGGGTGGCCACGATGTGGAAGGGTTCGATGACGTTCGAAACGCCCATGCTGTTTGCAGTAGGTTTTATTTTTGTGTTCACTGTTGGCGGCTTGACGGGTGTAATCTTGGCCGTTGCACCGATTGATACGCAGCTGCAAGATACCTATTACGTTGTCGCCCATTTTCACTATGTCTTGGTGGCGGGCTCACTCTACGCCATGTTTGCTGGTTACTACTTCTGGTCGCCGAAATGGACAGGCGTGATGTACAACGAAACGCGCGGAAAGATTCATTTTTGGTGGTCACTGATTTCGTTCAACATTACCTTCTTCCCCATGCACTTTTTGGGCCTGGCAGGTATGCCACGTCGCTACGCAGACTACCCCATGCAATTTGCTGACTTCAATGCGATTGCCAGCGTAGGCGGTTTCCTTTTCGGCTTTGCTCAGGTCTATTTCTTCTTCTTTGTGGTGCTTCCTACCATGCGCGGCCACGGTGAACCTGCCAAGGCTAACCCTTGGGTAGACACCGACGACAAAAACGCCAAGGGCGCCGAAGGCCTGGAATGGGAAGTTCCATCGCCAGCTCCGTTTCATACCTACGAAACGCCGCCGCGACTCGATGCGACCGCAACCCGCGTTATTGGCTGAACCCATTTAGAAGGAATAAAAGGTCATGGCCACAACTGAACAAAAGAAAAGCAATCTGCGCTTGGCGTTGATTCTGGCGTCGGTTGTGTTTGTCTTTTTTGCCGGCTTCATGGTAAAAATGATTTACTTCGGCCATTGAGTTGCGGCGCTGGTGATGCTCCTCAAACGCGAAAACATCAAAATGCTGGGCAAGCTCGGCATCATCGTGCTGGCCATGTTCGGCTTTGGTTATGGGTTGGTGCCGCTGTACAAAGCGATTTGCGAAATGACGGGCATTAATGTGTTGGCTCTAGGTGACCGGCAAATACCGGGCGCGACCCCTAAATTGCCCGCCAACACACAGGTCGATCTGTCACGTACCGTTACCGTAGAATTTGACGCGAATTCACGCGGACCCTGGCACTTTAAGCCCGCTCAAAACACGCTAAAGGTCCACCCTGGAGAATTGACAACCGTCATGTACGAGTTTCAAAACACGCAGAACCGTACGATGTCGGCACAGGCGATTCCCAGTTATGCACCGGCACAGTCTGGCGCCTATTTCAACAAGTTGGAGTGCTTTTGCTTTCAGCAGTACACGCTAGGGCCAGGTGAGAAAAAGCAGTGGCCGGTGGCGTTTGTGATTGATCCTAAGTTGTCCAAAGATGTCAGCACGATCACGTTGTCGTACACATTTTTTGAAGTTGGCGGCAGGACACCCGTTGCCCCGCAAGCCGCTAACGCCAGCGAAAATAAGTGGCTTGGATCATGACTAAGCTTGAAGCTTCGCCAGTCGAGCCAACTGAGTCGGCGTCTGATCCGCTGCCTGCGGGTCAAACCAAGCACCAGCAAAATGCTTCAGTTTTCAAGACGATCAAAGCCGTCATGTGGTCGTTTGTTGGTTTGCGTTCACGTCATGGTTATGAGCACGATGTCGCACAGCTCAACCCGGTACATGTCGTTATCGCAGGACTGGTGGGGGTATTTGTTTTTGTGGGTAGCTTGATTTTGCTGGCCACTTGGGTGGTGAAACATGGGTAGCAAGTTGTGCTGGCAGCTAACATCTGTTGCGTATTGGGCGGCTGTTTCAACCTAAACTCGCTGCGCGTCAGGCAAAGTTAAAAGCCGAAGAAATCAGAGAAATTAGAGAAATTAGAGAAAGCAGGAGTTTATAAATGTCATCAGCCATTTCATCAGGTACCCCGCACTACTTTGTGCCGGGGCCGTCAAGTCACCCCGTCATGGCGTCTATCGGTCTGCTGTTTGTCATTGTGGGCGCTTGCCAGTGGGTCAATGGGTCATCTTGGGGTGCTTACTCGGTCGCATTCGGTATGGTTTGGTGGCTGGCGACGCTGTTTAGATGGTTCAGTGAGTCGGTGCGTGAAAGCGAAGGCGGCTTGTACGGTCACAAGATTGACTTGTCGTTCCGGTGGTCGATGAGCTGGTTTATTTTTTCTGAAGTCATGTTTTTTGGCGCGTTTTTTACAGCGTTGTGGTGGGCGCGTGTGCATTCCGTGCCAGCGTTAGGCGGGCTGGAAAACGCCTTACTTTGGCCAGACTTCAAAGGTGTGTGGCCAACGATGGCTGCGGGTGCAACGGGCTCACCTGCTGACACGGTGGAGCCGTTTCAAACAGTCGGACCTTTTTGGCTACCTACGATTAACACCGCGCTGTTGCTGACGTCTGGTGTAACCATGACGATTGCCCACCATGCGCTGCGTGAAGGCCACCGCGGCAAAACCATCGCCTTCATGTGGATGACAGTTGTTTTGGGTTTTGTTTTCTTGTGTGTTCAGGGCTACGAGTACTATCACCTCTACACCGACTTAAACCTTAAATTGAGCTCCGGCATTTTTGGCTCTACCTTTTACATGCTGACAGGCTTCCATGGCTTTCACGTTTTTGTGGGCATGTTGATGTTGTTCTTTATTACTTTACGCTTGCAAAAAGGTCACTTTACGGCTGACAAGCATTTTGGATTTGAAGGTGCGGCGTGGTACTGGCACTTTGTGGACGTGGTGTGGCTGGGGTTGTACATCTTGGTGTACTGGCTCTAAAGGCTACCTACGTTGCGCATCAAAAAAGCCGCATTGCGCGGCTTTTTTTATTCAAGTGCAAAATTATTTACCCACGGGTAAGCCAGTCGGTTGTATGTACCCCATCTTCCAGGCAATCAATATGCAAATAAACAGCAGCACTGAAAAGCCAATGCGAAACGCTAGCGCGCGCGCCATGTTGCTGGTTTTGGCTTTGCCTTGCTCGGTGTCTTTGCCATCTTTCATCATGAAAAAAAGCGCTGCAGCCAGGCTGCCAATGATGGCTAAAAATGCCAGAGTTACTAAAGATGTCATGCCCGGGATTATCGGTTGATGGCCAAGCTTTCGCCAGCTTCAAGGTTTTGGGTACTGACATTTTCGGCTGCGCTGGTGGCGGCGGTGACTTTTTCGCTGGGGCAGTGGCAGTTACGCAGGGCCGCACAAAAGCAAAATTTGCAATCAGCAATTGTCACGCAGGGCAATCTTCTGGCTTTAAAGGCGCAAGACCTGACTGATGCAACAAATCTGCCGCTTACCGTACACCGGCGCGCTAGTCTTGATGGCGTTTGGAAATCGGAGCACACGGTGTTTTTGGACAACCGCCAGATGGATGGCAAGCCTGGTTTTATTGTGATCACGCCGCTTGTGCTGACCAGCACAGGGCAAAGCGTTTTGGTACAGCGTGGCTGGGCGCCTCGCAATTTTGAAAACCGCAGTGCACTGCCCGATATACAGACGCCAACCAGCCAGGTAACTATACAGGGCCGCATTGCCCCGCCACCGTCCAAGTTATACGAGTTCAAGGGGATTGAGACCGGGCGCATACGGCAAAATATTGACATCGTGGCCTTTAGCCGCGAAGTTGCCCTGCCTTTATTGCCGGTATCTATAGTGCAAACAGGGTTGGCCAGTGAGGGCTTGCTTCGTGACTGGGCTGCGGCCAACGTGGGCATCGACAAACACTACGGTTATGCATTTCAGTGGTTTGGTTTGTGCGCGCTTGTTGTTGGCCTGTATGTTTGGTTTCAATTGATAAATCCTTGGCGCATCAAGCGTAAAACTGTTCTAAATGTCTGAAACAATTCAAAAGCCCGCGGTAGGGGCTCGTGACGAGCCTTTGAGCATGACCGTGCACACCATGCCGCAGCCTGGCAACGACAGCGCACGCAGTAAAGCCGGGCGTTGGAAAATGATCGCCGTGTTGCTGGTGTGCGCTTCGCCAGTCATTGCGTCGTACTTCACTTATTACATTATTCGACCCGATGGCCGCCGAAATTATGGCGAATTGCTGTCGCCGCAGCGACCACTGCCGCCGATTGCTACCCTTGACCTGAATGGCAAGCCGGGCGAGCTTACAGCGCTTAAAAAACAGTGGCTATTGATCAGCGTTTCTGATGCGGCTTGTGATGCAGCATGTCAGCAACGCCTTTATTTTCAAAGACAACTGCGGGAATCGCTCGGCAAGGAAAAAATGCGAGCTGACTGGGTCTGGCTGGTCACAGATGCTGCCGGCATCAATTCGCAGCTCAAACCTGCCCTGACTGAAGCCACCGTGCTTCGCGTGCCAGCTGATACTTTGAAACAATGGCTGCCACCCACCGCTGCAGGACAGCGCCCAGAAGACCACCTGTATGTGGTTGATCCACTCGGTAACTTGATGATGCGTTTTCCCGCCAACATGGACGCTCAAGGCGCTGCAAAAGCCAAGCGTGATCTCGACAGACTGCTTCGGGCATCGAGCAGCTGGGACCAGGACGGACGTTGAAACCATGGATACGCAAAATCTTTATGACCTGAGCCCTGCGGTTCGTTTGATGATCATGGGCTTGGTGGTGGCCATCGGTCCGCTGGCGTGGGTCTGGCTGAAGAGTCGCCATGCGTCCTCCGTACAGCGTTTGAGCACGCTGACCTGGGTGACGCTGTTTCTCACCTTTGATCTGGTCGTCTTTGGCGCGTTCACCCGCCTGACCGATTCTGGCTTGGGTTGCCCTGACTGGCCAGGCTGTTATGGTCACGCCAGTCCGGTAGGCGCGATGGCTCACATTACCGCGGCCCAAACCGCGTTGCCCACAGGGCCGGTGACGCTGCCAAAAGCGTGGATTGAAATGATTCATCGCTATTTGGCGACTGGTGTGGGGGTGTTGATATTGACGATGGCGATTGCAAGTTGGCTTGAGCGCAGGCGCGATCAACGGCATGCCAAAGGTCAACGGCTTAGCAGTCCCGCCTTCGCGATACACAGCAGCAGTAGCGGCAGAGACAGCGGCTTGGGTCATCGCCAAACGGTCAAGACAGGCAAAACAGGCGAAACAGGCATAGCGCCATCGCCTTGGTGGCCAACGTTTACTTTGCTTTGGGTGTGCCTGCAAGGCGCTTTCGGCGCGCTGACAGTCACCATGAAGCTGTTCCCGGCCATCGTCACCATGCACCTTTTGGGCGGCATGGTGTTGCTGTCGCTGCTCAAAGTACAAAGCGTTCGTTACACCAGAGCTCAGGCCGGCAGTTCGCGTGTGTTGCTGCCCACGTCTACACGGGCGTGGGTATGGGCTACTTTTGTGCTGTTGTGGCTGCAAATTGCCTTGGGCGGCTGGGTCAGCACCAACTACGCTGTGTTGGCCTGTACTGATTTTCCTGCCTGCCAAAACTCGTTATGGCCAGCCATGAACTTTCGCGAAGGTTTCACCTTATGGCGTGAGTTAGGCGCAGGCCGCAACGGTGACAACATCAGTTTCCAGGCGTTGACGGCGGTGCACTATGTGCATCGGCTGAGCGCCTATGTTGTGCTGTCCGCCATGGGGGTGGCGGTTGTGAAGCTTTACAAAGTTCAAGCCATGCGCAACGCCAGCCTGTGGCTTGCAGGTTTGGCGTTGCTGCAGGTTGCCACAGGCTTGGCCAATGTGCTGTTGGGCTGGCCGCTTGCTGCTGCCGTCATGCATACCGCCGGTGCCGCTGCCCTGGTGCTTGTCTTAACCGGGACCCTATGCGCCAGCCGCAGTGCTGCAAGCACTGTCCATGCGCCGCTCCCGGGCGTTCGCCGATTGTTGGCATGAGCACTGTTGAAACGGCGCTTCCTGCCCATGTGCCCTCAAGGTTCAGGCAGTTTTATGTTCTGACCAAGCCGCGTGTGGTGCAGCTGATTGTTTTTTGCGCTTTGATTGGCATGGTGCTGGCCGTGCCTGGTGTCCCGGGTTGGGCTGATTTGCGGCTGGGGTTCACCGCATGCTTGGGCATCTGGCTGGTAGCAGGTGCTGCAGCAGCGTTTAATTGCCTGGTAGAGCAGGGCATCGACGCCCGAATGAAGCGCACGGCCATGCGCGCTACGGCGCAGGGCCAGATCAGCAACTGGCTGACGCTGACTTTTTCGGTGGTGCTGTGTGCGATCGGCTCGTTTATTTTGTATGTGTGGGTCAACCCGTTGACGATGTGGTTGACGTTTGCCACTTTTGTTGGCTACGCGGTGGTGTACACCGTGATTTTGAAGCCGCTGACCCCCCAAAACATTGTGATCGGCGGCGCGTCAGGCGCGATGCCGCCGGTGCTGGGTTGGGCTGCCATGACGGGCACTGTCGGACCCGAAGCGCTGATTTTGTTTCTGATTATTTTTTTATGGACGCCGCCGCACTTTTGGGCGCTTGCGCTGTACCGGGTTGAAGACTATCGCAAAGCCGGCTTGCCGATGCTGCCCGTCACGCACGGCAACGAGTTCACCCGTTTGCAAATCTTTTTGTACACGCTGGTGCTTTTCCCTGCGTGCGTGATGCCGTTTGTTTTTAAGATGAGTGGCTGGATCTACCTGGTGACAGCAGTGGGTTTGAGTTTTGGTTTCAGCTGGTACGGTTTCAAGCTGTGGCGCAATTATTCGGATGCGCTGGCGCGCAAAACATTTCGCTTCTCGCTGATTCACCTGTCCGCACTGTTTGCAGCCCTGCTGATTGACCATTACTTTATTTAGATCAACCGATGACGCCACACATTGCTATCCATTCAGGTGCTAGAAACCTAATAAATGCGGGGGCCAAGGCTGCTTTTATCTCAGTATTTGTATTGTTGCTGGCTGCGTGTATGCCAGACAAGCCAGCATTCAAAAGCATTGACCTGACCGGCGCTGACTACGCCAAAGACTTTGTTCTGCCTGACCAGAACGGCCAGACCCGCAGTGTCAAAGACTTTGCCGGCAAGGTGGTGGTGGTGTTTTTTGGCTTTACCCAGTGCCCAGACGTTTGCCCCACCGCCATGGTGGAATTGGCTGGTATTAAAAAATCACTCGGCGGCGATGCCAGCAAGCTGCAGGTGGTGTTCATTTCCGTCGATCCAGAGCGGGACACGCCAGAAGTTTTAAAAGCCTACATGGGCAACTTTGACCCCACGTTTTTAGCCTTGCGGCCCAGCGCCGAGCAACTGCCGGTGGTGGCAAAAGATTTCAAGATTTATTACAAGAAAGTCGAAGGCCGAACCGACAGCAGCTACAGCATGGACCATTCAGCGGGTAATTACATTTATGGCACCCAGGGTCGCTTACGTCTGTACAGCCGTTACGGAAACAGCCCAGACAGCTTGACGCACGATATTCGGCTACTTCTCAAAGGCAATTGAACAAGAAAAAAACCGTCACAGCGCTTTTCAGCACCATGACGGTTTTTTCAAGGTCGGGTGGGTTAAAAATGAACCACAGCCACGTAAACGATAGCCTTACGCGTACTCAACCAGCAGTTTTTTCATCTTTTTCATGGCCGCCACCTCAATCTGGCGGATCCGCTCTGCACTGACCCCGTACACCGCAGCCAGGTCATGCAGCGTCATGCCGCCTGAGCCGTCGTCGTTCACTTTTAGCCAGCGCTCTTCGACAATTTTGCGCGAGCGGTCATCCAGGCCCTCAAGTGCGGTCGCTACGCCATCGGTGGCCAGGTGGTCACGTGCATGCGCCTCCATCAATGCGGTGGGTTCTTGGGTGCTGTCGGCCAGGTATGCAATCGGGCCAAACGCTTCTTCGCCATCATCACCGGGCGTTGGGTCGAGCAAAACGTCGCCGCCTGACATGCGCTGCTCCATTTCAATGACTTCTTCGCGCTTGACGTTGAGCGATTTAGCCATTTGACTGATCTGGTCTTCGCTCAGCGTGTCGCGGTGGGTGGCGACGTCGGCATCGTCTTTGTAGCCTTGCTTCATTGAGCGCAGGTTAAAAAACAGCTTGCGCTGCGCTTTGGTGGTCGCTACTTTGACCATGCGCCAGTTTTTCAAAATGTACTCATGCATTTCGGCTTTGATCCAGTGCAGCGCGTAGCTGACCAGCCGCACACCCTGATCGGGGTCGAAACGCTTGACGGCTTTCATCAAACCAATGTTGCCTTCTTGAATCAGATCGCCGTGTGCCAAGCCGTAACCCAAATATTTGCGCGACGTTGACACCACCAGCCGCAAGTGGGACAGCACCAACTTCTCGGCTGATGCCATGTCGTTGGACTCACGCAACTGGCGCGCAAAGCTTTGCTCTTGCTCCAGCGTGAGCATAGGCAGTCGGTTGACGGCCGAAATGTAAGCGTCCAGATTGCCCAGAGGCGGCAACAGCGACCAAGGATTGCCGCCGCTAACGGCGGTTGAACCCAAAGAACCCGGGGCAGCAAGACTATATGAAACAGAGGACACAGCAAACTCCTTGTGGAAAACTGCTAACAAACTTAATGTTAGCACTCTGTTGAGTAGAGTGCCAAAAATTGCTTAAATGTCGTTCATAGGGTATGGCTAATAAGCACAAACCCTAGGTTTTGTTTCCAAGTCTATCCCCGAGAAACTGGACGCAAAGCAAAGGGTTGACGCGGCTTGGTGTAGGCGCTCGGCTTGACGCCTGCCAGCCTGGTTTTGAGGTTCAACCTTGTCAAGCGCGGCGGCTGCCGCGGGTCGTGCTGGATCGATGAAGGTCTTCAGGGGCGTATCGTCAACGTCAAACGTTTGCGCCGAATGTCGCCAAAATTTGCGTGACGGGTGGTGCACCGTGGTCAGCCGTGACCAGGGTTGCCGGACCAAACTTTTTGAATAAAAATAATTTTGCTATGTAAGTCATAGCAATGTTAATAGGTAATACGTGGGCCAGGGGCTAGTTTTAATGATAAATTGACGATGTTGGCAGTTTCCCGCCGGGCAGCGTGGTCTCAGCCAACCAGAGCAGATGGTGCGGCACTGCAGCAGCCAGCCCTGGGAACATGGCCTGCACTGCACAGCCCATTCTGGCTAACGCGGGTCTTGCGGCAACTGATTTTTACCCATGGTTTCCTTGACCTCGCGTACCTCGACATCCACCACGTCCGCCTGCGGTGCCGCCCGGGTGTTGCCTGACCACAAATTGCCGGACCTGAATGTCTGAAATTTGCCAAATACCGCCACCGGTGCAGGTTTTTTGCCCGTCGCCAAGGCTTTGAGGAAGCT
Organism: Polaromonas sp.; assembly: GCA_031424935.1. GTDB lineage: Bacteria > Pseudomonadota > Gammaproteobacteria > Burkholderiales > Burkholderiaceae_C > Polaromonas. Next base: position 96,663 of record JANPIK010000076.1, read on the forward strand.
CAGCACCACAACCATCAGCGCCAGCAGCAGCAAACCCAGCGCCAACAGCAACCCGAAAACCGTCAAAACAAGTTTGATGATGAAGCGAAAAAGCCCGCCAATGAAGTTTTGCATGCTTGTCAGATGACGCTTAAACGCCCGTTTTCAAGCCAGCAGTGCTTGGCCAAATTCCCGCGCATTAAAAGTTTCCAGGTCGTCCAGCTGCTCGCCGACGCCAATAAAGTACACCGGCACCGGCCGCATCGTGGGTGTGGCTGCCTGGCGTTCTTTGGCCCACAAAGCAATCGCCGCCAGCACGCCGCCTTTTGCAGTACCGTCCAGTTTGGTCACGACCAGACCGGTCAGTTGCAGCGCCTCGTCAAAAGCTTTAACCTGGGCGAGGGCGTTTTGGCCGGTGTTGCCGTCAATGACTAACAAGACCTCATGTGGTGCCGTACTGTCAGCCTTTTGCACCACGCGCTTGATTTTTTTCAACTCTTCCATCAGGTGCAGCTGTGTGGGCAGCCTGCCTGCGGTGTCGACGAGCACCACATCTTTGCCGCGCGCCTTGCCAGCGCTCACCGCGTCAAAGGCCACCGCAGCAGGATCGCCGCCTTCTTTGCTGATGATTTCAACGGTATTGCGGTCAGCCCATATGGCCAGCTGTTCTCTAGCAGCGGCTCTGAAGGTGTCTGCCGCGGCCAACAATACCGATGCGCCTTCGCTGGACAGGTGCTTGGTTAATTTGCCAATAGACGTGGTTTTGCCAGCGCCGTTCACGCCCGCCACCATAATCACGGTCGGTTGCTGCTGGCCGATCACCAGCGAATGCTCCAGCGGTTTTAAAAGCTGGCTCAGGGATTCGATCAGGATATTTTTCACCGCCACAGGATGGGTAACACCACTGGCGGCCACGCGGCGTTTGACATCTGTCAGCAAATATTCCGTGGCTTTAACGCCCGTGTCGGCCATCAGTAAGGCTGATTCGAGGTTGTCATAAAGCGCATCATCAATCTGTGTGCCGGTAAACACGCCGGAAATGCTGGAGCCGGTTTTTCGCAGACCTGATGAGAGTTTGTCCAGCCAGCGTTTGCGCTCGGGGGCAACCTGGGCCGCTGCCACAATCGCCTCAATGTCCAGCGGCGTGACCAGCGCGCTGCCGATCAAGCTTTTACCCGGTTCAGCGGGCTTGGGGCTATCGACTGCCGGGGCAGCGGGTGGCGGAGATTTTTTCTTGAAGAAACTGAACATTGAACCTGCTTTTTGAATCACAACATTCTATGAAACATAGACACTGCATTTTCGTGACGGCTTTATTGCCTTTATTGATCACTTCGGCTGCGGCGCAAACCGCTGCGACAACTGCTGCCATAACTGCGGTATCGGTCGAGCAATTCACCCTCAGCAACGGCCTGACGGTTATCGTCAAGCCTGACCGCCGCGCACCCACAGCAGCGCACATGCTGTGGGTGCGGGTGGGCTCGATGGATGAAGTTGACGGCACATCAGGCGTGGCCCACGTGCTGGAACATATGCTTTTCAAAGGCACAGCGACCACCAAGCCCGGTGAGTTTTCGCGCCGTGTGGCGGCACTGGGTGGACGCGACAACGCTTTTACCAGCCGCGACGCTACCGGTTACCACCAGCAGATTCCGAGCAACCGACTAGAAGACGTGATGCGCCTGGAGGCCGATCGTTTTGCCAACAACCAGTGGCTTGATGACGAGTTCAAGCGTGAGATAGAAGTGGTCAAAGAAGAGCGCCGCTCACGCACTGAAGAATCGCCAAGAGCCCTGATGTTTGAAGCCGCCACCGCTTTGACGTTTACCGCATCACCGTACCGCCGCCCCATCGTCGGCTGGATGAGCGACCTCGACGCGATGACCCCGCAAGATGCGCGCGACTTTTACCGCCGCTGGTACGTGCCGGGCAACGCGGCGGTGGTGGTGGCCGGTGATGTTGACGTGGCTGAGGTCAGGCGACTGGCAGAAAAATACTACGGGCCGATTGCCGCGCGCCCGGTACCGATTCGCAAGCCGCGAGACGAGCCGTTGCAAACAGGCTTGCGGCGCATGGACTTTAAAGGCGTCGCTTCACAGGCCTACGTGAGCTTGTCGTTCAAGGTGCCTAAATTAGAGCCCGCAGATTTTGCGGACGACAAAGCCGGGCGGGATGCGCTGGCCCTGACGGTGCTGGCCGCCGTGCTCGACGGCTACAGCGGTGCACGTCTGGCGCGCGCGTTGGAGCAGGGTGACAACCGGGTGGCCGACAGCGCCAATGCCTACAACGGCTTGCTGGGCCGTGGGCCGCAGGTGTTTACGCTGGCAGGCGTGCCAGCGCCGGGCAAAACCGCAGAACAGGTAGCTACAGGCTTGCGCCAGCAAGTCGCTTTGATTGCGCAGTATGGGGTGAGTGATGCAGAACTCAACCGCGTCAAAGTGCAGTGGGTGGCCAGCGAGACGTACAAGCTCGACGGCGTGTTCAACCAGGCACGTGAGCTGGGTTCCAACTGGGTCAACGGATTGCCGCTGGACGCCGACGCGAGGCTGATTGCCAAGCTGCGCAGCATCACCAGTGCCGAAGTCCAAGCCGTGGCCGCTAAGTATTTTGGTGATGACCAAATGACGGTAGCCACACTGTTGCCTCAGCCGCTAGACCCCAACCGTAAGCCACGCCCAGCACCTGCCCAGGCAACACGCCATTGAGCGAAATTCAAACACCATGACCATTACTCTTAAATCAATAGCATCTGGCGCGCGTAAATATTGGGCCAGCGCGATTATTTGTGCTTTTTCTAGCTATTCGGTGGCTGCGTTGCCGATACAAAAGTTCAATCTGCCCAGCGGCGCGACCGTTTTCTTGGTTGAAAGCCCGGCCATCGCCATGCTGGACGTACAAATTGATTTTGATGCGGGTAGCCGGCGCGACCCATTTGACAAAGCCGGCCTGGCCAGCGTCACGGCCGGGCAGGCCGGCAAGGGCGTAGCAGCGCGTGATGGCAAGCCCGCGCTGGATGAAAACGCCTTGGGCGAAGCCTGGGCCGATTTGGGCGCCCAGTACGGCAGCAGCGCGGGCGCTGATCGCCTGAGTTTTTCCTTGCGCACACTGACAGAACCTGACTTGCTGGCCAAAGCCGTGGCATTGGCAGCGCGGCAAATCGGCGAACCTGCGTTTACTGACGGCGTGTGGCAGCGTGACAGGCAAAAAGCCATTGCCGGTTTGAAAGAGTCTTACACCCGGCCTGGTACGGTGGCGGGGCGGGCTTATTCGCAAGCGGTGTACGGCAGCCACCCTTATGGGTTTGAACCTACCGATACCAGCCTGGGCCGTATCAGCGTTGCAGACATGCAGCAGTTTTATGCGTCTGGTGTTCAGGCCTGCCGGGCCCGTATCAGTCTGGTAGGGGCTGTCACGCGCGCACAGGCAGATGTTATTGCCCGTCAGTTGCTGGCGCGTGTGCCGCAAACTCTTTGCGCTGCATTGCCCGCTTTGGCAGTTGTTCCCGAGGTGGCGCCGCTGGCGCAAGCGGTTCAAAAAAATATCGCTTTTGACGCCGCTCAGGCTCAGGTGTTGATGGGCCAACCCGGTTACAAGCGCAATGATCCGGCGTTTTTCCCGCTGCTGGTAGGCAACTATATTTTGGGCGGCGGTGGTTTTGTGTCGCGCCTGCAAAGCGAGGTGCGCGAAAAGCGCGGCCTGACCTACGGCGCTTACAGCAACTTTGCGCCTGGCCTGCACGCCGGTGCATTCACGGTCAGTCTGCAAACCCGGCCCGACCAGGCGGCGCAGGCGCTGGACGTGGCACGCACCGTGGTCAAAGATTTTGTTGCCAACGGCCCCACCGAGCCAGAAGTCAAAGCCGCCAAAGACAACCTCATCGGCGGTTTTGCACTGCTGATTGACAGCAACCGTAAGTTGCTTGGCAACATCAGCAACATTGCCTGGAACGACTTGCCGCTTGACTACCTGGACACCTGGACCCAACAAATTGGCAAGGTCACAGCCCAGGACATCAAAACTGCGATGGCGGCCAAGCTGCAACCTGACAAAATGGTGACCATTGTTTTAGGTGGAACCCCATAAATAGCCATGAAGTACACAGCATTAGAGTCGCCGAAAAGCCCACATAAAGAGCCCAAGGATTCGGCCAAAAAGCCAGCCAAGTCGGGCAAGGTCGTTGGCCGTAAAACCATACCGCCTGGCGAAGTCCGCATCATTGGCGGGCTGTACAAACGCAGCAAGATACCCGTGGCTAACCTGCCAGGCCTGCGCCCCACACCCGACCGTGTGCGAGAAACGCTGTTTAACTGGCTGGGTCAAGACCTGCAAGGCTGGCGCTGTGCCGATGTGTTTGCAGGCACGGGCGTCTTGGGCTTTGAGGCCGCGTCGCGCGGCGCAGCTGAGGTGCTGGTGTGCGAGCAAGATGCGCAGCTGGCAGACAAGCTCAAAGCCCTGCAAATCAAGCTCAAGGCCAGCATGGTCAAGGTCGAGCGGGGCGACGGCGTCAGCTTGCTGCGCCGGCTGAGCCCAGGCAGTTTGCAGCTGGTATTTTTAGACCCACCCTACGAGTCAACAGCGATAGATGCGGCGCTTAAAGCGGCTGCCCAGGCTGTCGGCACGCCCGGCTTTGTGTACTTTGAAGCGTCCAAGCCCTGGACTGACGAAGGCCTGGCGCCCTTAGGGTTGGCCGTGCACCGCTTTGGCAAGGCTGGCGCGGTGCATTTTCATTTGCTGGTCAAAGCAGCTGAAACGGCGCCAGTTGCCCAAAGCGCATAATTTCAACATGACTTCTCCCCCGCGAATTGCTGTTTATTCGGGCACATTTGACCCCATCACGCTGGGCCATCTGGATGTGGTGAGCCGCGCTGCGGGCTTGTTTGACCAGCTCATCATCGCAGTGGCTGAAGCGCACCATAAAAAGACATTATTTAGCCTCCCGGCCCGCGTATTACTTACGCAAGAAGCTACTAAAAAAATAGCAAATGTCACTATTTTGCCTTTTACTGGCCTGATCATGGACTTTTGTACCCAACACCGCGCATGCGCGGTAGTGCGCGGTATCCGCAACGTGACTGATTTTGATTACGAAGCCCAAATGGCCGCCATGAACCGCAAGCTGGCTCCGCAGGTTGAAACTGTGTTTTTGCTGCCTGATGCACCGCTGGCGTGTATCAGCAGCACGCTGGTACGCGAAATCAGCAAACTTGGCGGCGACATCAGCCAAATGGTCAGCCCGAACGTGGTGGCCGCGCTGAACGCCGCCAAAGCGGCTTGAATATGGAGCCCGCATGGCACTGCTGATTACTGACGAATGCATCAATTGCGATGTTTGCGAGCCCGAATGCCCGAATCAGGCGATTTACATGGGCAAAGACATTTACGAAATTGACCCCCACAAATGCACCGAATGCGTCGGTCATTTTGACGAGCCCCAATGCGTGCAGGTCTGCCCGGTGGCGTGTATTCCAGTCAACCCGCAGTTTGTCGAAAGCAAACCCACGCTGTGGGAAAAATACCACGTTCTGACGGGAACTGCGCCCCAGACGGCTGACCACACAGCAAAATAACGGCCGATCAATCGCGTTGCAGGTTTAGCGCGGTGGTGTGTGCCAACGCAAAGCGACGCATCGACTTTTGATAGTCCCAGCGCTCCACCGCGCAGTGCGAGCTCTGCCCTTCAAAAGAAAATTCAAGCAAATTTACCGAATTGGGCGCTTCACGCCGAACCCGGCTGGACACCGCTGTGCCCGCTTGCACGCACCACATGCGGCGCGCCAAGTTGCTGCCTTGAAGTGACAACTCGCATACATAGGGCAAATGAATGTGCCCGCCCATCACGATGTCGGCACCCGCCGCTGCCCAGGCGCGCACGGCTGGCTGCCAACCGCGCAGGCGGTCGTGCTCGTCTTGCGGCCTGAGCACATGAACCGGTTGGTGCACGACCACCATGCGCAATTGCTGCGGGTTGGCGAGCGACAGCTGCGTGCATACGCGCTCAATTTGTGCGGCTGACACTTCGCCGTTCTTGTGTCGCCACCAGCGTGTGGTGTTGACGCTGGCGATACACAGTGAGTCAGTGAGCAGGCCAGGCTCCAAAACCTGTCCGAACGCTCGCTGATAGCCCGCATAAGGACTGACAAGCCGACGCCACAGATTAAACAGCGGTATGTCGTGGTTGCCAGGCAGGCAAATCATTCGGGCAATTTGCAAGCGGTTGCAAAAGGCACTGGCCTGACTGAATTGTTCGGTCGTGGCGCGCTGGGTAATGTCCCCAGACACCACCAGAACGTCCGGCTTTATCTCACCTGAAAATGCCAACAATGCCTCTACAACTTCAGGACTTTCAGTTCCAAAGTGCAGGTCTGAGATTTGCAGCAGCCTAGTCATTTCATTTCATGTCATGTCACGACAGCGCGGTCAGCAGGGGCAGGCACCATCAAAAGCAGCTTGGTGTCGGCCACCTGAAAAACCAGCGGCGAGGTCATCCAGATGATTTCCCCGTCGGTTGCAACTTTGACCCGCCGTTTACCGCGCAGCGACACCTTCAGCTTGCGAAAGGAAAAGCTGTCAATGTTGTCGGCATCGCCCAAACGGCCGATCACCCCACGCGCCAGCAAACCCATCAGCGACAGGGTACTCATGGGGTGCACGGCAATAGCTGCCAGCTCACCGTTGTTGACGGCGTCGGCATGGTCGGCTTGAATGCCGACCTGCGAAAGCTGCAAATGGTTATTACCAATAAACAGCGTCGGCGTGCGCAGGCGGGTGGTTTGACCGGCCAGCTCAATGTCCAGCTTGAGCTGGCCGCGTGCCTGAAATAAAGTAGCCAAACCCGACACAAACGCCACAAACCGGCTGCGGCCAAATTGTTGTTTCCAGGCTTCACGATCTTCCAGCAGTTGCGGGTACAGGCCCAGGCTGGCATTGACCAAAAACACCCGGCCGTTGACCTCACCGACTGTCATGGGCGAAATGCTGGCACCCAGCAAGGCAATAGCGGCGGCTTTGGCGTCTTGCGGAATGGCGTTGGCACGGCCAAAGTAGTTAAACGTGCCCTGCGGCAGCACGCCAAACGGGCACCCACTACGCAGTACAGCCGCTGCAACCGCATTGATGGTGCCGTCACCACCGGCAGCGACGACTACGCCGCGTTTCTCCTGGGCCAGCGCGACTGCTTTGGCGCTCACTTGCTTGATGTCAGATGGATCGTCAAACTGCAAAAATTCAAAGGCGCGCCCCGCACCATTGAACACATTGGCCAGTACCTCACGTTCTTGTTCGCTGTCTTTGTGGCCTGACGCCGCGTTTAACACCACAAACAAGGGGCCATGGCGAGCTGCATGTTGCGCGGCGTCAAGAGCTGTAAACATGGGTAGGAGATTACCCGACGGCGTCAGCTCTCGGTTGTCAGCCAGCGTCGCCAGTTGGGGGCGCAGCAGCAGAAAGCACAGCGGGTTGCGGCTTGCGTGGCGGTTTGGGTCGGGGCGGCGTGTGGGTGTGTATCAGCATTGTTGCTTTGTCCATCTCACCGGCTAACAAATCTGGCACAGCCTTGAGGCAACGGGCGATGCCTTCGTCAATCGCCATGCGGTGCTCTTGCAAGGGCTTTCTCAGCACCCAGTCCACCACTTCGTCTCGGCTGCCGGGGTGGCCAACGCCTAATCGCAGCCGCCAGTAGTCAGGCGTACCGAGCTGAGTATGAATGTCGCGCAAACCGTTGTGACCCGCATGGCTGCCGCCGAATTTGAGCTTGACCTGGCCGGGCACAACATCGAGTTCGTCGTGTGCCACCAATATCTCGCCGGGCTGGATTTTAAAAAACTTAGCCAATGCGCCCACCGACTTACCCGACAGGTTCATGAACGTTTGAGGCGTCAGCAGCCAAATGTTTTGCCCCTGCACCGTGGTACGTGCCGCTTGGCCAAAGAAGTTTTTGTCATAGGTCAGCGGCGCTTTTAACGCGTGTGACAGGGCGTCTATCCACCAAAAACCCGCATTGTGCCGTGTGGCTTCGTAGGGCGCGCCCGGGTTTCCGAGACCGACAAACAGCTTGATCATGTTGAAGCATCCATCCGTCAATTTTAAGGTCGTAAAAAAGCCCCCGATCCTCTTTCGAAGGCGGGGGCTACGGGCCGTCTAAAACCAGCGTGGTTTTATTTGTTCGCCGGTTTATTTTTTCTTGGCAGCTGGCGTTTTGGCCGCAGGTTTTGCGGTGGCTGCAGCTTTGCCAGCAGCAGCTTTTGCTGCCTTCGGATCTATCGGTGCGGCGGCTGCAGCAGCGGCTGCGGCGTCAGCTTCTGCCTCAGCGGAAACAGCAGAGACCGATACCAGTACCGGGTTAGCTTGCCCCTTGACCACAAACTTAACACCTTTTGGCAAGGTGATGTCCTTGACGTGCAACGACGTCCCCTTTTTCAGGCCGCTCAGGTCGATGGCAATAAATTCGGGAATATCAGCCGGGAAGCAAGAAACCGTCAACTCGGTCAACACGTGGTTGACCAGGCAGTTTTCTGCTTTGACCGCTGGCGACTCTTCTTCGCCGCTGTAATGCAAAGGCACTTTGACGGTCATTTTCGTCTTGGCTTCTACGCGCTGAAAGTCAATGTGCAGAATTTGCTGCTTAAACGGATGCATCTGCAAATCGCGCAGCAGCACTTTGTGTTCTTTGCCTGCCAGTTCCATGTCAAGAATCGAGGCGTGGAAGGCTTCTTTTTTGATGGCATGGAACAAAGCGTTGTGATCGAGTTCGATCAACAGTGCATCGCCCGTACCACCGTAAACAATACCGGGCGTGCGGCCGGTGATGCGGAGACGGCGGCTCGCACCCGTACCCTGCATGGCGCGCTCAAAAGCGACAAATTTCATCATTAACTCCTTAAAAGGGCAAGCCGCGACCAGCATTGCCCCGATTAAAAAAGCCGCACGTTTAAAAGTGCAGCCACTTTTCGTCTCAGATCAGCTCGTGTTGATCCTGGTCTGAAAACAAACTCATCACCGACTCTCCCTTGGCAATTCGCTGAATGGTTTCAGCAATCAGCGGGCCGACAGAAAGTTGGCGGATTTTTTTGCACGCCATGGCGTGATCAGTCAGCGGAATGGTATTGGTGATAACCACTTCATCGAGTGCATCGCCTTTGGCAATACGGTCGATTGCCGGGCCTGAAAATATCGGATGTGTGCAGTAGGCATACACTTTTTTGGCGCCGCGTTCTTTCAGCACTTCAGCGGCCTTGACCAGCGTGCCAGCGGTGTCGATCATGTCGTCCATGATGACGCAATTGCGGCCATCAATGTCGCCAATCACATGCATGACTTCAGACACATTGGCCTTGGGGCGGCGCTTGTCAATGATCGCCATGTCGCAGCCCAACTGTTTGGCAAGAGCCCGCGCACGAACCACACCGCCTACGTCAGGCGAGACAACCATCAGGTCTGGGTAATTTTTTTGCCGCAAGTCGCCCAGCAAAACCGGCGATGCATAAATGTTGTCTACCGGAATGTCAAAAAAGCCCTGGATCTGGTCGGCGTGCAGGTCCATCGTGAGGACACGTGAAACGCCCACAGCCTGCAACATATTGGCGACCATTTTGGCGGTAATGGGCACACGCGCTGAGCGCGGACGGCGGTCTTGGCGGGCGTAACCAAAATAGGGAATAACGGCAGAAATACGGTCAGCAGATGCACGCTTTAGCGCGTCGACCATGATGAGCAATTCCATCAGGTTTTCATTGGTCGGTGCGCAGGTGGACTGCACCACAAATACATCACGTGCCCTGACGTTTTGCTGAATTTCGACCGTGACCTCACCGTCAGAAAAACGCCCGACGTGCGCGGCCCCCAAACTGATACCCAGGTGCTGGGCAATCTCAAGCGCCATGCTGGGGTTGGCATTACCGGTAAACAGCATGAAGTCAGGATGCGTTTGGGAGAGAGTTTGCATGTGGAAGCCCGACTTGAGCCAGGGTTAGGAGAATGGAACACTGAATCAAAGCGGCTTCGACATCACAATTTCCAACATCGCTGCTAAAAATCGACCCAAACAGTTGCTAGCTCGTGAATCGCTTGACCTAGCATTGCGGATTACCCCGCCTTAGCAAGGGTAATCCTAAAATTTGGCAGGGGTGGAAGGAGTCGAACCTGCGAATGCCGGAATCAAAATCCGGTGCCTTAACCAACTTGGCGACACCCCTACACAGGACAGATGCACGATGCTAAATCATCTTGCAACCAACCTATAACTTTGCAATCACTTCAAAGCTGATTGCTTAACGACTTACTTATTTGGCTCTAACCGTAACCGACCTAAATCGCCTGCAGCCTTTCCATATTATTTTTACTGCTCCCGCTTGCAACCCTCAAATATAACCTTCAAACTACATTCTCACCTACCACCCGCTGAGCGGGTGGATTTGCACCTACCACCCGCTGAGCGGGTGGATTTGCAAATTACTGCATCTTCGGACTTCAAAGCCTTCTGGGGGGCTTGTCACGTCAACTTCATGCGTCAGATAAGCAAACACTGCACTTCCAGAACCTGTCATTCGACTCTTGAGCTGCCTTGCAGCTAACCAATCCATCGACTCTGTGATCTGCGAACAAAGCCCTTGCGCAACTGGCTGCAGGTCATTGTGTCCAAACTCAAAAATTTTTGGTTTGTCGTTAGCAGCAAAGCCTACGATTGTAGCAGTGCTCGAGTCTCGTTTTAAGGTTTCAGACATGAAAATTGAAGGTGTAGACACCCCAAGTGGTGGTTTGACCACTAAAAAGTCTGCAGCGGGTACCTGAATCGGTGTTAATTTTTCCCCAATGCCCTCAACCCAGGCGTTGCCGCCAGATAAAAAAAACGGCACGTCGGCGCCCAGCTTCAGTGCAATGGCATGCAGTTCACTTCGCGGTAATCTCAGCCTCCAGAGTCGCTGCAAAGCCAGTAAACAACTCGCTGCGTCTGAAGAGCCGCCACCCATGCCAGCTTGCGATGGAATGCGCTTTTCAAGGCTGATGTGCACCCCCAGCGTTGTGCCACTTGCTTTTTGCAAAGCCATGGCGGCTCGTACGGTCAGGTCTTGCGTTGGCAAGCACTCAACATTCGATCCGTCCAAATCAGCTCTGGTAATCAGGCCATCGGTGCGCAATTCAAAGTGCAGGGTGTCACACCAGTCTATCAACATAAAAACGGATTGAATCAGGTGATAACCGTCGGACCGGCGTCCCGTGACGTGCAAAAATAAATTCAGCTTGGCAGGTGCCGGGACATCGTAAATGGCTTTCACTGCTTCCTGTGCCTGGGTTATTTGTCCAGCACAATGCGCAGATCGGCCAGGGGGGCAGGGTTGAGTCGTTGGGCTGTGATTCGGCCACTGCCATGCTGAGACAAGTCTGCCTGCCAGCCAAAAGCCGGGGTAGTTTTGCCATCCAGCCAGTCAAACAAGGCCGAAATCGGCAGAGATGCGCCGATAACATTGATCAGCAATTCTTCGGTAGTGGCAAAACGTCGAACAGTACCGGCTTGTTCGAGCGTTGCTTCAGCAGGTGACCAGCGCATGATGCCTAAAATGCTGCCGATCGGACTGATCAGTCTGAGCTCGCCGATATCTGGCCGACCTTTGAGCTCAAAACCAGCAAAAAAAGCCTGTGCTGGCTCACTTTGGATCTGCAGACTGATCCGACCTGCCCAAACACCGGTTGTGTACTCACTCTCGGTGGAATAATCACTATTTGCGCCTCCGGCCCCCGGTTTATATGCGCAACCAGCTATAAAAAACATAGCAATACACATACTGCAAAGCAAGGCTCGGGTCATCATGCTCAGAGTTTTACATTCAATCGTTTAAGCGTTTCTACGAGTGTTTCGTTCTCGGGGTTGAGCAGTTGGCCTTCACGCCAGATGCTCAGGGCTTTGTCGCGCTGACCCATGCTCCACAAAACTTCGCCGTAGTGCGCGGCGATTTCAGCATCAGGTTTGGCCTTGAAGGCGTCAGCAAAAATACTCACGGCTTCAGCGTTGTTGCCCAAACGAAATTCGACCCATGCCAGACTGTCGCGAATAAAAGGGTCGTTAGGCACAAACTCCAACGCTTTTTGGATCAACGCTTTAGCTTCTGGCAGACGCACATTTCGGTCTGCCAACGAGTAGCCTAAAGCGTTGTAAGCGTTGTAGGCATCCGGTTTGGCTGCGATGACAAGGCGCAGCAGGCGCTCCATTTCGGGTAACCGGCCCAGTTTTTCCGCCATCATGGCTTGGTCATACAAAAAGTCGGTCTCTTGGGGAGATGCGGCAATTGCTTTAGCCAACAAGTCATAGGCAAGCTGGTATTGCTTTAAATCGCGCAGTAAGCCTACCTCAGCCAGTAACTTCATACGCGCATCACCCGGATTGCGTACGGGCAGGCTGCGAATCAACTGGCGGCCTTCCTCAAGTTGCCCGCGGCTGGCCAAAATAGAGGCGCGCCGGGTCTGTGCTTGGATCAGGTCGCCCGAATTTTCAATTTTGTTGATCCAGGCCTCTGCGCCTGCAAAATCTTTGCGTTTTTCGGCAATCTGCGCCAGTGACAAATAAGCCAATGCCAACCCGCGGTCGGGTTCTTCGTCTTCGTTGGGTTGATTGGTAGCCAGGCTTATAGCGACATAGCGTTCAAACGAGGTTTGTGCCAACGCCAACTGGTTGTCTTGTAACTGCAACGAACCCAATACCAGCCAAGCGGGCGCAAAACCTGGCTTGCTGACGATCACAATTTGCAGTTGCGCTCCCGCTTCTGCGTAACGTTGCTCGTCCAATAAGCTGCGCGCGTAAGCCATGCGGACTTCAGGCTTCGCGTCGCTGTTGCTTGACAGGTATTTTTTCACTACCGCTTCTGCAGCCGGCAGCTTGGGATTCATGATTTCAAGGGCCAGCAGGGCAGGGTCATCGGCCTTGGTGTCGAGTGCCTGGCCTTTTTGGATGGCCTCCAGCGCGCCTGGCGTATCGCCAGCGGCCAGTCGTATGCGGCCAACAGTTGTCCATGCCGCCACAGCTGTCGTGGGGTTAATGACGTAGGTGGTCAATGCGTTTTCAATCACGCTAGCGGCCATTTTTTTATCGCTCACCCTGGCGTAAGCGCGTGGGATAGCGAGGATTGCCTGTGAACGCTGGGCTTGCGGCGCGAGTTCAATGCTTTTTTTCAAGGGCTCAAGCGTGTCCTGAATCCGGTTCAAGGCTATCAATATTTGCAGCACATAGCGGTTAGCGTCTTCGGCGTCTGGTTGTGCCTGACGCCAGGCCATAGCAGCTTGCAGTCCCGCATCGCCAGATCTGGACTGAAGCGCAATTTCTACCGCACGCTGGTACAACTGCGCGTCGTTTGTTTTTCGGGCGGAATCCAACATCAACGCAAAGCCTGCGCCCGCATCGCCTTCACGGGCGGTAATTTCGCCCACAAGCAGTCGGTAAAAAAGCTCGGCGTCTAGCGCTGACACAGGGCTGCTGGCCGGAGCTGTCGATTCAGCTGCCGTCTGTACTGGCGCTGCCGGGCGGGGCTGGGCGACGGTTTGACCCCATAGCAAGGGCGCAATTGACAAAAAGCTGCAAAAAACCCACAGAATTTTTTTCTTCATCAAGCCATGATAATTGATGCACCCGCAGATCGCGCAAGACCCGCAAATCTCCCATCAGTCTCCTACCAATCCCCACCAATTTCGCATGCCCGAGCTCCCAGAAGTAGAAGTGACGCGCCTCAGTTTTGCCCACCGCATTGCATCAGCGCAAATTCAATCGGTTCGCATGGGCAAACCCCTCAGGTGGCCGCTTGGCTGCCAGCCAGAAGACCTGCAGGGCCAGCAGGTGCTAGGGGTGCGCAGGCGCGGCAAGTATTTGCTGATTGACGTGACCCATGGCGTGCTGCTGGTGCATTTAGGGATGTCAGGCAGTATCAGCTTTGGTCACGGCTTGCCCGCGCCGGGTAAGCATGACCATTTTGAAATGCTGACCACCTTGGGCACTTTACGCTTGCATGACCCGCGGCGTTTTGGTGCAGTGGTTTTTGCGCTCAGCGAAAACCACCCCACAGCCCAAAAATTGCTGGGACGATTAGGGGTTGAACCGTTAACGGATGCCTTTGATCCGGCTACTTTTTACACCGCCTTAAAACACAGAAAAACAGCGATAAAACAGGTCTTGCTGGCAGGTGAGCTGGTGGTGGGTGTGGGCAATATATATGCGTCCGAGGCGCTTTTTTTGGCGGGCATACGTCCCACAACATCTGCTACAAAATTAAGCAAGCCCCGGTCGGCAAGGCTACATGGCGCGATACGCCAAGTGCTCGCGAACGCAGTGGCCAAGGGCGGCAGCACCTTGAAGGACTTTTCGAATGCGGATGGACAGACGGGCTATTTCCAGTTGGAAGCCATGGTGTACGACCGTACAGGACTGCCATGCCGGATCTGCAAGATGCCGGTGAAAAGCATACGTCAGGGGCAGCGCTCAACGTTTTATTGTCCTAAATGCCAAAAGGCATGAGGTCAGCCTCATTTGCCGCGGTTCTTTAAAAGCAGCAATGCTATATTGAACAACCTTACCCGATTCTTAAAACATGTCATTTAACGAACAATTTGACCAACATGGCACATGGCGGCGCGAATTTGCTTTGCGGCTCAAACTGCTGGCTGAATGGATGCGCGGCCATGATTTGCTGAATGCTGCGGTTGAAGAGCGTCTGCGCAGGCTAGAGGCTCAGGTTCGATCCGACAAGGTCATGGTGGCGTTTGTTGCCGAGTTCTCGCGCGGTAAGTCAGAGTTGATCAATGCCATCTTTTTTGCAGGTTATGGCAGGAGAATCATGCCGGCCAGTGCGGGCCGGACCACCATGTGCCCGACAGAGTTAGGCTACGACGCTGACGTGCCGCCTTGCCTGCGGCTGCTGCCCATTGAAACACGGCTGCAAACCCAGGCATTGATGGAATGGCGCGCCGTACCTGACAAATGGACCCGGGTGAACCTGGACGTCAACGACCCCAAGCAGCTGGCTCAAGCATTGGAAAAAGTTGCCGAAGTACGCTACGTCACCAAAGACGAGGCAAGAGCGCTGGGTTTTTGGCATGACGAAAACATTGATGACAACCCCCTGGTAAGCGCCGACGGTTTAATCGAGGTCCCCAAATGGCGCCATGCATTGATCAACATTGCGCATCCATTACTCAAACAGGGTTTGGTCATTTTGGACACGCCGGGTTTAAATGCGATTGGTGCCGAACCTGAGTTGACAGTCAGTCTGATCCCCCAAGCACATGCCGTGGTGTTTATTTTGGCGGCTGATACGGGCGTGACCAAATCAGACCTGGCCATTTGGCGCGAGCACTTGATCACCGAGGACGACGAAGACATTTCGCGCTTGGTCGTGCTCAACAAAATTGACACGCTGTGGGACGCGCTGAGTTCGCCCGAACAGGTAAAAGCTCAAATTGAGCGCCAGCGCATTAATTCGGCGGACATTCTCGGTTTGCCTCCTGAACAGGTCATTCCCGTATCTGCGCAAAAGGGCTTGGTAGGCAAAGTCACGCGTGATGACGCCTTGCTAGAAGCCAGTTGCCTGCCCAATCTAGAACTTGCCTTGGCCGAAGGCATCATGGGAAAGCGCCAAAGGATATTGCGCACAGCAGTGGCAGCTGGCATCTCTGAACTTCGGGTTGAAGCCGGTCGGTCCATCCATGTCCGTCGGCGCGACCTGGCTGAACAACTGGACGAACTGCGCAGTTTGAAGGGTAAAAACGCATCGGTGATCAAGCACATGCTTAGCCGCGTTGAACAAGAGCAAACCGAGTTTGACACCAGCGGCGCAAAGATTCACGCGGTTCGTTCGGTGCATTTAAAGCTGCTGCGTGAAGTTTTTGATTTACTCGGAACACCAACTCTAAAGACTGAGCTAACTGAGTTGACGCAAACATTAAAACAACCCGGCATTAAATTCGGCGTTAACAAAGCCTATGGGCATACCTTTTCACGCTTGCGAGACGCGTTGCGAAAAGCCGAAAAGACCAGCAGCGAGATTCACACCATGTTGATGGCGTCGTTTAAACAGTTGAACTCAGAATTTGGATTTTCACTACAGGCACCTAAAGCACCTGAATTGGTTCGGTTTGAAAACGACCTTGACCAAATCCAACGCAGTCATTTGCAGTACTTGGGGGTAAATAACGTCATCAAGCTGTCTCAGGCTGATTTCTCAGAGCGCTTGGTTCGTGCTCTTTCGACTCGTTTGCGCGTGGTGTATGAGTCTGCATTGGCTGAGATCGAATTGTGGAACAAATCCGCAGCCGCCCAGCTTGATGCGCAGTTGCGCGACCGGCGCCGCAGTTTTGGTCGCCGAATTGAAGCCATTGAACGCATACAAAGCGCTGCTTCTGGCCTGGAAGAGCGGATTGCAGAAATTGGCACACAAGAAACAGTGCTGGATGCGCTAGACACCAAGTTGACAGAGTTGACATCTCACTTGGCGGGTACACCACTGACCACCAGTGATTCAGACGCTGATTCAAACGCGCCAGAAAACATAGCGGCGTGACGCAACTGTGGTGTCTGGATGGTGACTTCTGCGGTCAGTGAACGCTTTGCAACTGAAGTTGTAACTTGGCAACAAAGCCATGGCCGAAATGGCTTGCCGTGGCAAAACACGTGTGATCCGTACCGAGTTTGGCTGTCTGAAATCATGCTGCAGCAAACGCAGGTAAGCACCGTACTGGCCTACTACGCCAAGTTTTTAAACCGCTTTCCTAACGTGACGGCGCTCGCGTTAGCCCCGCTTGATGATGTGTTGGCATTATGGAGTGGGTTGGGCTATTACAGCCGAGCGCGAAACATGCATCGCTGTGCACAAGAGGTGGTGGCCCTGCATGGTGGCAAATTTCCACAAACCGCACAGGCGCTGCAAACATTGTCAGGTATCGGACCGTCGACTGCTGCTGCCATAGCCTCGTTTTGTTTTTCGGAGCGTGTGGCGATCCTCGACGGTAATGTCAAAAGGGTACTGAGTCGGGTGCTGGGTTTTGCAGATGATTTGGCGTTGGGCAAAAATGAGAAGCGGTTATGGGAAATGGCAAATGCGTTGTTGCCAGAAAGTAACCTCTTACACAGCATGCCGCGCTATACCCAAGGCGTGATGGACCTGGGCGCTACTGTTTGTACTCGCCGCAAGCCACAATGTTTGTCATGTCCGGTGCAAGATATCTGCGCAGGTCACGCGCAAGGCATGCCTGAAAAATATCCGTTTAAAACTAAAAGACTTAAGCGCAGCACAGAGCACCTGAGCTTGCTTTTGGCGCAAAAGCCTGACGGCTCGGTATGGCTTGAGCGCAGGCCAACCTCCGGGATTTGGGGTGGACTGTATTGTTTGCCCGTTTTTGCTGACCAGGCGTCGCTGTTGTTGTTCTTACCCCTTGACTGCCGCAATACAAGCCAGCCTTTGCCTGAGTTCAAACATGTGCTGACACACAAGGACATGCATTTAAGTCCGTTTTGGGTGGGGTTTTCTGACAGTCAGGACATGCCGTCTACGCACACCGTTGAGATCGGTCAGTGGCATGCGCCTGACAAGTGGCAGCAACTCGGCCTACCCACGCCTATTCGACGGCTGTTGGAGCAAACTGCGGACCGAACGTCATGACCGAACGAGGGCTATCGTGACGCGTCGAGTTCACGGTGGCGTTTGAGAGTCTGCCAGTTCTGACCAAAACTGGCGGCCAACGCCTCAACGAGGTAAACAGAGCGGTGTTGTCCCCCGGTGCAACCGATGGCTACCGTCACGTAGCTGCGGTGGTCACGTACCAAAGCTTTGAGCCAGTGGCTGATGAACTTCTCAATGTCCTTGAACATGTCGTCCACTTCGGAATGCGCACGCAGATAGTTCACCACGGCAGCGTCTTTTCCTGTCAGCGCCCGCAACCCAGACTCATAGTGCGGGTTGGGCAACATGCGAACGTCAAAAACATAGTCTGCATCCAGAGGTACACCGCGCTTAAAAGCAAACGATTCAAATACCAATGTGAGCTGCCTTGCAGACGCCGAAATCAGCGACTTCACATAACCTTGCAATTGAGATGACCGGATCATGCTGGTGTCGAGCACATGGGACCGCTCACGGAGGTCGCCTAACAGTTCGCGCTCCAGCTCAATGGCATCGACCAGAGCCCGGTGCTGATCAGACAAGTCCATGCGCGACAAGGGATGAAGCCGTCTTGTTTCTGAAAAGCGCCGGACCAGGGTTTCAGTACTCGCCTCTAAAAACAAGGACTGCATGGCTACGCCTTGCGATCGCAGCAGCTCCAGCTGTTTTGGCACTAATGGCAAAGATGTTGCACTGCGTACGTCCATAGCAATAGCGACTTTGGTGGCTCGGTGCTTGCGCTCCAATGAAACAAAGGACGTGAGCAGTTCTGGCGGCAGATTGTCAACACAGTAATAGCCCGCGTCTTCTAACGCGTGCAGGGCCACAGATTTGCCAGATCCCGACATACCCGTGATTAACACCATTTCTAACGGTGCGCTCATTGCCCCAGCATCTCCCTGGCATGCGCCAGCGTGGTATTGGATAACTTTTCACCACCCAGCATTCGGCCAATTTCAGCGATTCGCGCCTCGCCAGTTACCAGATCAACACTGCTGAAGGTTTTACCTTTTTGAGTAAGTTTGGCCACTACCAGATGCTGATCCGAGCAAGCTGCCACCTGCGGCAGGTGAGTCACCGCCATGACTTGCCTGTCTTTGCCCAGTTGTTTCATCAAGCGGCCAACTGTTTCAGCTACTGCGCCGCCCACCCCAGAATCAACCTCGTCAAATATCAGGGTTTGGGCTTCGCCCAACTGGCTGGTGGTCACTGCAATTGCCAGCGCAATGCGCGACAGTTCTCCCCCAGAAGCAACCTTTCCAACTGGGCGGGGTGTGCTGCCGCTGTGACCGGCCACTAAAAATTCAGCTTGTTCCAGACCGTGTTGCGCAGGTTGCTCTAGTCTTGTCAGCATCACTTCAAACTTACCGCCCTGCATGCCCAGGCCTTGCATGGCAAGCGTGATTGCCTTGGCTAAAGCGGGTGCTGCTTTGGTTCTGATTTTTGTAATCGCCTTGGCTTCTTCAAGATACCGTTGATACGTCAGCTTTTCAAGGCGCTCCAATTGTTCGAGATCTGCAGCTTCGTCCAGCTTTTGTATGTCAGTCCGCCAGCTCGCCAGTAACTCAGGCAATTCAGCGGGCTGACGTTTGTATCGCCTAGCCAGACTAACCCATAAGCCAAGCCGTGCGTCAAGTTCGCTCAAGCGCTGCGGCTCTAACTCCGCGTGTCGTGCATAACTGTTTAAAGAGTGCACAGCATCTTGTGTTTGTGCCAGCGCGCTGGCTAGCACTTCGGCAAGCGCATTGAATTGCGGCTCTATGTGCGACTGGCTTTGCAGGGCGCTCAGGGCTCGGCTTAACAGGCCGTTGACGTTTTGATCGGCTTCGGCTAACGCGTCTAATGCAGTTTGAACGGCATCACGTAGCGTTTGTGCGTTCGACAATCGGCTGTGCTGGGCGTTCAGCGCATCCCATTCGTCAGGATGAGGTGCCAGTTTGTCGAGCTCACCTATTTGCCAAGCGAGTCGTTCACGCTCGCGTTGAAAACTGTCTTGCTCAGCTCGTGCGTCTAGTAATGCTTTTTGGGCTCGGCGCCATTCATGCCAACAGTTTGACAACGGCTGTAAACCAACATTGCCGTAAGCATCAAGCAGGCCGCGCACTGACTCTGGACGAGTCAGACTTTGCCAAGCATGCTGGCCATGGATATCCACCAGTTTGTCAGCAATTTCTTTGAGCTGCGATGCTGTTGCCGCGCTGCCATTAATCCAAGCTTTGCTTTTGCCTTGTGTGTCTACGGTCCGCCTGAGCAGCAGGGTTTCAGCGTCGTTAAAACCAGCAAGCTCGAGCCAATCAACAAGCGCTGGCGGACTGTCAAACTCTGCACTGATGTCACACCGCTGTGCGCCCTCGCGGACCACGCCCGAATCAGCACGAGCACCTAGCGCCAGTTGTAGGGCATCAATCAAAATAGATTTACCAGCGCCGGTCTCACCAGTAAGCACCGTAAAACCGCCTGTCAAGTCCAGATCCAGTGCCTGAACAATCACAAAGTCTCGTAGCGAAATGCTTCTCAAGCTCATGCAACGCCTTCATTCCAGTGAAGTTTTTTGCGCAGCGTGTCAAAGTAACTCCAACCCTTGGGATGCAAAAACCGCATCTGGTAGTCAGATCGCTTGACGGTAATTCGATCGCCATGCATCAGGCTGGCAAGAGATTGCATGTCAAAATTTGCGCTGGCATCGCGCCCAGCAACGATTTCTACCGTGATCTCGCCTGCATCAGACAGCACGATCGGCCTGTTGGACAGGGTGTGAGGGGCAATCGGCACTAAAACCCAGCCACCAATCGACGGGTGCAGCAAAGGCCCGCCTGCTGACAATGCATAGGCAGTTGAACCTGTCGGGGACGCAATGATCAACCCATCAGCACGCTGGTTGGCTAAAAACCGCCCGTCGACCTCAACCCGAAGCTCGACCATTCCCGAAGTGGCGCCCCGATTGACCACCACATCGTTCATTGCGTTGGCCGCAAACACACAACGCCCGTCTCGAACGACCTGCGCCTGCATCATCCATCGACGGTCCTCTTCAAAATCACCGCGAAGCATAGGGGCCAAGACGGTCTGGTAATCATCGAACGCAATATCGGTGATAAATCCTAGCCGCCCCTGATTAATGCCAATCAGCGGCACGCCAAATTTGGCTAGCAATCGGCCAATGCCCAGCATGGTGCCGTCGCCGCCTACCACCAGCGCCAGATCACATTGCGCACCGATGGTTGCCACGTCCAAAATTGGGTATTGTGTAAGCCCGGTACTGATGGCCGTGTCTTTTTCTATCGCAATATCGCAACTCTGCACATTTAAAAATTGCGCTATGTTTTCCAATGCTGAACGTGAGCCGGGGGCATGGTACTTACCAATCAGCGCGACATGACTAAATTGCGACTTCATTTTCAAATTACATCACAAGATAGCGCCAGTGCCCATGACAAGCTCCTTAGAATGGCAGCATGATGGATGATCGTGCAAGACTTTTGTTAAAAGCGCTCGTGGAGCGTTACATTGCAGACGGGCAACCTGTAGGCTCGCGCACTTTGTCGAAGGCATCGGGTTTGGAGCTTTCACCGGCGACAATTCGCAACGTGATGAGCGACCTTGAAGAACTCGGGCTCATTGTTAGCCCGCACACCTCAGCCGGCCGCATCCCCACCGCGCTCGGTTACAGGTTATTTGTTGACACCATGCTCACCACACAGGCTGACCCTTTTATGGGCACGACTGTTCTGGGGGCGCAGCGTTTGGCGCCCGATCAGCCCCAAAAGGTACTGAGCAGCGCTGCACACATGTTGTCCAGCCTGTCCCATTTTGTAGGTGTGGTGATGGCGCCCAGGCGCAGCTCGGTTTTCAGACACATTGAGTTTTTACGCCTTTCAGAGAGACGTCTTCTTGTCATCATCGTTTCACCTGACGGGGACGTGCAAAACCGCGTCATCTTTACGGAAGTGGACTACACCCAGTCGCAGCTTGTTGAGGCCGCCAATTTTTTGAACTCACACTATGCCGGCAGGGCAATTGAAGAAGTTCGAGAACGACTGAAAAACGAAGTCGACGCGTTACGCAGCGAAATAGCTGTGCTCATGCAAACAGCGGTTCAAGTCAGCTCTGAAGCCATTGAGTCGCGCGACGAGGTGGTTGTGTCTGGCGAAAGAAACTTGCTCACAGTCAGTGACTTTTCTAGTGATATGGGTAACTTGCGCAAATTGTTTGACTTGTTTGAACAAAAAGCCCAACTGATAAAGCTGCTTGACGTCTCCAGCCGAGCGGAGGGTGTTCGCATTTACATTGGCGGTGAAAGTCAAGTCATTCCCTACCAAGAATTGTCCGTTGTGACTGCGCCCTATGAAGTGGATGGCAAGGTCGTCGGCACACTGGGCGTGATAGGCCCAATGCGCATGCCTTATGAAAAAATGATTCAAATTGTCGACATCACTTCAAAGCTGGTAAGCAGCGCCCTGAGTCACAGCAAGTAGGCACTTACAATATGGATTGTGTCGGGCCGTTAGCTCAGTTGGTTAGAGCAGAGGACTCATAATCCTTTGGTCCACAGTTCAAGTCTGTGACGGCCCACCATTTATTTGTGCGTTAGCGTTGGCTGATTTATATCGGTTAATTCAGCATAAGCAGAATTCATCACACCGTACAAATCTACGTGATTTCATAAGTTATAATTTAAGCTTCGCGGCTGTAGCTCAGTTGGATAGAGTACTTGGCTACGAACCAAGGGGTCGTGGGTTCAATTCCTGCCAGCCGCACCATATGAATCAGGGACTTAGCGTCGAAAGGCGCTAGGTCCTTTCTTCTTTGTGGCATTCAATATCGCACTGGTTGCTGTTTGCTTGCCATTTCTTGGAACCTTCCGACAATCCCCATCATGCAGAACTCAGGGGCTTTGCTGACTCGGAACGGCTGATCCGCGGATCGGATTCCTGTATTTTTCTACTTTTTATTTATTTGCTACATTATTAATAGCTAAATACTCAAGAAATACGGGCGCCGAAGGCCTATTTTTATACAAATTGTGCTGCGCGATAGATTTGACCAGACACGATGACTTGTCGAGTAGCTGCGAAGAGTAAGTACTTGCGCAACAGCTTGAGGGCCTAGTGAACCTGCCGCGCTGTCATTTCAGAACGTCGGCTACTTGCCGGCCGTTTGAAAATGCCGAACGCTGCGAAAATAAAACGCATCGGGTTGATGGCAGAAAAGTGCATCGCAGTTCCGCCAACGTGTACGCACACGCTGTCTTGTTTACGTCTCGTTTCTGAATCGCTCCTGTCCAAGAGTACTATTGGGCAAACATTACCTCGAACCATGGCCGTGCAACCTTTTGAATTGGGTGTCATTGGATTAGAAGTCACACGATGAGCAAAGCGTTCACCAAAGAAACAAATGCTGAAGATGAAGATGTGGTCTTGGCGCCGTTGCCCGTAGGCGGCAAAAACTACATAACGCCACTTGGTTACGCTCGTATGCGCGATGAGCTTTTAAATTTGATGGATACAGAAAGACCTAAGGTGGTTGATGCTGTTTATTGGGCGGCCAGCAACGGTGATCGGTCTGAAAATGGCGACTATATTTACGGAAAAAAGCGTTTGCGCGAGATCGACCGGCGGATTCGCTTCTTAACACAGCGACTTGAGATTGCAGAAATCATCGATCCTTCGGTTCATTACGGCAAAGATCAGGTGTTTTTTGGCAGCACAGTCACTTATCAAGACGATACCGGGGTGAGGCGCTGTATCACTATTTTGGGTATAGACGAAGCCGACACGCTGGCTGGGCAAGTGAGTTGGGTGTCGCCTGTGGCCAGGGCGCTGCTTAAGTCGAAGGTAGGGGATGAAGTCAATCTGCTGACGCCGGACGGTGACCGGGTGTTAAGCGTGACCCATATTGAATATCCCCCACCACCCGGCTCCTAGCTTTTCAGCTGCCTGATTTTGCCCGTTGCACCTTCAGCACCGAAGTCGTTCGTTTGACGCTTCTCAGCACATTTGCCAAATGCGCCCTGTCGCGCACTGCCACCCCAAAGCGCAGTTCGGTGGCATCTTGGGCTCTTTCTTGACCCATATTGACGTGGGTAATGTCAGCCTCAGCACTGGCCAGGGCGGCTGCAACACGGGCCAGCACGCCTTTTCCGTTGGCAACCGTGATGAGCAGGGCAGTTTCAAACAGGCGCGTTGGCTCGTCTGACCAGTCCACGGGAATAAACCGTTCGCTGTCCCGGTGCTGCAGGCGCTTTGCCACGGCGCAATCGTCGGTATGAATCACCAAGCCCTCGCCGCGCCCGAGGTAGCCCAGGATGCTGTCTCCTGGAATCGGTTTGCAACACTGGGCAAATTGCACCGACGCACCATCGCTGCCATCCATCAAAAGTGCGCCTTGCGTCACTGACTCATGCGCGGTGTAACGTTCGCGGCTCATCAGCAGCGCATCCGGTTTTTGACCACTTTCGGCCAGCAATACCACCATGCGTTTGGCTACCATGCTGGCGATACGTTTACCCAGGCCAATGTCCGTTAACAGGTCAGATCTGTTGCGATTACCGCTGAAGCGGAGTATTTTTTCCCAAAAAAGGCGGTCAGACTTCGTGTCGTCCGGCAACTTTTCAATGCCTTCAGCGCGCAGAGACTGTGTCAACATTTTTTCGCCCAGCTCTTGTGACTCCGTCAGTGCCATCGTTTTTAAATAATGACGAATCTTTGACCGGGCCTTGCCTGTTCTTACAAAACCAAGCCAGCCGGGGTTGGGACTGGCTACGGTTGACGTGATGATCTCAATGACATCACCGTTGTGCAGTTCTGACCGCAGCGGTACCTGCTCGCCGTTAACTTTGGCCGCCACCGCGCGGTGCCCTATATCGCTATGAATCGCATAGGCAAAATCCACGATCGTCGCTGCGCGCGGCATGGCCATGATTTGGCTTTTGGGCGTAAATACGTAGACCGCCTCGGGAAACAAATCAATTTTGACGTGGTCCCAGAATTCGGCGGCGTCTCGCGTTTCGTGCTGTATGTCTAACAACGACTGAAGCCACTGCGTGCCTAACCGCTGGGAGGCGTCACTGTCAGGATCAGACGCCTTATATAGCCAATGTGCGGCTACACCTGACTCAGCCACCACATGCATGGCCTCGGTTCGCATTTGAAATTCAATGTTGGTGCCAAACGGGCCAATCAATGTGGTGTGCAGCGACTGGTAACCATTGACCTTCGGAATAGCGATGTAATCTTTGAATCTGCCCGGTAGCGGCTTGTAGTGCTGATGCAGCACGCCCATCGCGGTATAGCAGGTGTTTAACTTGCTGACGATGACACGAAATCCGTAAATATCAGTAACCTGAGCAAAAGATAGATGTTTTTCATCCATCTTCCGATAAATTGAATAAAGTGTTTTTTCACGCCCCGAAATGCCAACGCTGATGCCTTCAGCTTTAAAAGCCGCTTCAACTTCTGTCTGCACACGTTTGATAACGTCCCGTCGGCGACCGCGCGACTTTTGGAGCGCTTTGGTCAGCGTTGCATGGCGCCAGGGATGCAGGTGCTGAAATGACAACTCCTGCAATTCACGATAAGTCGTGTTGAGCCCTAAGCGGTGCGCAATCGGCGCATAAATATCCAATGTTTCGCGTGAAATGCGCGCCCACTTTTGGCGCGGGGCATCGCTCATCGTTCGCATGTTGTGCGTACGATCAGCCAGTTTGATCAAAATCACGCGTACGTCGCGGGCCATGGCGAGCAGCATTTTCCTGAAAGATTCCGCCTGGTTTTCTTCACGTGTGTTGAACTCCAGCTTTTCCAGTTTGGTCAAGCCGTCAACCAGTTCTGCCACGGGGGCACCGAAATGCTCAATCAGCTCTGGCTTGGTGACGCCACAATCCTCAATGGCATCGTGAAGCAACGCTGCCATCAACGCTTGCGCATCTAGCTTCCATTCTGCGCATTGTTGGGCCACTGCGATAGGGTGGGTGATGTACGGTTCGCCGCTGTTTCGCAGCTGCCCAAGGTGCGCTTCATCGGCAAACTTGTAAGCGCTTCGAACGTTGTCAACATCCGTTTGGGACATGTAGTCCAGCTTGGCTGTGAGCATTGCAAAGCTGGCGGCGGCAGCATTCGCGGCGGCGGGGGTAGGCGCTGCGGTCGACTTTGGCGTTCGGGCCGATGATGTCGAAAATGAAGGGGTCGGATCACTCATGCTTTAAATGTATACCGGGTCCGGTAAAACATAAACGCATCGGCAGCTAATGCGTATCAGCTTAGTAGTTTTTGTAGGTGCTTGTAAGGCGTGTATTCCAGCGACCAAAACAAAAGGCACCGACATGCGGTGCCTTGATTAAGGATGCGCGATTTAGCCTGGTACTTTTTTCAGCATTTCTAAACCTACTTTTCCCTCTGCTATTTCACGCAGGGCCGTCACGGCAGGCTTGTTTTTGCTCTCTATTTTGGCAACATGGCCTTGACTCAACATCCTGGCCCGGTAAGTCGCGGCCAATACGAGCTGGAAACGGTTCGGAATTTTTTCTAGGCAATCTTCAACGGTAATGCGGGCCATGTGCTCTCCAGGTGTGTCAATGAGTCAGGTGATGTGAAGGGCTTTGAAGGTTTCCGCTCTGGCGATGCGCTGGGCTGAAAACTTGAGCCGCTGAGCATGAATGATGGTTTTTAAGTCAAAAACCGCCCTTTCAAATAACTCATTGATTATAACGAAGTCAAATTTTCCGGTTTGTGCCATTTCAAGCGCTGCGTTTTTTAACCGCAGCTCAATGATGTCGGCGGCGTCCTCGCCGCGCCGTTGCAAGCGCGAGCGCAACTCATCCCAACTTGGGGGGAGGATAAATATCAGTACAGCGTTGGCAAAAATACGCTTGATATTGATTGCGCCCTGAAAATCGATTTCTAAGATGACATCCGCACCATGGTTAATTCTCTCTTCAATGGCATGCCGCGATGTGCCATAACGTTGACCATGAACATGAGCCCATTCTAAAAACGAGTCGCGCTGAACCATGCCATCGAATTCGTCTGAAGAGATAAAGTAATACTCGCGTCCATGTTTTTCTTGACCGCGTGGCGCACGTGTTGTGTGCGAGACCGCGGGTTGAATTCGTGCGTCAATCTCCATCAGCGCCTTGACCAAGCTGGACTTGCCCGCACCGCTGGGTGCCGCCACGACAAATAAGTTACCGGGATAGTCCATGTATTTATTGCTGATGTGAGGTGTTTAAAGTGCTGGCAGAATTGCGATGCAGGCGTCACTCGATGTTTTGTACTTGCTCTCGCATTTGCTCAATCAACACCTTCATGTCGACCGAAATGCGTGTCAATTCAAGCGAAGCAGATTTGGAGCCCAACGTGTTGGCTTCTCTGTGAAGCTCCTGAATTAAAAAATCCAGCCGCTTGCCCAGCTCGCCGCCAGCGCCAAGCAACCGGTCAATCTCATCAAGATGCGACGCCAGCCGGGTGATTTCTTCCGCCACATCAATACGCATCGCAAACGCTGTGGCTTCAGATTGGGCTCTGTCACGTGCAACCTCTGGCATCCCTGAGGCATCGGCCAAAGTCATGGCCTCTTTAAAGCGTTCGAGAAAACGGGTTTTTTGTAGTTCTACGAGTTTAGGTACCAAGGGAACAGCTTTTGCTGAAAGCGACCGCAGTTGGGCGGTTCGGTCCAGCAGCATGTCTTTAAGTCGAGCACCCTCGCGATGGCGCGCTGAGATCAACTCCTGCACTGCTTTTTTAGCCAGTTTTAACAATTCATCGGCATGATCGTGAGGCTTTTTGTCTTCATGGACCGCAAGGCGCAGCACATCTGCCACGCTTAATGCAGCGGCTTGCGGAAGCCAAGCCTTGATGTTGTCTTCTATCGAACCCAGACGCTGCAAAGTAATTGAAGAAGGGGCACGCAAGCTGCTGCTGGAGCTGACGTCGATGGACGCCCTGAACTCGATTTTCCCGCGTTTTAGCTTGGCTGTCAGCAAATCCCGCAGTCCGGGCTCAACTTGGCGCAGCTCATCAGGCAAGCGAAAAGTCAGATCTAAAAATCTGCTGTTGACCGAGCGTATTTCCACACCCAACCTAGATGTGGCGGTCTGACCAGCGTCAGCGGCAGAATCTGTAATGCTTGTGTTTGATTGAACGGCCGCGTAGCCTGTCATGCTGTAAACTGACATTGGAAATAAGCTTTTATAGATTTTTAGTAGAAATAGAAACGCGAATGCATGACCGTGCCCGACACCTCTGCACATTTGTAAATTATGTCAAAGGTTAAACCAGCTCCTCTACCGCCCGACACCGTCATTGGCGGTTATAGGGTAGTGCGTAAGCTTTCGGCTGGCGGTTTTGGCGTAGTTTACTTGGCTGTTGACAATGAAGGCCAACAAGTAGCGATTAAAGAATATTTGCCTTCTTCGTTAGCTGGCCGCTCACCGGGTGAGTTGCTTCCCCAAGTACTGCCCGACAAACTCTCGCTGTACCGGTTGGGTCTGAAAAGTTTTTTTGAAGAGGGCCGTTCACTGGCTCAAATATCGCACGGTTCTGTGGTGAGCGTGCTTAATTTTTTCCGTGAAAACGAAACCGTTTACATGGTGATGAACTACCTGGAAGGCGGCACGCTTCAGGACTTCATCATTACTGCGCGTGAGCTAAAAAAACAAAAAGTGTTTCGTGAGTCCACCATCCGATCGTTGTTTGACGAAATATTGCGCGGCTTGCGTATTGTTCACCAGCACAAGATGCTGCACTTAGACATCAAACCGGCCAATATTTTTATTACCGACGACAACCGGGCCGTATTGATCGACTTTGGCGCAGCGCGTGAGGTGTTGTCAAAAGAAGGCAATTTCATCCGGCCGATGTACACACCGGGCTTTGCAGCTCCCGAGATGTATCGGAGGGACTCATCGATGGGACCGTGGACGGACATCTATGCGATAGGCGCCTGTATTTACGCCACCATGCAAGGCTATCCACCCAACGATGCGCCTCAAAGACTTGAAAAAGACCGCTTGTCTTTGGCGTTGTCTCGCTTGCGTGGCGTTTATTCGGACAACTTGATTGAGGTTGTTGAATGGTGTATGGCATTAGATCCGTTGTCTCGACCACAGTCTGTGTTTGCCCTGCAAAAAGAGCTGAGCCGAGAGGGGGAGCGACGCTACACTAAATTAACAGTCAGTGAAAAAGTTCGCCTTCAGTTTGACAACATGGTTTCCGACACTAAAAAATCTGCCAAGAAAGCCGTAGAAGCCGTGACGCGTTTCAAATGAAATTTTCTGTCTTTCAAGTCAGCCGCCGCGGTGGCCGCGAAAAAAACGAAGATCGCATGGGTTACTGCTATACCCGTGAGTCTGGTTTGTTTGTACTGGCGGACGGCATGGGCGGTCACCCCGAAGGTGAAGTTGCTGCGCAATTGGCTTTGCAGGCAATTTCGGCGCTTTACCAACAAGAGGCGCGACCTGTCATCAAAGACACTTGCGAATTTTTGTCTGGCGCCTTGATGGCAGCGCATCACCAGATCCTGCGTTACGCCAGCGAAAAAGGCATGCTTGACACGCCGCGCACTACCTTGGTTGCTTGCATCCTGCAAGGCACAGGGGCAACATGGGTACATTGCGGGGATTCGCGCTTGTATGTGGTGCGAGACGGCGAGTTGTTAACCCGAACCCGTGACCACTCTTACCTCGAGCAGCAGCATGCTGCAGCCGCACGCGTGGAACATATCAATCGCAATATCCTTTTTACCTGCCTTGGCTCACCCACCAAACCGGTCTTTGACACCACTGGCCCAGTTGTCTTGCAGCAAGGCGACAAAGTCATGCTTTGTTCAGACGGTCTTTGGGGCAGTTTGAGTGACGATGAGATTGTGGGTCATTTGGCTGCTAAAAGTGTGTCCGACGCTGTGCCTGATCTGGTAGAAAAAGCCCTGCGAGCCGGTGGCGAGCACAGCGACAATGTCACCGTTTTGGCGATGGAATGGGAAACGCCCGACGCTTTTGAATCTACCCGAGGCGTATCTACCGACAGCATTTCTGACGGCGTTTTTGCCTCCACAATTCAGGCGGGCGGTCTGGATACCTTTGTTGATGACCTGGATGAGGCCACCATTGAGCGTTCAATTGCGGAGATCAACGAGGCGATCCGCCGGTCAGCTGCTCGGAAAGTCTGATACCTGCCTGCCGGGCGTCTAGATTTTTTTTATCCATCATTCTCCATTTAAGCGTCATGTCATGAGTTTGTTCCAACGAAACGGTCAGCGCGCTGCCGATGCTCTGCGTCCCGTCGCCATTACCCGAAGCTATACCGCCTATGCCGAAGGCTCGGTTTTGATCGAATTTGGCGGCACCAAGGTGCTTTGTACTGCATCTGTTGAAGACAAAGTTCCTGGTCATAAAAAAGGCAGTGGCGAAGGATGGGTGACGGCTGAGTACGGCATGTTGCCCCGAGCCACGCATACGCGCAGCGACCGCGAGGCCGCACGCGGCAAGCAAAGTGGGCGTACCCAGGAGATTCAGCGCCTGATCGGCCGTAGCCTGCGTACGGTTTTTGACCTGAAAAAACTCGGTGAACGCACAATTTATCTGGATTGCGACGTTATTCAGGCCGATGGCGGCACGCGGACAGCTGCAATCACAGGCGCGTTTGTCGCGGCGCAGGACGCAATCAATACATTAATGGCACAGGGCAAACTGCAAGAATCGCCGATTTTGGACCACGTGGCCGCGATATCAGTTGGCATTGTGCAAGGCACGCCTTTGCTGGACCTGGAATACACCGAAGATTCAACGTGCGACACGGACATGAATGTGGTGATGACTGGCGCTGGTAACTTTGTTGAAGTGCAAGGTACGGCAGAAGGTGTTGCCTTTACACGCGCTGAAATGAACGCGCTGCTTGTACTGGCTGAAAATGGTATTCGGGAATTGATCACGTTGCAGCGCCAGGTACTCTTAAAATAATAGCGTCCGGCCCATTAAAACAGAGGGCCACAGGCATATAAGATCATGAAAATAGTGCTGGCATCAAATAACGCCGGAAAGTTGGCTGAATTAAATACCCTGTTCAGCCCGCTTGGGGTGCAGTTGCTGCGACAAGCTGATCTGGGCATTGGCGAAGCTGATGAGCCGTTTCGCACTTTTGTAGAAAATGCCTTGGCCAAAGCTCGCCACGCCGCGCGCGCCAGTGGCCTTGCGGCAGTCGCCGATGATGCCGGTTTGTGTGTGGATGCCTTTGGCGGTTTGCCGGGCGTAGACACTGCGTTTTATGCGATGCAATTTGGTTACACCAAGGGCGATGACAACAATGTCAAGGCGTTACTCGAGCAAATGAGCGCCATCGACAACCGCCGTGCGGCACTGGTCAGCACGCTGGTGGCGGTACGTTCTGCAGATGACCCTGAACCGCTTATCGCGGCAGGCCGCGTGGTCGGTGAAATTACCCGCGCACCGCAGGGGAGCAACGGCTTTGGGTTTGACCCCGTGATGTTTGTCCCGGAGTTTGGCAAGACTTTTGCGCAATTGCCGGTTGAAGTGAAAAACGCCAACAGTCACCGTGGAAAAGCCGCTCAGTTGATGAGCGCACTGATACGTGAGCGCTGGCTAACATGAAACGCGCGTTGGTCGGTTTCTCGATTTTGACGTGCTTTGACGCGGTTGCTAGGATAGGCAAGGGTGAGCACGGGTTGGCAAGGATTGGGGCTTCTGGCGTCGGTGGCTGCGGGTTTAAATGAATCAGCAGGACATTCAGCACTACATGCGCCCAGGTACGCTGCAGCTCAAAAGTTTACCGCCGCTGTCGCTGTACGTGCATTTGCCGTGGTGTATTAAAAAATGCCCTTACTGCGATTTCAATTCGCACGAGCTAACCCCGGCGGCAGCCCAACCGGTGCCGCTCTCAAATCCCCGTGCGGTTCCGGTCAGCTCGGGGCGGTCAGATGCCCGATCGCGCGCGGCTGACGTTCCTGAGCAGGCCTACATTGATGCCCTGATCGCTGATCTTGAGGCATCTCTACCGCTTATTTGGGGCCGTACGGTTCACAGCATCTTCATAGGCGGCGGAACGCCCAGTTTGTTTTCGCCGCAAGCCATTGACAGGTTGCTGGCCGATATTCGGGCGCGTCTCAAGCTCAATGCTGACTGCGAGATCACGCTGGAGGCCAATCCCGGGACGTTTGAAAAAGACCGTTTCAAGGCTTTCAGAGATTCGGGGGTTAACCGCCTATCTATCGGCGTACAAAGCTTTAACGATGCGCACCTCCAGGCTTTGGGCCGCGTACATGACCGTGCCCAAGCCATTGCAGCGGTAGAAGAAGCCGCACAATGCTTTGAAACCTTCAACCTGGACATGATGTATGCGCTGCCGGGCCAAAGCATGGCCGACCTTGAAGCTGACATGCGCCAGGCGCTGCTTTTAAATCCACCTCACCTGTCAATTTACCACCTGACGATTGAAGCCAACACCTACTTTGCCAAGTTTCCGCCAGCGCTGCCAGAAGAGGACACGGCTTATGACATGCTCGACAAGATCATTGACTTGACCCAGGCTCAAGGTTTGGCACGTTACGAGGTGTCTGCCTTTGCAAAACCAGGCCATCGCTGCTTTCACAATGCGAACTACTGGCAGTTTGGCGATTACTTGGGTATTGGCGCGGGTGCCCACAGCAAACTCAGTTTTGCACATCGTGTCATCAGGCAGGTCCGGCTACGTGAACCCCAGCTTTACATGCAAAAGGCGTGCACGGGCAACGCCATTGCCCAAGATACCGAGGTAAGCCGCGCTGATTTACCGTTTGAATTCATGCTGAACGCGTTGCGACTACGTGAAGGATTCAAATTACAGGATTTTGCTGAAAAAACCGGTCTGCCACTCACCGCGATTTCAAAAGGCTTGGATAAAGCCGAACAAAAGGGTTTGATCGAACGCGATTTTGTCCATGTCAAGCCAACCGTGAGAGGATTTGATTTTTTAAACGATTTACAGCAGCTATTTTTGGCTTAAGCAACTTGGCGTTTTGAGCATAAAAGCCGTCTGCTATGCCTGCCGCTGCTTGAACCACTGAATGGTCAAAACCTTATGGAAACCTCACACATTATTTTTCTTGCGGTCAGTGCATCCATCAGTTTTGCCATCGGCAGAACAGTCATGCATCTTCGAAAGAAAAAGACCAACCTGGCAAAAGCACAGGCTGATAGAAAAGCCGCGCAAGCACTGCGCGACTTTCCCCCAGGGCTTGAGTCTAAAAATAAGGCCAAACGCCGCCGTCACCTACGTGCTGCGCAACGCACCGAGCGTCTTGGCACGCTGCCTGAAATCAACAGCGCTCAAAACGCAAAAAAATAGCCCGGCACCAAAAAATTGATGTCCGGGCCTGTACCTAAGCCCTTAAATGATGGGCGTGAAGTCTACCGTCTCATCCGATGCCAACGTTAACGAGTTGATATCAACAGGTTCACTGTTTTCGTCGTAACTTGCCATAAGTTGTTGGATGAAATCGACAACAGCCGCCGAGTCAATGGATTGTGTCCCGCCATTTGAGCCATTGTTTGACGAAAGGGTGTTGCTGTCGCCCCCGCAGCCATTCAGCAAAGCCGCGGACAGCACCGAAGCAGTTGCTAAGGCCACCCATTTAGACTTTAAATTGATCATGGTGATTTACCTTTCAAACTAGAGATTACTTGGCGCCTGGCAGGGGCGTGTTGAGGTACGGAAACACCACTTGAAAGTCGGTGGCATTCGCCCGCACCCCGTCAACAAAGGCAATGCCACCCGCAGGTGCATCGGATGGTTTGCAGCCAACCTTCAGTGCATCGGTATTACCGGTCAGCACACACAAGGCGCCCATTGCTACCCGCAGTGAGATGTCCACCACGTCGTCACCCAGCCGACGACCGTTCGGATACCCAGCGTTATCACCGGCTGCTACACCCAAGGCGTTCTGGGACGCTGCGGGAGTGGCGGCGATACCAGTGTTCAAGCGCATCATCTCAGTCAACGGGCCGCCAACGCCTGGGCTGGTGATGTTGCTGGGACGGTTAACGGTGGGCAGGCCCGTTAAAAATGCCGTCACCAAGTCAGAGCGTGGAAAGTTAGTCGGTGCCTTGGCACTGGGAAACAAGACTTCGATCAACGCTGACAGCGTTGGGTTGGTCACATAGTCGGCAAAGTTGGTCGCATCGTTGCGGGTGTCCGATGTGAATGGTTTATTGCCGTTGAATTTGTCTTTGTCTTTCAGGCCAATGACGACTTCGTTGACCAGCGGCATGCCCAGGCGCGAAACTTGAGTCCAGGCGCCACCGACTTTTTCAGTGGCTTGTAGACCTGACGGCGCGTTGCCGTTTAACAGGCGACCTTGGCGCAGGCTGGCGGTTGTCCAGCCACCAACCACTTTTTCTGTGCCTTGGGTCAGGCAGCTTGCAGGTACTTCAAGGGCCAGAGAGGTCACGTTTTTGTCCTCAAGTACCCCGAATTTACCGCCAGCTGCAGCGTTTGCCTCGTTGGTGATGAACGAAGCTGGCGCGTTGATCAAGTCAAAAATAACCCCCAGGTTGACCGAAAAAGCCTCTTTGCGCTGACCCACAAACACTTTGCCAGGTGTTGCGCATCCAGGAATGTTGATCGTCTGGATAAATGAGTTGGCGTAAGCAGCGTAGTTGGGGAAGGTTTTGGTGCCGATATTGTCAATAGGCTTTAGAAATGTGGCGGCACCATTAGCGCCCGTTACTGCTGCGCGTGTACCACTGCGGCGGTCGCCGCGCACCACGTCCAGCGTAAACGTTTCGTTGTAGCTCAGATTTGCATCTGGCGCACTGGTCACGGGCCCGGCCTGACGCAGGGGAATAGCCACGTTCTTGCCACCTACTGGCAAAGTAATGCCGTTGCCGTTATTTGCCAGCGTGTTTTTGAATTTGAACTGAAAGGTCAAGTCCTCCTTGCCATCGCCATTGTTATCAATATGAATTTCGTAAAGTGCGTTCGGGTCCAATGAAAAATAATTGGGGCCACCATAAGCGTCTTGCAGCGGCAAGTAATTGGCAATCAGGGTCACGTTTCCGGTTTTGCCGGCTTCGTAACTGTTGAACATGTAGAAATCCGTTCCATCTACCTTTGGCGCCGTTGTGATGAAAGGTGCCTCACGGTGGCTGGAAGCAATGGCGCTGCCAGCGACGAACAACAAAAGGCATGCCTTGGCGATTTGTTTAGGTTTAAAAGACATCTGATTCTCCTGAATTTGGTAGAGGTTTACGGGTGCTACAGCGAATACTGCGCACTCATAGTACGAAGGCAGTAGACAAGCAGATTCAGGGAAAACCCTGATTAAAGGCAAGAAGAGAAGTCCGCCTACCGGAGGTCAAGATTTACGGCCGAAAACCCCGCATCCGCTACCGGGCGGTGAACGTACGACATACAAACCGCCGTAGCGTTGATCGTGTTTTAACGAAAATGTGGGGTGGTCAAGGAGCTGAAAAAGTCAGCGCAGAATCGCTGACCTCAATTTGGACAAGCGCTGTTGTCAGTCCGCATACTGCTTGCTGTTGTTTGTTACCAGGTCTTGAAACGACGGGGAACATAGATGGCGGAAGCTGTGAGATTCGAACTCACGGAGGACTCGCATCCTCGGCAGTTTTCAAGACTGCTGCATTCAACCGCTCTGCCAAGCTTCCTAGCCTCATATTCTAACCTCAGGTGTATTGGCGCCTTGTCTGCAAAAAAGATAAAACCGCCTCAATTGGCCTGAAGCATGCCTTTGGATTCAATAAACGCGACCACTGCCGCCAAACCTGCTTTGGTTTTTAGATTGGTCATCACAAAGGGCTTGAGGCCTTTGGCAGTTGTCCGCATCCGGATGGTGTCTTGCTCCATCACGTTCAGGTCAGCGCCCACGTAAGGTGCCAGGTCGGTTTTATTGATGACGAACAGGTCGCTTTTGGTGATACCCGGGCCACCTTTGCGAGGGATTTTCTCGCCAGCGGCCACATCGATCACATAAATTGTGAGGTCGCTCAGTTCGGGGCTGAAGGTGGCGGCCAGGTTGTCACCGCCTGATTCAA
Source organism: Polaromonas sp. (assembly GCA_031424935.1). GTDB lineage: Bacteria > Pseudomonadota > Gammaproteobacteria > Burkholderiales > Burkholderiaceae_C > Polaromonas. Next base: position 132,312 of record JANPIK010000076.1, read on the forward strand.
CAAACACGACATCGGCATCTGGAAAATCAACCAGCATGCGGTCAATTGCTTCTAAATTGATCGAAGCGTCCTCGCGTATCGCGGTGTGCGGACAGCCGCCAGTTTCGACGCCCATGATGCGGTCAGCATCGAGCGCGCCGCTGACGGTCAGAATGCGCTGGTCCTCCTTGGTGTAGATGTCGTTGGTAATTGCCACCAAATCGTATTTTTGCTTCATGGCTTTGCACAGCATTTCCAGCAGCGTGGTCTTGCCAGAGCCGACGGGTCCGCCGATGCCTACCCGCAACGGTGGAAGTTTTTTGGTGCGGTTCGGGATGTGATGAAGCATGTGGTGGGCGGTTGTAAGTGTGGGTTGGGCGTATGGGTCGGGCATATCTACGGCGAAGTGATCATGATCTGAACAGCCGTGAGTATTGGGTTTCGTGCTGAGCCGACAAAATGGCCAGCATCGGAGAAAAAGCCTGACGTTCGGCCTCAGGCAAGCCCATGGCATGTTGAACCGCTGCCGGGATACGCTGACTTAACCTCGCCAGTATGCGCTGGCCAGCCGTCTGGCCAAGTGGCACCGACTTGATCGCGGCCTGTGTCATGTTTTCAACCCAGCCAAAAGCGTAGCTGAGCAAACAGTCACGAACGCTGGCGTCGGTTTGGGCGGCTGCTAGCGCAAAAGCAACCGGATAAGTGGGCGGCAGCTGCTCGCAGTGTGTCAGCAGCGCGGTATCAATACCGTCATGATGGGTCAGCCAGCTGCATAACGAGCGGCCCATTTGCTCTGCCTGCGCGCGCATTTCGCTGGTCTCGCGGGTTTGAAGCATCCAGTCATTCAGCTCGGTAATGCGGCTGAGGTAAGCGCTGCGCCACGCGGGTATTGCCTGGGCAATCACTGCCAAATCGCCCCTGGCCAACGTGACCTGCAACTGGTCACCTAGCCACCTTGAGGCCCATTCGCTTATTGAATCATTTGCTATAAATTCAGTAGCTTCTTGTTCACGTAATACGGCGGCCTCGAGCCCTTCAGAGTATGAAAACCCACCAACTGGCAAGGCCGGGGAGGCCAACCAGATCAGCTGTAGCAAACTGGCTGCCGGCATGGCGGCGCCTGCATTTGGTGCAGCTTGCAAGTCAGTCGTGATGGCCGTGGTCATGACCGTGATTGCAACCAGGCCCATGTACATGCGGCTTGGCAGTGATGGGAATGACCGCCTTTGGTTTTTCGGGCGACGCTAAAGGTGAATGTGAGTCCGAGAGCGAGTGTGAATGTGAATGTGAATGTGAATGGGAATGTGAATGTGAATGTGAATGTGCGCCCGCCTGGTACGCGCCACCTTCTGGCTCAAACGCTTCGATGACCTCATTAACGGTCAGGTGCATCGATCTCAGCAGGTCTGCCAATACATGGTCGGGTTCAATTTTCAGGTGATCGGGCTTCAACTCAATGGGCACATGCCGATTTCCCAGATGGTAAGCCGCGCGGGTCAGGTCAAAAGGCGACCCATGGGCGGTACACGCGGTAATGCGCAACACCGCCTGCGGTGCGGCAATCACCCTGACCATCGAGCCGTCTTCGGCCACCAGCACATCGCCACCGCGGACCAGCGTACCGCGCTGCAAAAAAACACCGAGTGGGCGGCCCAGCGAATCGGTGGCGTCAAATCGGCTTTTTTGACGAATGTCCCAGTCCAGCTCGATGGTGGACGCGCGTTTGACGAGCACGGGTGCCAAGCCTGCGCCCTGCACGATGATTTTTGATATTTGAAGCATGCCGCCTTAAAAAAGAAAATAGCGCTGCGCCATCGGCAGGCTTGTAGCGGGCTCGCAGGTCAGAAGAACACCATCAGCCCGCACCGCATAGGTCTGGGCATCCACCTCCATGTTGGGCAGATAGCCGTTGTGAACCATGTGCTGCTTGCGCACACTGCGGATGTTTTTCACGGCGCTGACCGATTTTTGCAGCCCGAAACGCTCTTTGATGCCTGCCTGCAAGCCCATCTGAGACACAAAGGTCAGTGAGCTGCGCAAAAGTGACCCGCCAAAGCTGCCAAACATTGGCCGGTAATGCACGGGCTGGGGGGTGGGTATGCTGGCATTGGGGTCACCCATGGCCGCCATGGCAATCGTGCCACCTTTCAAAATCAGCGCAGGCTTGACGCCGAAAAACGCTGGCTTCCAGACCACCAGGTCAGCCCATTTACCAGCTTCAATCGACCCCACCTCGTGCGAAATACCGTGCGCCAACGCGGGGTTGATCGTGTACTTGGCGATGTAGCGTTTGACGCGGAAGTTGTCAGATCGATGGGTCTCACCGTCGAGCTTGCCGCGCTGCTGTTTCATCTTGTGGGCTGTCTGCCAGGTGCGCAAAATCACCTCGCCAACCCGGCCCATGGCCTGGCTGTCGCTGCTCATCAACGAAATCGCGCCCATGTCGTGCAGCACGTCTTCTGCGGCTATCGTTTCTTTGCGAATCCGGCTTTCGGCAAAAGCCAGGTCTTCGGCAATCGCCGGGTCCAGATGGTGGCAAACCATCAGCATGTCGACGTGTTCGTCCAGCGTATTGACGGTGTAGGGCATGGTGGGGTTGGTGGACGACGGCAGAAAGTTAGCCTCGCCGACCACGCGCAAAATATCAGGCGCATGGCCGCCGCCCGCACCCTCTGTGTGAAATGCGCACAGGCCTCTGCCTTTTGTCGCGGCAATCGTGTCTTCGACAAAGCCCGACTCATTGAGCGTGTCCGAGTGAAGCGCCACCTGAATGTCCGTTTCGTCAGCGACATCCAGACAGTTGCTGATGGCCGCTGGTGTACTGCCCCAGTCTTCATGCAGTTTCAGGCCGATCACGCCCGCATTGATCTGCTCCTGCAGCGGTGCGGGCTGCGCCGCATTGCCCTTGCCAAAAAACCCCAGATTCATCGGAAAAGCGTCCGCGGCTTGCAGCATGCGCTCAATGTGCCAAGGCCCAGGCGTACACGTGGTGGCAAAGGTGCCGGTAGCTGGGCCAGTACCGCCGCCCATCATGGTAGTGATGCCGCTGGCCAACGCTTCTTCGATTTGCTGTGGGCAAATAAAGTGGATATGGCAGTCAATGCCGCCTGCTGTGACGATGTTGCCCTCACAACTGATGATTTCGGTACCCGACCCAATGATGATGTCTACGCCCGGCTGCACATCAGGATTACCAGCCTTGCCGATGGCAACAATGCGTCCGCCTTTCAAACCAATGTCGGCTTTGACGATGCCCCAATGGTCGACGATCAGGGCGTTGGTCATGACTGTGTCAACCGCGCCAAGTGCGTTGGTACGCTGAGACTGCGCCATGCCGTCACGGATGGTTTTGCCGCCACCAAATTTAACTTCTTCTCCGTAGCTACCAGCGCGCAATGTGTAGTCGGCTTCGACTTCAATGACCAGGTCGGTATCGGCCAGCCGCAGGCGATCGCCCACCGTGGGGCCAAACATTTCAGCGTAAGCGCGTCTGCCAATCGTTGCCATCACTGTGCCCCCTTGACGCATTTATCAACTGGCCCGCTGACCAAACCGCGAAAACCGTAAATTTGTCTGGCACCTGCAAAATCAACCAACTCGACCGTGCGCTGCTGGCCGGGTTCAAAGCGGACCGCCATGCCTGATGCAATGTTCAGGCGCATGCCTTGCACCGCGTCCCGGTCAAAGCCCAATGCCGCATTGGTTTCAGCAAAATGATAGTGTGAGCCGACCTGTATGGGCCGGTCAGACGTGTTTTGCACGGTAACGGTGGTGGTGCGCCTGCCCGTGTTTAAAGCGTGGTCTGCGCCGTCGGTAAATATTTCGCCGGGTGTCATTGCCGGCTCACTTACGCGAAAGCCACACGGCCGCGGCTACCATACCTGCCACAGCGACGAAGCCCAACGTGTCGGTGGAATGCCAGTGAAGTCCTTGCAAGCCATGGTCGTCATGACCAAATACTGCTGTGGCCCCCGAAATACTTGAGCAGGCAGCTACTATTTTGGTAGTAAATTTATTCATAAGATATTTTAAACAATCGGTTGATGCACCGTCACCAGCTTTGTGCCATCAGGAAAAGTAGCCTCCACTTGAATGTCGGGAATCATTTCGGCAATACCATCCATCACGTCAGAGCGGGTCAACACAGTACGCCCGTAGCCCATCAGTTCAGCCACTGTTTTGCCGTCACGCGCGCCTTCCATGACTGCAGCGCTGATCAGTGCAATGGCCTCAGGGTAGTTGAGCTTTAGACCTCGCGATTTGCGGCGCTCAGCCAGCAGGCTGGCAGTAAAAATCAGCAGCTTGTCTTTTTCACGTGGGGTCAGTTCCATGACGCAGTCTTTCAGGGGCTTGGCTCAAACGATTTCATCAAATCAGCACGCAAAAACAATGCCATTGCGTCACCTTTAGATTCCCCAGACATCTTATCGCGATAGCAACCGCCCGTTGACCCTACCCGCATGGGCAACGCCCACAACTTCAGCAACGTCCACCCGGATTGGCCAGGGGTCTGAACAGCAGATACAATAGTGGTTCTGACACGCAACAGTGTTTTAAGTCAACGTTTCCTGCTTTTCAGGCCCACACAGCCTCAAAGCCTACAAACAAACACCACTTTTACGGTTTGCATTGCTCTTAGCAATGCGTACGATTGTGGTTTGCCAGCATGGCCCTTCATCGGGTCGTACCCAAGCAATGTCAGCGTAATACTAAAAATTACCAAGTTTTTGCACGGTAGTCCATTGCTGTTGAATTGAAACTCATCTCCGTTGATGAACCCGCACGCTTTGGGCTACGCAAAGCGTTTGTTTATAAGCATTTATTGCGAATGCACCGTCGTACCTGCTCTACAAAATGCGGGGACGAACTCTTTTACTGTTGATTTTTATGATGATTTCCCACAACACGCCCAGCGTTATTGGCTCCAGCCAAATGGCGGTCGGCAAGTACCTTGTTTCTCCTCTGGCCAAGCCGCATGGCGAAGGTCGTTATGTCGCCTCTGTATCTATCCGTTCCGGTAAAGGCAGTGCGACGCATGACCGCGTCATGCGCTTTTCAGGCATGTTTGACTCGGCCGCCTCGGCACTGCATTACGCTACCGAGCACGCCATGAGCTGGATCAAGGAACGCAGCACGCCTGTCTGCCTGTGAGCGCTTTAATTTTTGCTCTCCACATCACCGTTTATTTTTCGAGGACAATATAGAGATGGCTAAAGAAGAATTGATTGAAATGCACGGGCTGGTCGACGAGGTTTTGCCCGATTCCCGTTTTCGCGTCACGCTGGACAACGGCCACAAACTTGTGGCATACACGTCTGGAAAAATGCGTAAAAACCACATTCGCATCCTGGCGGGTGACCAAGTGTCTCTGGAGCTGTCGCCCTACGACTTGAGCAAAGGCCGTATTACCTTTCGGCACATTGCTGGTCGTGGTCCGGGCCCGGGTGCTGGCCCTGGCGGCGGGGCGCCACAGCGCGGGCCGCGTTAAATCTGCATTCATTACGCATAGCTTTGCTGCATAAAAAAGGCCCGAAAGGGCCTTTTTCTTGACCATTTCGCGCTTTTAGTGCGGATTCGCCATGTGGGCGGTTTTCTTGTCGAGCAGCACTTCAGGCTCTTGGGCTTCTTCCCAAGTTTCGTTGTTTAATCCTGCATTCATGCGGTCAACATCCAGATCGCCTGTCCATTTGGCAACCACCAGCGTGGCTACCCCGTTGCCGATCAAGTTGGTCAACGCCCGTGCTTCGGACATGAAGCGGTCAATACCCAAAATCAGCGCCAGACCAGCGACCGGCACGGTGCCCACCGCCGACAATGTGGCCGCCAAAACGATAAAGCCGCTGCCTGTAATACCCGCCGCCCCCTTGGATGTCAGCAGTAAGACGCCTAAAAGCGTTAATTCTTGGGTCAACGTCATGGGCGTGTTGGTTGCCTGAGCAATAAACACCGCAGCCATCGTGAGGTAAATAGCGGTGCCGTCTAAATTAAATGAGTAGCCGGTTGGAATGACCAAGCCCACCGTGGTTTTTTTGGCGCCCAGGTTCTCCATCTTTTCCATCATGCGCGGCAGCACTGACTCGGAAGACGAAGTGCCCAAGACGATCAGCAGTTCTTCTTTGATGTACTTGATGAACTTCCAGATTGAAAAGCCGTGGAAACGCGCAATCAGGCCCAGCACGACAAAAATGAAGATCAAACAGGTCAGGTAAAAAGACCCCATGAGCTTACCTAGCGAGAAAAGCGAGCCCACACCGTATTTGCCAATGGTGAAAGCCATGGCTCCAAATGCGCCAATCGGTGCCAGCTTCATGATGAAGCCAACGATGGTGAAGAGCACATGGGATGTTTTCTCAATAAAGTCAAACACCATCGTGCCGCGGCCACCAAAGCGGTGCAGCGCAAAGCCGAACAAAACGGCAATCAGCAGCACCTGCAAGATTTCGCCCTTTGCAAACGCATCAATGACCGTCGCAGGAATGATGTTGAGAATAAAGTCGGTCGTGCCTACCATCTTGCCCGGGCCGGTGTAGGCCGCAATTGATTTGGTGTCCAGCGTAGAGGCGTCGATATTCATGCCAGCGCCTGGCTGAAAGACATTAACCAGTACCAAACCGATGATCAACGCAATCGTGCTGACAACTTCAAAGTAAAGCAGTGCCAAGCCGCCGGTCTTACCCACCTTTTTCATGTCTTCCATGCCGGCTATGCCGATCACCACCGTGCAAAAGATGATGGGCGCAATGATCATTTTGATCAGTTTGATGAAGCCATCGCCTAATGGCTTCATGTCCGCGCCAAGAGCTGGGTACAAATGGCCAAGTGCCACGCCGGCAATGACGGCGCACACGACCTGAAAGTACAGTGAGCGATAAAGGGGTGGTTTTTTTGCAGTGACCATGGTGTGAATGCATCAAAATAATGCGAGTAATCGATGAATAGATTCAATGTAGTGCTTTTAACCCTACAACAAATGTGGAAAACCACACGCGACGGGTGTAAGGCTTAATCTCGATCAAGACATGTCAGCGCTTACGCTGAAACGAAAAGGAGTCAAACGGATGAAAAAAATCCTGGGTGTATCGGTTTTTTCGATGTTCGCAGTGCTGTGTTTGATGTTCGGTATGCCAAGGGCAGGGGCACAAACCATAGGTGAGGTCAGCACGGTCTTCAAGCTGCTCAGCCCGAACGACAAAATTGTGGTGGATGCGTACGACGACCCCAAAGTGGCTGGTGTGACCTGCTATGTCTCGCGCGCCAAAACAGGCGGCTACAAAGGTGCACTCGGACTGGCTGAAGACAAGTCTGAAGCATCGATTGCCTGCCGTCAGACCGGCCCGATCAGCTTTACCAAGCCACTTGAGGCACAAGAAGACGTGCTGACCGAGCGTATTTCCTTGGTGTTTAAAAAACTGCGAGTGGTGCGCATGGTCGATGCACCGCGCAACACGCTGGTGTATTTGACCTACTCAGACCGCTTGATTGAAGGCTCGCCGCAAAACAGTGTGACCGCCGTACCTGTGGACAGGGCCAACAAAATACCGTTGCGATAAAGCCTTCTTTACCGGACATTTACCCTGGGCTTTTAGGTCAGACATGGCGGGTAAAAACATCACGTGATAATCGGTTTTTCTGAGGACCATTGATGAACCCGCCAGACGCAGCGCTACCTGTTAGCAGTAACAGACCACCTAGCCCATCCATCAGTCGCCGCAGTCGGTGGGTAGGCAGCGTTGTCGCCGTGTTGCTTCTGGCGGGCCTGGGCGGGCTGACTTGGTATTTGACCCGGCCAAGCACCATGGCGGCAACGCCTGCGGGCGGCAGCACTGCGCCCGGCGGGGGCGGCGCGGGAGGTGGAGCCAACACTGGGGGTGGGCCAGGCGGGCCCGGGGGTGGCCGTGGCGCCAGCACGGTCGGCGTGGCGAGCGCCGAGCGTGCCAGTATCCCGGTCACGCTGGACGCGTTGGGCACCGTCACGCCGCTGGCCACGGTGAAGGTCAAACCGCAGGTGTCTGGCGTTCTTGAAAAAGTGCTTTTCAAAGAAGGCCAAATGGTGCGTGCTGGCGAACTGCTGGCGACCCTTGATGCGCGCCAATTCGAGCTCGCATTGGCCCAAGCCACCGGTCAGCGCCAGCGCGATGCAGCACAGCTAGAAAGCGCGAAAGTCACGCTCGAGCGGTTTAAAACCTTGCTCAGCCAGGACTCAATAGCCCGGCAGGAGGTTGACTCGCAAACCGCCCTCGTCAAGCAGCTTGAAGGCACGGTGATGATCAACACGGCGGCTGTCGGTGCGGCGCAGCTTAACCTTAGCTACACCCGCATCACCGCGCCCATCAGCGGGCGGGTCGGGCTGCGTACGGTCGATGTGGGCAACACCGTGAGCAGCAGCGATGCCAACGGCGTTGCCGTGATCACACAGGTTATGCCCATGGATGTGGTGTTTGCGGTGCCGCAGGACCGTGTCAGTGATGTCCTGAACGGCAGTAAAACAGACATGCAAGTGTTGGCGCTTGACCGCACCCGTACGGGGACGCTGGGCAGCGGAACCTTTGCATCACTGGACAACCAGGTTGACACCACGACGGGCACTGTCAAAGCCAAGGCGCGTTTTGCCAATGCTGACTCGGCCTTGTTTGCCAACCAGTTCGTCAACATTCAGTTACGCATCAAGTCGATCGACAACGCGGTTGTGGTGCCTGTGACGGCCGTGCGTTTAGGTGGCAATGGCGACTTCGTGTTTGTGTTGAATCCCGAGGCCCGCACGGTGTCGATCCGGCCGGTGGTGCGCGGGCAGGCAACGGGCGAAAAGATCGTGATTGCGTCTGGCCTGAAGGTGGGTGAACAGGTGATCGTTGAAGGTGCAGACCGACTCAAAGAAGGCTCACGTGTCAGCTTGTCCGGCGATGCACCGCGTGGCCGCAAGCCGGGAGCCAGTGCCGCGCAAGGCTCAGCAAGCGCGCCAGGCGCGCCATCGTCTGCCGCATCAGCTGCGGCTGCACCATCAGCTGTGCTTTCAGCTGCACCACCAGCTGCACCTTCACCTTCATCAGTGTCGTCCACACCTGCGCCAAGGGTTGAAAAATCAGCGCCTCCGCCAGCATCTGCTGCACCATCGGTCCCCGCGGCTAAAGGCCCGACGCCCGAACAGCGCAAGAGCCTACTCGAGCAAGTTAAAGATAACCCGGAAGCCCTGGAGCGACGCAAGCGGTTTCTGGAGCGACTTGACAGCGGCGATGCTGAAGCCATCGAGCGTTGGCAAAACATGCAGCAGCGAATGCTGCAAGGTGGTGGGCAGGGCCGGCCAGGGGGCGTCGGGAACGCAGGGAGCCCAGGTGGCCAGACCCGTGAGCGGCCCCCGCAATGACGCTGATGAGCAGTCCGTCCCGCCCCTTTATTCTTCGCCCGGTAGCCACATCACTGCTGATGCTGGCCATCGTGCTGGCGGGCTTGCTGGGTTTGCGGTTTTTGCCGTTGTCCGCTCTTCCACAAGTCGATTACCCCACCATTCAGGTGCAAACGCTGTACCCCGGTGCCAGCCCCGAGGTGATGGCGCAAACCGTGTCAAGCCCGCTGGAGCGGCAATTTGGCCAAATGGCTGGCCTCCAGCGCATGAGCTCAACATCGGCTGCAGGCGTGTCGATTGTCACGCTGCAGTTTGGCCTGGGGCTGGCGCTGGACATTGCCGAGCAGCAGGTGCAAGCCGCCATCAATGCAGGTGCTTCGCTGCTGCCTGCTGACTTACCCGCACCGCCCGTCTACGCCAAGGTCAATCCAGCTGATGCGCCTGTACTCACGCTGGCGATCACGTCAGACATCTTGCCGCTGACGGACGTGCAAAACCTCGTCAACACCCGGCTGGCGCTCAAGATCAGCCAAGTCAACGGCGTGGGCTTGGTCACGCTCAGCGGCGGCCAGCGGCCAGCCGTTCGTATTCAGGCTGATATTCGTGCGTTGGCTTCGTACGGGCTGGGACTGGACGCCTTTCGAACCGCGATCACAGCAGCCAATGCCAACGCTGCCAAGGGCAGCATTGACGGGCCGTCGAGGTCCTACACCATCAATTCAAACGACCAACTGGTGGCCGCGCAGGACTATAAAAATCTGATCATTGCCTACCGTAACGGCGCTGCGGTGCGGGTGGCCGATGTGGCGCAAGTCGTTGATGGGGCTGAAAACGTCAAGTTAGGGGCCTGGTCCAACCTAAAACCAGCCATCGTGTTAAACGTACAAAGGCAGCCCGGAGCCAACGTGATTGCTACCGTTGATGCTATCAAAGCGAGACTTCCCGAGCTGCAGTCTGGTTTGCCGGCGTCTGTCAAGGTCGATGTGCTCAGCGACCGCACCACCGGCATACGAGCCTCGGTTCAACACGTGCAAATCGAGCTGCTGCTGGCAGTTTTGTTGGTCGTGCTGGTGATTTTTGCTTTTCTGCACAGCTTGCGCGCGACACTGATTGCCAGCCTAGCCGTGCCAATTTCCCTGATTGGCACATGCGGCGCCATGTACTTGCTGGGCTACAGCTTGAATAATCTGAGTCTGATGGCGCTGACGATTGCCACCGGCTTTGTGGTCGATGACGCGATTGTGATGATCGAAAACATCTCCCGCTACATCGAAGAAGGCATGGCGCCGATGCAAGCCGCTTTTGAGGGCGCGGCGCAAATTGGTTTCACGATCATCTCGCTTACCGTGTCGCTGATTGCGGTGTTGATACCGCTGCTGTTCATGGGTGATGTCGTGGGGCGGCTTTTCAGGGAGTTCGCGGTCACGCTGGCCATCACTATTTTGATTTCTGCGGTCGTGTCCTTGACGCTGGTGCCGATGATGTCTGCAAGGTGGCTAAAGAAAGCACCGGCTGCAAACAGCGACGGTAAGCTGCAACGGTTTTTCAGTGGCGTCATGACCCGCTACGACGGCGGCTTGACGTGGGTATTCATGCATCAAAGCCTGACCTTGCTGATCGCACTTTTAACTCTGGCGCTCACTGTCTTTTTGTATGTTGCGATTCCCAAGGGGCTTTTTCCTACCCAGGACACGGGCCAATTGCAAGCCCGCGTGCAAGCCGCCCAGTCAATCTCCTACGCCCGGATGGCCGAGCTGCAGCAAGCCACTGCCAAGGCCATTCTTGAAGACCCAGACGTTGACAACCTGAGTTCATTCGTGGGGGTAGATGGTGCCAATAACACCATGCTGCATACCGGCCGTATGTTGATCAACCTGAAGAAAACGCGCACCAGCAGCCAGCAAGCGACCATTGACAGACTGCGCGAACGTGCCAGCAAGATTGCAGGCGTCACCCTGTACTTGCAACCCACGCAAGACCTGACGATTGATGCTGAAAGTGGGCCAACACAGTTTCGGGTGGCGATGGAAGGCTCAGACAACAAAGTATTGGTGCCGTGGGCTAAAAAGCTAGCGGAACGCTTGGCGGCTCTGGCCAGCCTACGCAACGTCGCCACCGATGCGGGGGCCATGGGGGCATCGGTTTTTGTCTCAGTTGACCGCGACACGGCATCGCGCCTGGGTATTTCCACGTCGTCGATTGACGACGCGCTGTACAGCGCTTTTGGCCAGCGCATTGTGTCTACGATTTTTACCGAGACCAATCAGTACCGCGTGATTCTTGAGGCACTTCCCTCACAAATCTCCAGTCTCACCAGCGCGGCAACTTTGGGCAGCTTGCAGCTCAAGACGGGCGCGGGCGGTACAACGCCACTGGCCAGCATCGCAACCATCACCGAACGGCCGGCACCCCTGCAAGTGACCAATGTGGACCAGTTTCCTGCGACGACCCTGGGTTTTGACACCGCACCGGGCGTGGCGCTGGGCAAGGCGGTGGACGACATCAAGCAGGCGGCGATTGACATCGCCCTGCCCGCCAGTGTCAGCCTGACTTTTTTGGGCGCATCTGGTGCCTACGAAGCCTCGCTGTCAAGCCAGCTCTGGCTGATTTTGGCGGCACTGGTGTGCGTGTACATCGTGCTGGGCGTGCTGTATGAAAGTTTTATTCACCCGCTGACGATTTTGTCAACCCTGCCCTCGGCCGGGGTGGGGGCGTTGCTGGCATTGATGGTGACTGGCAATGATCTGGGCGTGATTGGCATCATCGGCATTATTTTGCTGATTGGCATCGTCAAGAAAAACGCCATCATGATGATCGACTTTGCCATTGACGCCGAGCGAACGCAGGGCAAGTCGGCGCAAGAGGCGATTCATCAGGCGGCTTTATTGCGATTCAGACCAATTTTGATGACGACGTTGGCGGCTTTGTTTGCTGCTGTACCTTTGATGTTGGGGTGGGGTGAGGGGGCCGAGCTGCGCAGGCCGTTGGGGTTGGCAATTTTTGGGGGGCTGGTTGTTAGTCAGATTCTTACTTTGTTCACGACGCCGGTGATTTATTTGGGGTTTGACAGGTTGGGGCGTAAGTTTGGTCGTGGTGGGGGCGTTTGAGTATGTTTAGTGCAATTGGCCCGGGGAATATATGCGCAGGTAGCTTCTCAATTGATAGCGGTGCGCTTTGCCAGGTTCGCCGGGAGTTGCTGCCGCGCAACCCCGACAGGCTCGCAAGGTGCACTGGTCTCGCAATGACACAGCGACGGCAACAAGAGGCCAATAAATGAACCTCTCAGAACCCTTCGTCCGCCGCCCAGTAGCCACAATACTGCTGACTATCGGGTTAGCCCTTTCAGGCATCGGTGCCTTTCTCAATCTGCCCGTCTCGCCCCTGCCGCAAGTCGACTTCCCCGTCATCACAGTCAGCGCCGCCATCCCCGGTGCCAGCCCAGACACCATGGCGTCGAGCGTGGCCACACCGCTGGAGCGGCGGCTGGGCGTGATCGCTGGGGTGAACGAGATCACCTCGTCGAGCAGCAATGGCCAGACGCGCATCAACCTTCAGTTTGACCTGAACCGCAAAATCGATGCGGCGGCACGTGAAGTGCAGGGTGCCATCAATGCGAGCCGGGTCGATTTGCCTGCCGCGCTGCGCAGTAACCCGACCTACCGCAAAGCTAATCCGGCGGCTGCGCCCATCATGATTTTAGCGCTGACGTCCAAAGTGCGCACGCCGGGGCAAATTTACGACGATGTCTCCAGCCTGTTGCAACAAAAAATTGCGCAGGTGCCGGGCGTGGGTGATGTAGAACTCGGCGGCGGGTCGCTGCCTGCGGTTCGGGTTGAGTTAAACCCGTTTGCATTGAACCGCTACGGCATCAGCATGGAAGACGTACGCGCTGCGCTGCAAGCGTCGAATGCCAACCGGCCCAAAGGCGCGATTGAAGACAACAGTGACGGTAAAAACCAGCGACTGCAAATTTACGCGGTAGGCAACGTTGCCACAGGCGGGCTCAAAGCGGCAGATTACCAAGGCTTGGTGGTGGCTTGGCGTAACGGGGCGGCGGTGCGCCTGAGCGATGTTGCGGAGGTACGCGACGGCGCAGAAAACACCAACACGCTTGGGCTTTTCAATGGCGATGCGGCCGTCATTGTGTTGATTCGCCGCCAGCCTGATGCGAATGTGATTGCAACCGTAGACGGCATTCGCGCGCTGGTGCCCGAGTTGCAGGCGCAATTGCCGCAAGACGTGAAACTGTCGGTAGCCTCCGACAGTACCCATTCGATCCGCTCGTCGCTACGCGAAATAGAAATCACGCTGCTCATCTCTATCGCCCTTGTGGTGCTGGTCGTTAGCGTGTTTTTGCGCAGTGCCCGCGCCACGTTCATTCCGGCAGTGGCAACGGTTGTGTCGCTGCTGGGCACATTCAGCGTGATGTACTTGTTGGGTTTCAGTTTGAACAACCTGAGCCTGATGGCCTTGACGGTGGCGACGGGCTTTGTGGTGGACGACGCGATTGTGGTGCTGGAAAACACCAGCCGCCATATTGAAGCGGGCATGGACCGGTTCAAGGCCGCACTGCTGGGCGCGCGTGAGGTGGGTTTTACCGTGCTGTCGATCAGCCTGTCGCTGGTGGCGGTGTTTATCCCGCTGCTGTTCATGGGCGGGCAGGTGGGGCGCTTGTTTCGCGAGTTTGCGGTCACCCTGTCAGCAGCGGTGATGATTTCACTCGTTATCTCGCTGACCACCACCCCCATGATGTGCGCCTGGCTGCTGAAATCAACGGGGTCACACCCTGAGGGCAAGCAGGGTGCGATGTCGCGATGGTTTGACCACGGCTTCAAGCGGGTGTTGCGCGCCTATGAAACCAGCCTGGACTTGGCCCTCAACATGCGCTGGTTGGTGATGTTGATGCTGGTCGCGGTGGTGGGAATGAACGTTTACTTGTTTGTCAAAATCCCCAAAGGATTCTTTCCGCAGCAAGACACGGGGCAAATCAACGGTGGTTTGCGTGCTGACCAGAGCATTTCGTTTCAGGCGCTGCAAAGCAAGCTCAAAGAGTTGGCCGATATTGTGCGATCCGACCCCGCAGTTGACACCGTGGTGGCTTTTACCGGTGGGGGCAGGGCGGGCGGCGGTTTTATGTTTATCAATCTCAAGCCGTTGGGTAAAAGGCCATTGGCGGTGGACGGACAAGCGGTAGGCGGGCAAGCCGTTATTGCGCGCTTGCGCCCGCAGCTTGCCAAGGTGACCGGCATCAGTTTGTTTTTAGGCACTGTGCAAGACCTGCGCGGCGGTGGGCGTGCGAGTAATTCGACTTACCAATACACTTTGAAAAGTGACAACATTGCCGACCTGCGCAAGTGGGCAGCCCGGCTGGCAGATCAGATGAAGCAACAAGACGCCTTGACAGACGTAGACACTGACCAGCAAGAAAACGGCGTCGAGACCATGGTGACAGTCGACAAAGACAGCGCCTCGCGCTTGGGCATCACGTCGCGCGATGTGGACAACGCGCTGTACAACGGCTTTGGCCAGCGGCAGGTCGCCACGATCTACAGCGACATCAACCAGTACAAAGTCATCATGGAAGTCGCGCCGCGTTACCGGCAAAGCCCCGAGTCTTTAAAAGACATTTATGTGCCAGCGCGTGCCACCGGCGTGGGCGTGGCCAATGCCGCCAGCCTGGTGAACCCCGCGCTGCGCGACCCATCCACCGGGCAGGCCTTGAGCGCCACAGGCAGCACGATGGTGCCGCTGTCAGCTATCGCCAAGTTTTCTGAAAACGCCAAGGCCTCAAGCGTTAACCACCAGGACGGCGAGCTGGCTACTACCGTGTCGTACAACCTGGCAGAGGGCGCAACCCTGCAGCAAGGACAGGACGCCGTCAAGCAGGCTGAGGCACAAATCGGCCTGCCCAACAACGTGCGCGGCAGCTTTGAGGGCACCGCCCGCACCGCACAAGAGTCGCAAGGTCAACAGCCGTTGCTCATACTGGCAGCGCTGGTGGTGATCTACATCGTGCTGGGCGTTTTGTATGAGAGCCTGGTGCACCCGATCACGGTGTTGTCAACGCTGCCTTCTGCAGGTGTGGGCGCGGTGCTGGCGTTGATGTTGTTCAAGCTTGATTTTTCCATCATCGCGTTGATTGGTGTTTTCTTGCTGATAGGAATTGTCAAAAAGAACGCTATTTTGATCATCGACTTTGCGATTGATGCGGAGCGCTCGCGCGGTTTGACCGCATTTGAAGCGGTGCGTGAGGCTTGTTTGCTGCGATTTCGCCCGATTTTGATGACCACGCTGGCCGCTATTTTGGGCGCCTTGCCGCTGGCAATTGGGTTTGGTGAAGGCGCAGAACTGCGGCGCCCGCTGGGTATCGCCATCATTGGCGGCCTGGTAGCTAGCCAGTTGCTGACACTTTTAACCACGCCCGTTGTGTATGTGCTGATGGACAAGCTGCGCAGGCGTGGTAAGCATGAGATGCATTTGGCACGGGGGCTTGTATGAGCAACAGTGACTTGAAATGAACAGCATGAATATTTACCGCTCAACCCTCAGCGTTGCTTTTGCTGTGCTCATCACAGGCTGCGCCGTCGGTCCCGCCTACCAACGCCCCATTGCGGCAGAGGTCAACGCCTACAAGGAAGCCGGTGACTGGATCACTGCTGCACCGGCTGATGCACTTGAGCGAGGGCCCTGGTGGCAGTTGTTCAATGACCCCGTGCTCAATGATCTGGCAGCCCGTGTTGAGGTGTCCAACCAGAACGTGGCCGCAGCGATCGCAGCGTACGCTCAAGCACGGGCGTTGGTGGCGGAGCAGCGGGCAGGGTTGTTCCCGTCGGTCACGCTTGGTGGCGGCGCTAACCGTGCCCAAGGCGGCGGCGCAACGCGTAACAACTTCTCTGCCAGCTTGGGCGCATCGTGGGAACCCGATGTGTGGGGTCGCCTGCAGAGCATCACCAATGGCGCTGCCGCAACAGCTGCTGCCAGCGCCGCAGACCTGGCCTCTGCCCGCCTGTCAGCGCAGGGCGAACTGGCCGTCAATTACTTGTCACTGCGCCAGCAGGACGCGCAGAAGGCGCTGCTTGCCAGCACCCTGGCAGGCTACGCGCGTGCACTGGACATTGCACAAAACCGTTACACCGCAGGCATTGCCGCCAAAACCGATGTGCTGCAAGCCCAAACCCAATTGGCCAACGCCAAAGCCGACGAGGCCGGCTTGCAGCGCACCAGAGCCCAGCTTGAGCACGCGATTGCTGTGCTGGTCGGCCAGGCACCGGGTAACTTTAATCTGCCCGCCGCAGCCGTTTGGATACCCACCGTGCCCGACGTACCCGTAGGTGTCCCGTCAGCGCTGTTGCAGCGCAGGCCCGACATCGCCGCGGCAGAGCGCCGCGTGGCCAGCGCCAACGAGCAAATTGGCGTGGCCAAAGCTGCTTATTACCCCAGTTTGAGCTTGAACGCATCGGTAGGCACAGCGGCCAGCCGGGTGGCAGACTTGTTCAGTGCGCCCAGTGCCTTGTGGTCGCTTGGCTTATCGGCTGCGCAGGTGGTGCTCAAGGGTGGCGCGCTAGACGCGCGGCTAGATGCCGCCAACGCAGCACATGCGCAAGCCGTGGCGCGCTATCGCCAAGTGGTGCTGACTGCCTTTCAAAACGTGGAAGACCAGCTTTCAAGCGCACGCGTACTGCAAACCCAGCAAGCGCTGCGCCAACAGGCATCGGGTGCTGCTGACCAGGTCGAGCAACAGGCGTTAAACCGCTACCGAAGCGGGCAAGTCGGTTATACCGAAGTCATCACCGCACAAACCACGGCCCTGAATGCCCGGCGTGCGCTGGTGCAAGCCAGCGCCGACCGCCAGACGACGGCAGTGGCCTTGATTCAGTCATTGGGCGGTGGCTGGGCGACATCGCTCAAGACTGATGCTATCGATTAAATAGCTATGTTTGTAGTATTGGCGAGGGCCACGATCGTATTTGGCTAAAAACCAGAGATTTTGACGAGAATGCGCGTTAATTCAACCCGCTTTTGCGCAAACTCGTGACATCATTCGGCATCTGTTGAGATTAACGCGCCAATCCGCAACCTACCCACCAGGAGTTTGAGATGACATCGGTCAAACCTGCATTCCGTATCTTGTTTTCGCTGGCAGCTACTGCGCTGGCAGCGCCGCAAGCGATGGCCTGCTACACCGTTTACAACAAGGCCAACGTGGTGGTGTATTCCAACATGTCGCCGCCTATTGACATGCGTTACCAAATTCACCAGCGACTGCCTGCCGTGTTTCCCGGCGGGCACATGGTCTTTGATGCCAGTGATGACTGCCCGGTGGTTGACGCACGCATCGCTGTACCGGTGTTGTCCAACGCATTTGACGCTGCGAATGGCAAGCCCGTGAGCAGTCGGCAAACTGGCAAGTCGAAAGGCACGGCCGCCAAAGACGCTGAGGCCGTCAAGCCCTGACGGATGTGCCATGACCCGTAAGCGATCGGGCACCTTGTGCCCGGACGTTTGCTTTCGTATCTTCATCATGGCTTACTGCGTTGGTGCAATGCCGCCACAAAAAATTGTGCGGCATCACTCAACGGGCGTTCGCGCCGAGTGATGGTGCCAAACGCCTCCATTTTGTGATGAATGATGCACGGCAAGATCTTAAGCAGGCCGTGTTGTGCATAGTTGTCAGCAATCGATTGCGGCATCACGCCCACCATGTCGGTTTCTGCCATCAGGCAGGTGGTGGTGACAACAGAGGCAGTTTCAATCAAGCCTTGTGGCGGCAAAGCCTGCTGCAGGCGAAATTCTTGTTCCAGCACCTCCCGCATCGGGCTGCCGGGCGGCTGCAAGATCCAGGGGTACACCATCAGCTCTGAAAACTTCACGCTTTTTTGTGGGGCCAGCGGGTGGTGCAGACCGACCACGACGGCCAGGGCTTCATTTTCAAGCGGCTCAAAGCTGTAATCGGCGCGGTGCGCATCGCGAATGCGGCCAACGGCCAAATCCAGCGAACCCTCGCGCAGCAGCTCCAGCAAGCGGTCGCTGGTGTCCAGCGTCACATCGACTGACAACAGCGGGAAAGCTTTTTTCAAAGCAATGATGGCGTGCGTCAGCAGCTTGGGCGACGGTGCCATGATGCTGCCCACCGACACCCGGCCCGCGCTGCCCAATTGCAATTCGGACAGCTCGCGCGACATCGCCTCAAACGAGCCGCGCATGCCCGAAAAGTAGCGCAGTACGCTGGTGCCTGCGGGCGTGAGCTTTTGGCCTCGGCCCACGCGTTCAAACAAGCGCTGGCCCAGAGCTGATTCGAGCTCCTGAATCATTTTGGTCGCAGCAGGCTGCGTCATGCCCAGCTCGGCTGATGCCTTGCGCAGCGTGCCGTGCTCGCCCACAGCCAGGATCAGCGCGACCTGCCGCATGCGCAGGCGGTTTAACAGCTGCGGAACCAAAAGCGGTGTGGTCATCAGGGTAAACACATAAGGGTTAGCGATAGTTTGGCTGTCAATGATAACTAGGGATTATCAAACAATCATTTCTTTTCAATTTACCTTAATTTTTTACGTCACTACTATTTGGCTTCGCAACAGAGCCTCGCCAACCCGCGCATTCAGAAGGCATCGAAAAATTGAACTCAAAATATGTCAGATAAAAAAGTGCCAGTGATAGCGCAGTGCCCGCTGCCAGTCGTCAGCCTCACACTGGGTGATGCCGCAGGCATTGGCCCAGAACTGATCGCGCGGTTGCTGAGCCAAAGCGGCCTGACAGCTCATGCCAACATTGTTTTAGTCGGTGACCCATGGCTGTGGCAAGACGGCCAGAACGTTGCAAAAACCAAAGTCGCTACGCAAGCGGTACAAAGCCTGGCCGAAGTGCGCACACGGCCTTCTCCCCAGCTGCCAGCGTTTTTGGCGGTCGACACGGTTGCTGCATCGCAAGTTAAACGCAGTCAAGCTTTGGCTGCATGCGGTGCGTCAGTTCTCGATGTGCTTAACCGGTGCATGGACGGTGCCAAGCGCGGCGAAGTCGATGCGATTTGTTTTGCGCCACTGAATAAATTTGCCATGAAGCAGGGCGGCCTGAAGCATGAGGACGAGCTGCACCATTTTGCGCAATACCTGGGCGTCACGGGCTATTTTTGCGAGTTCAACACGCTAGGCGATTTATGGACCTCACGCGTGTCGTCACATATACCGCTTAAAGATGCGGCGGGTTTGCTCAGTCAAGAGCGCATCGTTGATGCGGCCAAGTTGATTTACAAGTCACTCCAAGCCAGCGGTACGGCCCAGCCCAAGGTAGCAATTGCGGCTTTCAACCCACATGGTGGCGATGGCGGCAGCTGCGGGCGGGAAGAAATTGACATCATTGCGCCCGCCGTCGCGCAACTGCAGGCCGCTGGTTTTCCGGTCGATGGGCCTTTTCCGGCGGACACGATCTTCCTGAAAGCGCGTGATGGCTTGTACCAAGCCATCGTCACCATGTACCACGACCAGGGGCAAATCGCCATCAAACTGATGGGCTTTAGCAAGGGCGTGACGGTGCAGGGCGGCTTGCCTGTACCCATCACCACACCCGCGCACGGTACCGCTTATGACATTGCGGGCAAAGGCCTGGCCGATGTCAACGCCACGCTCAATGCATTTCACATCGCAGCCCGCATGGGCGCTGCAAAACTGTCACTTTAAAGAGAATCCAAAAAAATGAAAATCAAATCAGTTCGCGCTCGGGTGTTTGAGTGGAAAGGCAAAACCGTTCCACCGCAAGGCAATTTTTGCTCCAACGCCATGGACTTGGTCTACTCGAAAACCGAGTCGATGAGCACCTTCCGATTTCACTCGTGGACAGTCGTTGAGATTGAAACCGACGACGGCATCATTGGCCTGGGTAATGTGGCGCTAGCGCCAGCCATAGCCAAGGCCATCATTGACCAGTACCTCGCGCCGCTGGTGATCGGTCAAGACCCGTGGGATTACGAATACCTGTGGCAACGCATGTACCGCAGCACGCACGCCTGGGGCCGCAAGGGCGTGACGATGGCGGCGATTTCTGCTGTTGACTTGGCGATCTGGGACATTTTGGGCAAGTCGGTCAACAAGCCTGTCTTCAAGCTGCTGGGCGGCCGCACCAAAGAGAAAATCCCGGTTTACTACTCCAAGCTTTACCGTACCGACAACAAGGCAATGCAGGATGAGGCACAAAAATACATGGATGAAGGCTTCACCATGTTCAAGTCGCGCTTTGGCTACGGCCCAGCGCATGGCACCAAGGGTGTGGCTGAAAACTTAAAGGCCGTTGAAGCGATTCGTGAAGTCATTGGTTATGACAACGACCTGATGATGGAGTGCTATATGGGCTGGAACCTTGAATACGCCAAGCGTATGCTGCCTAAGCTAGAAAAATTTCAACCGCGCTGGGTAGAAGAGCCAGTGATTGCCGACGACATTGATGGCTATGCCGAGCTCAATCAGCTCACCAGCATTCCGATATCCGGTGGCGAGCATGAATTTAGCCTGTATGGTTTTAAGCAATTGCTCGATAAAAAAGCGGTGTCGGTGGTGCAGTACGACACCAATCGCGTCGGTGGTATTACGGCAGCGCACAAAATCAACGCGCTGTGTGAGGCCTACAGCGTGCCCGTCATTCCGCATGCCGGGCAAATGCACAACTACCACTTGACGATGAGCACCATCGCCTCGCCGATGGCGGAGTACTTTCCGATGTTTGATGTCGAGGTGGGCAACGAGCTGTTCTATTACATCTTTGAGGGTGAACCGGTCGCCAAAGATGGGTTTGTTCAGTTGGACGACAGCAAACCAGGCCTGGGCTTGACGATGAAGACCGAATTTTTAGACCAGTTCAATATCGTTGAATGATAAATATGACAGCAAGAATTGAGGCGCGTTACAAAGGCGTATTTCCGGTAGTCCCCACCACTTTTAATGATGCGGGGGAGCTGGATCTGCCCAGTCAGTTGCGCTGTGTGGACTTCATGATGGATGCAGGCTCAACCGGCCTGTGCATTTTGGCTAATTTTTCAGAGCAATTTGTGCTGTCTGATGATGAGCGTGAGGTGTTGACCGCTGCAATTTTGAAGCACGTCAATGGCCGGGTCCCTGTGATCGTCACCACCACGCATTTCGGCACCAAAGTCTGCGCCGCGCGCAGCCGCCGTGCGCAAGACCAGGGTGCCGCGATGGTCATGGTGATGCCGCCCTATCACGGTGCCACAATTCGGGTGAGCGAAGAAAAAGTCCATGAGTTTTATGCGGCGCTGTCTAATGCGATTGACATCCCCATCATGATTCAAGATGCGCCCGTGAGCGGCACGGCGCTGTCAGCGGCATTTTTAGCGCGCATGGCTAAAGAGATTAAAAACGTCTGTTATTTCAAAATCGAAACGCCGGGCGCAGCCAGTAAATTGCGCGAATTGATTCGGCTGGGTGGGGATGCCATCGAAGGCCCGTGGGACGGTGAAGAAGCCATTACTTTGCTGCCCGATTTGGAGGCTGGTGCTACTGGCGCCATGACAGGTGGAGCGTACCCCGACGGTATCCGAAAAATCATGGACGCCTGGGTAGCTGGTCGGCGTGACGATGCCATTGCCGAGTACACCCGCTGGCTGCCACTCATCAATTACGAAAACCGTCAAGGCGGCATTTTGACCGCCAAGGCACTGATGAAGGCAGGCGGCATCATCGATTGCGAAGCACCGCGTCACCCGTTTCCAGCCATGCACCCGGAAGTGCGCTTGGGCTTGATTGAGACCGCTAAGCGCCTGGACCCACTCGTATTACGCTGGAATAAATGAGCCAATCATGACCACGATAAACACAACGCACGATAACCTTATCAACGGCCACTGGGTAGCGGGCAGCACGACAAGTGCCAACATCAACCCATCAAACCTGGCCGATGTGATTGGCCACTACGCACAAGCTGATGCAGCAGGTTTAAATGCTGCGGTACTCGCGGCTCAAAGTGCTTTCCCGGCTTGGTCAACGTCTGGCATTCAAGCACGGTCTGATGCACTCGACAAAATCGGTACAGAAATTCTCGCGCGGCGTGAAGAGCTGGGCACGCTGCTGTCGCGCGAAGAAGGCAAGACCAAACCCGAGGGCATTGGCGAGGCTACCCGCGCTGGCCATATTTTCAAGTTTTTTGCTGGCGAGTGCTTGCGCCTTGGCGGCGAAACTTTGCCATCGGTGCGCCCGGGTATTGGGGTGGAAATCACACGTGAGCCGGTTGGCGTGGTGGGTTTGATCACGCCCTGGAACTTTCCTATTGCTATTCCAGCCTGGAAAGTTGCGCCAGCATTGGCTTTCGGCAATTGCGTGATTTTGAAGCCGGCCGATCTGGTGCCCGCCAGCGCCTGGGCACTGGCTGAAATTATTTCGCGTTCGGGTATTCCTGCCGGCGTGTTTAATTTGGTGATGGGCCCAGGCCGCGTGATTGGCGACGCGATGGTCAACCACAAAGGCATCAATGCCATCAGCTTTACCGGCTCTGTAGGTGTGGGAAGCCGTATTGCCGAGGCTTGCGCTAAAAACCTGAAAAAAGTTCAGCTTGAGATGGGCGGCAAAAACCCGCAAATTGTGCTCGACGATGCAGACTTGGCGCAGGCGGTGGAGCTATCGGCACAAAGCGCTTTTTACTCGACGGGCCAGCGCTGCACCGCGTCGAGCCGCTTGATCGTCACCGACAAAATTTACCCGGCATTTGTCAAGGCGCTGCAAGAACGCATGGCCAGCATCAAGGTGGGTGGTGCACTGGCAGCGGGTACAGACATCGGCCCGGTGTCGTCACAAGCGCAGCTGGAGCAAGACCTGAGCTACATTGAAATTGGCAAAGCCGAGGGCGCAACACTGGCCATGGGTGGCGAGCGTGTAGCCTGCCATACCGGCAGCGGCGCGGAAGGTTACCTCCTATCGCCCGCACTGTTCAGCGAAAGCAGCGCCGATATGCGCATCAGCCGCGAAGAGATCTTTGGCCCGGTGGCCAACATTTTGCGGGTTAAAGACTACGAAGAAGCACTGCTTACTGCCAACGACACACCCTTTGGCTTGTCTGCAGGCATTGCGACCACCAGCCTCAAATACGCCACCCACTTCAAGCGCCACAGCCAGGCCGGTATGGTGATGGTGAATTTGCCGACGGCGGGTGTGGACTACCACGTACCGTTTGGGGGCCGCAAAGGCTCCAGCTTCGGCCCGCGTGAGCAGGGCAAGTACGCGCAAGAGTTTTTTACCACAGTCAAAACAGCTTACACGCTGGCTTAAAGCCACAAGCCATGATTGAGATTTTCGACCCCCGCCTGAAACCCGTCGTACAAGGCGCCAGCCTTGAGCGACTGTGTACAGGTGCGGTTTGGAGCGAAGGCCCGGTCTGGCTCTACGAAGACGATTCGGTGCTGTGGAGCGACATACCCAACAACCGCATGTTGCGCTGGTCAAAGGCGGACGGTATGACGGTTTGGCGTGAGGGCGTTGAGTTCACCAACGGCCACACACGCGACTTAAATGGTGATTTGCTGCATTGCTCACATGGCCTTCGCGGCGTCACACGTACGCCGATGCATGACGGGCGCATCGCTAGCCGGACGCCCGACACCCTGGTGGTTGACAGATACCAAGGCAAGCGCCTGAATTCACCCAACGACATCGTCGTCAAGCGTGATGGCACGATCTGGTTTACTGATCCGCCGTATGGTATTTTGAGTGATCATGAAGGGCATAAAGCAGCGTCAGAACAGATTTCGAATCACGTGTTTTGTTTTGACCCTGCAGGCAACACGTTGACGGCTGCAAGCGCCTGGGTGTGTGAGCCCAACGGCTTGGCTTTTTCGCCTGACGAAAGCTTGCTGTACGTGTCTGACACCTCGGCTGCGTTGGATGAAAACGGCAATCACCATATCGTCAAGTTTGACGTGTTGACCAATAACGAGCTGGCGAACCCGCGCGTGTTCGCCGTTGTCAGCCCCGGCTTGCCCGATGGCTTTCGCATTGACGCCCAAGGCTGGCTTTACACCAGCAGCCTGGACAGTGTTCAGGTCTACCACCCCGACGGTGTGTTGCTGGGCAAAATACATGTGCCTGAGAAAGTGGGCAACGTCTGCTTTGGTGGGGCCGAGGGCCACCAGCTTTACATTGCGGCCAGCACCTCGCTGTACCGCATCAACCTGCAACTTAACGGGTAACTCAACATGACACAAGAAATTTTGCTGCTGGTTGAAAAATGTAGCCATTGCTTTAGCTACTACAGCATCGAGACGGGCGAGCGCTTGCACAGCATTGCGCTGCCTGACTTCCCGCATGAGTTTGTGATTGATTCAAAGCAACGCTACGCCTACGTGGGTCACTATGGCGTGGAAACTTCGGGCCATTTGGGGCAGGGCGGCACGCAGATATTTCAAATTGATATCGCTGCACGCCGCTTGGTGCGCACCATCGACATCGCACCGTTTAACCGACTGCACGGCATGCAAATTGACGACCAGGACAGGTTGTATGTGTTGAGTGAAGACCGTGCACAGCTGGTGGTGATCGACAAACCCGATGTAGACGCCGCACCGCGCAGGGCGGTGACCACGGGCGGCATCAAGTCGCATTTGTTTGCCCTCACGCGTGATGGACAAACTGCTTACGCCATGAATTTGTTGTCGCATACGGTGACCAAAATCAAACCACATGACGCCACCGTTGCGCCTGTGGCTTGCAGCCCGGGTGACAAACCCGAAGGCTACGCTTTGAGCCAAGACGAAAAAACGTTGTACGTGACCTGCCGCTGGAGCAACACCCTGGCTGCGATTGACACCGCCACCATGCGCGTGAAGTACAGCGCCCCTAGCCGTGACGACGCCACCCGTTTGTACCTCTACCGCGACGGGCGTTTGGTGGTGACCAACTACGGCCAGCGCAGCATCAGCGTGGTTGACCCGAGCACCCTCAAAGAAATCGCGCATATTCCGATGAATGCACGCGCCATTGCGCTCAGTTACCACCCCACCAGGCCGCTCGCGTTTGTCAGCCAAGACAACGACAAGCTGGGTTACTTCAATATGGATACCCTGACTTTTGACCGCTTCATCACCACCCAGCGTGAGCCCGATGTGTCTAGGGTTGTGCTGTTATGAGCCTTTTGCAAGGCGATTGGCTGACCTGGATGGAATGGCTAAGGCTGCCTTTGAGCGGCAATAGCGTCCACGAGCTGTCGTTTTGGGCATCCATGCATGGCCGAATCATGGTGCTCTGCTGGGGTGTTCTCCTACCGTTGGGCGTGATGGTCGCAAGGTTTTTTAAAGTGATGCCGTCTCAAAACTGGCCTGATGTGCTGGACAACAAAGCCTGGTGGAAAGCGCATTTGCACGGTCAGGCGGCAGCGGTCGTGTTGGCTGGTGTGGGTGTCGCGCTGATTTGGAACACCGCTGGCGGCGCAACACCGATGGCGGTTTGGCACGGCTACATGGGTTGGACCGTCACAGCGCTCGGCGTGGTGCAAGTTGCGGCAGGTCTTGCACGCGGCAGCAAGGGTGGGCCGCAAGAGCTGCCCATTCGTGGTGACCATTACGACATGACACCACGCCGCAATGCTTTCGAGCGTAGCCACAAATCATTGGGTTACGCCGCTTTGTGCCTAGCGCTGAGCACTGTCTTTATGGGGATGGTGGTGGCTGATGCGCCGCGCTGGATGCTGCTGGCCATTTGTTTGTGGGCCATGGTGTTAACAGCAGGTTTTGTATGGTTGCAAAAGCAAGGCCGCTGCATCGACACCTACCAGGCAATTTGGGGACCTGACGCAGCGCATCCAGGCAACCACATCACGCCCATCGGTTGGGGAGTTCGCCGTTACACCGCAGCCAGCTACGCCAAGCAATTTAAAAAAACGAAAGAGACAACATGAAGCAGAATGAAAAACAGGTGCTCAATGGCCTGCAGCTACAGGGTGTTGGCAAGCGCTTCGGTGATGTGCGCGTCGTGCAAGACCTGGACTTGACGGTACATCAAGGCGAGTTTGTGGTGCTGCTGGGCGAATCGGGTTGCGGTAAGTCCACCACGCTGCGCATGATTGCCGGTCTTGAAGAAGTCAGCGAAGGCAGCATTTTTATCAATGGCAAAGACGTGACGCTGGCACCGCCCAAGGCGCGTGACATTGCCATGGTTTTTCAAAACTATGCGCTGTACCCCCACATGGATGTCGCGCAAAACATGAGCTTTGCGCTGGAGCTCGCAGGCACCTCAAAATCAGAAATAGATCGCCGCGTTGGCGATGCCGCCCGCATCTTAAACATCACACATTTGCTGCAACGTAAACCTAAAGAGTTGTCGGGCGGGCAGCGCCAGCGGGTGGCGATTGGCCGGTCCATTGTGCGCGAGCCTGCTGTATTTTTGTTTGACGAACCGCTGTCCAACCTGGACGCCAAGCTGCGCGGCCACATGCGTACAGAACTGGCACTGCTGCACGAGCGCTTGGGCAAGACGACTGTGTACGTGACGCATGATCAGGTCGAGGCGATGACGTTGGCGTCGCGGATTGTGATCTTTGACAAAGGTCGTATTCAGCAAGTCGGTACGCCATCTGAAGTGTTTAACCAGCCCGCCAATTTGTTTGTGGCGGCGTTTATCGGCATGCCCAGCATGAATTTGCTGGAAGGTACCGTTGTAGGCCATGCGGGTGCAATTCAACTCAATGGTGCCGGTTTTGTATTGCCGATGCGCAACGACACACATCAACAAAAGCAGATGGTCGCTGGTATTCGTCCGCAGTCATTGCGGATGATCGATCGCGGGCCAATGCAATTACAAGTTGATTTCGTGGAATATCTGGGCACCGAGTCTGTGTTGGTTGGAAAACTTGTTGGCGGTACAGACACTCGCATGACAGCAGTCGTGCCCGGACACCGTACGGACTTGCTGCGCAGCACAGTCGCGCTAGATGTGGACGCATCCATGGTGCATTGGTTTGATAAGGCCAGCGGCCAAAGCGTTTCGATGTGAAGTTTTGAGTGTTTTTTATTACTTGGAGACGAAAATGAAGAGAAGACAACTGATTCAATCGGCAGGTGGTGGTGCCCTTGGCCTTTTAGGTGCGGGGCTGCCGTTGGTTGGCCATGCCCAAGACCGCTACGCCAAATACAAGGGTCAAACCGTGGTGATGAGCATTCCAGCGCACCCGCATTACGACGCCATGCTCAAACTTCTGCCTGAGTTCACCAAGCAAACCGGCATCAAGGTTGAGACTGACCGTCTGGCGGTACCGCGTATGAAAGACAAACAGTTGCTGGAGATGGCCAAGCCCAGTGGCGACTACGATTTGATTTGCTATGTGGTGATGTGGAAAGGCGAGTACGTCAAGAAAAACCTGATTCGCGAGCTCGACCCCTACTTTAAAAACGCCGCCCTTGCTGACCCAGACTACGACTTTAAAGATGTGGTGCCGCGCTATGTTGAAAATATGGGTTTGGTCGGTGGCCCTAAAGGCTATCTGGCAGGCCCGGGCGCCAAGCTGTACGGCATGCCCTACGGTGCTGAAACGTCGGTCATGGCTTACCGCCGCGACTTGTTTTTAAAGCACAACCTGAAGCCGCCTGAAACTTATGATGACTTTGCAAAAATGCTGCCAGTCGTCAAAGAAAAGACCGGTCTGGGCGCATTGACCTCACGCGGGCAAGCGGGGCATCAGTGTGTTCACGCCTGGCTGCTGCATCTGAACCCGCTGGGCGGCAAGATTTTTGACGACAAATGGAACCCGGTGTTTAACAACGAAGCGGGTGTCAAAGCGCTCAAAATGCTCAAGCTGATCTCCGACACCGGTCCTGTGGGCATACCGGCCTACGGTCAAGGCGAGATGCTCACGTCATTTTTGCAGGGTCAGTCGGCAATGTATCTGGACTCATCCCTGGTGTTTGGCCAAGTCAGCAACCCGGCGGTATCGAAAGTTGACAAGCTGGTCAGTTACGTGGTGCATCCGAAGGGCGTCAAATACTCATCCCAGTCGGGCGGGCTAGGCTTGGCGATTCCTAAAAATGCCAAAAATGCGGATGCCGGCTTTTTGCTCATGCAGTGGCTGACATCAAAAGCGCAAGACAAAGCCGTCTGCATGTTGGGCGGCGTACCCACCCGCAACTCCACCCTGTCTGACCGTGAGATGGTGCTGCGCTACCCTGAATACATCACCCTGCGCTTGCAGTTGCTGTACTCTGACCCTGACTGGCGCCCGATCATTGCCGAGTGGGATGAGATCAACATCCAGGCGCTGGGCGTGGCGGTGTCCGAAGCGCTCACAGGCAAAAAAACGCCTGAAGACGCGCTGAACGGCATGGTGCCTAAAGTGACCGACATCATGAAGCGTGGCGGCTACTTGAAGACATAAGGCCTTGTCGCCTTTAAGTTATAACGCTATGTAAATAGGAGCTGCTAGCCCTTATATTTATAGGGATGGTGGCTTATTTGTCTATATTTTCACTGCTTTTGTGTTTTTAGTACTGGATTGACATGCGCACGCCTTCCTGGGTTCCGTGGGTGTACTTAGGCCCTGCCGTGGCTGTGATGGCTGTGGCTTGCCTGTACCCGCTGCTGTCGGCTTTGCAGCTAGGCTTTTATGACTGGAGCATGGGGACACCCTGGACCGAGGCCAAGTGGGTCGGGCTGGATGCTTTTGCGGCTGCATTCAAGGACGCGGCAGTCTGGCGATCATTGTGGACAACACTGATGTTCGCCTTTGTTTGTGTGACGGCTGAAATGGTGCTGGGTATTGCACTGGCGCTGTCGCTCGAAGGCAGCGTGCGCGGCATGGCGTTTTTTCGTACGCTGTTTATTTTGCCAATGATGATTGCGCCGATTGCGGTGGGTTTGATCTGGCGCTACTTGTTTGATGCGCAGTTTGGCTTGCTCAATGACATTTTGGCGGTTTTTGGTGCGGCTCCCATTGGCTGGTTAGCGCAAGAAAACACCGCGTTCATGGCCATTGTGATTGCCGATATTTGGCAATGGACGCCGTTTGTTTTCATCATGATGATTGCTGCGCTTGCCAATGTGGACGGCGCGGTGCTGGAGGCTGCCCGCATTGATGGCGCGAACTGGTGGCAAAGCACTTTCCGCGTCAAGCTGCCAATGGTGATGCACGTGATTGTCATCACGTTGCTGATGCGGCTGATTGATGCATTTAGAGTGCTGGAGGTCATTTACATCTTGACCTTTGGCGGGCCAGGCGACAGTACCGAGATTTTGTCACTGCATATTTATAAAACCGCTTTTGTCAGCCAGCGACTGGGCAGTGCAGCGGCGATTTCTGTGTTGCTGCTGGTGGTGGTAGCGGCGCTGTCGTGGTTTGCTTTGCGGCTGTCAAATCCGCTAAAAGATGAGGAGCGCACATGAGCACCCCGGCAACAAGTCTTAAACGCCACCCGGCGCTGGTGGTGTCGCATTACGGTGCACTGATTTTTTTGGCCATCGTATGCGTTGCGCCGATTGTGTTGATGTTTGCCACTTCACTGAAACTGCAAACGCAGATCTTCAATACTGGCATTAACTTTATCTTCACGCCCACACTGCAAAACTACCGTGATGTGCTGGGCGAAGGCAGCTTTACCCGCTACGTGACCAACAGCTTGTTTGTGGGCGTGGTGTCGACCATCATCACGTTGGTGTTGGGCTGCATGGCCGCTTATGGGCTGGCGCGCTTTCGGTTCAAGGGGCGCAAAACACTGGCTTACACCACACTTTTGCTGCGCACCGTACCGCTTGCGGTGTTGGCGGTACCAGTGTTTATGGTTTGGAGTCAGGCAGGGCTGATCAATTCGCTCTGGGGCTTGATTTTGCTGTACGTGGCGGTTAATTTGCCTTTTGCCATCTGGCTGCTGTACGGCTTTATTTTGCAGGTGCCGCAAGAGCTTGAAGAAGCCGCCGCCATTGACGGCTGCGGGCCGGTTCAGGTGTTCTACAAGGTGGTGCTGCCGCTTATCAAACCCGGTATTGCAGCCGCATCTATCTTTACCTTTCGCATCGCGTGGAATGAATTCATTTTGGCCTTGGTGCTGACAGACCGTGCCACCCGCACGCTACCCGTTGCCGCATCGCTTTACATTACCGACATTGGCGTGGACTGGGGCAAGATCATGGCGCTGGGTAGTTTGATCGCCATACCGCCCTTGATCTTTACCTTTATTGCCGCGCGGCAAATCATTACTGGCTTGACGGCGGGTGCCGTCAAGGGATAGATTTACATGCTAATTACTTACCATTGATGGCCAGCAACTCCACCTCAAACACCAGCGTTGCATTTGGCGGTATCACGCCGCCTGCACCGCGCTGGCCGTAAGCGATAGCGGACGGGCAAGTCAGCTTGGCTTTACCACCGGTTTTCATCAGCTGCACAGCTTCTGTCCAGCACGGGATCACGCCGTTGAGTGGGAACTCGGTCGGTTCATTGCGCTTGTACGAGCTGTCAAACTCTTTGCCGTCCGGGAAGGTGCCTTTGTAATGCACTTTGACCCGGTCAGTGGCCGCTGGGCTGTTGCCTGTGCCATCTTTGAGCGAGCGGTACACCAGCCCGCTTTTGGTGACCTGTGCGCCAGCTTCTTTGGCGGCTGCGGCAAGTACGGCATCAGTCTGCGCCCAACTGGTACTGATGAATACGGTGCTTGCCAACAAGGTGCTGGCGATTGCGGATACCATGAATGTGTAGCGCATAAAAGTCCTTTCAGGTTTTAAAATGTACAGGCGATTTTCCTACAAACTGCGCAGCTCAAAAGCTACGCTAATGGGGGAATGCCGTGGTATTTTCAATCATGCACAGTTCACAAACTATTGACCCCATTCCTCCTATGGCACTTATCACTTACCTCGTTGAAGACAGCGCCACCATTCGTGATAATTTAATTTCTGCTTTGGAAGAAATCGCCCCTGTCAAGGTTGTGGGATTTGCAGAAACCGAGCAAGAGGCCAATGCTTGGCTGCTCCACAACGACACCAACTGGCAGCTCGCCATCGTGGATTTGTTTTTAAAAGAGGGCAGTGGTTTAGGTGTGCTCAAAGGTTGTCAAAACCGTAACCCTGAACAAAAAGTTGTCGTGCTGACCAACTACGCTACCAATGATATTCGGCGGCGCTGCGCTGAGCTGGGTTCTGACGCAGTCTTTGACAAATCAAACGAGCTGGAGGAACTGCTTGAGTATTGCATGCAAGCGACGCCACGCAAAGATTTGCATTGATTGATGGTGATGGGTTGGAGGCTGAGAACTTAAAGTCACACCTGCCCTTGCGTTGGTGCTAACCTGCCTATGGTAGATACGCTTTGCGCTACCGCTGCTGTTGGGTCACCTGGTCAACATGCCACCACGCAGGCAACAGCGCTTGTATCTCCGGGCGGGTGTAACGGTCATCCATCAAGTAGATGACGCCAGTGTCTTCTTGGGTACGAATGACGCGGCCAGCCGCCTGCACCACCTTTTGCATGCCTGGATACAGGTAGGTGTAGTTGTAGGCCTTGTCTGATTGGCCTGAATTGATCGTTGTGTCCATGGGATTTTTGCCAGCGGTTTGCGTCGCAAAATAGACTGCCAAACGGTTTTTAACTTCTTCGTTGACGGCATTTACCTGCGGCAGTCCCAGTGTGGCGATGAAAGCGCCTATCAGCCGTTGTCCGGGCAGGTCGATGCCTTCGGCAAACGCGCCTCCAAGCACAGCAAAGCCAATGCCTTGCGACGAAGAGGTGAAGCGCTGCAAGAAGCGCTCGCGTCCGGCCTCGTCCATTTGCCGGGTTTGCACCCAAACAGGTATGTGCGAGTAACGCCGCGCAAAACAGCTTTGGAGCTTTTGCAGGTAGTCGTAGCTGCTGGTAAAGGCCAAGTAATTACCAGGCGTTTTGCGGTATTGCTGCGCCATCAAGGTGGCAATAACGTCCAGCGACTGCTCGCGGTCGCTGTAGCGGGTAGACACATTGCGCACGGCGGCAACGTAGAGCTGCTGGGGTGTAAAAGGAGAGGGAACATCAATCCACGCGGTGGTGTGCGGCAACCCCAGCGTTTCTTTGTAGAACTCCGGCGGACTGAGCGTGGCTGAAAACAGTGTCGCGCAATGGGCCCCTGTAAAACGCGGATTCAAAAAGGGCGCGGGAACGATGTTGCGGATGTTCAGCACGGCACACCCGCCACTGCCTTGAAGCAAATCCGGACCATGCAGGGTCACATCTGCGTCTAGCAACGTGATGTCAAACATCGAATGGCTACCAAAGCTTTCTGCCATACGCGAAAAATGCAACGCCTCAAAATAAAACGCCTGAAGATCCGCATCCACCCGTGTCGGGTTCGCCACCAAAAAGTCGGTGATGGCCATCACGCTTTGCTGCAGGGCTTTTAAAAACTCACCGGGCAGCTCCTCCACGATTAGGTAGTTTTTGACCTGGGTTTTATGCACATCATGAAAAGCCCGGTTCAATTTATCAAGAATACTGCGCACCGCCTTGGGTGATGCGGCGTGTACAGCCTGCAGCTGCTGTTGGCTTAATGTTGCCGAATACATGCTGCGGCCCCGCTCAATCAGGTTATGGGCTTCATCAACCAGCACGCCTATCCGCCATTGGTGGCTGACCGTCATGCCGTGCAGCAGGGCGCTGGTGTCAAAGTAATAGTTGTAATCGCCCACCACCACATCGCACCAGGTCGCCATTTCTTGTGCCAGATAGTAGGGGCAAACGCGGTGCGCTAGAGCGACTTGCCGGAGCGCGGTCCTGTTTAACGCGCCGTGGCTCGCAGACTGCACTGCCGAATACCTGGCCTGCGGTAGCCGGTCATAAAAGCCCTTGGCCAGCGGGCATGAATCGCCATGGCAGGCTTTGTCTGGGTGTTCGCATGTTTTATCTCGCGCCACCAGCTCTAGCACGCGCAGGGGCAGACTGGGCGTATTTTTTTCGATCAACGCAAACGCGTCAAGCGCCAGCTGACGACCAGGCGTTTTGGCGGCCAGAAAAAACAACTTGTCTAGGCGCTGGATTGGCATCGCCTTGAGCAGCGGAAACACGGTGCCTATCGTTTTGCCAATGCCCGTTGTGGCTTGTGCCATCAGGCATTTGCCATTGCTGGCAGTTTTATAGACGGCCTCAGCCAGCTCGCGTTGTCCAAGCCTGAAGCTGGGGTGAACAAACACCAGCGTCGTCAAGGCGGCGTCGCGGGCTGTGCGATGTGTCAGTTCTGCTGCAGCCCAAGCTAAAAACAACGCGCACTGTCGTTCAAAGTATTCCTTTAAAGTGTTTGCAGCGAAATGCTCTACCAATGGCGTTTCTTCGGTGCTGGCAATATCAAAGTAGACCAATGCCAAATTGATGTCAGTCAGCCCTTTGGATCGGCACAGCAACCAGCCATAGATTTTGAGTTGCGCCCAATGCAGCGCACGCTTGTTAGCGGCCATGGCGTGTAGGTCACCACGGTAACTTTTAACTTCTTCAAGTTGGTTGCCATCTGGGTCATAGCCGTCAGCTCGTCCGCGTACCGTCAGGGTTTCGTAGCTACCCTCGAGACTCACTTCGGATTGGTAACGGGCATCGCGCCGTGATGCCACCAGCATGTGCCCCGAGATGCCTTCTTGTGCGGACGGTGCAGGCGTAAATCGTAAATCCAGGTCGCCGTGCTTGGCAGTGAAATCACACAGCGCACGAACAGAAACGCAGTAATTCAACTGCGAGCTCGATATAGAAGGGGCAAGGGACGGTTATTCAGCACCCTTTAATTTTAGTGGGTCAAGCCTGGCTGCGAAGTCACTGCATCACAGAGCGCAACCAGAGGTCAGCAAAAGTGCAAGATGCGATCAGCGCAAGCCGAAGAAGGAGAGTAAAAATCCGATAACGACAACAAGACCAACGATGTAAATAATGGTGTTCATGGGGTTTCCTAAGGTGTAGTTATAAATTTATGTCTGGCGTTCGTGGTGTCGAGTGTCTATTCAAGTGCGTGGTTAAGGACCGAATCAAGTCTTAACGAATACTTAACGAACACTTGACGACCACTTACCGAATTGTTAATGCGCAAAGTTTTACTTTGCCGGAATCACAACGATGTTGCCAGTGCTGGTTTGCGGCTGAATAGTGATCACATCCGGACCTTTAGGGACCACAACGGTTTCAACTTGGGTCACAACGCCGCCGCCTGCGACGCTGCCCTGTGAACTGCCAATGCCTACGACACGGGCCTCACAAGCTATTTTTTCTTCACCCTGCAAGACATTGCAGCGCTGCATCGCGTTGGCTCCAAACTGACCACCTGCGTTGTCAATTTGCCCGGCGCGTTTGGCGGCGTTGGCGTTGCGCACTTCAGTCATGCAGGTGTCCCGGCTTTGCTGCGTCGTGCCGTTGTTGCACGCAGCCATTTCGCTGGCAGCGTTGCCCGTGGCGTCAATACCGGTCGTGCCTGACGCAATTTGCGCGGTCGCTGTCACGGCCAGAAGCGAAGTCAAAACAAATGCGCACAAGCTTCTTGCTACCGGATGCAAATCGGTTTGGCGGCGGGTTTGGGTATGGGATTGTTTAATGTTACGTTTCATTTCTATCTCCTGAATCAGCTGTCTTTAGCTGGTACATCAAGCGTAGTGGCTGACATACAGGAGCTTTGAGGGCCAATTTACCCGCTTGCGGTGCTGTCTAAACCCGAGATGTTGTAGGACAACAGGAGGAAGAAAATCCTTTGGCAATCAGGTAGTCCACACACGCGGACTGGTGGCCTTTAAAGCCCACAACTGACTGCGCCAGGCTAACCACACGCCTCGCAGCAGTGCCATGGCGGGCTCCACCACAGGGGCCAGCACGCGCACCAGCACGACCTGACCGTCAGGGCTGGTGGCACCGGCCGTTGCGCACAGCGGATGCGCTTGTATCACCTGCCGCGCTGCGTCAAGTGCGTCTTGCCGGCGCTGGCGGTTTAGCTTGCTGCCAGATGCAAAAAACAGCGTGGCAAAGCAGCGGTGCCCGGCCAGGCCAACAGGGCTATTCAGCAACAAATCGTCAAGTGCCTTGATGTTGGCACGCTCCAGCCAGACGCCAGGCATTTCAATGTGCTGGCAAAAATGACCTGACTCAAACGGCTTGTCAGCCAGCGGCAGACCTAGCGCCGTCACGTCCCACCCCAGCAATTCTGCTCCCGGTGCAAGATTCAATACCAGCCGGTTTTCAGCCAAACAGCCGTTATATGCAATCGCTTCGAGCGGCAGCCATTCCATTCGCGCACCTGTTGCCACGTGGATGGCGGAGCGCTGCAACATCGGAGCGCCGTCAGACCTGTAAAACCGGGTTGCGCCGGGTGTTGTCACCAAGCCGTGCGCACCGGTGGCGACGCTGACTGTCATGTCCAGCGTGTCGCCGCCCACCACGCCGCCCGGCGGGTGTACCACGATGTTGTGGCAAATCGTTTGCCCTTCAGGGTACAGGCTTTGCAAAATGCGCAGCGGTCCGGCGTGCGTGTAACGCGCCACAGTGCGGCCGGCCTCCAGTTGGTAGTCAAGTTCAAGTTTGGCGTGCCATGGCATGCGCAGAGTTTAAGCGGGCATGGTGTAGTTTTTGCTAGCATGCCATGCATTGGGTAGAAGCGTTCAATTTGCACCAACAGGGTGCAAGTGGGAAATTGCCCAAACAATTCAGCAATTTCCCCCTATTTCAATGTCAAGGAGCGCTTCATGCTGGTCACTCAACAACCTGTGCTGCGTCAGTTCTGGCACGCTGTCATGCCGCTGTCCGAGCTTGCAGACGGCCCCAAACCCTTCACCCTGTTGGGTGAAAACATCGTTGTGTTTTTAGACGCTGATAGCCAGCCCGCCGCGCTGCGAGACCGTTGTTGCCACCGCACGGCAAAGTTGTCGAAAGGCTGGTGCGTTGATGCTTCGGGCAAAGCCTGCAAGCAAGGCAATATTCAGTGCGGTTACCACGGCTGGACGTATGCTCCCAGCGGGCAGGTCATCAACATACCGCAATTTGAAGCAGGCCGCGCCATCATGCCGGACTATAAAACCACGGCTTACCATTGCACCGCCCGCTACGGCTATGCCTGGGTATCGCTTGAAGCTCCCATTGCGGATATTCCGGACATCCCTGAGTTTGCCGACCCGGCATTTCGCACTATTTTTCAGTTTTACGAGCGCTGGCAAACCAGCCCGATGCGCGCGCTTGAGAATTCGTTTGACAATGCACACTTCAGCTTTGTACACCGCGCCACGTTTGGTGTGGCTGCCAGCCCGAAGCCCAGCAAGTATGAGCTGGTAGAAAACGACACCGGCTTTTACGCCGAAACCGTGATTGATGCGGCCAACCCCGAGCGTTTTCAACGCATCAGCGGTGTCAAAGACCCGATCACGACCCGGCACATGCGCAATGCCTACTTTTTGCCCTTTTCACGGCGCCTTGACATCGAATACCCCAGCGGCATACGGCACGTCATCATCAACTGCTTTACCCCAATCGACGATGGCAGCATGATGCTTTGTCAGTGGCTGTTCAGAAATGACCTTGAAGCCGATTGCCCGGCTCAGCTGTTGATTGACTTTGACGCCGAAATCACGCAAGAAGACAAAGGTATTCTGGAGTCCACTAACCCAGATGCTGTGATAGACCCCCGCCGGCGTGGCATAGAATTTTCAATGGATTCAGACCGCCCCGGGATTTTGATACGCCGTAAATTGATGGAACTCTTGACCCGGCACGGCGAGGTTGAAGCACACGGTTAACCCCGACTGCAATGAAGCTAGTCAACGCCAGACGCAACCCATCGATAACCATGATACTTTCCACACCCCAAACACCGACGTTCTCCACGCCTGCAGCGCTGGTGGATGAATTTTTACGAATCATCATGATTCCTGACCCACAAGCCGCCGGGCGTTTTACCGCCCCTGACATGCGCATCAGGTTCACCGGTGGCCGCAAGATGAGCCAGCCCGCAGAATGCACGGCATTTAATGCTTCCCGCTACAAGTGGGTCAAAAAGCGGATTGAGCGTACCGAAACTGTAGTCACGACGCAGGTCACTGCAGCAGGTGTGCCGTTGCAGGCAGATGAAACCGTGGTCTACAGCATAGGCACCCTGTATGGCGAATGGCCCGATGGCACGCCTTTTGAGGGAAACCGCTATGTTGATCGTTACGTCGTCAAGGCTGGCCTGATCACCGAGATGGACGTGTGGAACGACAGCGCCGAATGGTTGCTGACGCGCGCCGGGCTCGTGCCCGCTTGATGAGCCAGGAAACTCATGACAGCCATCTACCGCGGCAAAATCCCGCCAGACAACCGCTTTGACTACAGCGCCATTCACGAGCGCTCCCAGCGCCGTCCTTTTTATCGCTGGCCCGGTGGCGCGGGTCTGGCGGTGTACATTGGCTTTAATCTTGAGCACTTTGCTTTTGGTGAGGGCATGGGTGCCAGCATCGGCCCGGCCAGCCCACAGCCCGATGTGTTGAACCACAGCTGGCGCGAATATGGCAACCGGGTTGGCGCATGGCGCTGCCTGGAGTTGTTTGACGAGCTTTGCCTGCCTACTGCTGCCATCATCAACACCGCGCTGTATGACCACTGCCCAGAGCTGGTAAAGGCCTGCGTCGCCCGGGGTGACGAGCTGGTTGGCCACGGCCACACCAATTCTGAAAGGCAGGGCGTACTGAGCGAAGACGCAGAACGCACCTTGCTGCTCGACTGCCGCCAAAAAATAGAGTTCGAGAGCGGTCAAGCCATCGCCGGCTGGCTGTCCCCCTGGATCTCTGAAAGCTTGACAACGCCTGACCTGCTGGCTGAAACGGGCTACGGTTACACGCTGAACTGGTGCCACGACGACCAGCCGCTGCCCATGCGCACGCGCAGCGGCAGTGCCTTTTGGTCCGTGCCGTACCCCCAAGAGCTCAACGACATCCCCATGATCATTGCGCGCCAGATGGACGCCAAAGACTTTACGCAAATGATTGTTGACCAGCTGGAGGAAATGCTGCACCAGACCCGCTTGCTTGACTCACCGCCGCTGGTCATGGGCATTGCGCTGCACCCTTATATTGTTGGGCAACCGTACCGGCTGGCCCACTTGCGCCGCGCGCTGCAGCAAGTTGCAGCAGCGCGGGATGCTGGCAAGGTTTGGGTCAGAACACCTGGGGCGATTGCCAGACATGCGGCGCTGGCGGCTACAGCGCCCATGGTCTAAAGCACTTGAGCGGGGCTGGTAATCAAGAAAGAGGAGGCGGCATCGCCAGTGTTGGCCAAATTAAGATAAGTTTAGCTATGTATTTTATAGCTGACTTTTCAGGCGTTACCTGGGCCGATGGCTGATTTGATACTGAAAATCGCACTTTTAGTGCGCTGGATGCTTTTTGATGGGCCCTTTGGAGCTTGGGCAGCTTAGGTTGCCTGCATAGGCGGCGCGATTGAGCGGCGTACTTGCCTCTTAATCGCATCACCTAACTGGCATAGTTTTTGCAAAAGCTACAGACATTCTTATGTTTTGTACTAGCTTGCCTCAAACATCCCATCAACTCCAGGAGCAACCATGAAACGTCGTGACTTTATTTCTGCAGGCGCTGCCGCACTGGCAACGCCCCTTTTGGTGCAAGCGCAATCTGCTGCCTGGCCGACGCGTGGCCCGGTTCGGTTGCTGTGTCAGTTTCCGCCTGGGGGGTTGGTTGACACGGTGGCGCGTTTGATGGCACCTCACTTGTCTGCTGCGCTGTCTCAAACGGTGATTGTTGAAAACCGCGCGGGTGCTGGGGGCCTGGTGGGTACTGACTATGCTTCTAAGCAAGCACCCGATGGTTACACGCTGCTGGTCAGCCATGCGTCAGTGCATATTTATGCCACTGCTACCCGCAAAGTCATGCCCTTTGACCCAGTGGACGACTTTACCCACATGGGCATGCTGGTCGAGGCGCCCATGGTGCTGCTGGTACGCGCGCAGTCACCTTTCCAAACGCTGGCCCAATACGTTGCGGCCGCTAAAACCAAACCGGTGCGCTACGGCACATCGGGCATTGGTTCGGCCAACCACTTGTTTGGGGAGTTGCTCAAAATTGACGGCAATGCGCCCGAACACGACCATGTGCCTTACCAAGGCAGTGCGCCTGCCATGCAAGACTTGCTGGGCGGTCAGATTGACGGCGTGTTTGACCCCATCACCACCAACGTGACGCAGCTCAAGGCGGGCAGCCTGCGGGCCTTGGCAGTGTCTACCCCGACCCGCTTGGCTGCGTTGCCCAACATCCCAACATTTGCGGAGCAGGGCTTTGCATCGCTGACGGGCTCGCAGTGGCTGGGGTTGTCAGCACCTAAAGGCCTGCCGACGCCGATTGTTCAGCGCTTAACCGCCTTGATCCCTGAGATATTGGCCAAGCCTGACATTGCTTCGCGGCTAGAAGACGTACAAACGCTGCCGCGCAAAACGCTTTTGTTGGGTGATGACTTCTCTAAACTGATGCGCGCGCAAATCGGAACCTGGACGCAAGTCGCCAAGCGCGCCAAGGTTGAGGTGATCACCTAAACCCAGGTGGGGTGCATTAACTCGCGAAACAGTCCTACAGTCATTCACCGGCGATTAGGTTAGTGTAGATTTACCTGTTCTTTACCTTCACAAGGTAGCATCAAGCGGTAAATTTCTTCAATCCCTGTTCAATCCCATTAGCTAAAAGCCAAAGGAAGTTTAAATGACGACACGTCGCCAAGTTATCCGCATCGTTCCTGCCATGCCTCTGATCACAGCCGCTGGCGCCGCCGCACTGCTTGCAGCGTGCGGTGACAAAAAGCCTGTTGAAGCAGCTGCACCCGCCGCACCTGCACCGGCACCCGCGCCTGCACCGGTTGCAGCAGCGCCTGCCGCGCCAGAGGCCACACCAGCAACGCCACCCGCACCAGCCGCGACTTCTGCAAGCTCGGTCGTTGACGAGAAAGAACCTGCTGCGCAAGGTTTGGGTTATGTGGCTGACGCGACAAAAGCCGACAAAACCAAATATGCGCAGTATGTTGCGGGCTCAGCCTGTGCTAACTGTGCGCTTTACCAGGGCGCAGCAGGTTCAACCCAAGGGCCTTGTCCGCTGTTTGCAGGCAGGCAGGTCATGGCCAAAGGCTGGTGCAGCGCCTGGGCTAAAAAGGCTGCATAAAGCAGGGTGAGGTAAGCGTCTTGATGACGCAACTACAGGCGTCGCCAAACTTGCAAGTTGGTTAGCCGGGCAACACCAATTCAGGCGCTATCACACCCTCGGGTAAGCCCTGAAAGCTCAAGCGGAACATGTTGTTTTCCGGATCAGCCAACACGGTTTGCCACTGACCGTAATACGTAGGGTACGGGGGTTTGATAATTCGGCCCCCTAATTTAACGGCCCTCAGGCTCAAATCATCGACTTCTGCGCTGCTGGCTAATTTAAAGGTGGCGTAACCCGTGACGCTGAGGACCGGTGACGGTGCAGGCATTCGGTCGGCCACACCCAACAAGGCGTAAGCCGGTGCGGCGTGAAAACCTAACTCAAAGCTACTGGTTTGAATACATCGGTAAACAGGTGAGCGACTTGAGGTTGCCTCGGGCAGGTTCAGCAACGCTTGATAAAAGCCCACCTGCGCTGTCATATCGTAGCAAAAAAGACTGAAATCAAGCGTCATGGCGGTGTGCTTTGTAGTGCAGCTGCGTTTGCTCTAGAGCTGCTCAGGCTAACTGGCCGTAAGACCGTAGGTTTTTTGGTACATCTGCTTGAGATGCTCGCCTGCGGTACACGGCTCAAACAAGGGCTTTTCACCGACGGCCAGCGTGCCGGGCACCGCCACAATTTGCGCCATGTAGTCTGGCTCGTAAAAAAACGGAATCGAGTAACGGGCCTGCCCGCCAGACAGCGTGTTGCGTACCCTGTGCAGGCTTGAACGGTACAGGCCATTGGTCCAGCGCGGCATCATGTCGCCCAGATTAACAATAAAGGTGCCTGGTATCGGTGGCGCGGCCAGCCAGCTGCCGTCTGGCAGGGCGACCTCCAGCCCACCAAAGCTGTCCAGGGCCAACAATGTCAAGGCGCCCCAGTCGGTATGCGCACCCGCGCCAAAGGTACGCTCGTCGGCATCTGGCGGGTGCGGCGGGTAGCGCAGCATGCGCAATGTGACCATCGGGCTTTCGCTGGTAGCGTCAAAATACGATTCTGGCAAACCAAGCGACAGCGCCAGTAGCCGCATCAATTGCCGGGACAACGCCAGCAATGCCTGAATGTATGACTCACATTGCGCCGCAGCATGAGGCACTTGCGCTGGCCATTGGTTGCCGCCGTAGGTTTGGTAGCCCGCCAACACGTAAGGGTGGTCAGCCGGGTAAGCCATGCCGCAGTAAAAACATTCGTTCAGGTCGGGCTGCGCCTGCTCGTCCAGTGTTTGTGTCCCTATGCCCATGAAGCCGCGCATGGTTTTTGAGTGGCGTGCCGACAATGCCTGCCGCACGGGCAGTGGCAGATTCATCAGCTCCCTGGCCAGTTCAAACTGCTGCGCCAGCAGGTCAGCGCTGATGCCGTGGTTGCGCACGTAAAAAAAACCCGTCGCCATGGCGGCTTCCCGCAGTTGCCGTGCCCATTCATGGCAGCGTTGACCACCGCTGACCAAAGCCTGCGCCAAATCTATGACGGGTATCGTCATAGACGCTCAAGCCTTCAGTTTGCGGTCTGCTGCTGTCGGTAAAAACTTGTCGGTCCAGATGTCGGCCACCGTCAAGCCAGGCTTCAGGCCGAGTGCGCTGACGGTTTCGTCCAGCGTGGCTTGCATGCGAGCGGGCGTGGCCGCTCCCCAGCCGTTGGCCAGCGTGTCGGGTGTGCGCATGGAGCCGTCGGCAATCAGTTTCAGGCGTTCAAACTCAATCGCCTCGGGTGCCAGCGGCTCACGCGCCTTCACCGCCGCGCCGCCTGCTCTCGGGTCGGCCATGGCCTCTATCCAGCCGCGTGTGGTGGCTTTGACAAACGCGCGCATGGCGTCGGGTGACTCGACCAGGCTTTTCGGGTTGGCCACCAGCCCGTTGCCATAAGACTTCATGCCAAAGTCTGAAAATTTAAATACGGTCAATTGATCAGCCGTGACGCCGCGTGCCTGCAGGTTAAGCAAGCCAGTAAAAAAGAAGTAGGCCACACCATCAAAGTCACCTTTGACAAATCGCGTGTCGCCGATGTCCGGGGTCACGCTTTCCCACTTCACGCTGGCAGCGTCAAAGCCCTGAGCCTTGGCAAACGCCGGAAACAATTTGCGCGACGCATTAAAAGGCTGGCCCAGCAGCGTTTTACCCGCCAGATCTGACGGTTTTTTGATCGGCCCGTCTTTGCGCACCATGACCGAGTTGGGGTTCAGATCGTATTGAATTGCCACGGCCGTGAGCTTGGCGCCTGGGTTGGCGGTATTGAATTCGATCATGGTTGACAGGTCAGCTGAAGCCACGTCATAAGCGCCTCCCGCCACCAGGCTGATTGCCGCGGCAGAGCCATTACCGGTGTCAATCGCGACGTCAAGTCCAGCGTCGCGGTAGTAGCCGCGCTGCTGGGCCAGCAAAAAGCCCGCGCCGGACGCTTCAATCTTCCAGCCCAAGTTGAACTTGAGTTTTTGCAAGCTGCCTTGAGCTTTGACAAAAGGTGATGCAGCACACAGTGCAGCACTCGCGGCTGCGGCTTGAATCAGTGAACGACGTTGCATGATCGGCTCCAGTGGTAAAAGATGGACCACTGGGTACGCACGTTTTATGCCAATGTTCGCCCTTCGCCAGGGCCAGGATTACTCGTTGTTCGAGCTCCGGTGCGCCCACTGGGTCGTGTGCTTTTCGATGTAACTGAACAGCTCATACATCACCATTGCCATGGCGCCGACGACGACCAGGCCGCTAAAGGCCAGCCCCATTTGCATGGCCGAGCCTGCAGAAATCAACAGGTAGCCAATGCCTTCATTGGCTGCAGTCATCTCACTGACGGTGGTACCCACAAAGGCCAGTGTGATGGCAACTTTCAGCGAGCCATAAAAGTACGGCATGGAGCGCGGCAGGCCCACTTTAACCAACACGTCCCAGCGCTTGGCTCCCAGCACGCGCAGCACGTCTTCCAGCTCGGGCTCAAGGGTGGCCAGGCCAGTGGCAATGTTGACCATGATGGGGAAAAAGCAGATCAGAAAGGCCGTCAGAATGGCCGGGCCGATACCGATACCAAACCAAACCACCAAGATCGGTACAAAAGCTGCTTTGGGCAGCGCATTGAACGCGGTCATCAAAGGGTAGACAGCGGCATAGGCCAGGCGTGAGGAGCCAACCACAAAGCCCAACAGCACACCCACCACGATAGCAATGCCAAAACCGACCATGGTCACCCAATAGGTGCGCCAGGCGTGACCCAAAATGACTTCTTTGTATTCCCAGGTTTGGGTGGCAATGCGCAGCGGGCTCGGAAAGATGAATTCAGACACCTTGAAGACCGTGCAAATCATTTGCCAAAGGGCGATGATTAAAACCAGCAGCACCCAGGGTGCCCAAAATTGAAGTTTTTTATTGTTCATGGGGCAGTTTGGTCAATGGGCAACGGCGGCGGTTTTGCGGATGGCACCAATATGCCCACGCAGTTCATGCACGATGTCGGAAAACTCTTTGGTATAGGTCACCTCAAGGTCGCGCGGGCGCGGCAGGTCGATTTCTTTTTTCACCACAAAGCGGCCTGGGCTTTTGCTCATCACATATACCGTATCGGCTAAAAAAACCGACTCCCGCAGGTCATGGGTGACCAGAATGACGTTAAATTTTTGCACGGCCCACAGGTCACGCAAGATGCACCAGAGCTCCTCGCGGGTAAAAGCGTCCAGCGCGCCAAAAGGCTCGTCGAGCAGCAGCATTTTGGGCTCGTGCACCAGCGCACGGCAAATGCTGGCCCGCTGCTGCATACCGCCTGACAATTGCCACGGAAACTTGTCGCCGTAGCCGCCCAGGCCGACGCTTTCAAGCAGTTTTAGGGCGCGCTCTTCGTATTCTTTGCGTTTGGCTTTGAAGTTGCTGCGGTAAGGCTCAACGATCTCCAG
This sequence comes from Polaromonas sp., assembly GCA_031424935.1. GTDB lineage: Bacteria > Pseudomonadota > Gammaproteobacteria > Burkholderiales > Burkholderiaceae_C > Polaromonas. Next base: position 176,611 of record JANPIK010000076.1, read on the forward strand.
CGGCAGCAACACGTTGTCTAGCGTGGTACGCCAAGGCAACAGCGACGGTGCCTGAAACGCCATGCCAGAGATCTTTAAAGGCCCGGTGACCGGCTGACCGTCGATCAGAATTTTGCCAATCGACGGCATCTTCAAGCCAGTAGCCAGCTTCATGAAGGTTGACTTGCCGCAGCCCGACGGCCCGACGATGGCAATAAATTCGCCTTGCTTGACTTTCAGATCAATCGCCTCGACGGCAAACTGTTTTTTGGCTAAAAACTCCTCGTTGTAGGCCAGCCACACATCAGAAAAGTCGACAAAATTGTTTTTAGCGTCAGTTGGAGTCATTGTTGAGGTATTTTTACCAATAAAAAAGGCTCTGGCCCAGGTAAATCATGGGCCAGACGCTATAAATACAGTAGCAATTATTCGTCACTGTCCGCTACTGCTGATCAAGGGTGAACCCATCACTTCTTCGGCAAGATGTTCAACTGGGCAACGGTCGGCAGGAAAGACCCGTTCCACACCGCATCCGGATTCACGCGGGACTTGGTGTTGAAAGCGTCAGACACCTGCGACGCCATCAGTGACAAGCGCGGACCATTGATCTGGCCAAAACCTTCGGCGCGGGCGTCTGGGCTGTTGATGACAGTGTCAATCGCCAGTTTCAGGCGGCGCGTTTCCATGTCGACATTGATGATGCCATCTCGCGCTTTTACGTCGTTGATGGCGGCTGCCGGGTTAGCGATCACGTCTTTAGCGCCTTTGGTGAAAGCCAGTAAAAACGCTCTGACAGCGGCCGGGTTTTCTTTGATCATTTTTGGCGTGGCAATGATGACGTTACCGTACAGCTTGACGCCGTTGTCAGCGTAAGGGATGACCACCACGTCGTCAATTTTGACGCCGCGCGCCTCCAGGTTCAGCAGCGAGGTAAACGTAAAGCCCGTGATGGCATCCACATCGCCGCGTGCCAGCATGGTTTCGCGCAGTGGCGGGTCCATGGCGGTCCACTGCACGCTCGTCACATTGTTGGCTTTGGCAAAAATCGGAAAAGCGCGGCGGCCCGCGTCAAATACAGGGGCACCCAGTTTTTTGCCGCTCAGGTCAGCGCTGGTTTTGATGCCCGATTTTTTCAATGCCATGACAGACGCTGGCGTGTTGTTGTAAACCACCATGACGGCTACCGGCTTGTTGGGTGCGTCCGGGTTGTTGGCGTGAAATTCCATCAGGGCGGCCAGGTCGGCAAAACCCATGTCGTAGGTGCCTGACGCGACCCGCGTCACTGCGCCACCGGAGCCATTGCCTGCGTCAACTGTCACGTCGAGCTTGGCGTCTTTGAAGTAACCCTTGGCGGTTGGGGTTAAAAACAGCGCCGCAGGGCCTTCAAAGCGCCAGTCGAGCTGAAATTTAATCGGTGTGGTTTGCGCCTGGACTGAGCCGAAGGCCGCTGCAAGGGCCAGTGCCGCAGTGGTTTTAAGAAATGCGCGTTTGATCATGAAAAAGCTCCAGAAAAGGACGGTAAAAAAAGTTCGAAAATGGTTGTATAAAGCAATTAAGCAAAAATAATGCCTAGGGTTGGTCGCCCGCAGCCATCGTGCACCAGACAAACCGATATTTTCGGGTCATATTGGTGCATTTGGGTATGATTTGTAAACAAATCACACCCGTAAATACCCGGGTGTTGACCCGGCTGCTGCGGGCAAAGGGCGTTTTTTATGCCAGTAAGTCGCTCAGTGCCCGCGCTACAACCTTGGTGGCGCGGCGCAAATCACTGAGCGAAAGCCGCTCATCTGCACGTTTGGCATGGGACTCCAGCACCGTGCGCGGGCCGGCACCGTAAATCACGCCCGGGATTCCCGCTGCGCAAAACAGCCGGACATCGGTGTAGAGCGGCGTACCCAGCGCAGGTATCGGCTCGCCAAAAACCGCTTCACCATGCTTTTGCAAGCTGTCAACCAGCGGTTTGTTGCCCGCCAGCGGCTGCATCGCCTGAGCCAGCAAGATGCGCTTGATGTCCACCGCAACGCCAGGGCACTGCGCTGCTGTTTGGTTGATGATTTTGCGCAGCGTGGCTTCGACTTCAACCGGGTTTTCTTCGGGGATCATGCGCCGATCAAGTTTAAATGTCACCCTGCCCGGAATCACATTGGTATTGGTGCCGCCTTCAATTTGCCCAATGTTCAGATAAGGGTGGGTGATGCCCACAACGCTTGAACTGATTTGCTTGTACAGCGCGTTTTGTGCATACAGTGCGGTCAAGATGGTGTTTGCTGCCTGCAAGGCGTCCACACCTGAATCAGGAATAGCCGCATGCGCCATTTTGCCGTGGACTGTCACCTCCATTTGCAGGCAACCGTTGTGCGCGGTGATGACCTGGTAGCTAAAGCCTGCAGCAATCATCAAATCTGGCTTGATGATGTGGTGTTTGAGCAGCCATGCCGGACCGACCTCACCGCCAAACTCTTCGTCATAGGTAAATAACAGTTCAACACTGCCTTTGACAGGTCTGGCAACGGCTTCAAGCGCACGCACGGCAAAAGCGTAGGTTGAAAAATCGCACTTGCTGACCGCCGATGCGCGGCCATAAATGTTGCCATTCTCAATCTCACCGCCGTACGGGTCTTGGGTCCACCCCTCGCCCGGCGGCACTACATCGCCGTGTGCGTTAAGCAGCACAGTTTTACCTTCGCCCTTGTTGCCGTACGGCCTGCGCACAATCAGGTTGGTGATGGACTGCAGCCCTGCCGCGTGGACTTCAGCTTGCGGCACGGGGTATTTTTCTACAGTCAGTCCCATCGCGTTCAGCAACTCGGCCGTGCGGTCAGCATGCGGGGCATTGTTGCCAGGTGGTGTGTCTGTGGGGATGCGAATCAGCGCTTGCAAAAACGCCACTTGCTCGTCAAAGTGGGCATCAATCCAGTGGTCAATCTTGTCGTAGTCTGTCATGGGTGTTCTTCGGCTAATTGCATCAAAAGATGGGTGAATGCGTCAATGCACAACTCGATGTCGTCGCTGGTGGTGCTTTCCAGCGGGTTGTGGCTGATGCCTGAATTTTGGCCGCGCACAAACAGCATGGCCTGCGGCATGATTTGGTGCAGCTTCATTGCGTCATGGCCCGCGCCGCTGGGCATGGCGTGTTGCGGTACACCCAATGCTTTGACAGCCGCTTCCCAGCGCTTTTGCCATGCGAGGGCGCTAGGTGCGGCGGCGGCACGCTCTGTCAATTCAGTGGTCACCGTGACGCCGCGCCGTTCGCATATGGCTATGACTTCAGCCAGTACATCACTGACCAACGCATCCCGCTGCGCGTCCAGCGGGGCTCGCAAATCCAGTGAAAAATGGCAGCGCCCCGGCACCACATTGATCGAGCCATTCGGCACATTCAGCATGCCCACCGTGCCGACTGAATCTGCATCTTGTGCAGCCCGCTTTTCAACATACAGCGCTATTTCAGCCGCCGCCGTGGCCGCATCACGGCGTGTGGCCATAGGTGTGGTGCCTGCATGGCTGGCAAGGCCGGTGACTTCGCACAAATAACGCACATTGCCGTTAATACTGGTCACAACACCCAACGGAATATCCAGCGCATTGAGCACCGGGCCTTGCTCAATGTGGACTTCAACAAAGCCCAAATAGTTTGCCGGGTCACGCTTGATCAGCGGGATGTCGGCGATGTTCAAACCCGCATGCACCATCGCCTCACGCATGGTGATGCCTTCTGCATCTTTCTGATCGAGCCATTCGGATTTGAAGTCGCCCAACAATGCGCCCGAGCCCAGAAATGTTGCCTTGTATCGCTGGCCTTCTTCTTCTGCAAAACCCACTACTTCGATGTTGAAAGGCAGGCGTTTGCCTTGCTTGTGAAGCTCACGCACACACATCATCGGCGTCAAGATTCCCAGTCGGCCATCGTATTTGCCGCCGTTGCGTACCGTGTCGTAGTGGCTACCTGTCAGCAAGGTTTGTGCATGGGGTGTGGCGGCTTTATAAATACCCACCACGTTACCCACCGCGTCAATGCTGATGTCGTCAAAACCGCATTCCTGCATTTTCCTGGCGATGAATGCGGCGCAGGCGCGGTGTGCATCGGTGAGATAGGTGACGGTGAGTTGCTGCTTTTCTTTAAACCCGGGGTCGCTGTACTGTGCCATCGCTTCATGCCAGTCCCATTGCAGGTTACCCAGTTCTGGGTTAACGCCAAACTTGTCGTTCAGCCGCAGTTCAACCACGCGGTGGATATTGCGCAAGCACTCGGCCAATTCAAACTCCGGGTGGTTTTGCAGGCGACGGGCAAAGGTGCTGATGATTTGCTGCTTGGATAACCCATTTCCGCGCGGGCCGCGAACTGCCAGGATGAAAGGAAAGCCAAACTTGGCGTTGTAGTCCGTGTTCAGTTGTTGAATGGTTGCGTATTCATCGGGCGTGCATTGCGTCAAGCCTGCGGTTTTTTGCTCATGTGTCGATTCATTCGTCAGGCTTTGACTGACCATGGCCTTACCCGCCAGCTCGGGGTGGGCACGTATCAAGTCGATTTGCGCCTGCTTGCCTGCATTTTTTAACACCACGGTCATCGTGTGTTTCAAGTGCGTCAGTGACTGAAACGGCCTTGCAGCCAAAGCTTTATCGGCTATCCACGGCGAGTGTTCGTACAGGCCGTCCAACAGCTCAAGGGCCTGTGCGTGCGGCGCTGTATTGATATGGTCTAGCGTGAGGGTCATGATTATTTAGCTGTAAAGGGATGCGCGGTTTGCCAGTGCTGTGCAATGTCGATGCGGCGGCAGACCCAGACGTTGCTGTATTTTTCAACATGGTCTAAAAACTTTTGCAGGGCCACAATTCGCCCGGGCCGACCCAACAAGCGGCAATGCATGCCGATACTGAGCATTTTGGGGCGGTCAAGTCCGGCAGGGTCGCCTTCTGCATACAGCGCATCAAAGCTGTCGCGCAGGTAAATATAAAAATCTTCAGCTTGAGCAAAACCCTGCGCTGATGCAAAGCGCATGTCGTTGGCGTCCAGGGTGTAGGGCACCACCAGCCTGGGCACGGCGGCGCCATCGGTGCGCTTAACGCTGGTCCAAAACGGCAGGTCGTCGCCGTAATAGTCACTGTCGTAAAGGGTGCTGCCCTCGTCTGCCAGCAGGCGGCGTGTGTTGGGGCTGTCGCGCCCGGTGTACCAGCCCAGTGGTTTTTGCCCGGTCATTTTTTCAATGGCATCGAGCCCCAGGCGCATGTGCTGACGCTCAATGTCCTCGCTGATTTGTTGGTAGTTGATCCAGCGCCAGCCGTGGCAGGCGATCTCGTGCCCCAGTTCGATAAAGGCTGCGGTTACATCGGGCGCGCGCTGCAAGGCCATGCCCACACCGAATACGGTCAATGGCAGGCGGCGTTTTTCAAACTCTCGCAAGATGCGCCAAACGCCGGCACGCGAGCCATATTCATAAATGCTTTCCATGCTCAAGTGCCGGTCGGCAAAAGCGCTGGGGTTAAACATTTCAGACAAAAACTGCTCCGACATCGCATCGCCGTGCAACACCGAGTTTTCGCCGCCTTCCTCATAATTCAAAACAAATTGCAGGGCAATACGCGCTTTGCCGGGCCACTGCGCATGCGGCGGGTGGCGTCCGTAACCGCTTAAGTCACGAGGGTAAGCTGGGTCTTCGGGAATTGCGGGCATGGGCGTCATGTTTTTTGAGGTCTAAATAACCAATTTGCCATGAAAGCTGACAGCTATCATCTTACAAATTATCAGTGAGTCTTAGGATTTTTGGTCAATACACACGGTGCAATACCGTATGCCCCAATGCTGATGTTATTGAAATTCTTGAAATTCTTTAATTTTTGAAAAGGCACTTTATGGGCTTGAGCACACACGTACTGGACACCATGCACGGCACGCCCGCGGGTGGCATGACAGTTTCGCTTTACACCACAACAGCGGCAACCGCCGCCGGCGGCATGGCGACCCTTGTCAAGCAATTCGTTTTAAACCACGATGGCCGCAATCCCGATGGTCTGCTTTATGACAACGCCAACTTAAAAGTGGGCACCTATCGGTTGGTGTTTAACGTGGCTGATTACTTTAAGGCGCGCGGCGTTGCGTTGCCTGAACCTAATTTTTTAAATCTCGTCAGCGTAGATTTTGGCGTCGCCGACGTTTCGGCCCACTACCACGTGCCGTTGCTGGTCAGTCCTTGGAGTTATTCGACTTATCGGGGCAGCTAGCGTAGCAAGGCAGTCTGCGCGCAGGCCTTAGTTCTGGCCTTCGGTCAGCGTGTCGAGCTGAAATTTACCGCTTTTGTGCCACAGCCAGGTGTCGGTGTAAACCACTTTGCCCATCCGCACAGGCGCTGGAAACGGCGAGGCGCTGCGCACGGTGCGTTCAATTTCGGCGATGACTTCTGGCGCGTGCTTGGGTGCACGCATCCAGTCCAGCCGCGTGACCCTGCCTGCGGCATCGATTTCGACATTCAGCACGCCAATGGCATACAGCAAGGGCGGCATTCTGCCTTTAAAGATACGTTCAGCGTTCAGGCCATACAAGTGGGTCGCGCCGCTTTCACGGTAGGCCCTTGCAGTGGTCGCCGCTGAGGTGCGCGCGGAACCTTGCGCGCTGGGGATAGGGCCAATCACCGGCGCAGATGGCTCGGCCACAGGCGCAGCGATTTTTGGCGCGGCAGCGGGGGTATCGGGCGCGGTTTTGCACGCAGAAGCCAGGGCAGCTACAGCGCTGGACACCAAAGCAGCGAGCCAAAAGCGCCTGGGCGCTGTGGGTAAAGGGTGTTTTGTCATGCGGGTCATGGGTATGATTTTACAAGTTTGAACCCTTTTGACGATCGTAATGTATGTCTCCAGTCAGCAGTTTGACGCACTTTCTTGAACTCTTGGCGCACCAACCGGCCGTCCTGGTACGGGTTGAGGCGTCTGAAGGCTCGGTGCCGCGGGAAACCGGTGCCTGGATGGCTGTGTTCAAGAACACGCTGGTGGGCACCATCGGCGGCGGGCGACTGGAGTTTGATGCGCAGGCGCAGGCGCATGCTTTACTTGAGGCTGGTCCAGGCAGCGCACGGACGAGTCTTGTACGCTTTGCGCTTGGGCCATCGCTGGGCCAGTGCTGCGGTGGTGTCGTGACTTTGGCGTTTGAGCCGATCAGTGCAGCAGATGCGCCTGCTTTGCGGCATCGGCTGCAGCCAAATTTGCCGCCTGTGGCGATTTTTGGCGGTGGGCATGTCGGGCATGCGCTGGTGCAGGTGCTGGCTGGATTGCCGTTTGCCGTGAGCTGGATCGACAGCCGCGACGGCGTCTTTCCAGCCGACCTACCGCTGAATGTAGGCTGCGAGCATTCGGAGCCCGTGCAGTCGGCTGTGCGCACGCTGGCCCCGCAGTCGCGGGTGCTGATCATGAGCTTTAGCCATGCAGAAGACTTGGACGTTTTGATCGCCTGCCTGCAGCGCCAGCGCGAACGTGCCGATTTGCCCTACATCGGGCTGATTGGCAGCAAAACCAAATGGGCAACTTTTCGCCATCGGCTGGAAGCCCGTGGTTTTACCCCCGATGAGCTGGTCCAAGTCACCAGCCCGATTGGTCTATCGGGCATCACAGGTAAAGAGCCCGGTGTCATTGCCGTTGCGGTGGCGGCACAGTTATTGCTGCAACAAGACGCAGTGAAACAGTAAAATAAAAAGCCTGGTCGCAGCGGAGCCGGGTAACAAGCCTTCATGAAGGGGTTACTTTTGTTCGCGGCCTATTGGCTGTTCAGAGCGCCCGCAGTGGTGAACAGGTTTTAAGGTCATTGGCGTCAATTCCGATGGCCCTCGCATTAAACAGGGTGCTCGCATGGAAAGCTATCTTCTCGACTGGGCCAATTTGCTGCTGCGCTGGGCCCATGTCATCACGGCGATTGCCTGGATTGGCTCATCGTTTTATTTTGTATTTTTGGACTCCAGCCTCACGCCGCCCGTCGATGAGGACTTGAAAAAACAGGGCGTCAGCGGTGAGCTTTGGGCCGTTCATGGCGGCGGGTTTTATCACCCGGTCAAGTTTGCCAGCAAGCCGCCCGTCATGCCGGCACATCTGCACTGGTTTTACTGGGAGGCTTACAGCACCTGGATCACCGGTTTTGCGCTGTTTACTGTGTCTTACCTCTGGAACGCCAGCGCGTATTTGGTCGATAAATCCTTGATGGACTGGCAGCCCGGCACGGCCATTGCGGTGGCGCTGTCATTTTTTGTGGTGTTCTGGCTTTTGTACGATGCGATTTGCCGCTTGTTTGGCAAAGGCAAAAACGGTGATGCTATTGTGGGTGGCGCAATCGCCGTGCTGGTTTGCATCGCGTCGTATTTGGCCTGCCATTTGTTTGCCGGGCGTGCCGCGTTTTTATTGGTGGGTGCCATGATCGCCACGGCCATGAGTGCCAATGTGTTTTTCTGGATTATTCCGGGCCAGCGCACCGTGGTGGCGGACATCAAGGCCGGCCGCCCAGTTGACCCGATCCACGGCGTACGCGGAAAACAGCGCAGCGTTCACAACACCTATTTCACGCTGCCGGTGCTGTTTGCCATGCTCAGCAACCACTACAGTTTTACCTGGAGCCACCCGCAAAACTGGCTGGTACTGACCGTCATGATGTTTGCAGGCGCTGCGATTCGCCAGTTTTTTGTGCTGCGGCATGGTTACAAGCTGGGGCGCAATCGGAATCCTGCAGGCTACGCGCTGGTGGGCTGTGCAGCGATTCTGGGTGCGGTGGTATGGCTTAAACCAGCGCCTGTTGCCGCTGTGTCAAGCATGACAAATGCTACTAATAAAGAAGCGCTTAAATCAGATAATACGGGCGCCCAGGGTCAAAACGATTACTTAAAGGTAGCAAAGATCATTGAAAGCCGCTGCTACCAGTGCCACGGCCCTCAGTTGCAAATGAAAAACGTCCGGCTGGACTCGCCTGCGCTGGTCAAGCAGCACGCGCAGTCAATTCACCAGCAGGTGGTGATGCTCAAAATCATGCCGATGAACAACGCCACCGGCATCACCGACGACGAACGGGCGCAAATCAAGCATTGGTTTGAATCAGGCGCGAAAACGGATTGAAAGCTCTTAAGCGCGGTGATGAAGAACGAGTGACTGAGGGCGGGACAGGCTGACCTGAGTCAATGACCGAAGTCGCCTGTCAAAATCCAGCATCGACATCCATCATCAAGCCGACTGCACCAGTTCAAGCGCCAATTGGTTGTGCCGCTCTACCAGCGGCCCGACTTCTAGTGAGGTCAATTGGCCGCTACGTACCACAACACGCCCGTTGACCACGGTGTAGGCAGCTTGGGGACTGGTGCAAAACAGCAACGCGGCCAGTGGATCGTGCACTGCGCCGCCAGCCATCGACAGGGTGCGAAGGTCGAACAGAGCCAAGTCAGCGCACATGCCCGGTGCCAGGTAGCCAATGTCCTGCCGGCCCAGCACCTGAGCGCCGCCGCGGGTGGCCACCGCCAGTGTGTCGCGGGCCGTCATTTCTTTGGGGCCTAAATCACAACCAAAAAAGGTGCGCCCCGCAGCATCTACCTCTGGCGCTTGGATTGCTCGGCCAACACGCGCCAGCAGCATGGCTTGGCGGGCTTCGTTCACCATATTGGCGGCGTCGTTGCTGGCGCTACCGTCAACACCCAGGCCAACCGCAACGCCCACATTGAGCATTTTGCGGATGGGCGCGATACCGCTGGCCAAACGCATGTTGCTGCACGGGCAGTGCGCCACGCCAGTTCGGCTGCTGGCAAACAGATTAACGCTGGCATCGTCTAGCCGCACGCAGTGGGCATGCCACACGTCCGCGCCCAGCCAACCCAAATCTTGGGCATATTGGGCGGGCGTGCAGTTAAATTTCTCGAGGCTGTAGGCCAGGTCGTGGTCGTTTTCGGCCAGGTGGGTATGGAGCCGAGTGCTAGTCGCTCTGGCAAGCTTGGCAGACTGGCGCATCAAGTCCTGGCTCACGCTGAACGGAGAGCACGGCGCTACCGCAATCTGCAGCATGCTGCCCCAGGCGGCATCGTGGTAGGTGTCTATCAGCCGCTGCGTGTCTTTGAGAATAAACGCCTCGCTTTCAACCAATCGGTCGGGCGGCAAACCGCCTTTTGATTGGCCGACACTCATCGATCCCCGGCTCGCGGTAAAACGCATGCCAATCTGCGCTGCCGCCTGAATGCTGTCGTCAAGCCGCACGCTGTTGGGGTAAAGGTACAGGTGGTCGCTGCTGGTGGTGCAGCCACTCAGCAGCAGTTCGGCCATCGCCGTCTGCGTAGATATGTGAATCATCTCGGGCGTGAGGCCCGCCCAAATCGGGTACAAACCGCGCAGCCAGCCAAACAGCTCGGCGTTTTGTGTGGCGGGCAGGGCGCGGGTCAGCGACTGAAACATGTGGTGATGGGTGTTGACCAGCCCCGGCATGACCAGATGCCCGGCTGCGTTGATCACCTCATCGGCTGTTTGCGGCAGCTCATTAGCCGGGCCAATGGCCTCAATCAGGTTGTCGCGTACAAATACCGATGCATGTGCCAGTTCACGCGACTTTAACGAGTCGGCGTGGTCAAACGTGGCAACCGCTTGAGCGTTTTTAATCAGCAAGGTGGTCATGGCGTTTCATTTAATCTGGTGCTTGGGTAGCTTTGCTTGAATTTTGCCCGACCAAATCAGCCTTGTTCATCAAATCGATGCAGCGCGGTGCCGTTTTGGCCGAAGACCACGTCAAGGCGCGGCACAATCTGCCCATGAGATGTGCGATGACTTACCCCGAATCCCCCACGCCAATCAACCCCAAAGCGTTTTTGCGGCATTTGTTTGACGTCGCTGTCCAGCGCGCTTTGCCGATTGAGCCCACCGCTGCCCATTTGCCGCTGCCGCCCAAAGCTGGCCGCACAGTCGTGATCGGTGCGGGCAAGGCGGGCGGTGCCATGGCGCAGGCCGTTGATCTGCTGTGGCCACAAGATGCGCCCCTTGAAGGGCTGGTGGTGACCCGCTACCACCACATTCCGCCACAACCCGCCGGGCTTGATGGGACCAAAGGGCACAAGCCGCGTATCGACATTGTTGAGGCTTCTCATCCGGTGCCTGATGCAGCGGGCCTGGCCGCCGCTGAACGCATGCTGGCGATGGTGCAGGGGCTGACGGAAAACGACTTGGTGTTGTGCCTGATCTCAGGCGGAGGCTCTGCCTTGTTGACCTTGCCTGCCGAGGGGTTGACCCTGGCAGACAAGCAGCGCATCAATCAGACGCTTTTGGCCAGTGGCGCAAACATTGCAGAGATGAACTGCGTGCGAAAACATTTGTCGCGCATCAAGGGCGGCCGACTGGCCGCTGCTTGTGCGCCTGCGCGGGTCGTGACGCTGACGATCAGCGATGTGCCGGGGGACGACCCTAGCGTTATTGCCAGCGGCCCAACCGTACCTGATGCCTCGACGTGTGCAGACGCGCTGGCCTTGCTGAAACGTTACGCCATAGATGTACCGGCTGCCATATTGGCGCAGCTTGAAAGCGGTGCGCTTGAAACTCCCAAGCCGGGCGATGCAGCCTTTGACGGCCATGCAGTCCACTTGATCGCCACACCGCAGCAAAGCCTGGAAGCGGCAGCCGCTGCGGGCAGGGCGGCAGGGCTGAACGCCTATATATTGAGCGACGAGATAGAGGGCGAATCGCGTGAAGTCGGCAAAGTGCATGCGGCATTGGCACGAGCCGCAGCCAAAGGCACTGGCGCGTTTGTTAAACCCTGCGTAATTTTGAGTGGCGGTGAAACAACCGTCACCATCAAGCCGCTGCGCGCAGGCGTTGCCAAAGGACGTGGCGGCCGGGCGGGCGAATTCTGCATGGGCTTGGCGCTTGGCCTGCAGGGGCAGAGCGGTGTCTACGCGCTGGCTGCAGACACAGACGGTATAGACGGCGTTGAAGACAATGCAGGTGCCTATGTCGCGCCCGACACCTTGCAACGTGCCGTTCTCAAGGGCATGAAGCTAGATGCCTACCTTGACCGAAACGATGCGTATGGTTACTTTGACGCGTTGGGAGATTTGGTGGTCTCAGGGCCGACCTACACCAACGTGAATGATTTCCGGGCGCTGCTGATTTTGTAGCTGTAGGTGTTGATTGTTTAACACCAACCAGCGCCTAAGCTCTTTTAAGCTTGGGCGCTGGCGACCTTCGCCCGGTAAGCGTGCGGGTTGTGTGGTGTGGGCGCGAATTAAAGCCTGTATTCAACCAGCAGCAACGGGGTCGTGGCGCGGGCTGAATTTTTTACACCAGCAATCGCGTTGTTGTTGCCAAATTTGTTGTCCCAGTACTCCACCCCGACACCAGCGGAAAGGCCGCTTTTCGGGCCCATGACATCGAACATAAACTTGGCCTGAATCAGCGTTTCAGTTTTGGTCTCCACACCAAAGCCGTCTTTACCTTTTGGGCCAACAATTGTGGCGAAACCACCGAAAGTGCCGACGCCGCCCACAGGAATAGCCCATGCGCTGGTCAGCGCGGGTGCTGCTTTAAACGAAACCGCTTTGCCAACGATGCCGTTGTTGTTGCGTTCTTTCATGACCGATGCCCCCACATTCCAGAATCCTGCGCTGACCGGCATGGCCGCTTCCAGGCCTACCCAGAGTTTTAGCGGTGATGGTGCAAAAGTGGTGTTTTTGGTGCCCGCATCAATCCGCCCGGTCAGGCTCAGGTCTTTAACAAAACCATAGCCGGTTTTGTTGCCCGTCATGCTGCTGAATGAAAAGTTGCGCTGGTAAACACCGTACCATTCTTGTGCACCCTGCGCACCGCCATTGGCGGGGTCTTTTGAAGATGATTTCAGCAAGTCGATGGTGAAAAAGTTACCGCCCAATGAGTCGCCGCTGACGTGTGTGAAGTTCAAAATGTTTTTTGACACTTTGTCGGTAACGCCCGGTTCGGACTGGCTGGGCGCATATCGGTAGCCGATGCTGTTACTGGACCAGTCCGCAGCTGCTGCGCTGGCGCAAGCCAGAACTGAAGCCATCAAGGCGGTGATTTTTATCGCACGGTTCATTTTTATTCCTGTTTAAATTTTGTGATTACGGAGCGCATGCCGAAGCGCGATGCTCAAAGCCAAGCATCGCTACGGCGTGTTACGCATAGACTGTGCCAGTCTTGCGCACGCTCACAGCGCGTGCATGCCGTGCACATAAAAGTGCTGGCAACGTGCTAACAACGTGCTGGCAGCGTGGTTACTGATTACGGGCCAGCCCGAGTGAGTGCATTAAAAATGTTCTCGGCAGTGGCAGGTGCGGTCAGCGCTACCGGTTCGTGCTCAGGCCGCGCAAAAGCAACCGCATGGCGCAGCGCCTCAAACACACTGATGGCCAGCATAAATGGCGGTTCGCCTACCGCCTTGCTGCCAAACACGTTATCTTCGCGGTTGGGCTCGGGCCAAAGGTCAACCTTGAAGTGTTCTGGAACATCCCCCGTCGCGGGTATTTTGTAGGTGCTCGGGGCGTGCGTGGTGAGCAAGCCTTTGTCATTCCACACCAGTTGTTCGGTCGTCAGCCAGCCCATGCCCTGCACAAATCCACCTTCAATCTGGCCGATGTCGATGGCTGGGTTAATCGACGTGCCCACGTCGTGCAAGATGTCGACTTTCAACACCCTGGACTCGCCGGTCAGCGTATCTATCGCGACCTCGGTACAAGCTGCACCATAGGCGAAATAATAAAACGGCCGGCCCGTGAGCGTGGTTTTGTCGTAATGAATTTTGGGCGTGCGATAAAAACCATCTGACCACAACTGAATGCGGTTGGCGTACGCCAGTTTGACCACGTCAACAAACAAGCGTGCGTTTTTCGGTGTCATCACCTGGCCACCCGAAAGCCGCACCGCACCCGCACCGCAGTTATCGAGTCCGCTCACAAATTGCGCCAGGTTGTCGCGTACATTTCTGGCGGCGTATTGCGCGGCTCGGGCGTTTAAATCGGTGCCTGCCGATGCGGCGGTGGCCGATGCATTGGGGACTTTACTGGTGTCTGTGGCGGTGGCCAATACGTTGTCAAACGCAATGCCAAGCTCGTCGGCCACGATCTGGCAGACCTTGGTGTTCAAGCCCTGACCCATCTCGGTGCCGCCGTGGTTGACCTGTACGCTGCCGTCCAGATAGACGTGCACCAGCGCACCCGCTTGGTTAAACAACGTAGCGGTAAACGAGATGCCAAACTTGACAGGCGTGATGGCCAAACCGCGCTTGATGACCGGGCTGCTTGCATTCCAGCGGGTAATGCTTGATTGCCTGCGGCGGTAGTCGGCGGTGTGTTCAAGCTTTGACAACAGCGGCTGCAGAATGTTGTCCTCGACCTTCATCTGGTAATGCGTCACGTCACGCTCACCCACGCCGTACAGGTTGCGCAGGCGCACATCGAGCGCATCGAGCCCCAGCTTGCGGGCAATATCGCCCATGATGCTTTCAATCACCACCATGCCCTGTGGCCCGCCAAAACCACGAAATGCCGTGTGGCTTTGGGTGTTGGTTTTCAGGCGGTAGGAGCTGATGTCGACGTCAGATAAATAGTAGGCGTTGTCGAGGTGAAACACCGCGCGGTCTGCCACCGGGCCTGACAGGTCAGCGCTGAAGCCGCAATTGGCCAGCATCACCATTTGCAGGCCGGTGATGCGCCCGCTGTTGTCAAAACCCACCGTGTAGTCATAGGCAAACGGATGGCGCTTGCCAGTGATCATGAAGTCTTCGTCACGGTCCAGCCGCACCTTGACGGGGCGTTTGAGTTTATGGGCCGCGACTGCCGCCCAAACGGCCATGTGCCCGGCCTGTGTCTCTTTGCCGCCAAAGCCGCCACCCATGCGGCGGCACTCCACCCGCACGGCGTGGTTGTCCAGGCCCAGCGCGTGGGCCACCCAATGCTGTACCTCGCCGGGGTGCTGGGTGCTTGAATAAATCAGCCATTGGCGTTGCTCTTGGGGCAAGGCGTAAGCGACCTGGCCTTCCAGGTAAAAGTGCTCTTGCCCGCCCACTTCAAGCGTGCCGCGCAAGACATGGCCTGCATTTTTAATGGCCGTGCCGGCTTCGCCGCGTTTGACAAATACCGGCGGCAAGACATAGTTTTTGGCTTTGTGTGCCGTGTGTACATCCAGTACAGCGGGCAGTGCCTCAATGGTGCAAACCACATGCCGTGCAGCGCGCCTGGCCTGCATGACCGATTGGGCCACCACCAAGCCAATCACCTGGCCCACATGTTGCACCGTGTGCTGCGCAAATATCGGCTCGTCTGCGGCAAAAGCCGCCAGCGTCGTGTCGCCTGGCACGTCCGCAGCCAGCACCACATCGACCACGCCGGGCATAGCCAAGGCTGCCGAGCAGTCAATGTGCATCAGTTTGCCGTGGGCCACCCTGGACATGATGGGCGCGGCATACAGCGTGCCTTTCAATTCGGCAATATCGTCAACATAGGTGGCAGCGCCGCACACCTGGGCGCGTGCGCTTTCATGAAAGCGGGATTTGCCTGCGGCGCCAGGGGCTGCCTTTGCGGCGGGCGCAGGGTGGGCCGGGTTGCGGGTTGCGGCTCCGTTTGAATCCGCATGTGCATTGGCCAGCACCACATCGGGGTCGGTGTCGCCATCGCGGCTGATCGGCAGGTGCTGGTCTGCTTTCATAGCGCTGCTTCCCGTTTGAAGTTTTGCAGGTTGATTTGCGCCACGCCTTGGCTTTCAAGCCAGAAACGCTGCAACAAATTGCCTAAAACCTGCGTGCGGTAATTGGCGCTGGCCCGCATGTCTGACAGGGGTGTAAATTCTGCTTGCAATACACCGGCGGCGTGATCAACAGTGGCTTCGGCCCAGGATTTATTTAGCAAAGATGCTTCAGTTTTTATAGCGCGTACGGGTGTTGCGGCTACGCCGCCCACGCCTATCGATGCCCGGGTGACGACGCCGCCTGTCATGTGAAGGTTGATGGCCAGGCACACCGCAGATATATCGTCGTCGAAGCGTTTCGAAATTTTGTAGATCTCAACCCGCTCACCGGCCACCCTTTTTGGCACATGGATCCAGGCCAGCACCTCATCGGGTGCGAGCTGGTTTTTTTTGTAGCCGGTGTAAAAGTCTTCGATCTTGAACTGCCTGGACCCTTGCACACTCATGAGCACCACGCTGGCGCCCAGTGCAATCAGCAGCGGCATCGAGTCACCAATTGGCGAGCCGCCCGCCACGTTACCGCCCAACGTGCCCGAGTTACGCACGCTCAGGCCCGCAAAGCGCGCTGAAAAGGCTTGCAGCTGCGGGCGGTCCACAACCAGCGCGGCAAACGCGTCGGTCAGCGTGACCGCCGCGCCAATCGCCAAGTGCTGCTGGTGCTGCTCAATCAGGCGCAGCTCTTTGACGCGCGTCACGTCGATGATCTGGTCAAACTGCAGGTGCTGCTTGGTGATCCATAAGCCCACATCTGTGGTGCCGGCCACGATTTGCGCGTCTGGGTGGGCGGCGCGGGTTTTGAGCAACAAATCAAGCGTCGGAGGTGACTGGTAAGCTGAATTCTTTATCAAATCACCCTCTGGCCCTTGATAATCAAAGGCCAGCAGCTTTAGTTTTGATAGCAAACCTGCCTCGTCCAGCTCGACCGTGGGTAGCTTGTCCAGCATTTGGGCGGCATCCAGAATGGGCCGGTAGCCCGTGCATCTGCACAGGTTGCCAGACAGCTCTACCTGGGCCAGCTCGCGCGATATGGCACGCCCCTTGCAGGTATGGTTTTGGTACATGGCAAACAAACTCATCACAAAACCGGGGGTACAAAAACCGCATTGTGAGGCGTGGCACTCAATTAATGCGCGTTGTACCGGGTGCAAAGGCTGGCTGTCGAGCTCTGGTGTTGGCGTGGGGGCGTCCACCGCAATGTCTTCGGCTGTCCAGACCGCCATGCCATCAACTGAATGCGCCAGCCGTATGCAGCTGTTCACGGCCTTGAAGGTCAGGGCGTCATCCTGCACTTCGCCCAGCACCACCGTGCATGCGCCGCAATCGCCTTCGCCGCAACCTTCTTTGGTGGCTGTACTGCACAGGTCTTCTCGCAGCACTTCCAAAAGGGTGCGGCTGGGTGGTACATTGGCAAGCGTTACTGTTTCACCACGCCTGATAAATCGTATGGGAGTCGTCATCTTGTCCGTTGCCCTAGGCATTATTTTTGTCATGATTTGCAGCGTATCACGCGCTGCAAACACCGTGCCAAAGCGGTGACTTTTTCATGATTTTTCTATGATTTTTGTTTTTGTGATCCGCCAGTCAGGTCAACCATGAGCAGCACGCCGCGCCTTCAGCTCACCGGCATCACCAAGGCATATCCGGGCGTGGTTGCCAACGACGGTATCTCACTGACCGTACAGCCAGGTGAGATTCATGCCGTTTTGGGAGAAAACGGGGCAGGCAAATCCACCCTGATGAAGATCATCTACGGTGCGGCGCAAGCAGATGCAGGCACCCTTCGTATTGATGGGCAATTGCTGGGCATGCACAACCCCAGCCTGGCACGCACCCTGGGCATCAGCATGGTGTATCAGCATTTCAGCCTGTTTGATACCCTGAGCGTGGTGGAAAACGTCTGGCTCGGCCTGGACAAACATCTGAGCCTGGCCGAAGTTACCCAGCGCATGTTGCACACCGCCAAAACCTACGGCTTGCCGCTTGAGCCCCAGCGGCCCGTGCACACGCTGAGCGTCGGCGAACGCCAACGGGTCGAAATTGTCCGGGCACTGTTGACTGGCCCTAAGCTTTTGATTCTGGATGAACCTACCTCAGTCCTTACGCCGCAAGCGGTAGAAAATCTGTTTGTCACCCTGCGCCAATTGGCCGCCCAGGGATGCAGTATTTTGTACATCAGTCACAAGTTGCACGAAATTCGCGCACTGTGCACCGCTTGTACGGTACTGCGCGGCGGGCGCGTCACTGGCGTCTGTGATCCCAGGCAGGAGTCCAACGCATCGCTGAGCCGCCTGATGATTGGCAGCGAACCGCCTGCGCTGGCGCGCCGCAGGGTAAGCGTTGGCGATGTGGTGTTGAG
The DNA here is from genome assembly GCA_031424935.1 of Polaromonas sp. Taxonomy (GTDB): domain Bacteria; phylum Pseudomonadota; class Gammaproteobacteria; order Burkholderiales; family Burkholderiaceae_C; genus Polaromonas. Next base: position 194,627 of record JANPIK010000076.1, read on the forward strand.
CGTAAAGCAGCTCAGCTTAGAGAAAAGCGATCAGTTTGGAACAGATTTGCAAGCGGTTGCGCTTCAGGTGCATGCGGGTGAAGTGGTCGGGATCGCAGGCGTTTCAGGTAACGGGCAAAAAGAACTGCTTTACGCCTTGTCGGGCGAAGACACCCGCCCGGCCACGACCCAAGCAGCGGCTGCGGTAGCCGTTGCCGGCGTTGATGTGGCCAGGCTCAACCCAACCCAGCGCCGTGCGCTGGGCTTGCATGTGGTGCCTGAGGAGCGCCTGGGTCGGGGTGCCGTGCCGCAACTGGCGTTAAGCCGCAACCTGCTGCTGACGCGCCATGAAGCCGTCCGCCCAAGCGGCTGGTTGAGCACAGCGCGCTTGCAGGCGCAAGCCGGCCGCATCATTGCGGGTTTTCAGGTCAAGTGTGGCGGGCCGCAGGCCCTGGCGCGATCGTTGTCGGGCGGTAACCTGCAAAAATTTATCATGGGCCGCGAGATTGACGCCGCGCCAAAGCTGCTGATCGTCAGCCAGCCAACCTGGGGGGTGGATGTCGGTGCGGCAGCCCAAATACGCGGTGAATTGCTCAAGCTGGCAGAGCAGGGGTGTGCGGTTTTGGTCATCAGTGAAGAGCTCGAAGAACTGTTTGACATGTGTGACCGGCTGTACGTGATGGCGCGGGGCCAGTTGTCGCCGTCGTTGCCGCGCGAGCAGGCCACAACAGCGCTGGTGGGTCAATGGATGAGCGGACTTTGGGATGGGCCTGCCGCATGATTAAACTTACCTTGCGGCCCGAGCCGTCAAAACGCTGGACTTACGCCTCGCCTGTCCTGGCGCTGCTGATCACGGTGGTGCTGGGTGTGCTGCTGTTCATGGCCTTGGGTAAAGACCCCATCAAAGGCCTGGGTGTGTTTTTTTGGGAGCCGATCCGGTCAGCCAACGCGCTCAGCGAGCTGATGGTCAAGGCCACCCCGCTGCTGATCATTGCACTGGGGCTGGCGGTTTGCTTCAGGTCCAACGTCTGGAACATCGGCGCTGAGGGTCAGTTTGTGATGGGCGCTGTGGCTGCCGGTGGCGTCGCATTACTGGCCGATAAAACCACCGGGCCCTGGATTGTTCCAGCGATTGTGTTGGCTGGCGTGCTGGGCGGCATGGCTTGGGGCGGCATCACGGCGCTGCTGCGCGTGCGTTTTAACGCCAACGAAATTCTGGTCAGCCTGATGCTGGTTTATGTGGCTGAAATGATGCTGAGCTACCTTGTGTTTGGCCCCTGGAAAGACCCCGACGGCTACAACTTTCCGCAAACCAAAACCTTTGAAGCCGTGACGCAAATTCCGCGGTTGATGACCGGTTCACGCGTCAGTGTGGGCATTTTGATTGCCGCGCTAGGCGTAGCGGTGCTGTGGCTGTTTTTGTTTCGCACCTATGCGGGCTTTAAACAAGAGGTCAGCGGTCTGGCACCGGCCGCAGCACGCTATGCCGGGTTTTCTTCACGCCGTGCGGTGTGGGTGGCACTGCTGGTGTCGGGCGGTGCCGCCGGGCTGGCGGGCGCGCTAGAAGTCGCCGGGCCGATTGGCCAACTCACCGCCTATGTGCCATCGGGTTACGGGTTTGCTGCCATCATCGTTGCTTTTGTCGGGCGCTTGCACCCGGTTGGCATGGTTTTTTCGGCCGTGCTGATGAGCATGTTTTACATCGGCGGTGAGCTGGCGCAATCGCGGCTGGGCTTGCCCAAATCCCTGACAGGCGTGTTTCAGGGCTTGCTGCTGTTCAGTCTGCTGGCCTGTGACACCCTGGTGGCCTACCGATTGGCATGGCATAAAAAAGCCAAGCGCTCTGCACCTGAACCCAACGGAGCCCAATAATGGACGGTATGGCACTCTTACTGGCAGCCACCCTGAGCGCTGGGACGATTTTGGCCCTTGCCGCGTTGGGTCTGCTGATCAATGAAAAAGCCGGTATCGTGAACCTGGGCGCAGAAGGCATGATGCTGTGCGCCGCCATCGCAGGCTTTGCAGCTGTGGTGCACACCGGCAACGTTTGGTTGGGCTTTTTGGCCGGCGCGGCTGCAGGTGCGTTGCTGGCGGCGATTTTTGGTTTGATGGTGATCTGGCTTAACACCAACCAATATGCAACGGGCCTGGCACTGAGCTTGTTTGGTGCCGGGTTTTCAGCTTTTGCAGGCATCAGCTATGTGCAAGAAAAGCTGCCCGAGCAAGTCCAGTGGGCCGTGCCTGTGCTGGCTGATGTACCGTTGTTTGGCCCAGCGCTTTTTCGCCAGCATCCTATGGTGTATGCGGCCATTTTGCTGACGATTGGGCTGATCTGGTTTTTAAACCGCACCCGCACGGGTCTGGTGCTCCGCGCGGTTGGCGAAAGCCCTGACTCGGCCCACGCGTTGGGCTACCCGGTGCGGCGTATCCGGCTGGCCGCCGTGGTGGCGGGCGGCGCGCTGTGCGGTCTGGCGGGCAGTTACGTGTCAGTGATTTACACACCGCTGTGGGTAGAAGGCATGATTGCAGGCAAAGGCTGGATCGCGCTGGCGCTGACAACCTTTGCTACTTGGCGTCCGGCACGAGTTTTGCTTGGTGCATATCTGTTTGGCGGCGTGACCATGTTGCAGTTTCATTTGCAAAGCGCGGGTGTTGATATCGCGCCCCAGTTTTTGACCATGCTGCCGTACTTGGCCACCGTCGCCGTGTTGGTGCTGATCTCGCGCAACCCGGTGTGGATCCGCGTTAATATGCCCGGTTCGCTCGGAAAGCCTTTTTATCCGGGGGGATAAACGGCCTTGTGCTGTAGCCCACTGCATAATTTGCGATCGGCTATGACCTTGAATCTGACATTGCACGACAAAACTTTCGGTATTTTTCTCAGGCTCCTTAACAAGAAAGCGATTTGACATGACCAACCTGCAAAAACGTTACTTCACCCTGGCCGCCATGTCTGCAGTAGCAGCGGCTGCCCTGGTGGGTTGCGGTAAAAAAGAAGAACCAAAACCAGTCGCGGCTGCTCCAGCGCCTGCGCCAGCTGCCTCGGCTCCAGCGCCCAAACCTGAGCCGCTCAAAATCGCATTTGCTTATGTCGGCCCGGTTGGTGATGGCGGCTGGACATTTGCGCATGACAACGCCCGCAAAGCGATTGAGGCTGCCTACGGCGACAAAGTTGTCACGACATTCGCCGAAAAAGTGCCTGAGTCCGCAGATGCCGAGCGCGTGATTCGCGACATGGTAGGCCAAGGCAACAAAATGATTTTTGGCACTACTTTTGGCTACATGGAGCCGATGCTCAAGGTCGCTGCCGACAACAAGGGCGTCAAGTTTGAGCACGCCACGGGTTACAAGACGGCAGACAACATGCGCACCTACGACAGCCGCACCTACGAAGGTGCTTACATGGCTGGCGTGATTGCAGGCAAGATGAGCAAGACAGGCACGGTGGGTGTGGTGGGTTCCATCCCCATCCCAGAAGTCATTCGCAACATCAACAGTTTTACCCTGGGTGCACAATCGGTTAACCCCAAAATCAAAACCAAAGTGGTGTGGGTCAACGAATGGTTTAACCCACCAAAAGAAACGGACGCCGCCACCGCGCTGATCAACGGTGGTGCCGACGTGCTGATGCAAAACACCGATTCGTCAGCCGTGTTGCAAACTGCTGAAAAAATGGGCAAGCGCGCTTTTGGCTGGGATTCAGACATGACCGCCTATGGCCCGAAAGCCCACCTGGGTTCGGCCATCATCAATTGGGGCCCTTACTATGTCAAAGCAGTAGGCGAGGCACTTGACGGTAAATGGACCGGTGCCAGCGGCTCGTGGTGGGGCGTGAAAGAAGGCGCCATCGACATGGTTTCGGTGGCTGCCGACGTGCCAGACGACACCAAAAAGCGCATTGATGAGATTCGCGCTGGCCTGAAAGACGGCACCTTCATGATCTGGAAAGGTCCGATCATGGACAACACGGGCAAGGAATTGATTGCCAAAGACACGGTCGCTGACGACAAGTTTTTGGGTGGACTGAAAACCTATGTCAAAGGTGTTGAGGGCAAAGTACCCGGTAGCGACAAAAAGTAAGCGTTTGATAAATCTGAAAGGCCGCTGAAAAGTCAGTTTTCAGCGGCCTTTTTTGTTTCAGGACCCACCATGCACCCCATTAAATCAATCTCTCCGGACCGTCTGCCCAGCCTATTGCGCCGAATGCCCAAGGCCGAGCTGCATATCCACATCGAAGGCTCGCTTGAGCCCGAGCTGATTTTTGCACTGGCCCAGCGCAACAACGTGGCCATCAATTACGGCGGCGTTGACGAGCTGCGCAAGGCCTATGCCTTCAGCAACTTGCAGAGCTTTTTAGACATCTACTACGCTGGGGCCAGTGCGCTGTTGAAAGAGCAAGACTTTTATGACATGGCGCATGCCTACTTTGCGCGTGCGGCGGTTGACAACGTGGTGCATGCCGAGCTGTTCTTTGACCCGCAAACCCACACCGCGCGTGGGGTGGGGATGGACGTCGTCATCAATGGCCTGCGCCGCGCCTGCGTGGATGCCCAACAACAGTGGGGCATCTCGGCATCGCTCATCATGTGCTTTTTACGCCACCTGAGCGAGCAGGAGGCATTTGAAACGCTCGAACAAGCCCTCCCCTATCGCGACAAAATCATAGGCATCGGCCTGGATTCAGGCGAGGTTGGCAACCCGCCTGAAAAATTCGCAAAGGTATTTGCGCGCTGCCGCGAGCTGGGTTTTCGTTTGGTCGCTCACGCGGGTGAAGAGGGCCCACCCGCCTACATCTGGACGGCCCTGGATGTGTTGAAAGTTGAGCGCATTGACCACGGCGTTCAGGCCATCAAAGACCCGCTACTGATGCAGCGCCTGGCCAAAGACCGCATCGCGCTAACGGTGTGCCCGCTGTCTAATTTAAAGCTGTGTGTGTTCCCTGACTTGGCCAGCCATAACCTGAAATTGCTGCTGGATGCAGGTTTGGCGGCAACTGTTAATTCAGACGACCCGGCTTACTTTGGCGGCTACATGAATGACAACTTCACCCAGACATTTGCCGCCACCGGCATGACTGCGCAGCATGCCTACACACTGGCACGCAACAGTTTTGAAGCGAGCTTTATTGATGCACAGGCCAAGCGTCAGTACATCGACACGCTTGATGAATGTTTTGCGACATTTACTTGAGCCTTTAAAATCGACACCATGTGCTGGCCCGGCACATCCATATTGTTTATATTTCGGGCCCATGTAGAGGACCACCATGACTAAAAACCTCACGGCCCCGCCTGTTGCGGATTGGGTTGCCGCATGAGTTATCAAGTTAAAGAAATTTTTTACACGCTGCAGGGCGAGGGCGCCAATGCGGGCCGACCTGCCGTGTTTTGTCGTTTTGCAGGTTGTAATTTATGGTCTGGACGTGAACAAGACCGCGCCAGTGCCATTTGCAATTTTTGCGACACCGACTTCGTAGGTACCGACGGTACGCTGGGCGGCAAGTTCGCAGACGCGGATGCATTGGCAGACATCGTTGCGGCGCAGTGGCCTAGTGCTAATAAGGCCAATCGATTTATCGTGATGACAGGTGGCGAGCCCTTACTGCAGGTTGATGCTGGCTTGATTGACGCGCTGCACGAGCGCGGCTTTGAAATCGCGGTAGAAACCAACGGAAGCCTGGCCGCGCCTGCGGGCATTGACTGGATTTGCGTCAGCCCCAAAGCTGGCGCGCCCTGGGTACAGCGCGAGGGCCACGAGCTAAAAGTGGTGTGGCCGCAAACTGCATTCAATCTGGCCGAGCTGGAGGCCGCCAACTTCACGCACCGCTACCTGCAGCCGATGGACAACGTCTTGAAGGCCGACAATTTGAACGACTGCATTGCCCTGTGCATGCAGCGGCCTGCTTGGCGATTGAGCTTGCAAACCCACAAAATGACCGGTATTCGCTAAAAAAGTTACCTATGACTTACCAAATCAGCCAGCAATTTTTTTTTGACGCAGCCCACACCCTAAACCGCGACATTGAGCTAGAGGCCAGCCGCCGCATCCATGGCCACACGTACAACGCTGAAATCACGCTGTCGGGCCAGCCTGACCCAGCAACAGGCATGGTGCTGGACCTGGGCCGTGTGCGCGACGCGATTGACCAACTGCGCCCCCAGCTGGACCACCGCATGCTCGACGATGTGCCCGGCCTGGGCGCTGCCACGCTTGAGAACCTGTGTGCCTACATTTGGCGGGCCTTAGCCCCCAGCTTGCCTGGCCTGGCTGCCGTTAAGGTATGGCGCGCGGGTATGGGCGACAGCTGCACATTGATGAACTGAAGCGAAAATTAAAGCAAATTTAACCGAAGCAACCCAAGCCATGAAAGCCTACCGCGCCAGTCTGTTGTACTTCAAAGACCGTGAGGCCGTATTTGAACAAGACGGCTTGCTGGTCACAGGCCCCAATCCGCAGGGCCGCCAAGTCGTGCAGGCGGTTGGCAGCTTTCAGGCCTTGCACGCAGGCTACCCCGGTGTGCCAGTTGAGTATTTTCGGGGCCGCATCATTGCGCCCGGTTTTGTCGACATGCATGTGCATTACCCGCAAACCGACGTGATCGGCTCGCCCGCCGACGGCTTGTTGCCATGGCTTGAAAACTACACCTTCCCAGAAGAAAAACGCTATTCAGCCCCGGAATATTGTGCGCAAGTAGCTTCTTTTTTTATAGCGCAGCTGTTACAAAACGGTGTCACGACCGCACTGACCTTTGCCACGTCGCATGTGGCTTCGGTTGAAGCATTGTTTGTCGAGGCCCAAAAAAACAGCCTGCGCATGATTACCGGCAAGTGCTTGATGGACCAAAACGTGCCCGACGGTGTGCGCGACAAAACCGAGCAAAGCCTGGCTGACACCGAAGCGCTGATCAAACGCTGGCACGGCGTTGACCGTCTGGGCTACGCCATCACACCGCGATTTGTGCCCAGCTGCAGCCCCCAGCAGCTGCGTGGTGCTGGTGAACTGGCTGCACGCTACCCCGATGTGTGGATACAGTCGCACACGTCCGAGAACATGGACGAAATCGCCTGGGTCAAGCAGCTGTACCCCGAGTCGCGCAGCTACCTGAGCGTGTACGACGATTACGGCCTGCTGCGGCCCAAAGCGGTGTACGCCCACTGCATTCACATCAACGACGAAGACCGGGCCATGATGAAAGCAACCGGCACAGCCGCCGCCGTTTGCCCCACCAGCAATTTGTTTTTAGGCAGCGGTTTTTTTGATTACAAGGCGGCGGATCATTGCGGTCATCTGTACGGCCTGGCCAGCGACGTAGGTGGCGGCACCAGTTTTAGCCCGTTTCACACCATGCTGGCAGCGTATTACGTGGGCCGTGAGGGGCAAACCAAGCGCGGCTTGTCGCTCAAGCCGCAGCAGCTATGGTGGCAACACACGGCAGGTGCGGCGCAAGCGCTCGGCTTGCAAGGCGTTGCCGGGAATTTGCAGGCCGGTTGCGATGCCGACTTTGTGGTGCTCAACCCTCAAGCTACGCCGCTGTTGGCGCGTAAAACCGCGCGTGCTAACAGTCTGGACGAACTGCTATTTGCACTGATTGTTTTGGGTGATGACCGGGTGATTGAGAAAACCGTGGTTTCACAGACCGTCGGCACTTAAAAGCTGTTTTTACATTAAATCGACCCCTGGCCCACGTGTTTGTTAATTTTTATGCTATGTAAAATATAGCAAATGACTGTGCTTTTCCCATCTGTCGGCTTGCCTACAATGACTTGAAAACTTTGGAATTCCGCAATGAGCATCAAAAGCGACAAATGGATACGCCGTATGGCAGAGACCACCGGCATGATTGAGCCGTTCGAGCCGGGTCAGATTCGACAGGCTGACGGCAAAAAAATCATCAGCTACGGCACATCAAGCTATGGCTACGACATCCGTTGTGCCCCCGAATTCAAGGTGTTTACCAACATCCATAGCACCGTGGTGGACCCGAAAAACTTTGATGAAAAGAGTTTTGTTGATTTTTCGGGTGACAGCTGCATCATCCCGCCCAATAGCTTTGCCTTGGCGCGCACGCTGGAATTCTTTCGCATCCCGCGCAACGTGCTCACGATTTGCCTGGGCAAGAGCACTTATGCGCGCTGCGGCATCATCGTCAACGTGACGCCGTTTGAGCCTGAATGGGAGGGCTATGTCACGCTTGAATTTTCAAACACGACGCCGCTGCCTGCCAAAATTTACGCGGGCGAAGGTTGCGCTCAGGTGCTGTTTTTTGAGAGCGACAAAGACGATGTTTGTGAGGTGTCGTACAAAGACCGGGGCGGCAAATACCAGGGCCAGGTCGGTGTGACGTTGCCGAAAGCCTGAGCGGCACATTGCCCCACCGCCAACGCGGTTTTGTCCTACAAATTTCTTCGGCAGTTACTGAATGGTGTTTTAAATGCGCAGGGCTAGCATGGAGCTGAAAGAGGTCAAGCTGGTTTTGACTTCAAGGAGCCCCGCATGTTTTCCGACCACTTGCCCAAACGTCACCCTACACCTGCCAAAACCCTGTTGTTGATTGCGGCAGGTGTGGCGATTTTTTGCCAACTGGTGGCCATGGTGATGGTGGCTGTAGGTCAGGTTGAAAAAGCCCAACAGCGCGAAGCGGGTATGGCCAGCGCGCGGGCAGCAGCGGCTTGGTGCATGCAAAGTAGCCGGGGCGCCGCTCTTAAAGACTGCGACCACGTCACGGCCACGTTTTCTGACCCATCGGGCGCAGACCGAGGCAACCCGACGCCGCAAGGCATGGCTTTGGCGACGCTGGTTAACAGGTATTAAAGTGACGCGACAGCTTCCCTGAACCGTTCATTGACGGCGCTGGCGGGTTAGCATAGGCGCATGAAATGGACGCGAATCTACCAGCCACGAAACCCCTTGTTTTGGATCATGATGGCGCTCAATGTGCTGTCGTACGCGCTGGCCTGGATTGTGCAAAATCGCGCACTGAATACGCTGGGCAGTGTGTTGGTAGGCGGTTTGGCGCTGACAAACGCGGTCATCGGCATGTGGCTGATGTGGCGCTTGATTCAGTCAAAACCAGCGGATAAAAGCAGCCCTGAAAAATAATGCCATTAAGGCGTGTTGGACAGGGTGCTGCACAGGGCCCGGAGTCGGCTTGGCAAAGACTGCCGACTAGCTCAAAGCGCCCGCGCCGTGCGTGATGTCGTGCTGCGTGGTGAGCGCACAAGCGCAAGCGGCGCGAATGCCGAGCACCATATCGTCCAATGTCATGTGGGGCTGGCCCTGGTGCGGCAAATAGGGCACATGGATAAAACCGCCGCGCCGCCCGCTTTGCAAGTGGTGCATCAGCGCATAAAACACATGGTTGCAAACAAACGTGCCAGCAGTTTGGGAAATCGTTGCAGCCACACCGTGCTGGACCATCGCCTGCTGCATGGCCTTGATGGGCAGCGTGCTGAAATATGCAGCAGGGCCGCCTGGCACGACCGGCACATCAATCGGTTGGGCACCTGCATTGTCAGCAATTCGCGCGTCCTGGACATTGATGGCGATGCGCTCAAGCGACAGGCTAGACCGGCTACCCGCCAGGCCCAAGCACAGCACCAGCGCTGGCCGGTGTTGGCGCACCAGCGCCACCAGCCGCAGCGCTGACGCTGAAAACTCGGTCGGCAGCTGCGCCGCCACCACACGGTGGCCAGCAATGGTTTGGCCGTCAAGCGCTTGAGCCACCAGCCAACTGGGGTTGACGGCATCGCCGCCGAAGGCGTCAAAACCAGTCAGCAGCACGGTGGGCAGATCAAACACTGGCTTCTCGGCAAGCTTAAACATGGTCATGAGGGCATTGTGCAGCGCCTGGGCTTTTACGGGTTAACCAACGCCCCGGTCTTGCTGTCAAATTTGACAATTTTTACTTTACCGTTTTGACCGGGAAAATCGTCAAAAACAGCGCGCACCAAATACGGGACCCACGTGGCCAGATCGCCATTGCTGCCCTCGTAAATGGCGCGTGCTTCAAACACCGCACGTGGTTTGCCGGGTGCAGCACCTGGGGTTGCGGCATAGGTATCCAACAAGCGCAAGCGCAGGTTGCTGCGTTGCACGCTGCGCACCACAATGCGGTCGCCAACATAGCGCGCGCCAAATGGGTCTGGTGCCCAAAAACCGCCAAACACGTGGCCGGCGGCGTCCCGGTAGGGCGGGTAGTAGATGTAATTTTCGCGGTAAATGGGTTCCCGAAACTGCTGGTTTCGCGTGTCGCTGCCGGTGACCACATCGACCTGAAACCGCCCCACCTGTCCCGAGGCCACGCGCCTAAGGCCAAGTTTTTCAAGTGCTGCCTGGACGTTGGCTTCGTAAGTTTGTTGTTCCAGGTCGTTCAACGCATCAATCGGCCGGATAAAACTGAACGTTGCCCCGGCTGCGTCGGCGGGCCACTGGTTAAAACGGGTCACTTTGGCCGTGATGGGTTGGGCGCATGCGGCCAAAAAAGCCACTGCCACGGCGGTCAAGGCTAGCCGGGTGAAGCGATGAAAAATGCAGAAAATGCTGTCAGGTGGGGTCATGAGGGCTGGACCCGCTGGGTCGCGTTTTGTTCCGCAGTCCGTCGGCATTCAAGTAAAGTCAGCATATATTCTGACGATGCCGCAAGCTGGCGGTGGCGTCAACCTTTAATGAGCGAGGCACATATGAAATGGGAAGGCAACCGCGAGTCTGACAATGTGGAGGACCGCCGGGGTGACGCCGGTGGTGGCGGCGGCAGTGGTTTGCTGGGTGGCCGCAGTATCGGCATTGGCACCATCGTTGTGGCGCTGCTGGGTGGCTGGATATTTGGGATCAATCCGATCACGATACTCAATGTGCTCAGTGGCGGCGGCGCGCCCACGGCTCAAGTCGCGCAGCCCGGCCCTGCGCAACGTCCTCCCGCAGATGACCGCATGGGCAAGTTCGTGGCCACTGTGCTGGCGGACACTGAAGACGTATGGAAAGACGTGTTCTCCAAGGGTGGTGCCACTTACCAAGAGCCACGTCTGGTGTTGTTTCGTGGTCAGACCAGTACCGGCGGCTGCGGTGCGGGGCAAGCAGCGATGGGCCCTTTTTATTGCCCGGCTGACAAAAAAGTTTACATCGACCTGTCCTTTTACGAGACATTGACCAAGAGGTTAGGCGCGCCAGGCGATTTTGCGCAGGCTTATGTGATCGCCCACGAAGTTGGCCACCATGTGCAAAACCTGCTGGGCATCAGCGGCAAGATGGAGCAAATGCGCGCTCGCGTGAGCAAAACCGAGTACAACGCGCTCAGCGTGCGGCTTGAGCTGCAGGCCGATTGCTTTGCTGGTGTGTGGGCTCACCATGCGCAAAACCAGCGGCAAATATTGCAGCAGGGCGACGTTGAAGAAGCCATGAACGCAGCGGCCAAAATCGGCGACGATGCGCTGGCGCGCTCCAGTGGCGGTGCGGTTGTGCCCGAAAGCTTTACCCACGGCACAAGCGTTCAGCGCCAGCGTTGGTTTGACAACGGTCTTAAAAATGGCAGCGTGAAGGCTTGCGACACGTTTTCGGCCCGAAACCTCTGAAAGTCACCAAAAAGCGCGTAGGTATTGCCTTTCAGGTATTAAATTACCCTCTAGCCCAATTAATACAAGTGCGTGCAGCTACTAAAGCTATAGCAAAAAGCATACTCGCGACAGTGTTGAGATTGTCACAAGCCGCTGGCCGCCTGCCCTAAAAAGCCCGCTAAGCCGCCAAAATGCGGGTGATGCGACAATATTGGCTTATATGACCTCCTCATTTTCAAATCTTTCGCTGGCCCCCCAACTGGCCCGTGCCGTCCTTGAGATGGGCTACGAAAACATGACACCCATCCAGGAACAGGCCATACCGGTCGTTCTGGAAGGTAAAGACGTGATGGGTGCCGCGCAAACAGGTACGGGTAAAACGGCTGCGTTCGCCTTGCCGTTGTTGCAACGCATGATGAAGCATGAAAACGCTTCGACATCCCCCGCCCGCCACCCGGTACGCGCGCTGGTGCTGCTCCCCACCCGTGAACTGGCGGTGCAGGTTGCCGAGCAAGTTGAGCTGTATGCCAAATATACCAACTTACGTAGCGCAGTGGTGTTTGGCGGCATGGACATGAAGCCGCAAACGCTGGCGCTCAAAGCGGGTGTTGAAGTGCTGGTGGCTACGCCGGGCCGCCTGCTGGACCATATCGAAGCCAAAAACGCGGTGCTGAACCAGGTCGAATACGTGGTGCTTGACGAAGCTGACCGCATGCTGGACATTGGCTTTTTGCCTGATTTGCAGCGGATCTTGAGTTACCTGCCCAAGCAGCGCATCACGCTGCTGTTTTCAGCGACCTTTTCGCCTGAAATCAAACGCCTGGCATCCAGCTATTTACAAGACCCGGTGACGATTGAAGTGGCCCGCTCCAACGCGACTGCCTCTACGGTTGAACAGCACTTCTACAGCGTAGGCGCAGACGACAAACGCCGTGCGTTGCACCAAATTTTAAAAACACGCGGCATGAAGCAGGCCTTTGTGTTCGTCAACAGCAAACTCGGCTGCGCGCGCCTGGCGCGTTCGCTGGAGAAAGAAGGCCTGAAAACCACCGCACTGCACGGCGACAAAAGCCAGGACGAACGCCTGAAAGCATTAGAGGCTTTTAAAAGCGGTGAGGTTGATCTGCTGGTGTGCACCGATGTGGCCGCCCGCGGACTCGACATTAAAGACGTGCCAGCGGTGTTTAACTTTGACGTGCCTTTTAATGCCGAAGACTACGTGCATCGTATTGGCCGCACCGGCCGGGCGGGAGCATCGGGGTTGGCGGTCAGTTTTGTGGCCAGCAGCGATCAGCGCCTGGTAGCCGATATTGAAAAACTCATCAAAACCAAAATTGAGCTGGAGCCCTTGGTGTTTGATGAAGACCCTGTCCCAACCGGTCGCCATAACGACGGCAGGCGCATGTACCGTGACGCCGACGACGCTGCACCGCGAGACACCGCACCGAGGGAAGCCGCGCGCCGCGAACCGCGTGATTCGCACCCCGTCAGGGAGCGGCGTGAAGCACCACCACATCGCCAGCCTGCTGCACCGCGTGATCCGTTTTTTGACCGCCCCTATGAAAGCGCAGCTGCACCTGACGCACACCCCGCCTGGGAGACGGCTGCCAAGGCCAATCCCGCGCGCCATGGCGTGTCGGCCAACATCAAGCCGAAGAAAAAGGTCGCTGCGCTGTTTAAAACCGGGGCTTGATACGCAGGCTTGACCGTTGGGCTTCACGCCCGGCCTTAAGTCCTGGGCTTCACGCCCAGCCTTGACTCCCGGCCATAACTCCTGGGCTCACACCCGGGACTCAAAAGCGGTCTATCGAGTGTCGTCAGCCGTTCCTTACGTGCAACCGAGCCCCTTGCTGCTAGCCGATGTCTGAAATCTCGACGATGCTATGCCGATGATCTTGAAATTGGCCAGGCGCGTCTATGTCCCCCTTTGGCGTGCTGTCCAACAGTGGCTTGACGCCGATGGCCTTCGCATGAGTGCCGCCATGTCGTTTTACGGCATTTTGAGCCTTGCACCTTTGCTGGTGCTCATGGTGGCACTGTTGGGTTGGTGGCTTGACCGTGCTTTCATTGAGACCAGTCTAGTCAGGCAGATCAGCAGCGTGATTGGAAAGCAGGGTGCAGAACTTATCCAGCAGGCGATTGCCAGCGCACAAGCACCGTCTGAAGGTATTACCGCATCATTGATTGCGTTTGTGCTGCTTTTGTCGGGCGCCACGGGCGTGTTTGCCGAGCTGCAAGACGCGTTTGAGCGGCTCTGGCGGCAGGGCAGCGGCGAAGCGCCTGCGCAAAAGTGGTGGTACAGCGCCACGTTGCGCGTGCGCGGCATCGCCTACATCCTGGCCTTCGGCTTTTTATTGCTGGTGTCGTTGGTGGTGTCTACTGCGCTGGGATTGGTGTCTACTTGGGCAGGCAGTTATTTGCCGATTGAAAAAATCGCCTTTGGCATCAACGAACTCATCTCGTTTGCCTTTTGTGTGGGCCTGTTTGTCGCTCTGATGCGCATGAGCGCCGGCCCCAAGCCAGCACTGCGGTATCTGGTGATGGGCGCCGCGGCAGGCGCATTTTTGTTTGCTGTTGGCAAGCACTTGATGGCACTTTATTTATCAACTGCTGCGGTGGTGTCTGCTTACGGTGCGGCGGGGTCGCTGGTGGTGATTTTGATGTGGATCTACTTTTCATCGGCGGTGCTGCTTTTGTCTGCCAGCATGGCGCGCGCTTGGTGCGATGAGGCCGAACGAATCGCTGCCGAGCGACCCGGCCAGATGGCACGCCTTTAGGAGACCGGGTGTCTAGCGTCCCGGTTGTTGCGCTTGTCCGCAATTGATTTGTATCAGCTCAAATTCATCGACCGTGTTGCCAAGTTTGGCAGCGGTCAAGCAACCGCCCCAGACACAACCGGTGTCCAGGCCCAAGGTGTTGTTGCGCAGGCGTGGCGCGCGCTGGTTGCTCGGCATCAGCGTTGACCAGTGGCCAAACGCAATGTGTTGGCCCCGTGTTGCGCGGTTGGGTAACTCAAACCACGGCACCAATCCCTTAGGTGGGTTGTCTGCGTGGTCGTTACTGTTGAAGTCCATCAGCCCGGCTGGTGTACAAAACCTCAGCCGCGTCAGCGCATTGATGATGACCCGCAAGCGGTCTGCACCAGCCAATTGATTACGCCATTCACAGGGTGCGTTGCCATACATCTCAGCCAAATGTGCTTTAAGGTCGGCCCCGCGCAAAACGCGTTCAACCTCTGTGGCCAGAGCCAATGTTTGCTCAAGTGTCCACTGCGGCAAAACTCCCGCATGCACCATCAGCCAACCCTGCGCGTGCACAGCCATGGGGCGATGACGCAGCCAGTCAAACAAGTGTGCGCTGTCACTGGCGTCAAGCAACGGCTGGAGCGTATCGCCGCGTTTGGCAGGGCGCACGCCTTGCCAAACGGCAAGCGCATGCAAATCGTGGTTGCCCAGCAAACATTGCGCTGCATCACCCATCGCCGTCAGGCGGCGCAACACGCCCAATGAATCGGGGCCCCGGTTAACCAAGTCGCCCAGCAGGTAAAGCGTGTCTCGGCTGGGCGAAAAATCGAGTGTGAGCAGCAAACGCTGCAGCGGTGTGTCGCAACCCTGGAGATCGCCGATCAAGTAAAGTGCCATGTATGCATTTTCTGCCAAGCGTAAGACCCTGAGTTATGGATTTTTTACTGATTGCTTTTTTAACGCTGCTCAACGGCGTGTTTGCCATGTCTGAAATGGCACTGTCGTCCAGCCGAAAAGCCCGGCTAGCCGCAATGGCCGAGTCGGGTGACAAGGGTGCCGATGCCGCTCTGGGCTTGCTCGACAACCCGACCCAATTTTTATCGTCGGTTCAAGTGGGCATCACGTCAATTGGCATGCTCAACGGCATCATTGGTGAGGCTGCTTTCAGTGGTGACTTGTCAATATGGCTGCAAAGCCTGGGCGTGCCCTTGCGTGCCTCCGAGCTAACCGCCACAGCATTGGTGGTGGCCATCATCACCTACATCACCATCGTTTTTGGTGAATTGGTGCCCAAGCGTATCGGCCAGCTGTACCCCGAGACAGCAGCCAGGCTGGTCGCCCGGCCCATGATGTGGGTGGCTAGCGCGGCCAAGCCGTTCGTCAAGTTGCTGTCGTTCAGCACCCAGGGCGTGCTCAAGCTTTTGCGGGTCGACAATTCAGCAGGCCGCGCAGTGACAGAAGAAGAAATTACCGCCAGCTTGGAGGAGGGCGTAGATGCAGGTTTGATTGAAGAGCACGAGCACCAGATGGTGCAAAACGTATTTTTGCTCGACGACCGCTTGCTCACGTCTTTGATGCTGCCGCGCTCTGACATTGAATGGCTCGATGCTGCTGACACGGTACTCGAGGCGATTCAAAAAGCCGGCGTTACCGGGCATTCGTGGTACCCGGTGTGCCGCGGTAGCCTGGACGATGTGGTGGGTGTGGTCAAACTGGCAACGCTGTTGGCTGTGCCCACTGATGTGAATGATGCAGCCGACTCGGCCAGTCAACGCATCGGCGCGCTTACCGTGCCTGCTGTGTTTGTGCCCGAAACCCTCACTGGCATGGAGTTGCTGGAGCAGTTTCGTGCCAAATCAACCCGCATGGTGTTTGTGGTCGACGAGTATGGGGTGGTGCAAGGCCTGGTCACGCCGCTCGACATGCTAGAGGCCATCACGGGCGAGCTGCAACCCGGCGCACAAATCGATGCCTGGGCGACCCAGCGCGCTGACGGCAGCTGGCTGATTGACGGCGTCATGCCCGTGTCAGAGCTTAAAGCGCGGCTAGAAATCAAAGATCTACCCGACGAAGACAAAGGCCGCTACAACACGGTAGCCGGGCTACTGCAAAGTGTGTCGGGCCGCTTGCTAACCACCACCGACCAAGTCGAATGCGCAGGCTGGACATTTGAAGTGGTTGACCTGGACGGCAGGCGGATTGATAAGGTGCTGGCTAGCATGACAGCAGGGTCGGCAGCGGATTGAAGGCCCCCCGGGTCCTGAGGCTTTGGTTTGACACTGTCGTTTAACCGCTTGAATCGCGCTTAGCGCTTAATCGGCTTTATTCCAGGGCGCCCGACCTGCGCGGGGCGGACTGCAGCAGCTCCATGAGCGCTTGCTTCCAGAACTTTGCCTGTCCTGTCGTGCCGTGGCTATTTGCATGAAAAGATACTCAATTTGCACTGCAGCCCCCGCATAATGTTCACTGCCAGCTATGCTTTCAGGAGCAAATCATCATTCGCCTTGCCAGTGTCTGAAGCGGCAAAGCCAGGTGGCCATTCGTTTCCGGCGCGTAGCCTGTTCAGCGGCTATAAATATCTTCAAACCGCACAATGTCGTCTTCACCCAGGTAGCTTCCCGACTGCACTTCGATCAAGTGCAGGGGCAGCTTGCCGGGGTTTTCTAGCCGGTGGGTGTGGCCCAGCGGAATGTAAGTGGACTGGTTTTCAGTCAGCAGCAGCGCTTTGCCTTCTACCGTGACCTTGGCGGTGCCGCTGACCACCACCCAGTGCTCGGCGCGGTGGTGGTGCATTTGCAATGACAGCTTTTCGCCGGGGCGCACCATGATGCGTTTGACCTGAAAACGCTCGCCTGCGTCTATGCCCTCATACCAGCCCCACGGGCGGTGCACGCGCAGGTGCTGCAGGTGTTCGGTGCGGCCGTGGGTATTGATATGGGCAATGGCGCCTTTGATGTCTTGCGCATGGTTTTTGTGCATCACCAGCACGGCGTCTGCTGTCTCTACCACCACCACATCGCTCAGGCCAATCACGGCGACCAGCTTGCTTTCGGCACGCACATAGCTGTTGTGGGTGTGGGCCAGGTAAGTGTCGCCCAAGGCCACATTGCCGTCGGCGTCTTTGGCGCTGATTTGCCACAGGCTGTCCCAGCTGCCCACGTCGCTCCAGCCAAAGCTGGCCGCCACCACCGCAGCGCGCTGGGTGGGCTGCATGACGGCGTAGTCAATGGACTCGGCGGGGCAGGTACTGAAGGCATCGGTATCAGGGCGGGTAAACCCCAGGTCTGTGGTACGGGCGAGCCAGGCGGTACGTGCTGCGGCCAAAATGTCGGGGCGGTGGGCTTGCAGCGCGTGCAAATAAGCAGCTGCCGTAAAAACAAACATGCCGCTGTTCCACGCATAGCCGCCGTCAGTCAGGTACTGCTGGGCGGTGGCGGCGTTGGGCTTTTCTACAAACTGGGCAACGTGCTGCGCGGCTTGGGGTTGGCCATCGGCACTGTCTGGTAGCGGCGCGCCCAGCTTGATGTAGCCATAGGCGGTGTCTGGTGCGCTGGGGCTAATGCCAAAGGTACACAGGTAGCCGGCCTGCGCGGCTTGCACGGCGGGGGTAACGGCCTGGGCAAATGCGGCTTGGTCGTCTATCACATGGTCGGCTGGCAGCACCAGCATGATGGCGTCAGGGTTGGCGTCGGCCAGGTGCAGAGCGGCCAGCGCGATGGCGGGCGCGGTGTTGCGGGCGGCGGGCTCCAGGTAGATGGCTGCTGGCGTACTGGCAATGGCGCGGCATTGGTCGCGCACCAAAAAGCGGTGGTCTTGGTTGCTAATAAGCAAGGGGGCTTGCGCGCCGGGCAGGGCGGCTGCGCGCAGCAGGGTGTCTTGCAGCAGGGTGTGCGGGCCGATTAACGCCAGCAGTTGCTTGGGGTAGCTGGCGCGCGACAGCGGCCAAAGCCGGGTGCCGCTGCCGCCGCACAAAATAACAGGGTGTAGGGGTACTGTCATGGCTGGGGGCTCCGTTTGGGCTTTGTTGGGTGCGATTGCGCGGTATCAGATTATTAGGCTAATTACATATCAGGTCTGGCGGGCCGATCTGCCGATCTACCGGAGCTGCATGACGAAGCGAGACGGCTGCTGCGTAGCGCCCGCTATGGGTAGAGCTGCTGCGCGGGCCGCTGGGTCCCCCGGAGTGGCTAAAGCCCTTTGCGGCGACACCGCAATTTCTTGCGCCGCTCGGGCAGTCAGGCCTAAATTTCATTGCTGGGTGCATTTTTCGACCAGAGCCTCTTATGCCGCGTCCTTAAGTGCTGCACTTGGCGCGATTATCAAGTTTGCTATGTCGAAGCTTACGTGACGTTATGGCACAGAATAAACCAACCTTGCGGTGAGGTGTCTTTTTTTCTAGAAATCAAATACGTACCAGGGTTTGAATAACGCTGCCAATAAACAAGGCTTGATATATTTATACGTTGTCTTGCATGCAGCTGCAGTTTATAAGAGAGTTTTAGCAGTTAATAATATTTATTTAGATTGATATTTAAGGCGTGTTAAATCCATATAATTTTAGTTTAGCCATTAATTATTGATACAAAGGTATAAGTATGACAACGTTGTCCGAAATTCAGGCGCAAATAAAACAGTTGCAAGCCAAAGAGGCAGAAATTAAAGCTAAAGAGCTGGACGCCACGCTGCAAGACATCGTTGAAAAAATGCAGGCTTTTGGCATTTCTTTAAACGACTTGCAAGCGCTATTACCTGCTGACTTGCGCAGTAAAAATAGAGTCAAGGGAGCAAACTCAACTTTGATCACGAGCAAAAATCGCACAGCAACCAAAGCAGTAGCCGCCAAATATCGCGGACCAAACGGAGAAACCTGGTCAGGTCGAGGTTTAACGCCCCGTTGGCTCACGACGTTGGTAAGCGATCAAAAAAGTAAAGATGATTTTTTGGTGAAGTGAGTTTTGTATAACGGGCTCAAAATCCGTCGCCTAATTGGGTCACTAAAACCCGTCACTTAAATCCGTCACTTAAACCAGTCACTTAAACCAGTCACTTAATCGTGAGCTGCGGGTATCTGTCTACATGTTGTGTGGATTAAGGCTTTGCGTGGCTTAACGATTTGCACGGCTCAAGGGGTATGGCGAATGAAGTATCGCTATTGGGCATTGAATTCGCTTCACGACAAGGCCAGGATCGTCATACCTTAAAGCGGAACATTCTTTGATTGAACCGGCGACGCGAAAGCCGATCACCACTGCTGAATCGCCCCGTATTTTGAGGAGGCTCAAATCTCTGAGAGGATTGAGCCATGAAGAAGTCAAACAAGTTTTCACCCGAGGTTCGCGAACGCGCAGTGCGAATGGTGCAAGAGCACCGAGGCGATTACCCATCGCTGTG
>JANPIK010000077.1:0-33159 GCA_031424935.1 Polaromonas sp.
CGAAGCCATCGGGGTAACCGGCTTCTGCCAGCAGCTTCTTGGAGGCATCGACGCTGTAGGGGAAGCGCTTGCCCACGGCTTCGGTGTAGCCGGCCACCTGCGGTGCCACGAGCGTGCCGGTGGGCTTGCCCAGGCCGCGCAGGGTGACGCGCTCCAGTGCGGCCGTGTCGATGGCCTGGTACAGCGCCTTGCGCACCTTGACATCCTTGAGCGGGTTCTTGCCCTTGATGTTGGAGCCGGGCAGCTCTTCGCGGAACTGGTCCATGCCCAGGAAGATGGTGCGGTTTTCGAGGCCGTCGATCACCTTCAGGTTGGTGTCCTGGCGCAGGCGGCCCAGGTCCTGGGGTGCGGGGTCGAGCACCATGTCCACCTCACCCGAGAGCAGCGCGGCGATGCGGGTCGCGGCCGACTTGATGGGGGTGTAGATGATCTCCGTCACGTTGCCGTCCATCTTGCCCCACCAGTTGGGGTTGCGCTTGAAGACCAGTTTTTGGTCGGGCTGCCAGCTCTCCACCATGAACGGTCCGGTGCCCATGGCGTTGCGGTGGGCAAAGCTTTCGTCTTTGGTTTTGATGTCTTTAGGTTCTGTGGACTTGTTTTTCTCAGACCAGGCCTTGCTCATGATGCGCAGCTCGGTCAGCTGATTCATCAGTACCGGGTTGGGCGCTTTCAGTGCAATTTCGATGGTGGAGTCACCGGTTTTGCTGACTTTGTCGATGCCCTGGGCAAATACGCCGTAGTTGGACGTCTTGGCCATGGCGCGGTTGATGGAAAACACCACGTCGTCAGCGACCAGGGCGCTACCGTCACTGAATTTCACGCCCTTGCGCAGTTCAATGCGCATCAACATCGGGTTAACCAGCGTCCAGCTGGTGGCCAGCTGGGGTTCAATTTTGAAGGTTTTGCTGTTGTAGTACACCAGCGACTCATATACCGCCGCATGCACGCCGTTGCCCAGCGCGTTGTTTTGGGAGTGAATGTCCAGCGTCGGGATGTCGCTGGCGCTGGTCCACTTGAAGGTTTTGGCGCTGGCTGGCAGCGCGATGGCCACTGCAGCAGCTAACAAGGCTAATTTGAGTTTCATTGAAATCCTTTAATGCCATCAGATCTGGCAAACAATCGAAAGCATGAACTATGCCGCAAAGCCGGGTGTGGAGTTACCGGGCTTTCACTGAGATGGCCTCAGGGACTGCGGGGAAATTAGAGCAAAAGCTGAGGCAGAAATTGAGGCGAAAGAACAGTCGATTCAGTGCAAGGAAATTGGCGTGGTCGCCAAACCGCTGTAGCCCTCAAGCGTGTCTTCAATTTCTTGCTGGGTTGGCGTGTTGAGCTGCCATGCGCTTAAGCGCTGTTGAAACATTTCAGCCCAGGACCCGTCCAGATACACCTCTTTGCCTGAGCGTTTGTCCACAATTTCAAAGCCATTGCGGGCCATGTGCGGCACGGTGGGGGGCGGCGCAGAAGCCTCAGGCGCATTGGCGTGGATTTGCACCACTACAAAAGATTCCGAGTCATAAAGCATTTGCATCTGTGAGTGTCCTTGATTCATTCTAGGCATTTAATGGCTTTTACATTGCAACGTTAGTGCCAACTTCAAGGCTGTCAGGGTTATTCCGCCCATTGTTGAGTATGTGATTCTGGGGTTTGGAGGGCTTTCTTGTTCGCTACTGGCCTCTAATATGCTTCACCAAACGTGGTTAACTTCGGGTGATGCCCGTTAACTGTTGGTCAATAAAGTCACCACTTTGCTGCGTGATGCGGCTGCGCACCGGCAAGTAGCCCTGGGACGGCGCAAACCAGATTTCAACTTTTTGATCGAACTCTTTGCGCGGTTTACGGGTGAGCTTCAATGCAGCCATGGGCGCGCCCATCAGGTCGAGGGTTTCTTCGGCTTCGACCACAAAAGCCCAGCTGTCTGCCTCACGCGGGCCAATCGTCAAAAACGTCACCTCGGTGCCCGGCGGGTAGCTTTGCGGTTTGGCGGCCAGCATGCCCGCAAGTTGTAAAAACACGCTGACCCGGTCTTGCATGCCCTCTGCCCAAAGCGCATCCGGGGTGTTGGCACTGAAAACCACTTTGCCATTTTCAGGCACAAAATGCGCCGCCAGCTCAGATTTGAATTTATCGGCAAACCTTGTGGGTGCCAGGCCGGCACTGGTGATTTTGCCGACGCTGGTCATGCTGCGTGAGCCAACCAAAAACGCACTGACCTTCAGCATGGCCTGGTAGCTTTCACCGTCGGTTTTCCAGTCCAGTTCAGCATTGGCCTGGTAATTCAGGCTTTTAGACAGGCCAATGACTTGATAGTCTAGACGCACCGAGCCCGGTAGGCGGATCGCCGTGACCAGCGTGCTTTTGGGGCTGGCCGTCGGCGCTACAGCGGCCTGTGTGGGCGTGTTGGCTGCAGCACTTTCAACCAAAACTTGCGCTGCGGGGAGCGGTAGAGGTGCTGGTAAGGGTAAGGGTATGGGTATGGGTAAAGGCGAGGTTTCTGCTGTTGCTACAATTTCAGGAGCTAGTGGCTCAAGTATCACAGGGGCCGCGGGTGTATTTGATGTATTTTTTAAGGTTTTTGAATCGGGCTTGGCGATTTGGGCGGCTTGGGTTGATCTGGCCGCTGCTGCAGCGGCATTCACAGTGGGTTTAATCGCCGTGGCAGGCGCTGGTTCTACGCTGCGGGTGGTCAAAACCTTGACCGCTGTATCGTCAGCATTGGCTGGGCCTGGCGCTAGGCCCAGCTGCGCGGGCGAGGCCTGAAGTACCAGCGCATGCACGGCCACTACGCACGCGCCCAGCCCAGCCAGCACGCGCCAGCCAGGTGTGCCCGAATGAGCCATGTTTTGCGCGGCCCGCTGACCTGGGTTTGTCATGCCGCAATGTAGCCCAAATCGCTCGACAACTGGGTGGCTGCGGCTTTGAGCGGCGTGGCAACTTGACCGTCCCAGCCCGCATCAAAAGTACTGAGCGAGCCCAGCGCCACCATGCCCAGCACCATGTGTCCGTCGGCATCAAAAACCGGTGCACAAAAACCGCCCACGCCAGGCAGCAGCGTGTTGACCACCCGAGCCAGGCCGCGCTTGCGCGCCTCGTCCAGCAGATCGGTGACTTGCGCCATCGTGGCGGGCAGGTCCCGCCTGCCTAGTTTGGCCGCATGCGCTAGCTCAGCCTTGATCAAGCCCTTGAGCCGAGCATTTACAGCGGTTTGCCGCGTCCCCATAAAAGCCGCAAAACACAGGCCGGTGGCCGATGACAGCAGCGGCATCACGTCACCGAGCCGCAAATTGACGGTGACGGCCTGTGGCGACTCCTCCCAATGCACCATGCACGGGCCTTGGTTGCCCCACACGCTCAGGGCCAGCGTTTGCCCAATTTGCGCCATCAATGGGTTAAGCCGCGCCCTGGCCAGCTTGACAGCGTCAATTCTTGAAAGCGAAGCGAGCCCTAACTTGAGCGCAGCGGGTCCCAGGTCGTAGCGCGTCGTGCCTGCATCCTGCACCACCAAGCCTAGCCTTTGAAAACTGACCAAATAGCGGTGCGCTTTGGCTGCGCTCATCCCCGCCAGCGCAGCCAGGTCGCGCAGCATCAGCGCGCTGCCTGCGTTGCAGAGCGCATCCAATAAACTGAAGCCGACCTCTACCGACTGAATGCCCGCGCGTTGCGGCTGAGCATCGGCGTCCATGTACGCAGTTTCGGGTGAGGGAGGTTGGGCGGTCATGGGTTCTTTATAATTACTGTTAGGTAAATCAATTTCACTTATCGTAACGCTGAAACCCACATTGAAAGATAACTCATGAAACTCGCCACCTACAAAGACGGCTCTCGAGATGGTCAGCTGGTTGTGGTCTCGCGGGATTTGGCGACGGCGCATTATGCAACTGGCATTGCCAACAAAATGCAACAGGTGCTGGACGACTGGAACTTCATGTCGCCGCAGTTGCAGGACTTGTATGAAGCACTGAACCGTGCAACCGTTGGCACTTCAAGCACTGGTAAAGCGCGCCACGCCTTTCCGTTTGAGCCTGCGCAGTGCATGGCACCCCTGCCGCGCGCCTACCAGTGGGCTGACGGTTCGGCGTTTATCAACCACGTCGAGCTGGTGCGCAAGGCGCGCAATGCTGAAGTGCCCGACACTTTCTACACCGACCCGTTGATGTACCAGGGCGGCAGCGACGACTTTTGTGGCCCGCGTGACGATGTGGTGGTGGCCAGCGAAGATTTTGGGATTGACTTTGAGGCAGAAATCGCCGTCATCACGGGCGATGTGGACATGGGGACGACGCCAGACCAAGCCATCGACGGCGTCAGGCTGGTGATGTTGGCCAACGACGTATCCCTGCGCAACCTTATTCCGGGTGAGCTGGCCAAGGGTTTTGGATTTTTTCAAAGCAAGCCTGCTACAGCCTTCAGCCCGGTAGCTGTGACCACGGACGAACTGGTTTTTAGCGGAGAAAGCGCCTGGCGCGGCGGCAGATTGCACATGACGCTGCAAAGCACCTGGAACGGCCGCAAGGTCGGCATGTGCGAGGCCGGGCCCGAGATGACCTTTCACTTCGGTCAATTGATCGCCCACATCTGTAAAACCCGCAACGTCCGGGCCGGGAGCATTATTGGCTCTGGCACCGTCAGCAACAAGGACTGGACGCACGGCTACAGCTGCATTGCCGAAAAGCGCGCCATTGAAACGATAGAGGGCGGCAAACCCATGACGGAATTCATGAAGTTTGGCGACACGATTCGCATTGAGGCCAAAGGCAAAGACGGGCAAAGCGTGTTTGGCGCGATTGAGCAAACGGTGGTTGCATTGCGTGCAGATTAACGCTCTTTATCGGCCTAGCCCGTCAAAAAGCTGCAAATTAAACATCATTTCTTTCATTTGCAGGTGCTATTTTTGGTGGCATCCAAAGTCAGCGCCACAGTGACTGTCCGGTTTACTCATGGCAGCAATGGTTGCTAAAACCATCGCCATCAGCACGCCGCCGTTCAGCGCAACAGGTAAACGGCTAGCCCAGCACCTGCGGCAACGACCAACAACGCCAACACACCCCACGCCATACGCTTCAGGCGCTGCTTGACGTTAATTTCATGTGCCCGTTGTTCGCGACCGCGAGCCTCAGCCTGGCGAATCTCGCGGTCCGCGTCGGCCTCACTGGCGATGGCTGTCTCCAAATACTGCGACCGGTTCTCTTTGGTGATCATCAGATCAGGGTGCAAAGCCTCGGTCGAGTGGCGGGAAGTCATGTATTTGTAACTTTAGGTTAAGTGCAGGAACAAATTGTACGGCCGCCGGTATACGGTGTACTCGCGCTGTGCTGCAAAAATGTCTTTTGCTGCTGAGGAGTCTCAGTCTGCTTTGACGCTAGCGCGGCATTTGCGTCACGAACTGCTTGATACCGGTCAGCAGCATTTCTACCGCAACTGCCACCAGTATCAGGCCCATCAGCCGCTCGACGGCCACCACAAAGCGTTCACCCAGCACCCGCTGTATGCGCTCTGCCAACACCAGCACCACGGCACACACCGCCATGGTCACCGTCAGGGCGGCGATCCATTCCCATCGGCGCTCTGGGGCTTGGGACACCAGCAGCAAAACCGTCGCCAGCGCCGACGGGCCAGCCAACGCCGGCACGGCCAGCGGCACGATCAGGGGTTCGACCTGCAATCCTTGCAGATCGCCCGTCACTGGCGGCGGGAAGATCATGCGCAGCGCGATCAAAAACAAGATCACGCCGCCAGCGATCTGCAAGGCCAGCGCGCTCAGGTTCATCAGGCGCAAAAACCCCTCGCCGATAAACATGAAGACCAGCAGCAGGCCGAAGGCAATGGAGACCTCGCGCAAAATAACCAGCGGTCGGCGCTGAGACGGCACGTTTTTCAGGGCGTTGGCAAAAATCGGAATGTTGCCAAACGGATCGGTAATCAGCAGCAGCAAAATCGTGGCGGAGGCAAAGGTATAGGTCATGCTTGAGGGCCGTGTGATGCGGCGTGCGCAGAGTCGTACAAAGTGTCGAATGACGCAAAGCCTTTGATCTCCAGCGGATTGCCAAAAGGGTCACAAAAAAACATCGTGTGCTGTTCGCCGGGCTGGCCTGCAAAGCGCAGATGCGGTTCGATGACAAAAGCGATGTGGGCCGCCTGTAACCGGGCAGCCATGGCTTGCCAGTCTGGCAAAGCAAGCACCAAACCAAAGTGCGGCATGGGCACCAGCGTGTCGCCCACGCGGCCGGTGTTTTCGGTTTTAAACGGTGTGCCCAGGTGCAGCGATATCTGGTGGCTGAAAAAATCAAAATCAACCCAGGTGGCGGCAGAACGCCCTTCGCGGCAGCCCAACACGCCCCCGTAAAACTGGCGTGCCGTGGTCAGGTCAGTCACGTTAAAGGCAAAGTGGAAAAAGCTTTTCATGGCGTCAAGCTTATCAGGCGATAGCGATGCTGAACGTCTTTTCAAACACTATGATTTGAGGAGCTAGCGGCTCATGTAGTGATTGGGCCAGAGCCGTTTTTTGTGCATAAAGTGATAAAAACATTTGTTTTACACCGTGGACTGGGTCGAAACCCTTTGAACTCCCGCCGCGGCGTAGCACAATGAAGGCAACCCAACTGAAAGCAGGAGACAACCATGAGCGATTCAGACAATTCAGCATTTGCTGGTTTCGGCAAGTTCGTGCCGGGCTTTGACTTTTTGCAAAACCTGGCGACTCAGGCAACCAGCAGTGCGGTGGACAAAATTCCGCAATTGCCTAATCTGGGCAATTGGGTGGCACCCACACTGAATGTTGAAGAGTTGGACAAGCGCATCCAGGAGCTGAAGTCGGTACAGTTTTGGCTCGACCAGAATGCCATGGCGCTGAAGGCCACGATTCAGGCGCTTGAGGTGCAAAAAATGACGCTGGCCACCCTCAAGGGCATGAACTTCAATATGGGTGATGTGGCCAACGCTTTCAAACTCAAAGTGGCAGACACGGTAGCAGGTGGCGTGCAGGGCATCGCGGACAAGGCCAAAACCTTCGCCGGACTTGAAGTGCCGCCTAGCGACTTTGGCAAAAAAGCACCTGCTGTCAAAGCAAAGCCCAAGGTGGACGCACCCGCTGCTGGCGTGGTCGACCCGATGCAGTGGTGGGGCGCGCTGACGCAGCAGTTTCAAGCCATTGCCGCTGACGCGATGAAGGACGCAGCCAAAAAAACGGCCATCGACACCACCAAAAGCATGGCCACGGGAATAGCCAAAGATGCGATGAAGACCGCGACTGGCATGGCCAGAGACATGGCTAACAACGCGGGTAAAACGGTGGCTGGAGCGGGGCGAGCTGCGATGAACACTGCAAAAAATTCGGTATTTGGCAGTGCTCATGCCTGGCCGACCCCGGTTGCCACAAAAAAGCCTGCTGCGAAAAAAGCTGCCGCCAAATCGGCACGCAAAACCAGCCGATAAACCCTTTAGCTTTCATTCACCCGTACACGCATGTTTCTTTTTCCTTACGGCCATGCCACCCATCCGCAATGGCCCATGGCGGCTGGGTTGGTGCTGGCGCAACTGCGTGCCCACATGGCGCTGCCTGGTTACGCGGCCGCGCCGACGCTGGGTTTGCTGTACATCACAGACCACTATGCTGAGCATGCGCAAAACATACTTGACCACTTGACGGCCGAGCTGCCCGAGGTGGTTGACTGGAGCGGCACAGTAGGCGTGGGCATAGCGTCGAACAACGTTGAGTATTTTGATGAGCCGGCGCTGGCCGTGATGCTGTGTGACTTGCCGCACGACCAATACCGGGTGTTTTCAGGGGTGTCGCCACTGCCCCCCAAGGCCAGCGGTCACTTTAAGGCCCACACGGCTTTGATCCATGCCGATGCAGGCACGCCCGATCTGGCGGGGCTTATTGCAGAAATGGCTGAGCGCACAGCCAGCGGTTATGTCTTTGGCGGCCTGGCCGCCAGCCGCAAAAAACCTGTGCAATTTGCGCTCAGTGGCTACGGCAATGTGAAAGGCCATGGTGCCGCTGGTGGCGTGTTCAGTGGGGGCTTGAGCGGTGTCGCCTTTGCCCAAGGCGCAGCTTTGATGTCGCGCGTCACCCAAGGTTGCCAGCCCGTCACGCGCCACCACCACATCACCGCCTGTGAGGGCAATGTGGTGACTGAACTGGACGGTGAACCCGCCCTTGACGTGATGTTGTCGGCATTAAAAGCCACGCTGGACCAACCGCGTGAGGCACTGGCCAAAGTGCGCAGCACGTTGGTGGGTTTGAGCGACCCGGCCGAGTTGCTCAGCGACCGGCAAGTGCGCCACGCCGGTCAGTTTGGCGCTGAGGTGGTGGTACGCCACATCATTGGCCTAGACCCGAGCCGCAAAGGGATCGCGGTATCAGGCGAGCCGGCGGTGGGCATGATGCTGGCTTTTTGCGAACGCAACGCACAGGCAGCACGCGCCGACCTGATTCGCGTCTGCGCTGAAATTCGCGAAGAGCTGGAGCCCGAAGAAGTCAGCATTGAAATTGCCAACGCGTTGAACGCACCCGAGGCAGAGTCAGCGCCGCACCCGGCCAGACGCATCGCAGGCGCGATTTACGTCAGCTGTGCAGGCCGGGGCGGCCCACACTTTGGCGCAGCGAGTGCCGAGTTGCAAATCGTGCGCCGCGCCCTGGGCGATGTGCCGCTGGTCGGTTTTTTTGCAGGCGGCGAAATTGCGCGTCATCACCTCTATGGCTATACCGGGGTGCTGACGGTATTTACAAGCCCTGCCAGCGAATAATCGGTTCAAGCAGGGGCCACGGATCTGGCTTCGCCATTCCGTAGGCGCAGTCCCCTGCAAGGGGAAAAGTAGCCAAGCGAAGTGAGCGGCGGGATGTAGCGAGTCTTTTTAAGCGGGGGCCGTGGATCGGGCTTTGCCAGGCCACAGGCACCGTCCTCTGCAAGGGGAAAAGGAGCGACACGAAGTGCGCGACGATGGGGAAATGAATCTCGCTTCAAGCATGGGCCACGCAACCGGCTTAGCCGGGGCGTAGGCGCAGTCCCCTGCAAGGGGAAAAGGAGCGATACGAAGTGCGCGACGATAGGGGTGTGCATATTTATCTCCGCAAGGCGGAGAAAGCCTCAAACTCCCAACTCCGCATGGCCAGCAGCAAGGTGTAGCCTTCGCGGTTTTTGGCATCCAGCTTTTGGTCCGCTTGGTGCTGCTGCGCAAAATCTTGTGCTACATGCTGCATACGCTCCATAAACCACGGCGCCAAGCCCCGACTGATAGAGCCATGCACCAGCAGCAGCCCTTCGTCTTGACCTTCAAAACCGCCTGAAAAGTAGTCCAGCAAGGCGTTGTCCCGAAAGTAATGCATGACCGCACCCTGCGGCCGCCAACGAAAGGTTTTGGCCACCTTCAGCCGATAGCGATTCAACGGCTTGAGTTCAATGATGCCGATACGGTCAAGCTGTGCCAAATATTGAATGCACTCGGCCTGGCTCAGTCGGTAGCTGGTAGTGATCTGCTCCAGCGTCCACTGCGACAACACACAAATGGCCACCAGCAGCAGTTTTTTGTCTGCCACCACAGCAGTTTCTTGTGTTGATGTCAGGCTGTGCAGCAAAGGCTGTGCATCGGCGACTCGCCTGGCAAGCTCAGAAAAATCAAGTTTGATAGCGCGGCAAATAGCATCTATGCGGGACAAAGGCATGTCACCGCGTGAAAGCATGCGCTTGACACTCGACTCGGCCATACCCAAAGCCAAGGCCAAGTCGGCATAAGTCATCTGGGCAGATTTGAGTTCTTTTTTCAGAACCGTCACAAGATCAGCGCTGGTACTCATTCAAAACTCTCGCTGTGAAAATCAATATGAAGTATCAATTATCGATACTTTCAGGCTTGAAAAACAGCGCTACATCGATAAAACCTGATTTTTTAAGCGCCCGCCAACAAACTGCACGAACTTGTTGATGTTTATAAAAAGGATTGCCGCCGATGTTCAAACTCAAAAACCTAGAAATGACGCTGATAGCCGCTGTGTTGAGCCTATTGGCATTGGCCTTAGTTGGCCCGTCCATCACACAGCCACTACACCAGCATGCATTTGCAGATCAGCGCATGTGGGGCGGCATTCCGTTTGCGATGGACGTTTTGAGCAATCTGTCATTTGCGGCGTGGGGTCTGGCAGGCTGTCTCAGTTTGTTTGGCCTGCTCAGGCGCGCCAAGCTGAGCACAGAGCAGGCTTTGGCGGGGTTGTTTTTTGCAGGGCTCGTTTTAACCACAGCCGCTTCGTCGTGGTACCACTTGCAACCTGACGACGCCGGTCTGGGTGTTGACCGCCTTGGGATGGTGATTGCCTTTGCAGGGCTGCTGGGTATGGCGGTGGCTGGCCGTATCAGCCACCGAGCAGGTGCCGCAATGGCAGGCGCAGTGCTATTGCTCGGGCCAATGAGTGTGTGGTTCTGGCTCGCCTCAGGCAACGTCTTGCCTTGGCTGGTGATTCAGTTTGGCGGCATGGCGCTGATTGTGTGGATGGCCTTCATTAAGCCTCTAGAGGGCGGGCTTGCTTTGCGCTGGGGTGCTGTGATAGCGATTTATGTCATCGCCAAGTTGCTAGAGGTGGCTGATCATC
The DNA here is from genome assembly GCA_031424935.1 of Polaromonas sp. Lineage (GTDB taxonomy): Bacteria > Pseudomonadota > Gammaproteobacteria > Burkholderiales > Burkholderiaceae_C > Polaromonas. Next base: position 10,583 of record JANPIK010000077.1, read on the forward strand.
AGATTTATGAGCTGACGTCGCATGCCATTTCTGGGCACACCTTAAAACACTTGGTGGCAAGCTTAGCGGCCTGGCCTGTTTTGACTGCGGTTGTGTCGGCTTCAGGTCGGTCGCGAAATCAGGGCAGAATCCACGTGACGAATTCTGACAACAGCCCAGTTCACTGAAAACGCTGTTCAAAGAAGACAAATATGAAATTTAATCCATCACGCAGAAAAATGATGTCGGTTGCGGCAGGTGCTGTTGCCTTGCCAAGTCTTGATGCGTCGGCAACGTGTCCCAAAGATACTTTGGCAATATGCAATGTCACCCATCTGGCATCTATCAAGATGGCTGAAATATTAAAAGTGGGTAACACCGATGATATTCAGCGAACTCTTAAAACATGGAAAGGCAACATCAGCGTAGGCGGGGGGCGATTCAGCATGGGCGGACAGACTGCGATTCGAGATGGCCTACAGATCGATATGCGCTCTATGAATCGTCTGGTGAGCTTTAACCCGGCGAAGCGTACTGCTCGCGTTCAGGCGGGTATGCGTTGGCGGGAACTGCAACAAATCATCGACCCACACGAGTTGTCAGTTCAAACGATGCAGAGTTATTCCAGCTTTACTGTTGGAGGCTCTTTATCTGTCAATTGCCACGGGCGATATGTCGGACATGGACCGGTCAGTGAGTCGGTTCGGGCTATTCAGCTGGTGCTGCCTGATGGTGAAATTGTAGAAGCCAGCAGGCAATCTAATTCAGAGCTTTTCAGCGCCAGCCTAGGTGGATATGGTGGCATTGGCCTGATTACAGAAGTTGAATTGAGTCTTGCTGAAAACTTCAAGATTGAAAGGTCAACCGCACAAGTTTCTCTTCAAGACTATCCCGCATGGTTTAAAGAAAAGGTTCAGGCCAACACCAAGGTGCTTTTGCATAACGCGGATCTGATGCCACCATTTTTTGATAAACCACGTTGTGTAACTTGGTCTCGCAGTGACAAACCGTTAACGACAACTGATAAATTGCGGCCCCTTGGTGGAGCGTTTCTAAAGGAAAAACTATTCTTATGGGCGATGACAGAACTGCCTACTGGAGCCTCGCTGCGCGAAAGAATCGTTACTCCGCTCGAGGAGAAACCTGCGGTGATTTGGCGAAATTACGAAGCCAGTCTGGATGTTGCGCAGCTTGAGCCAGCAAGTCGAAGACTTTCAACCTACGTTCTACAGGAATACTTTGTACCTGAGCGAAATTTTTTCCCCTTCGCAAAGAAAATGTCAGCAATGATGCAAGCCGTGCCAACAGGAACGGTGAATGTGTCAATACGGCATTCACCAGCGGATCAATTCACGCTCATGTCATGGGCAAAGGAAAACGTATTTTCTTTTGTCGTTTATTACAAACAAGGGGTAGCCAATGAGGCGCAACGCTCTGTTGCGCAATGGACGCGCTCAATGATTGATTTGGCACTTTCATTGGATGGTACTTATTACCTTCCATATCAACTACATGCAACCTTAGAACAATTTCGTCGAGCCTACCCACAAGAGGAAAGATTCAGAAAGCTAAGACAGCAAATAGGGGCATCCCGATTGACGAACACGATGTGGTCTCAGTATCAAGTTTGATACCAGAAGGTTTAGAGAAAGTTGAAATATGAATAGCAACGAGAAGTTTGAAAACGCTCACCCCAACCAATTTGCTCTGCTAAAGCAGCGTCGCTTCGCTCCGTTTTTCTGGACCCAGTTTTCTGGCGCGGCTAATGACAACTTGTTCAAGTTTGCTTTCACCGTGATGGTGACTTACCAGCTCAGTGTGAGCTGGTTGCCGCCTGCGCTGGCTGGGCTGGTGATTGGCGCGCTGTTTATCTTGCCGTTCTTGCTTTTTTCGGCCACCAGCGGACAGTTGACCGACAAGTTTGAAAAAACCCGGGTCATCCGTTTTGTGAAGAATCTTGAAGTGGTCATCATGCTGATTGCAGCCGCGGGTTTTATGAGCAATAACGTTGATGTGCAAGTGCCCATCCTGCTGGGCTGTACGTTTTTGATGGGCTTGCATTCCACGCTGTTCGGCCCGGTCAAGTTTGCCTATTTGCCGCAAGCCCTGAATGAACGCGAACTGACAGGCGGAAACGGCATGGTGGAGATGGGCACATTTGTGGCCATTTTGCTGGGCAATATCGTAGGCGGCTTGATTGTGGCTATCCCGCAGGTGGGGCCAACCTACGTAGCCATCGCGTGTGTGGCAACGGCGCTGGTGGGGCGTGTTGTGGCGCAGTTCATACCGTTGGCTCCAGCAACCGATCCCCACCTGAAAATCAACTGGAATCCGTTTACTGAGACATGGCGCAACCTGAAACTGGCAAACCAAAATATCGTGGTGTTCCGTTCCATGCTGGGTATCAGCTGGATGTGGTTTTTTGGCGCGACCTTTTTAAGCCAGTTTCCCAGCTTTGCCAAAGAGGTGATGCATGGCAACGAGCAGGTGGCGTCGCTGCTCTTGGTGGTTTTCTCCATCGGTATTGCGACGGGTTCGTTGTTGTGTGAAGTGCTGAGCAAGCGTCACGTAGAAATTGGCCTGGTGCCGTTGGGCGCGATTGGGATGAGTGTGTTTGCCATTGACCTGTACTTTGCGTCACGCGGCCTGCCAGGCTCCCCCGTCATGAGCCTGAGTACCTTCATGGCCCAACCCGCCCATTGGCGCGTGATGGCTGATCTGGCATTGCTCAGCTTGTTTGCTGGCCTGTACAGCGTGCCGATGTATGCGCTGATTCAGCTTCGCAGCCAACCCACGCACCGCGCCCGGATCATTGCGGCGAATAATATTTTGAATGCGCTGTTCATGATCGTTAGCGCCATTTTGGCGGGCGCATTGCTGAAGGCTGAATTTACGATTCCGCAAATCTTTCTTTTTGTTGGCCTGGCCAATGCGGTTGTGGCTTTTTACATTTTCATGCTGGTACCCGAATATTTGCTGCGCTTTATCGCTTTCATGATGTCGCGTTGTATTTACCGCTTTAAAGTGACGGGCGACCATCACCTGCCGACTCAAGGCGCGGCTGTGCTTACCTGCAACCATGTCAGCTTTATTGACCCGGTGCTGCTCATGGCAGCCAGTCCGCGGCCGATTTATTTTGTGATGGACCACCGCATTTTTAAAATGCCGGTACTTGGCTGGTTTTTCAAACTTGTCAAAGCCATACCGATTGCACCGCGCGCTGAAGACCCCGCCATGTACGAAGCTGCCTTTGAAGCCGCCGCCAAGGTGCTGCGTGACGGCGACTTGTTGGCCATCTTCCCGGAAGGTGGCATCACCAAAGACGGCGAGCTGCAACCGTTTAAAGGCGGCATCATGAAAATTTTAGAAAACGCCAAACGCGATGGCGTGGATGTGCCGGTGATCCCGATGGCACTGACGAATTTATGGGGCTCGTACTTCAGCCGTGTAGAGGGTGCAGCCATGACCAAGCCTTTTCGGCGCGGAGTGTTTAGCCGTGTGGGCTTGAACGTGGGCAGTTCCGTGCAGGCTGGAGCTGTGACCCCGGCAGCGCTTGAAAATACGGTAAAAAACTTGGCGGCATCTGTTTAAATACGTTTTGTTTCATCAGGCTTGTGGGTAAAAATAAAGAGGATAAATATGCAAACCCAAACAACAAATACAACTGAAGCTGCTGCCCCAATATTCCAACTGAGTGCGCCAGAGGTGATTACACCGGTCAGTGAACTGGCAGCTAAAACGGCCGTACCCATGTCGCCCGAACTTAAGGCGGCGGTTGATGATCAGGTCGAGCGCTTCGTCAGCGCACTGCTGACCGAGGATGTGCAAAGTGATGCGTTCAAGACACGACTTGACAGTGCATTTGCGCTGGGCAGGGAGGAAGTTTCGGTAGCGTCCAGCCTGATGCAGGGCCGACTGCTGCAGCGTAACTTTGTGGGTATGGAGGACTCCTCGGCCTTCAAGGCCATTCAGGACATGCGTGGTCATCTGGACTCGTTGAACCCGGGCAAGGAAGGAGATTTGTTTCAGCCGCAGAAACTGCTGGGCTTCATTCCGTATGGCAACAAATTGCAAAGCTATTTTCGCAAGTACCAGGGCGCATCTGGCCAGCTGCAAAAAAGTATGCAGCAACTCTATGCTGCCAAAGACGACATGCAGCGAGATGTGGTGGATTTAGAGGCCACGCGTACAAAGCTCTGGGACGCCATGCAAAAGCTGGGCGGCGCGATTCATTTTGCTGAAACGCTGGATGCCAAGCTGCACGCAAAAGTTGAAAGCCTTAAAGCGACCGATGCTGTTCGCGCCAAAGCGCTGGAGCAAGAGGTGTTGTTTTATGCGCGGCAAAACCTGCAAGACATGCTGACCCAGCAAGCCGTATGCACCAATGGTTACCTGGTGCTGGACGTGCTGAAAAAGACCGGGCGTGAAATGATGAACGGCTGCACACGGGTGGCGACTACTGGCATGAGCGCATTGGCTGTGGCACAGACGGTAGCCCGTGCCACGGGTAATCAAATCAAGGTCATGGACATGTTGACGGGTGTTAACAGCACCATTGAAGGCTTGATTGCTGAGACCGGGCGCCAGCTCAACACACACGTTGACAAAACAGCCCAGTTCGCGCAAAACCCGATCATTGGTATTGACAAGCTGAAAGAGATGTTTGACCAAACCTTCAAGGCCATGGACGCGATGGACACCTTCCGCTCCAAAGCCATTGATGTGATGGGACAAAACAATGAAATCATCAAACAGCAACTCGCAAAAGCCGATCAGTATGTCGACCGGCTGCGCCAGCAGCAGGCCCGGCAGGCCACCGCACTAACGACCAGTGGGCCGGTGGCTCTTTAGTTTCTCGTTTTACTTATTTTTTGGAGGTACTTATGGCTACTCAATACATCATGCACCGCGATACCGGCGGTTGGCGCATTCAGGTCTGGCTGTCTTTTGCCCTTGCGGTTACCGCATGCGGCGCTGGGGTGATCCAACTGCCGGGGCAAGAGCTTGACCGGGCATTCTTGGCGCTCGGGTTGTTCTTTTGTTTGTTCTCCAGTTTTGCTGTCGCCAAGACAGTCAGAGACAACAAAGACGGTCAGGTAGACACCGCATCGTGGGTGATGACGGTCTGGATAGCATTTGCAGCGGCGATTACCCTGACCGCGTGGGGTTTGTGGCGCATGAACATTCCCGCTTGGGAGAAAAACTACATGGTGGTCAGCTGGCTGTTTTTGGTCAGCACAACGTTCACGCTGGCCAAGACGGTGCGTGATGGTCACGAAGCTACGTTAATGGAGCGCTCAGGTCCAACAACCGAACCAGGAAGACCGTAAACGCCTTGGACCGCTGGCTTTTAACTTTAACTGGAAACTCCCAAGCGAACTAGCTTTGCTTGGATTCCAAAAACCGCTTTTGCCTGAGCAAATCCTCTGCGGCGGCTTGTGTGAGCTTTAACTCACATTTCTTTAATTCGGTTTGAATCAAAGTCAGCTGCTGGCCCAGCACCATTGCAGCGGTATGCTGCCCATCAATTCCAACGACCGTGCGCTGCTCTGGAGGGATCAACAAATAGCTTTGAAGTGAGTCTGGCAAATACCGCCGAACAGATTCAACCACATACATTCGATCAGCCACCGTAAAGTTTTCATCCGCGCTGAGTCGGCTGGCTTGCCTGCAGATTCGCACGATCAGCTGCTTTGTATCGCCCAGCTGCGCGGCAACTATTTCGGGCACTTCCGCAGCGATTTTGTCTAACAAACGGTCAAAGTTTTGTAAGCTGGCCGCGTCTAACAGCGGCTGAATTGGCATCGCCAGGCCGGTGGGCGCTCGCGCCAGCCGATCACGTACCACCAACCCTGTACCAGCAGCTAAACCAAGCAACCCCGCACCTGCGAACAGCCAGGAAAGTTGAAGCCAAGCTAAAAACAAGCCAATGACAGACACGGCACACACCATGCTGCCCAAGACCGCCCATGCGCTCATCGCCACGCGGTTTGGCAGGGGTGCCGCTGAGCCCAGTTGTTCTGCCAGTGGTAGGCCAAACCTGCTGCGCGCTTTGGTACTTTCGAGGCGCGCTCTCACCGTTGGCTTTAAGGGTTGTTCGCCTCTGGCTTGCCTGGTCGCGGTGCGCTGATTGACCGGTCGCGATGAGGTGATGAATCTTGGATCGTGTTGGGGCATGGCCTGCAGAGTTTACGGCGGCGGGTTCAACGCCTCGACCAGATACTCTTTGGCATACCAAAAAGTGTCCGGTGTTTTAAGTGCCGCCCAGGTGCCTTCGCTGGGGTCTTGACGGGACCGCAAGTCCCAGCGCCAGTCAATGATGCGGCACTCGGTACAAGGTGTTTGGCCGATGCGGCGCGCCACCAAGGCGTAGCGATGGGTTTTGAGCAATGCGTCAACGTCTGCAAAATCAACTGGTTGGGGTGCGTCGTAGGCGACTATTTTTGCGCCTGGCAAGATGAAATGGTAACGCTCAAACTGACCGTTAAAGTTGTTCGGCACTTGGACGGTTTGACCTGCTAGTCGCGCCACAGTTGATGGCTTGTAGTGGCCAAGCTCACCGTTGACAGGCGCGGTTGTCCAGGCCAGCAGAAACAGCACACCAAAGCCTGCGGCGGCCGCCGCTGCGCGGGTAAATGACTTGAAGACCATGCCCGCCAGGCTTGCCAGCACAGTCAACGCCAGCAGCGCCCAAAACAGCGGCGAGTAAACGCTTGAATCCTGCATGGCGCGCACCGCACCCATCGCAATCAAGCCCATACCTAACGCACCCAGCAGGCAAAACACCAGCGTGGTAACAAACCAGGCGCGTGCCATGCGCTGCCAGTACAGGGCAATGAGCACAGCAACGGCGGGCATGGCAGGAATCAAATATCGGGCTGAGCGCTGGTTGGGCAGCATAAACACCAGCGCCAATGCCAGCAGCCAGAGCCACATCACTTTTTCAGTATCGGTAACAGCGCGTCTATTTCGATAGCTATGGCGCGCTGTCCAGGCTGCGCCAACGGCTAACGGCAGAAGTAAACCCGCATTGATAAAGTAGCCCGTCAAAATGACCAGCACACCGCCGTTGCCACTGAAAGCGACCTTGAAGTAACCCGGCGTTGATTTGAATTTGCCTGCGTTCTCGCCCACCACAAACTCGCGCCACACTTCGCCTGGCAAGGGGTCTAGCGCAAACCACAAGCCAAAAACAGCCAGTGCCAATGTGCAAATGCTGGCGACCTTCAAGCCGTCTCGCACGATGCCGGGTCTAAAAATTTGCCATGGCGCTTTGCGTGCGCCCAGCGTTTGGTAGCACAGAGCCAACCCTAATCCCACAGGTGCCACCATGGCAAATGATTTGTACAGGCAAGCAATGCCAATGGCTACGCCAGCAAGGAGTGGAAACTTCCAGCGAGATGCGAGCAGCTTAGCGGGCGACCAAGCGATGGCGAAAAACACGCCAAACAGCCAGAAAGTTTCAGGCGCACTCGTCAGGTAAGGGCGGCCATAGCGGTAGGTGCTGAAGAAAGACAGGAAGACGATGGCAGCAATCGCACCCGAAATGTTTGCCTGATCTTTGCCCTGCTCTGCACCATTCGTCACTGCTTGACGCGTCAGCAAAGCGACCATCAAAGCCGTGGCCCACAAATACAAAACACTCGGCAAGCGCAAATTAAAAAGTGACCAATGCTCGCCCCAACCACCCGCCAGCATCGCTTGCCAAAACAGCAGCGGCGGCTTCGTGTTGCGCATGAAGTCGTACGAGCTGACCAGCGGTAACCAGTGGCCGCTTTCGGCAGTCAGGCGTGCAATGTGGGCGTAAACCAGCTCATCGCCATTACGCGGAATATGGTCGCCGCCTAGCTGAAACAAGTAGCCCAGCGCAATCGCAAGGGCCAGCACTACCCACGCATAGGACCGTTGGCGTGCAGTCAAGGTGCGCCCTTGCCGCCGCTACGGCGAAAGGTCAGCTTATCGTTGGCCACAAAATTGAAAACACTGGACAGGCCGATCGCCACCAAATTAGCCAGGATGTAGTGCAAATACAGCGAAAGCGACTTGGTCATCAACGACTGGATGGCGATTGACACGCCAGCCGCCGCAACGTACTTGAAAAACAACACCACCACCGGCGGGCTGGCCTCAACTTGGCGGTCGCGCCAGGTCAGTCGGCGATTAAAGTAAAAGTTGCTGATGGTGGCCAGCGTGATAGCAATTGCGATCGAGTAGTTGAGCCGCGCATGAAAATCTGCAATGCGCAGCAACAAAAACTCCTGGCAGGCATACAGCACAGCGATGTTGATGACGGTGCCGCTGGCACCTACCGCGCCAAACTTAACAAAGCGCCAGCGGGCCATCGGCTGCAATCTCGCGGGCAGGCGGCCGACCAAGCCCTCGAAGATGCCGCGTAAATTGGCCATCAGTTACATGCCCGGGCATGGGCCAAAAATTCGCGCGCCTTGCCAAGCACAGCCTCGGGCGCAATGACCTTCAGGCATTGGTTGTCGCCGTCGCAAAAACTGTTGCGGTGGTTGTACGCAGTCAGGCAGGGCGAACAGGGCCACTGGCTGTAAAACGAATGGCATTGGGGTGTGAGCGGTGCATACAGCGCCGGCGTTTCAGGTCCGAACAACATGACCGTCCAGATCGGTGTGAGCGCCGCAAATTGCCCCGGCCCGCCATCATTCGTCACCAGCAGCTTGGCCACATGAAACAGCGCGAGCAATTCGGCAATTGAGCGGGTGTAACCCGTCAGGTCAATCACTGAGCTTTCAGGGTTGGCGGCTTTCACATGACCCAGCAGTTGTTGAGCCAGTGGCTGGTCGTCTTTAAGGCCAATCACCGCGACCGCACAGCCGTCATTTACCAGGCCGTTGCACAGCGCTGTGTAAGACTCTAGCGGCCAGGCACGTATCGGCAAAATACCGCCGCCGGGGTACACCAGCACCAGCGGCTTGCTGACGATGGCCGGGTAGTCACTGGCCAGGCGTTTTTGTATGTCAACCACCTGCTGCGTATCAAGCAGCACATGCGGTGGTGCTTGGGTTGGCAGCATGACAGTCAGTTTGGAGGTGGGCACGGCGGTTGAGTCAATCGCACGCGCTAGCGTCAAAAACTGCGAACTGATGTGCTGGTAGGGGTTGTAAGGTACCGGGCGGTTGATGTGCGAACCGCGGTACAGGCCTTCTTGCGTGTGGCGATGAAAGCCTACCCTTATGCTTGCCCCACTCAAATAAGACAACAAACTGCTGATGCGCGAGAACAGCTCACAGTCAATGGCCACGTCCACGTTGGCGCGGTGTAGTTGCACCACGCAGCGCCACAGGCTGACCAGCAAACCCACCAGAGATTTGTCATCAACGGTATGCACGTTCTCTGGCTTGATGACCTGCATCAAATCGAGAATTTCCCGGTTTTTACCAAACAACAGCGCATGAAGTTCGGTTTGCGGGTGGCGCGTTTTCAGCCGCACAAACATGTCATGCGCCAACACCAAGCTGCCCATTTCCGACAACAAAATAATCACCATCGCGCGAGGTGCGGCAGCAGGTTTTGCTTTAAATGGCGACGTGACGACATCGTACAAAGACACCGCCGCGCAAAGCGGTATGCCCACCCAGCGGTCTACCCAGCGCTGCAGGTTAATGTTCATTCGGTGGTTTTCACGTGCTGACGGCCAGCGTGACGTCAAACGCCACGCGCTCGGTCCGCATGAAACTGTAGAGTGAACGCTGCAAACCGCCCCGCATCCAGCGCGTCACGCACTTCTTGTATCAGGTTCAGGTAGTAATGCAGGTTGTGGATACTGGCCAGCATGGGGCCCAGCATTTCGCCGCAGCGGTCCAGGTGGTGCATGTAGGCACGGCTAAAGTTCTTGCAGGCGTAGCAACTGCACGTCATGTCGACTGGCGCATCTTCAGTTTTATAGCGCGCATTGCGTATTTTCAAATCACCAAAGCGGGTGAACATGTGGCCGTTTCTAGCATTGCGGGTAGGCATCACGCAGTCAAACATGTCAACCCCAGCGCCTACACCTTCGACCAGATCTTCAGGTGTGCCCACGCCCATCAGGTAGCGCGGTTTATTGTTGGGTAAGCGATGCGGCGTGTGTGCCATGATGCGTTGCATTTCCTCTTTAGGCTCACCCACGCTGACCCCGCCAATTGCATAACCGGGCATGTCCAGCGCAACAAGGGCGTCAAGCGACTCTTGCCGCAGGCTCTCAAACATGCCGCCTTGCACAATGCCAAACAACGCATTCGGGTTCTCAAGGCTGGCGAACTCGGTCATGCAGCGGCTGGCCCAGCGCTGGCTCAGTTCCATCGACGTGCGTGCCTCGGCCTCGGTGGTGATGTGGCCTGCCGTGTCGTATGGTGTGCATTCGTCAAACTGCATGACGATGTCGCTGTTGAGCACAGTCTGGATTTGCATCGAGATTTCAGGCGTTAAAAACAGCCTGTCGCCATTGACTGGCGATGAAAACGCCACGCCTTCCTCTGTAATTTTGCGGCCCTTGCCGTCCGTGCCACCCAACGACCAGACCTGAAAGCCGCCGCTGTCGGTCAATATGGGTTTAGACCACGCCTCAAACTTGTGCAACCCGCCGAATTGCTTGAGCACATCCAGCCCCGGCCGCATCCACAAATGAAAGGTGTTGCCCAAAATGATTTGTGCACCCATCTCATGCAGCGACTGCGGCATCACGCCTTTGACGGTGCCATAGGTGCCGACCGGCATAAAAATCGGCGTTTGCACGACGCCGTGGTTCAGCGTTAAAGTGCCGCGCCGGGCGTGGCTGCTAGGGTCTGTGGTGAGGACTTGAAAGGTGAGCATGGGAAGAAATGAGTTGAGCGATTTTAAGCAGTAAGGTGTTGTGCTTAATTAGGCTTAAGCTCCGGCTTCATACCCATAAGACATTCAACTCACCTCATAGCACTGACCAATGGAAGGCAAATATGCAAATTCGAGCCATTGTGTCCAGAAGAGGACAAGTAATTCTTCCTTTTGCCATGCGAAGCAAACTGGACATCAAGCCTGGTTCACGTGTCCATATTGAAGTGCGTGGCGCTGAATTGGTGATCACCCCTGAACTGCCGATGAGTGCTTATTGCGGAATTTTGAAAGCTGACGACTTGGGTGAAATCGAGCCTGAAAAAGAACCTGATCGAACATTTTAATGAATGCTCTTGATTGCCATGATATCTGGTTTGCTATTTAATTTGTAGCTAGTAAGTGATTAAACACGTGGGCCAGAGCACAAAATTACACCTAAAACACCACTAGCTGGTTGTTTTGTGTTGCAGCAGCATCGAATCCCCATAACTGAAAAACCGGTACTGCTGCCTAATGGCATGTTGGTACAAACCCATGATGTGCTCATACCCGGCAAAGGCACTGACCATCATCATCAAGGTGCTTTTGGGCAAATGAAAATTAGTCAGCAGCAGGTCTGTCACTTCAAACTTGAAGCCCGGTGTGATGAAGATATTGGTGTCATGGCACGCCGCGCCAAATTTGGCTTGTGACTCCAGCGCCCGCACGGTGGTTGTGCCAACCGCAATCACCCGGCCACCGCGCGCCTTGCAATCTGCAACGGCTTGCAAGGTGGTGGGCGGTACTTCAAAACGCTCAAAGTGCATCACGTGGTCGGCAATGTTCTCGGCTTTGACGGGCTGGAATGTGCCTGCACCTACGTGCAGCGTCACACTGGCACGCTGCACGCCGCGCGCTTCAAGCTGGCCCAGTACCGCCTCGTCAAAATGCAACGCTGCAGTCGGTGCAGCCACCGCGCCTGGGTGTTTGGCGAACACGGTCTGGTAGCGTTGCTCGTCCTCCTGTGAGTCGTCATGTGTGATGTAGGGTGGGAGCGGTACGTGGCCATGCGCGGCCATCAGCGCATACGGGTCGCTGCTGAGCTTGAATTTGTACAGCGGCCCGTCGGCATTTGGCCAGCGGCTCAGCAGCGTCGCGGTAAAGCCGCCGTCCATCAGCATCACTGCGCCCGGTTGCGGCTTTTTGCTGACCCGCATGTGTGCGGCGACTTCATGGCCTGAATTCGCATCAGGCGATAGGACGCGTTCGATCAACAGTTCCAACCGCCCGCCGCTGGCCTTTTGGCCAAACAGCCGAGCTTTAACCACTTTGGTGTCGTTAAACACCAGCAAGTCACCCGGCTGGAGCAAGCTGGGCAAGTCGGTGAACTGGCGGTCAACCCAGGCTGGGGCCCGCGCATCCAGCAAGCGCGAGCCGCTGCGCTGCGCGGGCGGATGCTGGGCAATCAGTTCCGGGGGGAGCAAAAAATCAAAATCACTGAGGGTAAAAGCGGTTTTCATACGGTCACAATTGTCCCATGCCCTCTGCCGTCAAAGCCAGCCCTGTAGCGCCTGCGCAAGCCAAAACTGCGGCGCAAAAAGCATTGGACAAGCTCGGCCTGCGGCGCGATATTGACCTGGCCTTGCACCTGCCGCTGCGTTACGAAGACGAAACCCGCATCACCATGCTGACCGATGCGCGCGACGGCGAGATGGTGCAAATTGAAGGACAAGTCACGAACAGTGAAATTTCCTTTCGCCCACGCCGCCAATTGCGGGTGACGCTTGACGACGGTACAGACACCTGTACTTTGCGGTTTTTAAACTTTTACCCGTCGCACCAAAAAACCCTCGGTGTGGGCGCGCGCGTTAGAGCCCGGGGCGAGCTGCGCGGCGGTTTCATCAACCGCGAAATGGTTCACCCCAGCTTTAAATTGGCGGGTGGCGAGCTACCCGGTGCGCTCACGCCCATCTATTCGACCGTCGCAGGTTTGCCGCAGGCCTATTTGCGAAAGGCCGTATTGGGCGGCCTGGCACGGGCTGACCTGAGCGAGACAATTCCCGCCCCTTTTTGCAGCCATAACCTGCCGCGGCCCATGTGGAATATGCGCGAGGCGCTACAGTTTTTGCATAACCCGGCACCTGACACAGCACTGTCTACTTTTGAAGACCACAGCCACCCGGCCTGGCAGCGCCTGAAAGCCGAAGAGCTGCTGGCCCAGCAACTGTCGCAACTGGAAGCGCGCCGCGTACGCGCAGCCATGCGCGCACCGCCTTTGACAGTCAACGCTTTGAGCAACACCCATTGCACGCTGCATGACCAACTGCTGGAGCGCTTGCCCTTTCGCCTGACCCATGCCCAGCAACGTGTGGGCGCAGAGATTGCGGCTGATCTGCAAAAAAACGTCCCGATGCACCGCCTGCTGCAAGGCGATGTGGGCTCTGGCAAGACGGTAGTGGCCGCACTGGCCGCCGCGCGCTGCATGGACGCAGCCTGGCAATGTGCGCTGATGGCACCGACCGAGATTCTGGCCGAGCAGCACTTCAGAAAACTCATCACCTGGCTGGAACCGCTGGGCATCAAAACTGCTTGGCTCACCGGTAGCCAAAAAGCCAAAGAACGGCGCGAAGCATTGGCCATGATTGCCAGTGGTGAAGCGGGCTTGGTCGTGGGCACGCACGCAGTGATCCAAGACAAGGTGGTGTTTAAAAATCTGGCGTTGGCCATCATTGATGAGCAGCACCGTTTTGGCGTCGCGCAGCGGCTGGCGCTGAGGTCCAAAATGACCCCGCAGACCGTTCGCCCTGAGCTTGTCGAAGGGATGGCTTTGACAAGCTCAGCCCGAACGGGTAATACTGAACCGCACCTGTTGATGATGACCGCCACCCCGATCCCGCGTACGCTGGCCATGAGCTACTACGCCGACCTCGATGTCTCTACCATCGATGAGCTACCGCCCGGCCGTACCGCCATCGTGACCAAGGTTGTCAACGACAGCCGGCGCGACGAGGTCATCGAGCGCATCCGTAGCCAGATTGCCGAGGGCCGTCAGGTCTACTGGGTTTGCCCGCTGATTGAAGAGAGCGAAGTGCTGGACCTGACCAACGCCACCCAAACGCATGAAGCACTGACTGCAGCCCTGCCCGGGGTGCTGGTCGGCCTGCTGCATTCGCGTATGCCGGTGCTTGAGAAAAAAGCGGTGATGAGCCTGTTCAACGACGGGGTGATGGCTGTGCTGGTCAGTACCACTGTCATTGAAGTCGGCGTGGACGTACCCAACGCGAGCCTGATGGTGATCGAGCATGCTGAGCGGTTTGGCCTCAGCCAGCTGCACCAGCTGCGCGGCAGGGTGGGGCGCGGTGCGGCGGCATCGGCGTGTGTGCTGCTGTATTCCACCGGTGATGCGGCGCGGCTCGGCGACACGGCCAAGGCGCGGCTCAAAGCCATGGTGGAAACCAATGACGGGTTCGAGATTGCGCGTCGTGATTTGGAGATTCGCGGCCCGGGCGAATTCTTGGGCGCACGCCAGTCCGGCGCGCCCCTGCTGCGGTTTGCAGACCTGGCCGTCGATACCGACTGGCTGGCCTGGGCCAGAGCGCTGGCGCCGCAGATGTTGGACCAGCACCCCATGCAAGCCGCGCAACACGTGATGCGCTGGCTCGGCACCCGGGGTGAATTCATAAAAGCCTGATTCGATTTAAACTGAAGAGCGTTGATCGCTGGCGTCGAGTCAACGAACGAAAGTTAATTGACCCGAATCAACTTTTTATTCACAAACTCCTGAATACCCGCACCCGATAACGCTCGGCCGTAGTCAGAATTTTTAACGCCACCAAAAGGCAGTTCAGGTGACGACACCGCGCCAGAGTTGATGAACATCATGCCAGTGTCAATTTGGCGTGCAACTCGCTCCCCTCGCTCAATGTCTTGGGTAAAGACCGAGCCACCCAAACCAAACGGTGAGTCGTTGGTTAGCGCCACGGCGGCATCTTCGTCTTTGACGCGAAAAAGCAGCGCGTCTGGGCCAAAAACCTCCTATTTGTAAGCCGGGTTGTTAGCGCTGATGTCGGCCAGGATGGTTGGCTGCATGAAATTGCCAGCCTCGCCAGCCATGCGCTTACCACCGATGACCAAACGTGCGCCGTGGCTTAACGCGCTGTCAACTTGTTTAAGCAGGTTTTCAAACGCCTGGGCAGACGACAGCGGTGCCAGTGTCGTGGCTATGTCCATTGGGTCGCCAGGCGCATGAGTGGATGAATGAATAGGTTTGAATAGCTAAAAGGCTGATCGTTAATGCCCGCTTTTTAATTGCTGCAACACAGCGCGCGCTGCGGCCTCAGACGACGCTGGGTTTTGACCCGTGATGAGCTTGCCGTCTGTCACCACGTAGGGCTGCCAGTCAGCCCCTTTGCTGTACATGCCGCCGTTTTTGACCAACATGTCCTCCACCAAAAAGGGCACGATGTCTGTGAGCTGTACCGCAGCTTCCTCGGTGTTGGTAAAGCCAGTCACTTTTTTGCCTTTGACCAACGGCGTGCCGTCTGCTGCCTTGGTATGGCGCAAGACTCCGGGCGCGTGGCACACGGCTGATATGGTTTTACCCGCCGCCGCCATAGACTCAATCAATGTGATGGACTGTTTGTCTTCTGCCAAGTCCCACAAAGGCCCATGACCGCCGGGGTAAAACAAGGCATCAAAATCATGGCCTGACACGCCAGTGAGTTTGCCGGTGTGGGCCAAAACCGCCTGCGCAGCAGCGTCTGATTTGAAACGGCGCGTAGCGTCGGTTTGCGAGTCGGGTGCGTCGCTCTTCGGGTCCAGCGGCGGCTGACCGCCTTTTGGGGACACCACAGTGATGTCAGCGCCCGCGTCTTTGAAAACATAGTACGGCGCGGCAAACTCTTCAAGCCAAAAGCCGGTTTTTTTGCCGGTGTCGCCAAGTTGGTCGTGCGAGGTCAAAACCATCAAGATTTTCATGTCATGTCCTTGGGGTGCCCGAAAGCTTGCTGGGAAGCCAGGCGGTGTGAAAAAGGGGTGAAGCAGGGCGACTGAATGAAGTCAGATCGTCGACCTTAACCCCGTCAAGACAATATTCAGACAAGTATCAGTCGCACTCTTTTGTCAGAAAAAGAGCCGTTTGTTCATACGCTCGGTGCTAAAAAGGAACCGACATGATTTCCCATGTTTTCAGCATCAATTTGCAGTCCCCAGTCACCTGCGAGTGGTCAGAAAAGCGCTGCAATGTCTCTTAGCATATGTGTTTCAGAAATGCCCACCCGATGGCGAAAACTGATGTCTATCAGTTCACCAGTGCGCGGGGCGTGTTCGCCCGCAATGTCACGGATTTGAATAATGCCTCCGGACTTCAGCTGTTGTAGGTGTGATTCCTGCGCGGCATTGCGGCGCAGATCCACCCTATAGCTCACGCGCATGGCAGAGCCCACATTACTGGGGCAACTGGTTAAAAAACCTAGTCGCGCATCCTTACAAAAGTCCAAATGCGCTGCCAAGCGTACGATGACTCTAGTCATCAGCTGATAGCAGGCCGATACACACGCGCCGGGCATGACGACAGCAACGCGCAGATGGTCTTCTTCATTGATCCATAGGGACAACTGTTTGTCTTGTGTGTTGAAGACGCTTCGCCCAATCGGCCAATCGTTGTGAATGCCCGCTGCCGCCATGTACTTGTCTTGCGGCCCAAAGGCCATTTGAGCCGTGATCATGTCATCCAGTGTTTCTTGCGACACGTCGCTCAGTGGCGTGACGGTGCCCTTAAAATCGTCCGCAAGGCAGTGACAGGCGTGCGATATTTTTTCTTGTACACGCAGCCGATCTGAACTTGACATGCCAGCTGGAAATGCATGGCCGACCAGATTGCGCGCCATCCTGATTCTGGTGGAGACAACCGCTGGTGGATTCAGGCATGCCAGATCCGCACGCGGAGCTGAAAATGGCGCACGGAAACTTGCAAGTGCAGGTTCAAACAGTTCACGAAAAACGTCATAGCTCTGACCGTCAGGCGCATAAATACCTACGCTACTGTCCGCGTGGCGCAGGCCTGAGCGAATCACATCCATCAACCGAAAGCCGTTAGGCGTTACACGTGTCGACAATTCTGCACGGCAGGCGTCGGTCAGATAGCGAGACAGCAAAGACACCACAATACGTGATTAGGGAAGTGTGCAATAAGCGTCGGTGTCTTGCTGGGTGACGACGGTCGCAGGCGTGTTGGCCTGGACTAAAAATTCAGACGCGCCATAGTGGTTGGGCTGGGCATTGACTTGGTTCCAGTCGTAGGTATAACCCAGTCGTGTGAACGGGTAGCCAGGACCTGAGGATCCGCCTACTATAAAAGAGTCCGCCATTTGCCGAAGAACATAGTCGCGTACATCAGCTGGCCTGCTGGCCTGTATGCCAAGCGTGCAAACCGGGCTTTGCGGGTTGGTGTCATCAATGCCCAGGCAGGGCCTGTCCAGGCGCTCACGGGCAACTTCCATGGTCACAAACCGCGCTTTGCGAAATTGCACCGGCGGGTCCAGCGGCAGGCCCAGCAGTTGCTCCAGGCGCTGGCGCAGTGTGTCGCCCTGCAGGCCCCAGGCTCTGCAACGCGCCTGCACTTCACCTGCCAGCGTGACCCAGATCCGGTCTGGCGGCGTGGTGGTTGTGCAGCTTGTGTCGGGCGCTTTGCACGGCGTGCGGCTTTCTGTCACCCAGGACACGACGCGCACCCTGTCACCCTGAGGCAAGGGCATCAATGCCGTGACCTTGCGGGGGCTGGCCACTGCCGCATCGGCAATCGCCGCCTCATAGGCTGCACCTGGCGGCATGCCGGATGGCGCGACAGCAGCGCACCCGGACAGGCCGAGGCCGATCACCCAAAGCAGGGCAGAACCAGCGCGGCGAACATCACGCAGCAAATCATGCGTCAGGCGGGTGGTCATGGTTTTCCCCTTATAAATTCAAGCCGGGCACGCGAATCCGTGATGGAAGAAAAGAGCTGTGGCACCAGATTGGCATTGGCCAGCAGGCCGTTGTTTGTCAGGCGACGCATGGCGGTTGCCTTGATGTCAGAGAGCTCTTTCTGCAAAGCGTCAAGCTGGTCAAATGCAAGCGCTGCCCCTGGTGACGCATCGATGGTGCCGTCTACCGCAAGCACGCGTTCGATCAGGGCAACGAAAAATGCATCTTCCGTCTCGGGTTTGACCGCCTCGGCAGGAGCGCCCTTGAACCACTTGAACACCACAATCAATGTTGACGCGACAGAAAGTATCAGGCCGAAAAGTGATTCGACCTTTTTGAGGGTGGCCTGCGACAGAAACGGATTTTTACGGTCCATGAACAGTCGTGTGCCGCTGGACAGCGGGTAACTCGAGGATTCCAGAATCTTGTCTTCATCAAACTTCATCTTCAGATGCATCTGGAGATCAGGGCTGTACACGCCCTCCAGCACCTTAAACACGGCACGCGGGTCCAGATGGGCGTTCGCAACCAGCTGCAGATTGACGCCCACTGTCTTGACATCGCGCGGCGGTACCGGCGGCTGAACGCTGTACATGTAAGCCATGACTTTGCTGTCAGCAGCCCAGCCCTGGCGCAACGCCAGTGCGCTGGGAAAGGGGATTTCCAGCAGGCTGTAGCCATACTGCCTGACGATGTAGTCCGCGACGTTTGACGGTGCGAACGACGTGATAACAATCACATCCGGGATTTGGTCCTTGCGCAATGCCAGCAAGTCCTCCGTCCCCAGATTGGTTTCAACATAGTCCACGCCGTCCCGCAAGCCAGAAAATTCCAGCAACTCTTTGCCAATGACCCGCGTGCCCCCCTTTTTGCTGCCCAGGTTGATGCGAACGCCGCGCATGCCGGCAATGTCCTTGATGTCAGGGCGCACCAGAAAGTGCAGCAGCTCAGGCGCGAGGTTGGCGACATGAACCACATTCTCAAAAGGCAGTTCCAGCCCGCCTTGTATCAGCGCGAAGTCCAGCGAACCGTTGGAAACCCGAGTCAGCGCCTCTTGTGAGCCCTCTGACGGCAGCACGTCAAGACGTACCCTGTTGGGCAACACTTCATCGCGCAAGGCAGCCGCCAGGTAGTGTCGGTTGCCCAGAATATCGCCACCCGTGATCTTCAGCGAATAGGTTCGGGGCAACACCTCATAGACATAATGCCCGGCGATGCCCAGCAGGACTGCGACCAGCAGAAACGCCAGCGTCTTTCGTACGCGCTCATTGCGCTGTATGCGCTGGAGCCAGTCGTTCAGTATGCCGCGTGCTTCGTTGGCCATGGTGTTGACAGCCCCTAGCGCACCGGGATGAAACCGGTGCGGTCCACGATTGCCTGGCCTGCGGGTGATTCTGCCAAGGCAATGAAATCGAGCACCTGCTTGCGCGCTTCCCCGAAGGTCAACAGGTACAGGGAGCGCGCGTAAGGGTAGCGGCCACTGAGCACCGTCGCGCGCGTGATTGGAATATTGTCAATTTCAAGCAAAACAATGTCACGGTACGAACCGCTGTCGTCAGTCGCGACGCAACCTATGGCATGCGGATTCTGGCGAATGAATTCCAGCACGTCTTCCTTGGTTTTTCTGATCTGCGTTTTCAGGGACAGGTCAGCACCGGCAAGGACAACCTCGCTGACAAAACGGCTGGTGGCCGAATCACGCGGGCGCATCACGATCTCAATCGGAACAGCGGGGCCACCCAGCATTTTCCAGTTGTCAATTTTGCCGGTCAGAACGTCATGAACCAGTTCCTTGCGCAGTTGTCTGAGAGGACTTTTGGCGTTCACCGCGATCGCGATGGCGTCTCTGGCAATCAGATGGTTGTGTGCCTGTGTTTCTGCCTCTGCGCCTTGAAGGTCGCGCGCCATGGCGGCAATATCGATGGCATGCCTCTTGGCCGCCAGCAGGCCTTGTAATGAACCGCCGCGCTCCACAATGACCTGCACACCGTACTTCTTTTCAAACTCCTTACCCAGCGCAATGTTCAGCTCATACATGGCCGACGCGCCGCCAACGAGCAAGGCGTTGTGCCGGGCGGGGGCACCGCGACTTTGTACCCATTGCCATACCGGATACGCGGCAATCCCGGCAAGGGCTGCAGCAATTCCGCCTGCAAGATAGCGTCTGTTCATCGGGCGACTGGCGCAGTTGATGCTGCCGGTGTGGCTGGCAGGGCAAAGACCGAATTGGATATGGGCGCAGACAGGCTGTTCACAAACTGCAAAAATTTCTGCACCTCGGGTGCCGGCTTTTCCCGCGTGACAAACATCAGTGGTGCCATCAGCGTGTAGCGGCCACTGAGGACGCTGTCTGCGCCCGCCATGACCTTGTCGACCGACAAAACCTTGAGCGCCTGGTTTTTGAGTGACTCGGTAGCGAGATACGTGATGCCAAGAGGGTCGGCTCCCACGCCGGTGATGCGCTGCTCTAGTTCTGCGTTGCGTGCTCTGGGTGTGAAGGTATCCGCATCTCCCAGCACCTTCTCGCTCCAGGTGTTGGTGATGCCGTCGCCTGGCGGGCCGATGTAGACATTGATGGGCGCGTCTTTTCCGCCGACCGCCTTCCAGTTGTTGATGCGGCCCGTAAAAATCTCGCGCAACTGGATGGCGCTCAGGTCGCTCACTGGGTTACTGAAGTGAACGACGGGTGCCATAGCGACCCGCCGGAACGGCATGTTAACCAGTTTCACGCCGCTCCGGTTGATCTCCTCCTGGGTGCCTTCCGATGGAGCGCCGCTGACCATCGCCACATCGGCCGTGTTGTCCAGCAGGGTGATATAGCCGCGCGACGTGCCACCACCGCTGACCACCACTGTGCTGGAAGGGTGGTGGCGCATGTATTGTTCGGCCAGCGACCGGACGATGGTTTCAAAGGTGATAGAGCCGCGAATGTGAACGGTGCGGTGGATGTCGCGGGTTGCAGAATCATTGGCCGCGGACGCCGCACAAGGAAGAACCTGCAATAGCAGCGACAGCAAAATCGCACGCCACAAAACTTCCCCTCGGGAAATCAGCATTGCAGGACCTTTGGGTCAGCCGAAATTAGAAGTTTCATTTTTTCTTGAATTTTCGCGTGAAACGGTTCAGATCAGGAAGGATGACCTGTACCGATGCTGATCACTCCCTTTGTAAGCAGATATTACCCCGTTTGTACGGCTATTCACCAAAGCATTGACCTACTGCGGGGGGCCGCTTCCCGGCGCATGCCGATCGTTAGAGTGTGAGGTCGTAATCCACCGTCATCGGCGCATGGTCTGAAAAGCGCTGGTCTTTGTAGATGTGCTCGGTGCGCGCCAGCGCTGCTACAGCCGGTGTGGCGAGGTGGTAGCTAGTACGTCAAAAAACCCGCAAAATACGGGTATGACTTCTACACGCGTTTACTCCTATCGCCGCTTCTCCTCCGGTCGCCAAGCGCACGGCCACAGCCTAGAACGACAAACGGCTTCGGCCAGGGCTTGGTGCGTCGAGCATGGTTACGAACTTGATGAAGAGTTCGAGATATCGGACATCGCAACATCAGCGTACACGGGAAAAAACGCGACGGACGGCGCACTAGCTGCCTTTCTGCTTGCAGCCAAAGATGGAAAGGTACCCAAAGGCTCCATTTTGTTGGTCGAAAGCCTGGACCGTCTTTCTCGGAATCACCTCACGGATGCGATTGCCTTGCTCACGTCGATAGTGCGTGCGGGCGTGAGAGTGGTTTCGTTGCTAGACGGCAAGGAATGGAATCAGGACAACATCAATGACACCATGAACTTCATGATGTCCGTGCTCTTGTTTGCGCGGGCACACGAAGAAAGCGCAACGAAAGCGAAGCGGGTACGCGCAGCATTCGCAAAAAAGCGCGATGCCCGACTGCCGGTTGTTTCCCATGGCCATGGGCCGGGATGGGCTTATCCACGTGAAGACCGGGAAGGATGGGAATTGGATGACAAGAAGGCCGAGTCGGTACGCTTGGTCTTCGAGCGTGTTGCGGGAGGACTCGGAGGAATTGCCATTGCCCGACTAGCCAATGCGGAAGGTTGGGCATTGCCGTGGCGGGATCGGGCGAACACAAATACGCGGTGGGAGCATACCCAGATCAGCCGGCTGGTTCGGGACCGACGGGTGCTTGGAGAGTGGCAACCGAAACAGATGATCGATGGCGCGCTGGTTCCACTTGGCAGCCCTGTTTCCGACTACTTCCCGCGTGTGATCACCGATGAACTTTGGGGAAAAGTTCACGTTGCTCTCGATGGGCGCAGCGGCATACCTCGCATACGCGGCGTCAAGGCCGACGTTCTGGCGGGCCTCTTCTATTGCCGCTGTGGGGAAAAAATGCAGCGCAAGGCCCCTTGGAAGCGCGGCTATGCCCGCTACTATTGCCTCGGCCAAATTGCTGGCAAAAGTGACTGCCGGTCCATCAGTGAAGCGGCCATCATTGACCACGGATTTTCCTGGTTGGCAACATTGGAGTTCGGGCAGTTCCAAGATACCGAAGCCTTACGACTTGCTCGGGCGGCCATTGATGAGGCCACGGCTAAGCTCTCCGAACTCGACGAGCGCGCCAAACGTTACGTGGATGCCATTGAGCAAAGTGATGGGCAGGGAAGCAGGTTGATAACCCAGCGACTTCGAGAGATTGAGGGCGAGCAGGATGCACTGAATGCGCGTCTTAAAGTAAGCGCTCCATAAACCACACCCTATCTCTGAGACGAGAAATCTGGAATGCTGGTGTCCACGCAAACAAGGTGGACACATGTGATGGAGAAGGATTCAGAAGTATTGAGTGGCTTGGTGCTTGGACGCCTGCGCGATGG